>JAHHHP010000133.1 GCA_019359275.1 Myxacorys chilensis ATA2-1-KO14 | reverse complement strand
TATAAACTAGCGATTGGGCGTGTACAGCGATGGTTTCCATAACCGTCTCATCTTTTTTTCTACGCCCTTTCTTTCAGATTTTGATGCGTTTGGCAAGTCCTGTTGAGAATGGTGCAAGATCTGAGTTGATCTCGTCGCTCCTCTCGCGCCTAATGTTGTTACACCCGGATTTGAAAGCAATCGCGCTTACGTTAATCAACCCATTACCTTTAACGTTCGCTTTACTGAGCGAAAAGCTTCTACATCCATCGCAACAATTCTTAAATTTTCCAAAAAAGAACCCGTCATTGTTGCCGATCGCGCTTTCAACGGTTTAAGCATTGCTCGCGCTTACCTAGGCGATCGCGCGGTTCTTGCCGTTAAAGTTGATCCAACTTCTCCTAACAAGCAAATTACGTTGCTTCGAGATGACTATCAACTCACGTCTACTATTACCGGACGCGCCACCGAAACTCCTAATGCTAAAGAATTTATTACAACTGAAGTCTTTCAGCAGGTCTTTCGCGGAGCCGCACAGCCTTACTTAAATCAGGTCGAGACTACAACCGCATATCAGCATCACGACGAAGCGCGGATGATTGACGCTGATCAAATTACGGCTATCTATCTTTCGCCCCAAGACCCCGACTACTTCAAAGCAGGAGAAGCGCCTGTTGCGCTTTACCGCTATCGTCTAGAGTTTTACCCCCCTACTGTGTCTACTTCCTCTAGCCAGAAATGAATTTGTCAAAAGACATAAATTAGCCATAAAAGTAAACTTTGTTATCGTTCGATCGCGATCGCGCTCTTTCGTTTGTTATCTTCAGTGAAGCGGAAATTAGTTCACGCTACTCATTCTTAATCAGCCTTGCTCAAGTTGGTGAGAATTCCATGAGTCAGTGCGGCTCTTCTCTCACGAACGGCAAAAGATTTCTCTAGTCCTTCCAATTCGATCTAAAAGTTTGATCTAAAAGCGGTTTTTGGTTCGTCTGTTGAAAACCGTATCAAAACAGTCTTCGATCAATCAATTCTAGTCCGCGTTTTCTTTGAATCCACACTTTACGAAATAGGCTAAAGCATGAATCACTACTGCGATCAATGGATTTCTGACTGGTGCACCGACAACGGCTGGACTGATTGGTTTCGAGAGCGCTCTAGCTATTGGGCATTTCCTCCCAATGCTGTAATGCCTGTGCCGATTCCAACTCCAGTGTTGCGGGCGATTAAGGTCGAGAAAGGACTCAGTTTTGATGAGCGCATTTGGTGTCTGATGGCGCTCGTAAGCGTGATCTTAGGATTGCTCGGAACGTGCCTTCTAGCATCACCTATGCCATTAGTCTTTGCGTTTGTGTTTGGCGCGATTGCAGTGGCTCGGATGGAAGACGACGAAATGCTTGATGCTCATCAAGAGTTTTGTTCTTAAATATAATTTCTTAATACAATCTTAAGTATTCTGAAGCATTGCCAGATGTATTTAGATTTAATTCCCTTTCTCTCAATTTTGAGCGGAGGGGAATTTGTTTTTTCTGCTGTCAGAAGCGATTTGTTAAGCTGTGTTTCAACTTCAGGAAAACGCTACCACCTAACCAAAAGCTGCATGGTACGATTCTTTCGTAGCTTTTAATAAATGGGAGAAAACCTTTGGCACTACGGGTTGCTGTTGTTGGCGGCGGTCCTGCCGGGGCTTCTGCGGCAGAGACATTAGCGAAAGCAGGTATTGAAACTTACCTCATCGAACGCAAGTTGGATAACGTCAAACCTTGCGGTGGCGCAATTCCGCTTTGCATGGTGGCAGAGTTTGACTTGCCAGAGAACATCATCGATCGCAAAGTTCGCAAGATGAAGATGATTTCTCCGTCTAACGTGGAAGTCAATATCGGTTCGACGCTCAAAGATGACGAATACATCGGCATGTGCCGTCGCGAGATTTTGGATGGCTTTATGCGCGATCGCGCGATTTCTCTCGGAGCCAAACTAATCAACGGCACGGTTCACAAGCTAGAAATCCCATCGAACGATACTGGAGCTTACACGCTGCATTACGCCGATCACTCGGATGGCAGCTTAGAAGGCAGCGCTCAGACCCTGCAAGTCGATCTCGTGATTGGTGCAGACGGGGCGAATTCTCGCATTGCAAAGGCCATTGATGCTGGAGATTATCGCTATGCGATCGCTTTCCAAGAGCGCATCAGCCTGCCTGATGACAAGATGGCGTACTACGAAGATTTGGCAGAAATGTATGTCGGTGACGACGTTTCGACCGACTTCTACGCCTGGGTTTTCCCGAAATACAACCACGTTGCTGTCGGAACTGGAACGATGTCGCCTAACAAGGCAGACATTAAGAAGCTCCAAGCGGGCATCCGGGCACGAGCAGCTAAGCGGTTGAGAGGCGGCAAAATCATCCGCGTCGAAGCGCATCCGATTCCTGAGCATCCCAGACCCCGGCGCGTCGTTGGTCGGGTTGCCCTTGTCGGAGACGCGGCTGGAACCGTTACCAAGTCATCGGGAGAAGGAATCTACTTCGCGGCGAAGTCTGCCCGCATGTGTGCAGAAACGATCGTTGAATTCTCCGATCAAGGTCGTCGGATTCCCACCGAAGCCGATCTTAAGGTTTACCTGAAGCGCTGGGATAAGATGTACGGCATCACTTACAAGGTGTTGGACATTTTGCAATCGGTGTTCTACCGTTCCGATGCGACCCGTGAGGCGTTTGTCGAAATGTGCGCGGATATCGATGTACAGAAGCTGACGTTTGATAGCTATCTGTATAAGACGGTTGTTCCAGCGAATCCATTGACTCAACTGAAGATTACGGCGAAGACGATTGGCAGCCTGATTCGAGGCAATGCGTTAGCGCCCTAGTGGTCTGTCAATTTGATTTTGAGGGATGAAAACGTAAGAAGAACGGCTTCATCCCTTTTGCCAAAACTCTCGTGAATTAGTAATTTTTTGAATAGATTATTTGCGATCGTATGCGTAAGCTGCGATCGCTTTTTTAGCGCTTAGAATTTATCCTTGCTCGCTCCAGAAGGCATCACTAAAATAAGGAGAGTCACAACCGAAGGCTTTAGCCAGCGCGGTTTGACAGTTTGCATCACTTAATTTGGATGTGCTGCTGTCTCTTCTTGGAGCACAGTTGTCTGCCCTTCCAAAATTTTTTGTACTCCGAACCTTTTCCCCACTTATGAGCGATCGTCCATTTCTCTCCCGGCTCAGACTTCCCCTGACTCGTAGGCAACTCGTAACTACAGCCCTAACATCCGGCTTTGCTCTTGCCGTTCAGCCCATTCTCGCGAAAACAATTCAAACCAGTACCCAAGGCTTGACGGCTGGCCCTGTGAGAATCCCGGTCGCGAATGGTACCATTCCTGCCTATCGAGCCATGCCTGCAAAGGGCAGTTCTTTTCCGATCGTCCTGGTGATTCAAGAAATTTTTGGCGTGCATGAACACATGCAGGATGTTTGCCGTCGATTTGCCAAACTGGGATACCTTGCGATCGCGCCTGAGCTGTTTGTGCGCCAAGGAGATGTTTCCAAGCTCAGTAGTGTTGATCAGATTCGCCCGATTGTTGCCAAGGTTCCAGATACTCAAGTGCTGTCAGACTTGGATGCAACCGTGACTTGGGCGAAGCAAACCAGTAAAGGTGACCCAGCCCGTCTAGGAATCACTGGATTTTGCTGGGGCGGGCGGATTACCTGGCTTTATGCGGCTCACAATCCTCAAGTGAAAGCCGGAGTTGCTTGGTACGGGCGGTTAGTGGGCGACTCTACCCCGCTACAACCCCAGTACCCAGTTGACCTTGCACCCATTCTCAAAGTCCCTATCCTTGGTCTCTACGGCGGTCAAGATAACGGAATTCCGGTGACAACGGTAGAGACAATGAGAACGGCGCTCAAGCAATCTTCCGCCCGCTCTGAGATTATCGTTTACCCCGATGCCCCTCATGCATTCTTCGCCGACTACCGCCCCAGCTACCGTCAGCAACCCGCAGAGGAAGGTTGGAAACGGTTGCAGGCTTGGTTCAAGCAGAACGGCGTAGCTTAGCTGAATCTGAGTGATAAGGGATGAAGAATTTGTTTTTCATCCCTTATCATTTTCGGTTTAGTCATGCGGTAATCGCTTCTCCTCGAATGTTGAAACTGCTTGTTCTGACATTGTTCAAGAAGCATTAACGACTCATACGTTTGCGCGATCGTAACTGAAAACTTGTAGAAGGCGATTAGCGGAAAGCGCAGCTTCAAAGAAAAAGCTCTGCAAACTCTATAGAACTACGACGATCGGCGATCTAGTTTCCAGTTCTGGCTACTCATTTGCGACGTCCGTGAACCCGCTTGCTGGATCTGAGTACTTGTTTGTTGCGTCCGAGTACTTGTTCGTTGAATCCAAATACTTGTTTGCTACGTTCGAGTACTTGTTTGCTACGTTCGTGAACTCGTTTGCTGAATTTGAGTACTTGTTCGTTTGATTTACAAACCGAATGACAACCGAACGCTCCTTGCGTTGTCTCATCCTGACCCTAAATGATAGCCATGAATACCGCATGCAGCGGCGGTGGGTGCAGATGGTTCCGTAGCCAAGTTAGAATTTGCGATCGAATTACTGCCCTTAATTGATTCCCTCTTTGAATTAGCGATACAAGAAATGGCCGCAAATCCTGTTACTAAACATTACAGAATAAGCGCTTATCTTTTGGGCAACAAACAACTAAAGTAGCTTGCCTCTAAACTATGAATAGGACTCTCTTCAATCCTGTGGTTGAACTGACACTTACCATGACTCAATACAAGCTAACGGACGTTGTACCTCAAGTTATGAACGAAGCTTTGCACCTTGAAGCTAGTGTCAATTCTGGACGAACGAGTCAGCAGATTAGGGCAGAAATTGAGGCAACCTTGGGTTTTGTGCCTCCCTTCTTTGACCCCGCAGATTCTACCCCGCAGGTACTAGAGAACCTATGGCAACAAACCCTCACTGCCTATGTGAATAATCCGTTGCCAGCGTTGTTTAAAGAGAAGCTGTCTGCATATCTCTCGCGCTTCTGTGCCGTTCCTTACTGCATGATTTGCCATAGCTGCACGCTACGCCCACTTGGGTTGACGGCACAAGCGGTACTGGAGTTGCTAGAATCTTCTCCTCCATTAGATCAAGATATAGAGAAGCACTTTTCAGCGCTTGCTGCACAGCCCAGCCTGCCCGATAATTGGTCAACATTGAACTCAGCCCTTGAAGATAGTCTTCTCTACTGCGCTATCTTTATCGCGTTAGAACGTGAGCAATCAGAACATTATCGCCATGAGCTACGCCGTCTCTTAGGCGTTGTGAACTATCAACATTTAACTACATTTATCGCTTACGTCAAAACCTGTCATGTTTGGGTAGAAGCTCATTCCGAAGTGGCATATGAAGCAGATCAGCGAGTCACCGATAATTTTCA
Organism: Myxacorys chilensis ATA2-1-KO14; assembly: GCA_019359275.1. GTDB lineage: Bacteria > Cyanobacteriota > Cyanobacteriia > Leptolyngbyales > Leptolyngbyaceae > Myxacorys > Myxacorys chilensis. The sequence goes on along the minus strand of JAHHHP010000133.1, from coordinate 7,570 downwards.
AGCATTGGTAGACGACGAACCTGCTTTAGCTGACTTTTTTCGTGATTACCGTAGCAGAGTGAGACGCGAATCTCAAAGTCGAGCCGTACAACTCGCGGAGCTTGCCGAACGCAATCGTCACGAGCAGGTGCTGCGTCAGCAAATGGCGCAAGAGCGGCTTGTGATGGAGATTTCTCAGCGCATCCGGCGATCTCTCAATCTAGAAGAAATTCTCAGTACTACGGTTGCTGAAGTCAGGCAGTTTCTGGAAGTCGATCGCGTGTTCATCTACCGCTTTGAACCCGATTGGAGCGGCATCATCGCGGTAGAATCTGTCATTTCTGAATCTTTGTCGATCGAGGGAACCAGAATTAAGGACTCCTTTTTTGTCCAACCGGCGACTCGCGAACTGTATCGCCAAGGTCGGATTCAAGCAATTTCCGACATCGATACCGAAAACCTATCTGACTGTCACCGGGATTTACTGGCTCGCCTCCAGGTCAGAGCAAATTTAGTGGTTCCGATTGTGCAAGGCGATCAGTTATGGGGCTTGCTTGTTGCCAACCACTGCTTAGACGCTAGGCAATGGCAAACTTTAGAGCTTAATTTGCTTCAGCACCTAGCGACGCAGTTAGCGATCGCTATTCAGCAATCTGAACTCTATCAGCAAGTCCAAACCGAACTAAGCGAACGTCAGCGTTCCGAAGAAAAAATTCGTGAACAAGCCGTCCTACTCGACGTGACAACCGATGCCATTTTGGTGCTCGATCTAAATGGCCAAATCTTGTTTTGGAACAAAAGCGCTGAACACCTCTACGGCTGGTCAACCGCTGAAGCGATGGCGATGAGTGCGCGGACTCTGTTAGGGCAGACCCTTCCTCCTCAACTCGAAGAAATTCAGAAAACGGTGGTCGAAACGGGTAAATGGCAGGGAGAGTTGCCTCAATTCACGAAAGATGGCAAAGAGATTTTGGTTGAAAGCCGTTGGACAGCCGTGATGGAAGCGGGACAACTCAAATCGATTCTGGTCGTGAATACAGACATTACCCAGAAGAAACAACTTGAACGGCAATTTCTTCACGCCCAGCGCCTTGAAAGCTTGGGTACTCTGGCGGGCGGCATTGCCCATGACTTAAACAATATCTTGACGCCAATTCTCGCGATCGCTCAACTGCTACAGCTAAAACTGGGCGACGTGGATGAGTCTACGCAACGGTTTCTGAAGATGCAGGAAACAAACGCTAGACGAGGAGCGGCCTTGATCAATCAAGTCTTGTCGTTTGCACGCGGAGCCGAAGGCAAGCGGATCAAACTTCAAGTTCAACATCTGCTTCAAGAGATTAAGCAAATTATTGAGGGAACCTTTCCAAAATCGATCGATCTCCAGACCAACGTCGAACCTAATCTTTGGATTACCTCAGCGGATGCAACTCAATTGCATCAAGTGCTGATGAATCTTTGCGTCAATGCTCGGGACGCTATGCCCGATGGCGGCACGCTGAGTATTTCTGCCAAAAACCTCGTTCTAGATGAAACCTATGCTCAGATGAATCTTGATGCCCAAGCGGGGGCTTATATTGTTATTTCTGTTGCAGATACAGGAATCGGAATGGCTCCTGAAACCTTGCAGAGAATCTTCGAGCCGTTCTTCACGACCAAGGAAGTGGGTAAAGGAACAGGGCTAGGGCTTTCAACAGTGATTGGCATTATCAAAAATCATGGAGGATTTGTGAATGCCTACAGTGAAGTGGGTCAAGGAACGGAGTTTAAGGTGTATTTGCCAGCCATTCAAGGCTCAGAACTAAAACAAGTAGAAACCTCCGAATTACCACTAGGCGCTGGAGAGTTGGTTCTGGTTGTAGATGATGAAGCGACAATTCGTGAAATTACGAAAACATCGTTAGAGACGTATAACTACAACGTATTAGTGGCTAATGATGGAATCGACGCGATCGCGATGTACGCAGAACATAAAGATAACGTTGGCGTTGTATTGATGGACATGATGATGCCCAATATGGCAGGTCCCGCCGCGATCAGCATTTTGAAACGGATGAACCCGTCGGTGAAAATTATTGCCGTGAGCGGGCTGGCTTCGAGTGACAAAGTAAAGGCAGCGATGGAAGCAGGAGTGAGCGCATTTTTGTCTAAACCCTACACCGCCCAAGAATTGCTGAAAACGCTCAATATTGTACTGAATTTAGAAACAGCGCCTTAAGAGTGTTTCAGTTTATCTATTTTCTTGGTGCGATCGCACTACACCCAAGAGGAATTATCTTAGTAAATTCAATAAACGTAGGGGGCATGATTTAGTAATCATGCCCCCTACGTTTCTGGGTCTATTGCAATCTAAACTTACTCAACACCCTCAATTCGATCTTCCACTTCTTGATATAACTCGCGGAGTTTATCAAGATTCTCTTCGCTCGTCTCCCAATAGCCACGCCCATTCGCTTCTAGCAAAGTCGTCACCATCTTACGAAACGAGTTTGGATTGAGATCTAACAGACGCTTTTGCATCTCTTCATCTTTGACGAAGGTTTCATTTGCATCTTCATAGATCCAGTTATCTACTGCGCCTGCCGTTGCCGACCAGCCCATTGTGTTGACCAATCGCTTCGACAGTTCCCGAACGCCTTCGTATCCGTGAGACAACATGCCCTCATACCACTTGGGGTTCAAAAGCTTGGTTCGCGCGTCGAGTCGCACCGTTTCAGACAACGTGCGAATTTGAGCATTTGCTGTTGTCGTGTCTGCCATAAACGAAGTTGGTGTCTTACCGTCATCTCGCAAACTCGCCACGATCTTAGTCGGGTCAGAGTCGTAGTAGTGAGAGACATCGGTGAGCGAGATTTCAGATGAATCCAAATTTTGGAAAGTGACATCTGCGGTCTTCAAGCTTTCGCGGAAGAGTGTCTCGTTTTGCTCCATCATGCCCGGATTATCAGACGAGAACGCGAACCCCTTGCGCGAGAGATACATGTTTTGCAGTTCCTCTTCGTTTTCCCATGTGCCGTTCTCTACAGCCAAATTAACGTTCGATGAGTAAGACCCAGATGCGTTGGAAAAAACGCGGGTTGCTGCTTGGCGCAAATTGATTCCCAGTTCATCGGCTTGCTTCATCGCGTGTTTGCGAACGAAGTTCATCTCTAAAGGCTCATCCGCTTCCGCCGCCATTTTTACAGCGCGATCGAGCAGGGCCATTTGGTTGATAAACAAGTCACGAAACACACCAGAGCAGTTGACCACCACATCAATGCGTGGACGCCCTAACTCTTCGAGACCAATGAGTTCGAGTTTGTTGATGCGTCCCAACGAATCGGGTAGGGGTTTGACACCAACCATCCACAGAATTTGGGCGAGAGATTCGCCGTACGTTTTAATGTTGTCAGTTCCCCAAAGAACGCACGCGATCGTTTCCGGGTACGCGCCGCCGTTTTCTGCACACTGACGCGCAATCAAGCGATCGACCACAATTTTGGCAGACTTGACTGCCGCCGCCGTTGGGATAGACTGCGGATCAAGCGCATGAATGTTCTTTCCAGTCGGCAACACATCCGGGTTGCGAATCGGATCGCCGCCGGGGCCTGGTATCGTGTACTGCCCATCTAACGCCATCAGCAATGCGCCGAGTTCGTTATCGGCAACGACTTGCTTGAGACAGAATTGCAGAAATTCGATCAACGGTTTGAGGGGTTCTTCATCCACTGCCTTAAAGCCGGACTGGTGCAGGGATTCAACCCAAGGCGCTTTCTTACCACCAAAATTGAACAAGCTGGTCAGCATCGACATTTTCGACACGCGACCTTCTTCATCCACTTGGGACTGCACCATCGCTGCGACGGCAGCACGAGTGGCTTGAGTCACATCATTGAGCAGTTGAACGTCCGCGAGAACGCCAAGATCGCTATTCTGAAAAATTTCGTCAATGTCACGACCAATGCTATTGGCAATGATGCGGGGCAAACTGACGATGTTTTCTTCCGGGCGATCGAGACTGGCGATGTTGACGAGGGTTGCGATCGCTTCTTCTGCGGTCGGTGGTTTGCCAATCACATGCAACCCGCATGGCAATAGCCGCGATTCGATCTCCATCAGTTTGATGTAGACCTTACCCACGATCGTGTCGCGTTCTTCCGACGTCAAATCTTTCGAGTCTTCTGGAAACTCAACGTCTTTGTCCAGATTACAAATTCGCGCTTTGTCCATAATCGTGTCTACGATCTGCACGCCGCGACCCGAATCTTTTAGCGTTTGATAGGAGCCAACCAGTTCACTGAGTTCCTTCAATCCTTTGTAAAGTCCAGCGTTTTCCGCCGGAGGAGTCAAGTAACTAATGGTTTCCGCGTAAGAGCGGCGCTTTGCGATCGTGGCTTCAGACGGATTGTTCGCCGCGTAGTAATACAGGTTGGGGATTGTGCCGATCAAGCTATCGGGGAAGCACTCATCCGACATGCCAATCTGCTTACCTGGCATGAACTCCAGCGATCCATGCGTGCCGAAGTGCAGAACAGCATCCGCTTTCCAGATCTTTTCTAGATAGGTATAGTAAGCGGCAAACCCGTGGTGAGGACTAGCCGATCGCGAGAACAACAAGCGCATCGGATCGCCTTCGTAGCCAAAGGTTGGCTGCACGCCAATAAACACGTTACCGAATGCTTTTCCGTAGACTAAAAGATTTTGACCGTCGGTGTTGAGATGTCCCGGAGCTGCACCCCAAGATGGAACCAGCTTTTCGTGATAAGGCGTCAGCTCTTCGTACTCTGGAACCGACATTCGATAAGCAATGTTGAGTTCAGGACTGTTGTACTGAGCGCGGGCATCGTGAAGAACTTCTAGCATCAGCGCTTCTGCTGTTTCTGGCAAATCCTCTACGTCATAGCCGTTTTGCTTGAGTCCTTCCATCACTTTGTAGATGGAACCGAACACATCGAGATAAGCCGCCGTTCCAACGTTGCCTTTATCAGGTGGAAAGCTGAAAACGGTAATGGCGACTCGCTTATGAAGTTTAGGCTTGTGCCGAAGATTGGCCCATTTCAGAGCGCGTTGCGCGATCGCTTCGATTCGATCTTGCAGCGCAACCGCTCTGCCTGTTGCTCCGTCCCGTCCAGACACAATGATCGGCTCAATCGCCCCGTCCAACTCTGGCAACGCAATCTGTAGCGCCACTTGAATTGGGTGCAAGCCCAGTTCGCTGTCTTGCCATTCCTCGGTCGTTTGGAACACCAACGGCAACGCCACCATGTAGGGGCGGTTGAGCCGCTTGAGCGATTCAATCGCTTTCGGGTGGTCTTGACGTGCCGGACCTCCGACTAAGGCAAATCCAGTCAGAGAAACGACGACATCTACGATCGCGGTTTCAGTGGAGATTGGGTCATAGAAAAACGCATTGACAGGTTTCGAGAAATCCAAGCCGCCGGCAAATACAGGAATGACTCGCGCTCCCATCGCTTCGATTTCTTGCACCATCGCGACATAATGGGCATCATCCCCAGTCACTAAGTGCGTTCGTTGCAAGACGAGTCCTACCGTTGGCGCTAACGGATCTTTTAAGTCTGCCGAAATATCTTTTCTGGAATTAAACCAGTTGAGATATTCCTTCAGATCTTCAAACATGCAGGGCGCAAGCGGATGCCAAATGCCCAAATCCGGATATGTGACCGGATCTTGATACGTTGCTGCCGCATCCACTTGACCTTTGTAGACATACTTATCTGCCAGCATTAGCAGAAAGTTCTCCAGGTTCTCTGAGTTGCCGCCGAGCCAATATTGGAAGCTCAGCATGAAGTTGCGAGCGTCCTGCGCTTTGTCCATGGGCAGATACTTCAGCACCTTGGGCAGCGTGTTGAGCAGCTTCAGCATCGCGTCTTGAAAACTCGACCCTGATTGCTCTTTGCGCTTCTTCATAAATTGCGCGATCGCGCTCTTCGACTGACCTAATTGAGCCATCGAAAAGCTGCCCATCTTGTTGAGGCGCATCACCTGCGGCATCGACGGAAACACTACTGCAACATCTAGGTTGTCGCGATGAGGCTCGACCGCTGCGACTAATTTCTCTGCTAAATCTTCTAAAAAGATCAGTGAGGCGATAAAAATGTTTGCTTCAGCCACATCGCGCTGGAAGTCTTCGTAGTTCTTAGCATCTCGAAGTTCTTCGATCAAATATCCGCTAATTTCAACCGCAATGTGAGGATGCTTTTCGTTAATCGATCGAACGGCGGCGGACAAAGCGCTTTGATACTGCGGCTCTAGCACGACATAGACCACCTTGAGTAAGGATCGTGCCCCTAGATCGTCAGGTGCAATGTGTCTTATGGTGGGCTTGACGTGGGTGAACATGCGGGTCAGACTCCTTTGAGGCGTGTTCTCTTCTTAAAAATTGAGCATCTTTAGGCACCGAGGACTTGCCAAGATGCCCTCCTCCGAGCTTAGAAAGCCACTTCCAGAGGAGGTACGATCGCAAGCATCGCGGTCTAGTAAGGAGCCTAATAAAGTTTTGTTAAGCTCTTTTTCCTACTCCACGATTCTTGAAATGAAGTTAGGTACAACTGTGTTTTTACCAGAAAACGCATACCAGATCAGCATTTCGGCGAATAACTGACACAATTTGATAAAAAAGCTGAGATATTTGTTTAACTTTCGTTACAAATCTCTGAGCAAATACTTCTTCAGCTCTTAATTTTTCTTAATTACTTGATTTAAAGAGCTTCAGGAGGATCTAGAAGTGCTCGATTTTTTCAGAATGTGAGAAACGCAAAGCTTATTCTGAAACTTCACTGACTTTGACAATGTGGTCAATTAAGCTCTGAAGCGAAAGATTGCGTCCACCTGCCCCACTCAGAACCGACATTGTAAACCCCATTATCAGCAAACTTGTCAAAATTCCAATAAACCGAGAATGCCTAGAAACGCCAGAATCTCTCAAAATTCTTGCCAAGGGACGGCTTTGGCGACGCAGCTTTTTCTCGTTTACCAACCGTTTCTTAGCAAACGGATCTCGAACATAATGTCCACTGACACTTACAACAAAGCGCGATCGACAATGAGGACAGGTCAATAATCCTCGCATCAGCTTGACTGACTGGACACCGCTCGTGCGATGGCAAATCGGACAAGGAACAGAATAGTGGTCAAAGCTGTAAACATTCATCGGGCATGGAAGGGGAGGAAATTTGTATAAGTAATTATTTGATCGACTGCAGCAGGTTCACGATTCAGCCGTACATTCCTGATCCACTGTAATTGAGAGCGTTCGATGTAATTAAAGGAAACACGCTTTAATACGACCAGTTTACCCAAGTTTTCTCGAATCTTCTTCAGATTTTTGGCGGAGCTTCAAACACTTCAACATTGATGAATTTGAACAGACTTAATCTATGTAACGTTCTGTATCCTTGAGTTTTTGCTCCTTACTTAAGTTCCCATTAAATTTTCTACTATTAAGATTTACGCGTCTTCATCTCACTCTAGGTTGTGTTGATAATTATGTGAAGTTGGGCTGAATAAGCTAAAAGGCGATGTCAACCCCAATGTTACTAAGCGACGACCTGTGGGACAAACTGCTTGAACTTTTACGCTACCAACCCAACAT
>JAHHHP010000132.1 GCA_019359275.1 Myxacorys chilensis ATA2-1-KO14 | reverse complement strand
CCACGATCGCCAATCCCACGATGAGCAGGTATCCGGGCATGACACCGGGGATGAGCCGCGCGAAAAGGGTTGCACCCAAGCCGATCGAGAACAGCAGACCAACCCGAGAGATGCCGCGAACGATATCGTGAAAGGTGAGCGGTTTGGGTGCTTCCTCAACTTCCCAATCGCCACCGGGAACGAGAAAAGAGTTACCCTGTTTCAGGCGGCGCGGGTCATAGATAAAGCCTTCGTCATTGTCGAACATGGCTTCAGTCCTCAGTTAAATAGCGCTGTTACAGCGTTACCCCTACGGGGCTGAACGGTCCTGCCGTTGATGTAGTCGGTGAACTCGCGCCGCTCCTCTGATCGCAACTTCGCCTCTTCTGGTTGCTCCTTAATCCGGTTGATATCGTCGTTGACCTTTTGGCGGCTCACCGTGCGATCGACTCGCATTTGAGCAACGGCTTTCTTCCGCATTGCTGCGAGTTCTAATTTGAATTTGTTCTTGCCTGACGTGAGATCCAGCTTGCCTTTACGTCTAGCGAGTTGGATTCCATGCTGAGTATCTTGGGCAAGCTTGCTCAAGGTTTGGTGATGTCTCTCAACCGTGATTTCCAGTTGAGAAACCATCTTTTCGATTTCTTCTTTACGTTTGAGGGAGGCTTCGATCGCTTCCTTGCGCAGCTTCTCAATCTCTACCGTGCATTTGGTAATGACTTTGATGCTCTCGAAAAGAGATTTCGCTATATCGACTTGAATTTTCATCTCGTTCGCGTAGTTGCGAAGCTCATGCGCGTCTTGGGGGTTGGCTCTACCTAGCTTGGTAAGGTCAAAGCCGAACTGAGTAGATAACCCTTGAAGTAGGGTAGGGGTACTACCTTCGACGCCAACGCGGAATTGAGGAGTTCTGCCGTTTGAGGAGTTTGTGTTGGTCATGCGACACCCGTGCAATAGCGTTCTAGGTCGTGCCTGAACATGCGAATGATTTAACAATAAAAAACCGCCCTACACTTTGGACGGCTTCAAGAGACTATTTCTTATAAGGTTTATAAGAATTGGTTCAGAGATCCTTCATCACCTCGCGAATATCACTAAACATGGTGGGTTCGTTTTTGAGCCAATGCGCGATCGCAAGTCTCATTTTGTGGGCATCAGTAGGGGCTCGGTGGGTGGACCCTTCAGCGAACCAGTTGTTCACAGTGGCAATTCGGCATCCAGCAATTTTTGCCAGTTGTTCGCGGGTAATGTCTGGATAAAGACGGAGAAAGTCATCAAGCTGCATGGTCATTCGGTCAAGAGAGTCTGCGATCGCTCTCCAATCTTGCCACTCAGGTGAGGGTTTGACGTTCAAGTTGCCTCCTGATGAAACAAAATTTCGCGTAGATAAATCACGCTGCAATCTCGGCAAATCGTTTCTGATCGAGCAGGTCTTGGGCGTTTTCGGCTAGAAGTGGGTGATTCAGAACCAGGAGTCTGACCATTTCGGCAGCAATTTCTTCAGCTTCCGCTTGCGTGCAAGGATTACCCTCAGAATCGCGAACCTGCTCAATCTTGAGAATGAGGAGGCGAGAGATTTCTTCCATAGGTTGTCTCCAGCAAGGTTTGTTGACAGGGAACACACGAACTGGCGCGGAAAAATTAGCAGTCGCTCACAGCTTTCGACCAAATACGATCGGCTTCAGAGCGAGGCATTCCGTTCTTCAGGTTGGTTTGACGCGTCTGTGCCGTATCGTCTAAGCATTGCTGAGAGGGCTCGGCGTGGGCAGCGGGAACGAAAGCGGTGAAAGCAGCAGTAACGAAAGCGATGACGTAGCATGAGTTAATTCTCTTGTAGGGTGAGTGGGTAGCTGTCAGGGTTGAGCCGAGGGCAGCTACCCGTTTGAATTTTTAGAAATCAAAACGGAATAATTTTGTTCACTAAGTCGGCGGACGCTCTAACGATCCACTGGTAGCCGTCGTGAGCCAGAACGATTTCGCCAACTCGGAAGCGTTTTCTGGCGTCTTCCCAGTACTCCAGTTCAGCAAGAGCGCGAACGAGTAAGGGAGATGAGTGAACGGCGTGATAATCGAGGGCGGGGAGTTCCGCCCGGAATGAATTTTGCATGTCCAGGCGTCCTCGTTAGGCCGATAGAGCGAGTTTCAGGGTTTGACGCTTGGACTCTAAATTTTGCTCGTAGAGCCAGAGTGCTGCCTCTTCGTAGTTCAGATACGTCTGATGGTCGTGATGAAGGGTGCGATCGATGTAGTTGATGATCCAGCCACCACGAGCAACGCTGAATTCGATTTGTCCTAGGAAGGATTTTTTGCCCTGCCGACGCTCAATGCGAAGGTCGTAGGTTCGAGGGCCTGATCGCTCAAAGATGATGACGATCGAGGTGTCCCCTGCTTCTGGATAAATCCAGTTTTGGCGGGAGTTGGGTAGACGGGGTTCAACGGGTCGAGTCGTTTGTTCTATAATGGTTTCAAACCTAATTTGTGGTTAATTCCCGCCATTGCTTGAAGTTGTCCAGGCCCAGAGCAAGGCGGGTTTTGATTTTTTTGGCTTACATTTTGCCGCGTAGAAGTTAACTTGTTAACCGCTACGATTGATAATGTAATCGCTAAATCGGGCGATTTCAACTGCTACGATTAAAATTTTCCGTGATACGATTAACCTGTTAATCGCAAAAGTTACGGAGGATAATTGTGGTGTCTATTTTGAACGCATCACAAATGACCATTAGATGGCGATTGGCGGCAGTTATGGCTGATCGAGAGATCGACTATAAGCAACTTGCAGAAATGACGGGATTTAATAAAGTGACCGTCTCTAGGCACAAAAATCTGCGAGAAATGCCTGATCGCCTAGAAAAAGAGACGCTAAACGCTTACTGCAAAGCACTTCAATGTGAACCAGGAGAGCTATTGCGCTATCAGCCCGACGAGGAGCCTGCAAGTGAAGCGCCTGTCGCGATCGCAAGCTAACGTAAGCTGATCCACCAGCCGCGTTGATTCTCGAATAGATCCCGCCTTACGGCTTGCAAGTTAGGAGGTTTCGATGACTCAAACCACCCTTATCCGCCACACCCCTGACCAGCGCATCGTTCTCTCTGGGCGATCGTGGGAGCAATTCAAGCTCATTCAAACGGGCTTTGAAGATGCCCGTGGCGTCAGGCTGTTCTACTACGACCACACGATCGAGATTCTTATGCCCGGACGCGATCACGAAGTATTCAAAGGCATGATTGGCTTCTTGATTGAATTCTTCTGTTCAGAGAAGCAGATTGAGTTTGAATCCACAGGGTCAATGACCCAAGAGCGTGAAGGCGTCACCTCTGCCGAAGCGGACGAATCCTACTGCTTTGGCAGCTCGAAACCGACTCCAGATCTCTCGATTGAAGTCACCTTTACCAGTGGCAACACGGGCAAGCTGGGTCGCTACCAAGCCTTAGAAGTCCCCGAAGTGTGGTTCTGGGAAGATGGTTTGTTTAGCCTCTATCGCTTGCGTCCATCAGGCTATGAGCGAATCGACCGGAGCGAAATTCCTGAACTAGCAGACCTCGATATCGAGTTGCTGACGCGGTGCGTGCTGATGGCTCAAACCTCAAGGCTGGCGGCGACTTCAGAGTTTCGTCAAGCAATATCCAGTTAACTAACGTCTCGGTTAAGTTCCCGCTCAACAGACCCCACGTTGAGCTAAATTCTTTCGCTTAAACACAAAAATCGCCCCTCATACACAGAGAAGCGATATCTAACGTTTGAAATTATCTATGGCTATCTACCTAAACGCGCGCTCGTCGCGCCGGCCATACAAAGCGAACTGTCCCTACAGAATCAAATTTCATAAAAACAAAAAACTGCCCCTCGGTGACGAGAAGCAACTTTGCCCTATTCAGGAATTATTTATGTCTCTTTCGACGCCTCAACAATCATTGCCAGGGCAAGAACCACGAGTATTGCCACGATCGGCCAGTTCTCCCAACGCGAGGGATCGAAATAGGGATGGCTCATGCAGGTCTCCTCCATTCACCGCCAGCAGGTGCACTCGATCCACCAGCGCAACGGAGCCAAGCTTCGCCCCCAGTGTCTACCGCAACCTTAATCGTTTGTGGATCTACTCGTAACGACCATAAGGTCACTGCTGGAGTCTCGCACTCTGACTTTAGAGGTGCGACGAAGTAATTTATGACTCTTTCGACGCCAGAACGAGCGCATAGGCAAACAGCATCAGAATCATGACTACGATCGCCCAATTCTCCCAGCGGGCGGGATCAAAGTAGGTTTCGTTCATCAACGACACATCTCCAATGCAAAGACCCCAGCAAAATGATGTCCTTCGACAGCAGTTAGCGAGGCAACGATTGGCTTTGCCAAGCTCCTCCAGATCGCGGTCAAGGCAGCCATTATTCTGCTTGCTCCGGGCAGTAGTGAGGAACGGCCAGTCCATTCGTAATGCCTAGAACTTGCACCGTTGCTTCGTAAACCTCCCCATCCTGATCGACGACTGCCTCAACTTGGGCCTCGATAATTTCATCCATGGTCAACCCACTTCTGAGCCCCACACAGACGCTTTTTGCTGTGCTAATGAGGTCTTCTGGATTCGTTGCCTGCACCTGAACTATGGCTCTAATCCGCCCCGATTGAACCTGCCGTGCTTGCTGCTGATAGGCCGTCACAAACGCCTGATCAACCCGAGTCAAAGGCCGGGCAAATGTAGCAGCCGGAGCTAACAGAACCGAGAGGAGCGCGGAGACGGCAAACAATCTTTTCATGGTTTAACCCGGAAATCTGATTTCAACTTGCCCCGCCGATCGATCTCGATTTCACTCATAAAGTCTGGGTAAAGAAAATCGCCGTTTCAGGTCGGAGTTCCGCGATTCCACGATCCGTGACCCTGGAGGACACGAATGATGTATTTCGACACCAGTTAGCGATCGCACGCGAGCAGCCGAAAACGTCTGTTCGCAACTCAATAGGAGGCGGGAAACCGGGGTTGTGGCAGACCTAAGCCCAGCGTGAAGGCTAGACCGTAGCGTAAACGCACCTCCCCTAGGCCCATTTTTTGCTTCAAACAAAACCGCGCTCCTTTGGAGCTTGGCAACGCCAATCCTGTGGAGCTTAGCAGAGCTAATCGCACTATCACCAGATACGATCGCTAGTTTATTCCTGCAAATTTTCAGTTCAATCATGCATCACTCAGACCCCCAAGACGTGCCCAACCGAGTTGCACCCCTCAAGCTGAGCCGAGCAGACCACGAGAAGCAGCACTGTCACTGCGGCGAATGCTTTGATCCAAATCTCGAAGACTTTCCGCGAACGTTTCGCTGCACCTCCTGCTCTCAGGAAGTGCCTTGGTGTCGAGGCATGGATGATAACTATGCAGAACTGTGCGATCAGTGCGCCATCAATGTTATGAGTTTGGAGGGGCTGCTCGATTCATAAGACGTACGAACTGCCTGAGCCCGGCAGTTCACGAGCATCTTTGCCAGCGAGCACGGTACGACCCATGGCCCCTCAGGTAGGAGCGACCGGAATGGGGGCTCAGCACCCAATACCCTGGAGACTTCAGCGCCAAAAGGAGAGATCCGGACTGGAGGTCTAGCGAATTGCCACTCTCCGGGTCGGGTCGTCAAAAATTTTTGCGACAGATGGACAGGCCCGAAGGACAGGATGAAAGATGAAAATAAAAATTTTCAACAGCACCCAAACACCGTATCCCCATCCTCATGAGGATTGGTGGTGTGACAGAATGCGACGGGTTGTGTCGAGGGCAATATTTTGAAAGTCGAGGGCAATATTTTGAACTGGGTTGATTCCTCTCCCTGCTCCACGAGGGCAGGGAGAGGAATGACGCCATCTAACCGTGACGGAGAGAGACAATAGAGCGCGCCGACTCAGCTTTGGTCATCCGAACCTGAATGAACGGCACGAGTTGAGTGAGGGCTTGTCACGTCAGGTGTAGCGCTGCTGTCCTGCGGTTTGCCCTCCTTCTGGCAATTTTTCAGCTAGGGAGTGCATCAAAACCAGGCTGTTGGAGTAATATGTCGGCGCTTCATGCACCTGAAGCAGAAGTGGTCGTTGACCGCCTCGTTGCGTCCTTAGGCTGACTGGACTTCCAGCCCCAAGTTGCTCACCGCGTGCAAGACGTTGCAAGACGGGCGGTAACTCCGAGTCTGCATCGCTCGTCCATGCTCCTAGGGCGTCGCTTGAAGAGCGCAAAAACGCTGCCGATGCCGATGCTGAGGGCGCGACACCACCTCTACCTTGTCCAGCCGCTGTCGCAGATCGTCCCACAACCGATGGCGAGAGCAGTCCATTTTTCTGACCCAGTGCTGGCCAGACGACTTGATTCATTCCGTTCATGGGCTCATTACGACAGGAGTGTGAAACGCCTCATTTTGACCAGAAACTTTCACTTTATTTCAGGAAATTTCACCTTTTTTTTACTCTATTTTGCGCTATGGATCGCGCAACACTAAGCCAGGAGAGGCTTTGGGTAAATTAACGAAGGAGGAGAGGGGTGAAATTCGACCACTTTGCTTGCACCACTATATCTGGAGAATTCTGATAGTAAGATACGGCATTATCAAAGTTAGCAAGTTCAATATTAGGTTGATAGTTTGAAGTCTAAAAGGTCTGAGAAGAACTTATAAAAACGATCGCGTGAAAGATCAGAGCAACGCGATCGTCGGGCTTGGATGATATCTCGTAAAGGAGAAAATCCTAAACCAAGAAATTGATCTAAAAGCCCAATAGAATGCAAGCAATTTTAGCCATTCTGAAAGAGCTGTGGCAGAATGCTTAATAGAGCAAAACGCTATATATAGTGAGGGCCATGGAAAGCGAAATTAGCCTACCGGCGAGAGTCCAAATCAATCTCTACGGGAGGCGGCACGAGCGAGACCTCCTGAAACGAATTGCGGCTGATCGCGGTACGAGCGCCAGTGCTTTGGTGATGAGTTGGGTGCGGTCGCTTGAGAGCTCGCTCGAGCCGCAGGTGGAGCCCCCAATCCTGGGGCGAGGCTAATCTCGCCTCGCTCAACGACCGTGACAAAAATCAGGAGGGAAATGACCGATGAGGCAGCAACGCGCCCAACAGGGCGAACCTGTACAAAAGCATGGACTGAGTTCTGGCTCCCACCGCTTGGCCTCGCTCGTCACCTGTATAGGCGTGCAGGAGGTCACCCTCGCGACTCAGGCAAGCGTCGAATGGCTTGATCGGCTCTGTCCGGAGCCGCCACAGCAAAATCCCCCGAACGCAGGTTAGAGCCTGCAATCAGGGGATCTCGATTGTTACTCCGAAATAGCGAAGTTTCTGAGGCTGGCGCTATTTCTATTCACTTTCACCCGTTGTGAACGGGCTTCTAGCTATGAAGAAATTAAAGCGTAAAGACGAAAGTGTCAATCCGTCGACACACCCAAATTATAACAGAGATGAGAACAGTTCTCAACCAGGAGTGCTGGTAGCTCCAAAGTCGGATTTGACGGTGGCGCGGGTTCCTGAAAGTTTGGCCCTCGCAGGTGATCGCTGCCGCATCAAGTGTGCCTCGTGGTGTGTCGGTACCCCGGTGACGAGAGATGGGGTATGCAGAGCGATCGAACGAATCGGCAACAGGCACAATCATGGGTCGCTCTATATCGCGATCGAAGGGGGTGCAGCATGATCAACTCTGCACTCTCTAAGCTAATCCCCACGCGCCAATCAAACCCGTGTCCTATCTGCGGCGGTATTAGCGGCAAGTGTCGCACCCAGGCCAATACCCCGCTCGTGCTCTGCATGACGCTCACGCAGCCTTCAGACACCCCTTTCGGCTATCGCTACATCAAACCTAGCAAAGACAAGCAATGGGCGATTTGGGACCTGACGACGATGCAAAGTTTGATCGCCCTGTCTGGAAACAGGGCATCGAGTTAACTGAGCGAATCAAGCAGATTGAATGTGCCAACCTGATGTCGCTTGATGAGCGAGACCGCCTTTATCGTGATTGGCTGACTCAAGCCTCGCTTCATGAACGAGATCGCGCTGATTTACGCCGGAGAGGACTGATCGACGCGGAAATTAACGAACTTCCCGTCATCTCAGCTGACGTCGGTTATGCCGTCGTTTTCAAGGGGCTAGACGGTAAATTCGTCGGTGCTCAGTGGCGATTAACTGAGGGAAGCGACGGTGGGCGGTATCGCTGGCATAACCTAAAGCGCGGTAAACAGTTTCCTGGTACTAATGAAATGCCGATCGCGGTGTATGGTACCGAGAATCCGAGCGCGCTTGCCTTAGTTGAGGGAACAGGCATCAAGCCCATGTTGGCGGCACGGCGGTTTGGAGTGATTGCGGTTGGTGCGGCTGGTGGCAATCATGTATCGTCGTTGGTTCAGCTAGAAGCCGTCCTCAAGATATTCCCGAACCTACCCGTTCGCGTTGCTGTGGACGCGGGTGATTTAATCAATCCACATGTAATGAGACGCCACAGGCGGACGGCTGAAACGCTGCAAGGCTTGGGAAGAGAAGCCAAATTCCTATGGTGGGACCAGTTTACAAAAGATGATTGTGACGTTGATGAAATTGACGCCACATTATTTAACTCAGCTCGACTGCTGACGATTGCAGAACTTGAAGCGTTGGTACCAAATCACACGATTCAATCCGAAACGCAGAATCAGCAGCGTGAATCGTCAGAGCGTGACCGGCGGATTCAGAAACGTCGAATGCAATTTAACCAATACTGGGAAGGCGGACTCAAGCACGATTTCCAACTCTCTCCAATCGTTGCAGGCGTTACTACCCAAGTCGAATATGAGGGATTCTTCCCAACGCTCGATCTAAACCCTGCTGCCACGATTTTGATTCAAGGTTGGCTTGGCGCGGGCAAAACCGAATCGATGTTAGCCTCTACGATTTCTATCAAGGAGAAGCGGGCGATCGTCGCAAGCACACCCGCTAACGGGCTGAATCGCCAGTTTGCAGAGCGAGCAAAGCGCAAAGGCTTTGACGCGATGCACTATCAAGATGATGTGAGCTTGCACCGTCGGATGTTGGAGTGCGATCAGCCAGGGCTCTACCTAGCGTGTCCCGACAGCTTCAAGCCGTATGCCGTGCGCGATATTGCCTGGAGCACGAAGTCCTGGTCATCGATGAGTTCTCAGGCATTCGTAAAGCGATCGTCAACAAATCAGAGCAAGAGCATTTCTTTGATGCGATCGCCAAGTGCAAGCAGTTAATTGTTGCGGATGCTTTCTTAAGCGATGCCGATATTGCACTGATTCGTAAGTTGAGAACTGGTCCAATGGCGCTCTACCGCCAGAAATTGCAGAAGTCGCTCGTCAAAATTAACTGGATCGAAACCCGCACCAAACAAGGCGAAATCAGCTTCAATCACAACGGAGCGTATTTTGATTTACTGCAATCCTGGGTAAGCTCTGGTTTTAGTCGCATTGCCATCGCAGTTGACTCGATCAAGTACGCCAAAGCCATCCAACAGTTTCTCGAAGGCTGTACCTTCATGAACGGACGGAAGCCGCGCGTATGGTTGGCGTGTTCAGAGACCGTAGAAGAAAATAGCATCTTCATGCTGTCACCCGATCAAACGATCGAGCAGAACCAAATTGATATTGTCATTTACAGCCCAACCGCTAAAAGTGGACTAGATATTCAGTCAGGATTCGATTGCGGCTTGCTGATCTGCTGTGGGGTTCTACCTCCGACCGAAATGCTCCAGATGCTCGGGCGGTGCCGCCAATGTCGTGAGTGGTGGGTATCCGCTCCGCGACAATCCAGCAATCCCGGCTGTATTACGCCGTCTCTGAACGGTCAGCGCGTTCAGCAGTGGGCAGACCAAGTCAGTCAAACATTTGATGAGTTCGGCTTCAATGCACCGAGCCATTTACAAGGATGGGGAGTTTGGGAAGCGCTCACCAAGGATATCGAGAAAGCTTTTGGCTCCGAATATATCCACTCGTTATTGATGGAGTACTTCGAGTCGGTTGAAACGATCGAGGTTTCGAGCGACTCGGTTGTGCGGTGGCGCAAAGAGATTGATCAAATCGTACGCCAAGACGCAGAAAATACGCTAAAGGCCGATCTGGAGAAGGGACTGCAGTTGATTGAGGATCAGAAGCAGCCTGCCAATAATGCTCAAGTTTGGGATGTCAAGCTGGCTCAATTTTGGCTGAAATATCCGAAGCTAGCCAAAAAGAGCGCGTTCGCATTTCAAACAGCCGATCAAGAGACACAATGTTTAGCAAAGCAGCGCGAATTGGCGGGCGGTGAACAGGCGATCTCCAACCGATTTTCACAGCAATGCCGAGAGATCGATCGGCTGAAGTTAGAACTTGAGCTGACCGAGGAAACGATCGACGTACAAAGACGAATTCGCGCTGAGGAGCAATCGGAGGAGGCAGAACTAATGATCCGCAACTTGCGGATTAAGCAACAGGAGTTGAGGACCCAAATCGAGCAGCTCGAAAACACCGCGTTCGATCAAAACCTTAATTTAAAGCTGATTTGGGCCAATGAGCAGCGAGAAGGCGCGATTGATCTATACCGAACCATGACTTCTCACAGGGTTGAGAAGATCAAGAACTGGGTGACAGCAATCGATCAAGACCCAGAAAACGATCGCGATTTGATTCGATACCTACGAGAACGGCACGTCAACTACAGCTCAGGCGCGTTCAAGACAGTGCAAAATCTTACGCTGTTTCGTGCGCTGCATCTTTCCCGGCTGGCAAAATATAGGGGCGGCAAAGTTGCGGCGGAATCAGCCGACACCACTCATTTCAACGCCCGATCTCCAATCATTATTCAGCTTTATGCTGAGTTCGACGCAAATCCCACTTTGCGTAAGCTGTTCCCGATGATCGCCACGATCGAAAAGTTTTGGCAACAAATCCGTTCTTGTTTAGGTGCGCTCGGGTATCAGTCCCAAGGCAACAAGATTCGCGTCAAAACCGAGGAATTGCATCCAAACGGCAAAGACCGCAACGGCAAGCAGCGATTTACCGATTCAAAACCCGTGCACTTTATTGCCTGGCTAGTGATGGAGTGCTCTGGCTCTGCTTTCTTCCAAGAGAATTTTGAATTAATTATTGAGTCGATTCGGGATCGACTCGCGGCCGAACGATTAGAGCGTCAGCAATGGCGCGCATCCCACACAGCACCACCACCAACAGCAGAAGCGGCTTAAAGCCTAATACAGCACTGGTAACAAACAAATGAACAACGATTCAGAAAAATTACTCGCTGAAGTGCTATTGACTGTAAAGTCGATGATGTCAGAACTTTGCGCACTCCGGGCGCGGATCGAAGGACATCCTGGCATTAGTGAAGGGTGGATGAGGTCGGCTGAGGCTGGAATTGCACTCAAATCCGAAGGCGTCCTCGGCGATCGACATTTGCGGAAGCTGCTCAAGGAAGGCGTTTTTAGCGTAAATCGCGGCGAAATCCGTAATGTCAGCAAAGGCGATCGACCAACCTGGGAATACAACATTCCTGCTTGCAGAAAAGCGTTACAGCGCCATTTCAAAAAGATTCAGGCAGTTTTTTGAGTACCACGCGGTCGTAAACTTCTCGATTGGTTTGGTAACTTAACCATCGGTGATACTTCTTGGTGTGAACCTCCACAGAATGTCCCATAAACGCAGCAGCAGTGCTGAGCGGTAATCGTTCTACGACAGACGCTCTGATCGCGTAACTGTGCCTTAAATCATACGGATGACAGGGCATTCCGTACCGATAGAATGCCCGGTTTACAACCTGCCCATACTTGCGAAAGTCATCTTTGGGGGAAACTTTTGGACATTTGACATTGGTTAGATCCCATAACTCAACCCACTCCGGGCGAATTGCCTGTGTGATCCCCAGTCTTACCTTTTAGGACTTCCAGCGTCATCGGATCATTTTCCACGAAACGACAGAAAAATATTTCATGATCGCGCAATCCAAACGTTGAAAGCATTCCATAGACCCATTTCCAGGATTCGTTCGGGATACGATCGCGCCATTCTAGAATCTGCTGATCGGTGGGAATGGTTCGAGGCTCTAAAGACTGGCTACCATATTTTCCTTTATAGGATTTTAAATCAATTCCAAGCCCTGCATAATCTGCAAGGTGTTGTAGCCGCGTTACGGTCAATTCTCGAATCCTAGAGTCCTCTTTGGTGCTTTTGATGACTGCCAAAATCAACACCTCAGTCAATGGCTCGTGTGGCGGCAACTTATCCAGGGTATAGCGCCATGTGTTCGCCCATGTGATGTCTGAGCAGCGGTGCGATCTCTGATAGTGTTCCTTAAATTCTGTAATCAATTGTGCAATCGGCTTCTCATCAATTGGGACGGCTCGATCGCGCTCCCAATGCTGCCAGTCAAAAGTTCCATTTTGTACCTGTCGCGCTAGTTCATGGCATTTTGCCTCAACAAGTTTGATGCCATCTCGATTGGCGGAAATTCCCAAACTCAACGGATAGCGCTTTCGTCCTAACCCGTCTCCTGGCTTCTTGGGTAACGTGACCCGAATCACAAGCTTGTTCCCATTACGAAACACTGAGGTTGACACACATGCCGCCTTTAGACGCTGATTTAGAGCCGCGATCTCGCTATCTGCATCAAACTTAGACATAGCCAAAAAATAGCCAAAATATTGATGAATTTAGAACATTCTAAGCTATTTCAGAACATTTGTATGCACTAGGCATAGAGCCATACTGCCACAAACAGCAGTATATACAGCACATTTAGCAAAATTCAATTGCCTGCCTTACAAGCAGGATGTCGCGGGTTCGAGTCCCTCACTGCCCATCGTTGGTGTACGTTCGCACATTAAATGTCGCAGTTCGTACATCAGTGCCGTTTTAGACATATTTAATTGAAATTTGCAAGTTTCGCAAATTAATGTCGTTATTTGGCTTGGTTTATCCCACTCGCAAATTAGTGTCGCTATTAATCCAAGTTGCGGGTTAAGTTGAGAGAACAGAAGAAAACAACCGCAAGCCACGCGAATTGCACCGCACCTGTGTTCACGACTACGGCATAGTGAATCAGGAACCGGGGTCGTCAACTGATGAA
>JAHHHP010000001.1 GCA_019359275.1 Myxacorys chilensis ATA2-1-KO14 | reverse complement strand
ATGTTGGGTTGGTAGCGTAAAAGTTCAAGCAGTTTGTCCCACAGGTCGTCGCTTAGTAACATTGGGGTTGACATCGCCTTTTAGCTTATTCAGCCCAACTTCACATAATTATCAACACAACCTAGTATTTATCTTTTCTCTCAGCACCATCCCTCCTGATTAGCCTGGCGCTTCGTCTGAATGTTGCCTAAGTGTTTCTTTACCGTGTCGATTGTAATGAACAGTCGCGCCGCAATTTCCTTGCGAGACAAATTACAACGGCGCAGAAACCACACCTCCGCCTCACGAGGCGTCAAGCCAAACAGCCTTGTCTCAGAAAACACAAGGCTTTGAAGAGACTGTTGCTGATCTTCGAGTCGAACTAGTAGACAGGGTTGCTCGAACTCGTCGAGCGTGAGCCACTGAGCGCGAGTTCGATAGGTTTGACCCTCTGGAGTCGTCAGTTCTGATTCGATCACCAACGGGCGATCGCCATAGAGATCCCGGCTTTCAATTAGCGCTTTGCAAGAACGCCAGACCTCCGCAGGAAGATGATTAGCCTCAGCATTGAGCTTCTGACAGATTTCTGTGGCGCACGAGTTTGCGTACATCAGATCACCATCAACGTTAATCATCAAAATGCCATCAACTAAACCTTCTAGTACAGATAATAAAAACCGATTCGCGATTTGTGAGAAGTTCAGGTTCATCATTGTTTTGGGGCGAATGAACGGCGGTTATTGACTTATTACGGTTGAGCAAACCGTATTATGCAGGGGGAGGGGAATGGAAAGTGAAGGATGTAGACTGAGAAGTCCTGAATCCATAATCTATTGCCTTCCTCGACCGTCTGTATTCAAGACAATAAAACAAACAGGTCTAGTAGGTCTGTGGGAAAAAGTTAGGACTTGCAGCAACACAAACGTTATAAAACGTTAGTTGTGAATCCTTAGGGTTTGTTCCACAATGAAAAAAGCTCCGTAATTTCCCTGAGGCAGGTTGACATCCACACCATTTGAAGCGACCAGCGCAGAATTTTGCCAGAACCGCGAACCCGCTGGTTCAGATGAATGCTCTGGAATCTAAACCGCTCCTTGTAATCAATCTGGATGTAGGTCAATCTGGGTGTAGGTCAATCTGGGTGTAGGGTGCAATCAACTATGAATATCGATGAAGCACTAAAGGTGCTAGACAGCATTTTGGAACGAGAGCGATTGACCGATCTACAAGAAACGGTCTTTCGTCTTGCGTGTGAAGGGCAAACCTACGAACAAATGGCAATCACCAAAGGCTACGATCCGGACTATGTGAAGCTAGTCGGATCTCAACTTTGGCAGACACTCTCAGAACACGTTGGGCAGCGAGTGACCAAGAGTAACTTTCGAGTTGTCCTCAGGCAGTGGGGGTCGGGTCGAGTCCGAGATGAAGATAACGACCTTCTAACCGTTGTTTCGCCGCCTCCGCCTAACGGCGTTACACCCCATTCTCCCCATCCCGCCTCTCACTATGACTGGGGTGAAGTGATCGATGTTTCCAGCTTTTGCGGGCGCTCCCATGAGCTTGCAGAATTGCAACGCTGGATCGCCCAAGATGGCTGCCGCTTAGTGACCATCCTAGGCATGGGCGGCATGGGTAAAACGGTGCTTTCTGTAAAATTGGCAACAGCGCTACAAGACCAGTTTGAGCAGGTGATCTGGCGATCGCTGCGAGACGCCCCTCCGATCGAGAACATTCTGGCTGACGTGATTCAATTTCTCTCAAGACAGCAGGAAACTGAACTCCCCGAAACCGTGGACGGTAAGATTGGGCGGTTAATGCACTACCTGCGATCGTCGCGCTGCCTCCTGATTCTAGATAACGCCGAATCTATTCTAGGGAGCGGTGAGCAGACCGGACAGTACCCGATCGGGTATGAAGCTTACGGAGCGCTGTTCCGACGAATCAGTGAAACGGTGCATCAAAGCTGTTTAGTGATTACCAGTCGAGAAAAGCCGCGAGAAGTTGCCGCGCTTGAAGGAGACACCATTCGTTCTTTCCGGCTGACAGGACTCGCCGCGTCTGACGTTCACCAATTACTGAAGCCCAGATCTCTCACAGCCACTGAGCAAACGTTTGAAGATTTAACCGATCTGTATGCTGGGAATCCGTTAGCGCTGAAGATCGCGGCTGCCACGATTCAAGAATTGTTTGATGGGAATGTGGCTGAGTTTTTGAACCAAGAAACCGCTGTGTTTGGCGATATTTCTCAGCTGCTAGACGAACAGTTCGATCGGCTCTCTGATTTAGAGAAGCAGATGATGTACTGGATTGCGATCAACCGGAATGGCGTGTCGATCGCGGAACTGGCAGACGACATTGTTCCTCCGGTACCAAAACGTCAATTACTAGAAGCGCTCGCATCTTTAGCCCGTAGGCCGTTAGTTGAAAAACGCGGAGCCAATTTCACGCAACAGCCCGTGGTCATGGAGTATGTGATCGATCAACTGATCAGCCGGATTTATGAGGAAATTCTGACGGGTGAATTCAATCTGTTCATGACTCACGCGCTGATGAAAGCGAGTGCAGAAGACTACATCCGAGAAAGTCAGAGCCGGATGATTGTGCAGCCTCTGCTGGATCGGCTCACGGCTCCATCTCATTGTCATGGTGATTTTGAAGACAAGCTGCGGCAAGTGCTGCGATCGCTGCGGCAAGAATTTGGCTGCGCTCCTGGCTATGGAGCCGGAAACGTTCTCAATCTCTTGTGTTGTGCCAAGGTTGATCTGACTAGATACGACTTTTCCGAGTTAGCCGTTTGGCAAGCGTATCTTCAAGGTGCAACGCTGCATCACGTCAATTTCACCAACGCCAGCTTAAACAAATCGCTATTCTCAGATACCTTGGGCAACGTCTGGTCGGTCGCCTACAGCCCCGATGGAACCCTACTGGCCGCTAGCGATACGGCGGGAGAGGTGCATCTCTGGAGCGTTGCCGACGGACAAAAGCGGGTCACGCTGCAAGGACATCGGCATTGGGTGTGTGACATTTCGTTTAGTGCTGATGGCAAAACCTTGGCGAGTGCCAGTGCCGATACGCTCGTCAAACTGTGGGATGTGGCAACAGGAGCTTGCCTACACACCTTGCAGGGGCATCTCGAATGGGTGATTGCGGTGGCGTTTAGTCCGGCTCAATCCCCGGTTCAATCTGTTGTGGCCAGCAGTAGCGCCGATCGCACGATTCGCCTCTGGGATGCTCGCACGGGAAAATGCGTTCAGATTTTGAGCGGACATCAACACTGGATCTGCGCGATCGCGTTTAGTCCTGATGGTCAGACTCTAGTGAGCGGCAGCGACGATCGCACGATCAAACGTTGGGACATCTCGACCGGAGAATGCATCCAAACGTTAGAAGGGCACAGTAGCGCAGTCCGGGGCGTTGCCTTTCATCCATCTGGTGACATCTTGGCAAGTGCGAGCGAAGACGAAACGGTAAAACTGTGGAACCTCGCCACGGAAACAGTGACAACCTTGTCAGGACATATCGGCGAAGTGCGGGACGTGGCCTTTAGTCCCGACGGGCAACTGCTCGCCAGCGCCAGTTATGACGAAACCGTGAAATTGTGGGATTGGCGAACTGAGCGGTGCGTCAAGACGCTGCACCAGCATCGTGCCCCCGTGCGATCGGTAGCGTTTAGTCCATGTGGAGTGTGGATGGCAAGTGGCAGTGCCGACCAGTCAGTTCGGGTGTGGAGCCGTTCTGGAGACTGCCGCAAAACCTTGCAAGGCTACACCAATTTCGTTTTGTCGGTGGCATTTAGTCCACAGCATAGCCTGCTTGCTAGCACGAGTACCGATCACACGGTGAACCTGTGGGATACCGTCTCTGGTCAATGTCTCAACACAGTGCAAGCCCACACCAACTGGGTCTGGTCAGTTGTCTTTAGTCCCGATGGGCAGCGCATCGCCAGCAGCAGTCTAGATCACACCGTTCATCTCTGGACATTAGAAGGCGAACCGACCAAAGTGTTGCGTGGACATACCAACTGGGTGCTGTCAGTGGCGTTTAGTCCCGATGGGCAAATCTTGGCCAGCGGCAGTTTTGATCAAACCATTCGGCTCTGGACGTTGAGCGGTGAATGCTGTCGAATTATCACAGCCCAAAGCCGAATTTGGTCGATCGCCTACAGCCCCGATGGAGCGCTATTAGCGAGTGGAGACGAAGATTGCACGATTCAACTGTGGAATCCAGACACCGGACAATGTTTGCAGACGCTAAAAGATCACGATCGCAGAGTGACCTCTATTGACTTCAGTCCCGATGGACAGGCCCTAGTCAGTGCCAGCGAGGATCACACCCTGAAACTGTGGGATGTGAAAACAGGACAGTGTTTAAAGACATTTCAAGATTGCGATCGCTTGTCGTCTGTGGCGTTTTGCGTTGATGGACGTACCTTTGTCAGTAGCGGCATCGAACACACGGTCAAACTCTGGGATGTGAGCACGGGAGCGGTGCAGGTGTTAGACGGACACCGCGATCGCGTTTGGTCAGTAGCGTGCAGCTCTGACGGCGGCCTTGTGGCAAGCGGCAGCGAAGACGAAACAATCCGATTGTGGGATCGGCAGACTGGGGAGTGTCTGCAAGTGCTGCACAAGCCTCGACCTTATGATGGAATGATCATCTCAGGCGTCGATGGCATTACAGAAGCACAGAAAGTAACGTTAAAGGTGTTGGGTGCAGTCGATTAGCAACATTTGATCAGCCAATGGTTCTGATGATCAGCTAATGTTCTGGCGCGGTATCCTATAACATTCCAGCCGTTTTTAAGGAGTGACCCTATGAGCCTAAAAGACACCATTACAGAAGGCATCAAAGCGGCGATGAAGGCTCAAGACAAAACCCGTCTAGAAACGCTTCGCAGCATTAAGAAGGTTTTGTTAGAGAAAGAAGTGAGCGTCCGTCCTTCTGGTCAAACGGAGTTGAATGAGACTCAAGAACTGGAAGTGCTCTCTCAAGTCGCAAAACAGCGGCGCGACTCGATTGAGCAATACACCTCTGCGAAACGAGACGATTTAGCACAGCAAGAAGCCCAAGAGTTAGCGATCGTAGAAGAATTTCTGCCACAACAGCTCTCAGACGACGAAGTTGCTCAAGTGATCGACCAGATCATCGACCAAATGGGAGCCTCGTCTGCTAAAGACATGGGCAAAGTGATTGGTTCTGCAATGCAGCAGCTAAAAGGTAAAGCAGACGGAAAGAAAGTGCAGGCATTCGTAAAGGCAAAATTGGCAGGCTAACTGACGAGCAATCTTGTCAGAACGATTTCATGCTTAACTTCGTTAGCATCAGTTGTAACAGATGTAGCAGATGAACAGTTCATAAAAATTCGCTCCTTGCAGAACGCGGCCAAGGGCGTCTGCTACATCTGCTCATCATCACCAATTCTAGGCTTGTGGACTCAACAGAATCAGTTGTTGCGCTTGCAGATCACGCACTTCTTCTAACGGAAGCGGAGCCTCCTTTAAAAGCTCTTGCACCGTCCGGTGCTGATCCTGATTTGCATCGCACGCCCGGATAAACTGAAACTCCTCTTCTGACAACTTGACGAATTGATAATCGTAGTTAAACAAGGAGCGACTTTCCCAGCCATCCATACAGGGGCTGCGTTCAGGGATTGCGTTCAAAAGCGCTTGATCAGAGGACCAGTCCAAGAGAGGCAGTCCGCCACGAGCAAGGAAGAATTCGTAATGCGTTACCGATTCGGGGTCAAGCAGTTCGATCAGGCGATAGAGCTGACGATCACTGAGTTCTTTGGCTCGCTCCATCAGTTCGGGATTCTTACCGAGCAAGCGTTCTGGCTGCCACAAGCGCGGGTTGGAGAAGCCGAGAAACTTTAAACCTGATGCATCGATCAGCTCAAATAGCGTGTCGATGGTGTAATCAATCTCCTGCGGATGAACGTACATATCGGCAAAGCACTCATCGCGCTGATTCTCCATTGCCCAGCGCTCTCGCTCTCGCCGGACGAGCCGATTGTTTTCTGGCAGCGTGGCGAAAATTTGACGACCAACCGAAACGCCATCCCGGTAGTCGCCCTTGCGATCGCCTTGCAGCAGCGCGATCGCTTTTTGCATTAACTGAATTTCCTGGCGTCCCAATTCTGCATAGACAAAAATGTGCAAAATTCCACCAGGCGCAAGTTTCGTTGCTAGTGACTGAATGCCGCGAATCGGATCGGGTAAGTGATGCAATACACCGACACAGTTAATCAGGTCAAACTTACCCGGAAGCTGATCTGCATCGCAGAGACTCAGATTGTGAAACTCAACGCGATCTGCCCCCGATCTCTGACACCGTTCTCTCGCGACTGCCAAGGTTCCAGGACTGAGATCGATGCCAACGACCGTTGCAGAAGGATTGAGGTGAACCAAATACTCGGTTCCAACCCCTGTTCCACATCCTGCATCAAGAATCCGAATATTTTGTCGCTGTGGCTTTTGACCGGTGCAGAAGTTGTAGGCAGCCGTCCAGTTCCAGCGCCAATTGTAGCCCGGAGGTGGTTCATCTAACAGTGGCTCGGGCGGAAATGGATAGGTATTGTAGAGTTCTGCGACAGCAGCGCTAATGCTTTGAGAATCTGACATGACACACAGGGTTGACAGCGGGAGTAGATCTAGTGTCGCACTGGTTGGGTAGTTCTGTCTGCTAACGGGGAGCGCGAGGAAAACACAATATGGTTACGGACGGTTTCTACGCATTTCAGAAAACCATTAGGATTTGTCAAAATAGGTGCAGTAGGCTGAATATATTGGGCTGCAAATCGAACACTATGGAAAACAATAATTGGCTAACTCAGCTAGTCATGCTGGGAATTGGGACAACGTCTCTAATGGCAGAAAAGCTGAAGGAAGTGAGCGATCAGTGGGTGAGGGACGGCAAGCTGAATCCCGATCAGGCAAAGGGCTTTGTCGATGATTTGATGAAGCAAATGAAGACTGAGCAGGGCGGCTTTGAGGTGCAAATGCAGCGTCAACTGCGGAATGTCCTGCTGGATTTGGGCGTTCCCCGTCAAGCGGAAATGGATGAGTTGCGCGGACGGCTCGATCGCTTGGAGCGTCAGATGCGAGATTTAGAGAATAAGCTTTGGAAGTAGGAATCAGGGCTGAAGGTTGGGGTTCGGTGGCACAATGGGAAAGCACATTTCAGGAGATCTATTGTGAGAGAAATTCTGATCAGCTTGGGCCTGATGATAGCGTGTTGTACGGTGATTGTTGTGGCACAGCTCACTAATCGTAGTGAAGCCATTGCATCTCCCCTCCCCACAACCGAACCTGCAACCATCGTTGCTCAAGCCGCCGATTTGAAGCCAGTAAGTGCCCCTACCAACAGTACTGAGGAGAAAAAAGCTGTGACAACCGATTCTGGACTGCAATACACCGATCTAGTAGAAGGAACAGGCGATTCGCCGAAATCGGGTCAGAAGGTGACGGTTCACTACACGGGAACCTTGGAAGATGGAACGAAGTTTGACAGTTCCCGCGATCGCGGTCAGCCGTTTGATTTTAAGATCGGCGTGGGTCAGGTCATCAAGGGCTGGGACGAAGGCGTTAGCACAATGAAGGTAGGCGGTCGTCGTCAACTCATTATTCCGCCGGAACTAGGATATGGCAGCCGGGGAATTGGTCCGATTCCGCCGAATGCAACCCTAATTTTTGATGTGGAATTGCTGAAAGTCAGTTAACGGGTCGATTCGATGTGACGATGGGACGCGTCATGTAACGACGAAACGCAATATACAACGAGGTAGAGGCGCGATTAATCGCGCCTCTACCTGTTTTCGGGTAAACGCGCCAATCCTAATAACCACCCGGCGTTTCATACACGCGCCCCTTCCACGCGCCCCCGTTACCCTGCCAGTGTTTCACCGCAGAATCGATCGTCATCAACGTATAGAGAACTGCGATCGCAGGCAAACAAAACCCAAACCCGATCGGACAACCATAAAATCGAATGATTGGAAGATAACTTACCGTCATTAGCGCGTAAGTCAACATCCCAACCAACACTAAAGTTATATTGCCAACGATCGCACCGACAATAATACTAATAATTGGAACAAGATAAACGAGCGTCATTCCCGATACCGCTCCGAGCAATAGCCAAGGCGAATAATTTAACTGCGTATAGGCAGTCCGAACCACCATGTTCCAAATCGTATTCAAAGAATCGTAAGGACGTAAACTTTTAGTGGCGGACGTCAAGCCAAGCCAAATTCTACGAGAGCCACTAAATTTAATTTCATGAGCCAGTGCACAATCATCAATCAATGCTTGGCGAATCGCTTCGACTCCGCCAATCCGAACTAACGCTTCGCGGCGAATCAGGCTACAACCACCCGCTGCTGCCGCGATCGCAGAGTTGGGGTCGTTCGACCAACGAAACGGATATAACTTTGCAAAAAAGAAGACAAACGCCGGAATTAATAATTTTTCCCAAAAGCTTTCGCACCGCAAGCGCACCATTAACGAAACCAACTCGCGATCGTCATTCACGGCTTTAGCAACCAGCTTGCTCACGTTGGTCGGATCGTGTTCTATATCGGCATCGGTTAGGAGTATGTAATCAGGCTTTAACGTCATCGCTTGCTCAATACCTTGTTCGAGTGCCCAAAGTTTGCCTGTCCAGCCGCTCGGCAAGGGGCTAGCCGCAATTATGTGGAGCTGATCCGATCTACCAAGCGCTTTCGCGGTTGCTCTAGCCGCTTCAGCCGTGCCATCTGTGCTGTGATCGTCTACCAGAAAAACGTTGAGAGAACCAGAATAGCGTTGTGTCAGCAGCGATCGCACCGTCACCGAAATTAGATCTGCTTCATCTCGTGCAGGAATCACCACACAAACAGAGGACGTAGAATCAGCGGTTTCTGCTTTAGGATTGCGCCTATTCATCGAGTCCTCTTGAAGCTGCTGGTCTGTACGCCAAAATTGACCCCGCAACCCCAGCAAATAGATCCAAATCAGTAGAGACAGAGCAGCTAAACCCAGTTCATACATAGCGAAACACAACAACGAAACACAATTTTTAGAGAATGCCTGGACACTCTAGTTTGAGGCATTCTCAATTACCATGACACAGCTTGTCACATTCTGCGGGGAACAAGCTATGGGGTTAGGGGGTCTTTCGCCTAACTCCTTCTCATTTCTGCTGTAAGTCAGGTTTGGGTAAAACTGCACATGGCTAACAGAGAAAAATATTTTCAGAGAATATTGAAGAAGGGTTTGGTTTCCCCTTCGCTACAAGCTTGCACCGTTTTGAAAAGAGCATCTCTTCGTCATCTCCTGATCTTATGTTTGTCCTACTGCACATTGATTGTTGTATTTGCTTAGCCTATAAATCTTTATTTTTTCTAAAGCTTCTTCAATGGGTTTCGTGTCGTGGGTGACTTTTTATTGAACTTAACATTTGAAAATTCCTGTAAAGACTCTCTATTCTCAATTTATTTTGCGAAAACATGTTTTTGCGCTCGATCTTATCTACTGATTTGATTGCCAACTCCGGGAGGCTGTTATCAGTAATTCCACTCACACTGTAGCCGCGTCCTACCTGGCTGTTCCCATTTCGGCTATTTCGCTTGCTCAGCGGAAACAACTAATTTGATTAATTGCCCCATCGTTATTTGTTCCGTAGAGGTACTGATTTTTAATTTGAAAGCATCATGATATTAATTTAGGCAACCAAACCGGAAAGGTTCAATCAAACAACAATATAAAGATTGATCTTCTCCGGGAAAACTGTAAACAACTTGGATAAAGTGGGCTACAGTTGGAATCGAATTTTTAAGGCGTTAATTCCCCCTTTGGCGTGACCTCAAATGACAACTCAATCCCCTGCTAAATCTCTTCTAGTTGATCCTTTTGCTGCGGATACCGATGTTGACCCGTCTGAACTAGAAGCGCTTGTTGACGATGAAGATCTTTCCCCCGAAGGTTTAGCAAAAGCGTTGCGCGGCAAAGCAAGCGAGTACATGGGGCTATCGGATGATTCCGTTGGAATGTTCTTACGGGAAATGGCTCGTTATCCGTTGTTGACCCAAGCTCAAGAGATCGAACTGGCACGAGAAATTGCCAAAGGTGGCATTCAGGGAGAACAAGCAAAACGAAGATTAGTGAGAGCAAACCTTCGGTTAGTTGTGTCGATCGCCAAGAAATATCTCAATCGCGGTGTGCCGTTTTTGGATTTGATTCAAGAAGGCGCAATGGGATTGATGAGAGCGGCTGAAAAGTTTGACTACGAACGGGGCTACAAGTTCTCAACCTATGCTTATTGGTGGATTCGTCAGGGCATTACCCGCGCGATCGCATCTCAATCGCGCACGGTGCGCCTACCAGTCCACATGGTAGAAAAACTAAATCAAGTGCGGAAGGTTCGTCAAGTGCTGTCACAGAAGCTTGGACGAAAGCCTAACAAGGCCGAATTAGCCGCCGCTTTG
Source organism: Myxacorys chilensis ATA2-1-KO14 (assembly GCA_019359275.1). GTDB lineage: Bacteria > Cyanobacteriota > Cyanobacteriia > Leptolyngbyales > Leptolyngbyaceae > Myxacorys > Myxacorys chilensis. The sequence continues at coordinate 208,937 of JAHHHP010000001.1, read as the reverse complement.
GATATGGATGAAGACAAGCTAGAGCAGGTTCTAGATGTCAGTCAGCGCACGTTGTCACTTCACGCTTGGGTCGGGCGGGACGAAGATACAGAACTGATGCAACTCATTGAAGACGCAGACAATGTTGCACCAAATGACAACTTAGACCACAAACTGTTGTGCGATCGCTTGGGTTCGGTTTTAGAGCATTTGAGCGATCGAGAACGCGAAATTATTAAACTAAGATTTGGCTTAACCGACGGTCAGCACTATACCTTGAGCGAAATTGGTCAAATTTATGACTTGTCGCGTGAGCGCGTGCGTCAGATTCAAGCAAAAGCAATGCGGAAGCTGCGGCATCCTCGCCGTCAAGCGTTGCTGAAAGACTGGATGTAATTTCTTGGAATTCGTAATTTTGAAGCGTTTTTGAGATTGCGAATCATAAGTAGAGAGCCAAAATTAATTGCATCCTCTTTAGGCAAAAATCTCCGATCCTTTATAGAGATCGGAGATGCCGATGCATAGTTTTTTGGATTGACGTACTTTGTTTCAGCCGTTCGCTTCTACCAGTCGCCTCTGAATACCTTACTCGCAAAATCGCAAGAGGTTTGATACTTTCGACCCCGCTTAGGAACCTTGACTGCTCCAAATGACTCAATTAAACTTGACTGGCTAAATAGTTTGTGTAAGAGCAAATTTAACTTAACTTTCTAAGTTAAATTACGTACTCTTACTGTTGTTAATAACTCTATACCTTACCAGCAAAATCAACGTAATCCCTTTGGTAGAGGACTTTAGCAGCATCAAGCTTTAAACTCTGTTACTAGATTCAGCAGTCTTGTTTACCTATGTCCCATGTTGTGTTGTGAGCAAAAAGTGTTGCGTGTTTTAGTTGTCGATGATCATGAGCTAACCCGCTTCAGCCTGAAGCTGGCTCTTCAAAGCCAAACTGATATTGAACTCGTAGGTTTGGCAAGTAATGGTCGAGAAGCCGTGGAAATGGCGACTCGTTACTCACCCGACGTGATTATTCTAGATCTGCAAATGCCAGTGTTGGATGGGCTTAGCGCTTCGACAGAGATCAAGACCCTCTATCCCAATACTCGAATTCTTGCCTATTCTTCTTTGGAAGACCCGCAGACGGAAGTGATGTTGCAGACGGCGAAAGTAGACGCTTTCTGTAAGAAAGATACAGCAATCAAAGAACTCATCGCGATGATAAATAAGCTTGGCAATCACGCTGATCAAAGCGAGGATCAATGAAGATTATTGGATTGCTAGAAAGCGCAAGGATCACATCGATCCTTGCGTTTTTTATTGGTTTTGCGGCGCAATAGAGAGCGTGTAGGGGTTCTGTCCTTGAGCGCGATCGCCAACAAAGACGGAGTAGCTTCCCTTTGTCCACCGTCCCGGAATCTCAATTTTGCCATTAGAAAGCTTGTCCGCTTGTAGACAAATGTTTTGTCCTTGAGATCCGGTGATGAGCAAGGTTGGCGTACCTGATCCTTGCAAGCTGAAGCGGAGATTGCTGTCAGCCGTGACTTCAATACTGTGGTTTGGGGTTTGGGAAATATAGCCCGCACAGCCGCTATCTTTCTTAGGCCCGCCAGACGTACCGCTTAAGGAAATCGATTGAGAATTGGGTGAAATCGAGACAGGTTGGCTCGTCGCCAAACCGGATAGGGCGAATACGGTCGCGATCGCGGTTGGAATAATAGACCATCTTAAAGAAGTTTTCATACCTGTCACCGGGGGTAGCGTAAAGACACTTTCAGTATGAACAGTTACTGAAGCGACCTATTGACGCGATGGTTATCTTGTTCAAGTGGCACGCACCAAAAGGGATAAGAGGTATAGAGATCAAGACGTTTGGTAACGGTCGAGAAGTTCGCTCAAATAGTCGTACCCATCGACTCCGATTTCTGCGATCAGCCGCGATCGCTGATCTTTGAGGCTGTTCTGAAACTGCTTGCCCAACTGCCCGCGTAAGATACTGAGTAAGCCTGCGGTTTGTCGCCATTCAGACGAGCCGAGTTGCTCTAGTTGATACATCGATACTGCGCCGCAGAGAATGGCGCTGTCGTAAGTTTTGAGTTGGTAAAAGGCTTCGGCAAAGGCGGCAAGACTGACGGCATAAAGATAGGCATCTCCCGATGCTGAGGCGAGTTGCCGACCGTTTTCTAAATGAGGAATTGCCTTTTCTGGATTGTCTAACGTCACATAGGCACTGCCTAAACTAATGGAGCAGAGTGCTTTACTTTGGACATCTCCCAATCGGTCAGACAGATCTAACCCTTGTTCTAGATAGGTGATGGCAACTTCATATCGATCGGCATCAGCCTCTAGTTGCTGAGCTTGAAACACTTCGCTATAGCCTAAATTAGCAAGTGCGTTGGCTTCTCCCATGCGATCGCCCGTTTGCCGACTCAGGACTAGCGCTCGTTGAGCGTAGCTGATCGCTTCAGCGTAGTTTTTCTCGTTGACGTAGATGCGGCTGAGGTGATTTAAGTTCGCAATCTCGCACTTGCGATCGCCCGCTTCTTGAGCGATATCTTTTGCAGTGGCGTGTAGTTCTCTAGCAGCATCCAAGGCTCCAACGACGCGCTGAGTCGAACCAAGTAAGGTCAAGATTCTAGCTTGTTCTTGAGTGCCTTCGGCGCGTTTGAGCGGTTCGCTGAGGTAATTCATCGCGTCGCGAAAGTAGTTACCTGTGAACGATGCAAAGAAGGTTCCGTAGAGCGGAAAGTAATCGCGTTGGGCGAATACTCGCAGTCCTTGAATGGTCATGCGAAACGAAGCTTCTGCCAGGCGATCGCGGTTGATCGAATTGAGCAAGGTAGATTGTTGAAAGCCACTTGCAAGCTGCGACCAAAGAATGCCAAAGGTCAGAAAGATCGAAACCGAAAGTTGGGTGCCAATTTTGGCACTGTACGCCTGATTTTCTGACCAGTTGACCAAACCCCGTTGCAGCGTTTGCAGCGCGATCGCGGCTTCAATCCAATCGGCTAACGTGACATTAGACTGATGGGCAGCCCACGCGATCGCAGATTCTTCTTGATCCAACGCTGCAAACAAGGATTTCAGTAAGGCTCCAATCTGCTGTTTCGACCACAGTTCCCACGGTTTGACGCCTGGGGCACTGCTGCCAAAGCCCAGTTGCTGACCACCATACATCCAACTGATCAGATGCGGCTGTAGCCCCGACCAAGACTTTAAGCCGCGACTGATGCCGTCCGAAATTTGAGCGAGTTCTTGCTGGGTATCTGGATCTGAAACCGGGTATTGACGCAGCGCGATCGCGAGTTGCTTCAGTTGATCCGCGTTGAGGCTTTCAGGACGATTGGGGTCGGTAACCTTGAGGACGGCAAGCAAGCGTTCTGACGGGTCAGTTTGGAGAATTTGATTGACGGATGCCGCGATCGCGCCGCGAGTCTGATTCTCGGTTTGCCAGCGTTCCCACTCGCCCTGAATTGTTTTGATCGCCCGCAAACTCCGGGTGGCTTTCGCTTGTTTTAGTTCGTCGCCTGATTTAGCATCCTGTTCCAGAGTGGTCGTGCGATCGCGCAGACTGGCTTCAAAGCTATCGCCGCTATCGGGTTCAATGTCCTGCACGAGCAGTTGATAGACCTGCTCTTTAGAGCGAATGTTACCTTTGAGGGTTTGTTGAATGATCTGGTTGATCAGGTCGTTATAGCGATCGCGCAGGGCTTGTTCAGGCATAGGTTTCGTCTTTTAGAATGAATGACCTTCTACTATTCTATAAAAGTCAAACAAAGTGCTGGGAATGAAGGCTAGTTTGCCAGCTTGACAGACGCTAATTCTGAGTGAAACGGCTTTGACAGGAGCCTTACAAGCATTTTAACCATAATTCAGTAGCCTTTCTTAAGGCTGTGTTATTTGCAACCCAGTAGTAAATTTAACGCTCTAAAATTCTGTTTCAAACTGGTTTTCTCAATCTTTTCGCACAAGCCCTATCAATCTATTGCTGTTTTTTAGATATTGTGAATTTACGATCTAAACATTACAAAGTTTGAGTATCATAAGTACTAAGTTTTAGATATTTTTGAGTGAATTGTAAAGCGCGGTTTGCTAAGCAAGTTTCCCTTCGGGTAGTCGCATTCAAAAGTCTAAACATGATGCTAATGGGTGAAAGAGGAGTTGAGCCATGAAACAGATTGAGTCGTCATACAAACCCGTTCTAATCAAAATACTTTTGGCGAATGCGGCCCTATTAGCCTCTGTGGGGCTAAGTGTTGGCATCGGTCAGAAATCTGCGTCTGCCCAAGCCGCTTACGGCAGCTATATCGGGGTAGGTCCGGCGTTTGGCATTACCGAAGGGAATCGAGATGAGGACGATCGAAAAGTTGCCGGGGTTATTGCGGGTCGCTACAAATTTCTGAAAGCCCCAATTTCAGCCCGTGCCCAAGCGTTTGTTGGCAATGGAGTCACGCTAGTGCCTACCGTTTCTTACGATTACCCACTCAACTGGCAAACCGATGTCTACTTGGGTGCGGGTGCCTCGATTCCAATTGGGGGCAACACAATTTTAGGTAGCAAAACAAGCTTTGCGCTTCAGCCTGGAATTGACTACACATTACCAAACAGCAATTTGGTTGTGTTTGGTAATGCCGTAATTTCGGTTGGGGGTTACAAAAATGGCGGAGCCGCAACTTCCTTGCAGGGTGGCGTAGGTCTACGGTTCTAAGTTGTGAGATCTCCAATCTAAAGAAATCGGAGATCTCTGCTCAACTAGCCGCGATCGCTCGTCTCTAAAGACTGTGAGTGGCGAGCCGCCACCGCAGATCGATAGCGTCCCAGTGCAGTTAACGGAAAGTGTTGATAGTAGAGGTGATATCTCAGGTAGAAGTGACCAGGAAACCCGGTTCCGGTGAAACACTCTTCATTCCAACTGCCGTCATCGCGCTGCGTCTTGATTAAGAATTCAATCCCGCGATCGATGGCATTCCAAGCATAATCCGCGACTGCGTCTCCAGCCGAGAGCAATCCGCTTACAGCCCAAGCCGTTTGAGATGCGGTACTTTCTCCTCTGCCTTTAAGAGACTTGTTGTTGTAACTAGCGCAGGTCTCACCCCAGCCGCCATCCGAATTTTGGCACTGAACTAACCAATTCATTCCTCGTTTGATGGTGTGCTGATGTGTCGTCGGAGCAACGAGCGCCAGAGCAGACAGAACACCGCTCGTGCCGTAGATGTAGTTGACGCCCCAACGCCCAAACCATGATCCATCGGGTTCTTGTTCACGCTCTAGGTAATCAAGGGCGCGCTGAATTCGTTGAGGATTCAATGCTGCTATGAGGGTTGGATCAATGAACGACGTTTCTAATCGTCCGAGCATTTCTAATACTCGCGCCGTCACATCGGCTGTGTTGGGATCGATCATGGCTTTGAGATCGCCATATGGCACTGCATTGATCCAATCTTGATCGTTATCGAGATCAAACGCTGCCCATCCGCCGGGCTTGCACTGCATAGTGCTGATCCAATCGACGGCACGTTTAATCACTTGTGCCTTCGATCGCTCATTTGGCATTGCGATCGCGCTCAGTGCCATCACTACTACTGCCGTGTCATCCACATCGGGATAAAACCGATTGTCAAACTCAAAGGCCCATCCGCCGGGTTTTCCATCAAGATTCTTGACGGCCCAATCCCCATAGTCGAGAATTTGCTGGTCTAAGAGCCACTGTCCAGCCTTGATTAGGTCAGGATGATCGTTAGCGGTGCCCGACTCGACCAGCGATCGCATCACTAGCGCCGTATCCCAAACCGGGGAGACACATGCCTGCATCCGATAGGTATCGTCCGTCTCGATCGCGAAGTGATCGATCGCCTTCAGTCCGCGTTCGACGATCGGATCAGATGGATCGTAACCAAGACAGCGCAATGCCAGCATCGAATTCAGCATCGCCGGAATAATGCCGCCCCAATCGCCTGTTGCTTCTTGCCGCTCTAAAATCCACTTTTCAGCCGCTTTTAGCCCTTCTTCACGAAACGGAACTAAGTTCCACTCTTCAGCGACCTTAAACGCCTTGTCTAAACCGAGAAACACATCCGACCAATCAGAATTGCTTGGCAGTTCGTACTTGGTTTGAGATACGCCTTCGACATAGAGTTCATCCAGGGTAATTGTTGGATTGGTAATGAAAATCGGCTTGCGATCGAACACAACTAACAACGGAACTGTACTGCCTCGCGCCCAACTCGACACTTCATAAATGCTGAAGGTATGCCCTGAGAAGAATGGCTCTGAGCCAAACGGATTGGGCAGTTCGACCTTCAGCGATGGCAGCAGCATAATCCACGGCGGAATCGACGGCAGCCCGCGCCAGTCATAGCAGCCAATCAGCGCGAGGTGAAACTTCGTGAAGATGCGAGTTTGGCTGACGCCACCCCGCGAGAGGATGAATGCTTTTGCCTTTAGTAATGCCGGATCGCTGGCAGGAATGCCTAACAATCGCATCGCCATATAGGTCTCTACCGTGACGTTGAGATCGCCTCCATCCCCGTAGTAAAGTTCCCAACCGCCATGATCACGCTGCTGCGATCGCAAGTATTTCTCAGCTTTGTGCAATGGACGAGTTTGATCTGTGCCCCAAATTTTGTGCAGCAGAATTGCCTCTGCGGTCATCGTCACGTTTGATTCGAGTTCTGCCCACCAATACCCTTCGGGTTTCTGAATTGATAATAAATAATTTTGACTAGCGCTAATGGCACGCTCTAGAGGAGAGACGACCGTCCGATTCTCCAGTTGCATATTGCACTCCGTTCACTCAACACCTGAATTTCAAAGTACAGTACTCATTAGAAGTACGTACTCTAAAGACTGTAGCGAATTTTTTACATCAATTGGCTCAATAGCGCTCAATTCTTGCTATCCCATAGACTTCCTACTCCGCAGAATAGAAAAATCGAAAATAAATTCGATGACCCCCTTCTCCAAAGCAAATTTCGATCTTATCCTTACAGATTTCGGTTTGACGGCTGGTGTCAGCGACTGCACATTTAGCAAAATTGTGCCAGTTAGATCAGTGGGTCAGTTCTCATTTATGAATTTGCTTTGAGACGGGACAGGGTGAACTTGTGATTTATCACCCTGATGGTCAGCGATTTCTCACTTCGATCGAGATGGATCAGCAGATTAAACAAGAGCGGCAACGAGTGGAGCGATTGGAAGAGTACCTACGATCGCAGGGCGTCGAGCCACATCGCCTTTAAATTAAATAATGTTGTAATAAATGTCGTAATAGGGGTAAGTTTACCTGTTGCGATCGCTACAAAAGAAAAGCATGAATAGCAGATTAAATAAGAGTAGCAACGGGCAGAACATAAGAGCAGCAACGAGTGGAGCAATTGGAAAGGTATTTACGCTCGTAGACGTCGATCCGCATAGCTTTGATTAGTTTTTGTAGTAGGGTTAAGTTTACCTGTTGCGATCGCTACAAAAGAAAAGCGTCTTCCGAGCTTGCTTTTTTAATTAGAAAATCCTTAGTACGCAATCGTACTGTAATTTCTGCGGGGCATAATTACTCTTGGAATATAGACCGTTATATGGGCGTTATATGGAAATTCATCTCAGTTTTATTTACTCATAAAATATTTTGCAAACGTGAGTTGGATGCTTGGTAACCTCCATTGTCATAAAATTCTTTATTACTACAATGGCTAAGTTCTCTTCGCTATTTAGGGGTTTACAGATTCTAGTAGTTGATGCTCACGCTGACTCCAGACGATTGTTGTCGATGTTCTTCGATTTGTATGACATCACCACGGTTGAAGCAGCCAGCGCAAAAGAAGCTCTAAGTATCTTGAATCAAACGCCGCCCGACCTTCTGATTAGCGAACTCCGCTTACCGGATGAATCTGGCTACTCACTTATGCAGAAGGTGAAAGCAGCGTTTAGCACAGCGCCCAACACAGGTAGAGCGGCACATGCTGAGATTCCAGCGATCGCACTTACTTGCCATGCAAGTAAGTGCGATCGTGAAGAGGCGATCGCTGCTGGCTTCTCTCGACACGTTTCAAAGCCGTGTAATTTGGACGAACTTCTAGAAATCGTTATTGATTTAACTCAGTACCATCGCGTTCCGATAGGGTCTAGCGGAACCAGTTATGCCCTCTGCTGTGAGGGCTGTTCCTCTCTTAAAACAGACTCTGAAGACACTCCCCATTTCTAAAGCTTTTCTCGTGCCTGCTAAAAATTATCTGCTTAATCTATTCTCCAAAGAACTTTACGAAAAACTTAGTCCTTCTTTCAAAGAAGTCTTCTTTGAGACGGGAGTTGTGCTTCATTATCCAAGTGAGACGATTGAGCAGGTCTATTTCCCGCTTAATTGTCTCGTGTCGGTCACAATCTCGATGAACAACGGCGCGACGGCTGAAACGGCTTTGCTAGGGAAGCACGAGGTTGTGGGCATCAACGCCGTTCTTAGCAAAAGACCGACAACAACCCAGACAACCTATATGGTTCAGCAAGAAGGCAGTGTGCTTAAAATTGATGCTAAAGTTTTGCGTCAAGAATTTAACCAGAGTCAGGAACTGCGGGATGTGCTACTGGACTACACTCAAGCTCTGATTGCTCAGGTTTCTCAAACTGCTGCTTGTAATAGTCTGCACCCGCTAGAGCAACGCTTTGCACGTTGGCTTTTAGAGGTACGATCTCGCAGTGAATCGAACGATCTGAAAATAACGCAGGAATTTATTGCGCATATGTTAGGCGTGCGGCGAGCCGGAGTGACGCAAGCCGCTCAAAAGTTTAAAGAAAAAGGGCTGATTCGCTACGGGCGTGGACACATCCAGATCATCGATCAGCAGGGGCTAGAATCCTCTGCCTGTGAATGTTTTAGCTGTCTTAGAAAGGAGTACAATCGCTTGCTGGGAGGAAGGCAAGATTTAGTGTTGTAGACCTTTTGATCAGTGGTGATAGCGTCTTTTAAAGGGCGATGAGATCGCCCAACCACTGGTCTATACCCCTACTGAAGGTAAGAACATCGCTAAGCAAGATTTTTGAGCCGTGACTTTTATTATGAGTGAGAAAATAAATCAGACCATTTTGCTAGTCGAGTCCGATGATGAGACTCGCCCTTTATTGCAAGCTAACCTCCGGGGTTGGGGCTACCAAGTGATCGCCACGGTGGATGAGAAGGACGCCATTGCACACACCTCTCACGTTGGTGGTCAGATTGACCTAATTCTGATTAACCAAGTTGGATTCACAATCGAAGACTATATCAATGTAGGACTGCGTATTCAGCGATCGCTAAACTTGCTGCCAACTCCAGTCATCATTATGGCAGAAGGTTTTAGCGAGGAGCTAGAAGGCAGGACAATTCAGGTTGGTAAGAATGAATATGTGATTTATATGGAAGATGCAGAGCAATTGATTACTCTTCTGAAGGAGCTTCTTTTGCGTTAGCGGGTATTGATGCTCTTGAACAGGGCGATCGTCTACAGAGTTGTGCAGAGTGCCACTCGCGCTATTGAATCCCGATGGAAAGCGCCGCGATCGCATAAGCTACCGTTGCTGCCATCCTCCGAACGATCGCACCGCTTCAGCAAACTGAGCATTGCGCTCCATCAAGCCCATGTGTCCAGCAGGATGCAGAACAAGCAACTCTGCTTTAGGAATATCATGACTGAGACGACGATGAGCCGACAAGAGAGTAGCAATGTCAGACTGACCCGCAATAACTAGCACCGGAACATCAATATCCAATAGCGTTTGGGTCTCATCGAACTTCAACATTGCCAGCATACCTCTTGCCAGCACGCCTGGAGAAGCTAACAATCCTAAACGAGTTGCGAAGTCAAGTTGTCCCCGCGTCTCTCGCCCGGTGAAGCCAGACAGTTCTGTTGTCAGGTACATTGAACCATTGAGGTAGCTCAATCCACTGATGAGCCAAGCCAAGGGTGATAGAGCAATTGTTAGATACAGCAACGGCTCAATCAACGGCTTCTGTAACGGAGTGAGCATTCGATGGAGAATTGCAGTCTTAAGCGGATTCGTGTAGGTCGTATCGGCTAAGATTAGCCCAGCGACGCGTCGTTCTAAATGCTCTGGAAACAGACGACAAAAGGTGAGCAGGATCATGCCACCCATACTGTGACCCAACAGCAGGACAGGTTGGTCTCCGGCTAAAGATAACACCGCTTCGAGATCACGGGCATACTTCTCGATCGAATAGTCGCGATTTTTTGGTTTAGTAGATTTGCCTAATCCTGGCAAATCCCAAACAATCAGATGAAATTGCTCTGCAAGCTGTTTCTTGGCGTAGTACCAAACGGTGCTGTTGGGTCCCCAACCATGGGTCAAAATCAGCGGTGGTGCATCCGGTGAACCGTAAAACTCAACGTGAATTTCGCTGCCATCGGGACGTGAGATTCGCTGTGTCTTATGACTGCGCTGCATCTTGGGTTCATCCTGACCAAAGCGCCGCAGTAAAAGGGTGATCGGCAAAAAACCCACGCACGACCAAATAACCAGTGCCCATCCCGAAATCAACCAGGCGCGGTCAAGCAAGTCTTGCTCGTACCACTCGTGAAGTATGTAGATGCCGCTACCAAGCAGGGCGATCGAAATCAGTCCTCCAATCCACCGAAATAGAAAATCAAGCGGCGTAAACACCATATGTCAAAACCTCTAAAGAGGATGAGTGGCCAGTCTGACCATATAGGTGGAGCCAAGATTTTCACAACATCCAAAGGTTGGAAATAGAGCAAGGTTGAAAATAGAGCAGTACGCTACTTGATATAGATTCCTTAAATTAGTTTGCGATCGCTGAATTGTTCGAGCTATTCAAGGATTTGCTTGGTCAATGTGAACGTTTTATTTCTTTTTCGTTGCGATCGCCATTTTCACACCGTCAATTTTGCGAACCTCATCCATCACGGCAACAACTTGACCGTGACCTACTTTCTCATCTGCATGAATCACCACAACAGGTTGCTGATTTGCTTGCACTAGTGTTTTCACACCCGTTTCAAGTTGCTCTAATTGGATCGGTTTGCGGTTTAGCGCAACTTGACCGTCAGGCTGAATACTCACCGCAATTCGAGTCTGCTGCTGGCTTTTCGCGGTTGTGGCTTGCGGAAGATTGAGCGGGAGTCCTTCCGATCGCGTCAGAAACAACGTTGACATAATAAAGAATGTCAGAATCGAAAAGACCACATCGAGCATTGGAGTCATGTTTAACTCAAGGGGAGAGTCTTGTTCTTCAGGCGCACGCATAAAGGATATAGGGTAGGGTTTGGACGATAGATGAGCAGAAATTCAGATGAGCAGAAATTGCTGGAGCAACTTCTATAAGTAGGTGGCTGTTATGAATAGGTAGACTGTCCGCCATTTGAGGCGAGGTGACGGATTGCTGCCGATAGCTGATTAATCAACGACTGATCGACATCGTGATCTCCCACCGTTTGGTTCCGCCGATCACAGCGCTTGCGATACACAAGTTCCAGTTGTCCGCCATATTCCTGAATCACCGCCATTTGCTGCTGATACAAGTTTCTAAAAATGCTGGCAAAAAAGAGACAGACTGTTGCAACTACCAGCCCCGCTGCCGTCGTAATCAGAGCTTCACTAATTCCCGCCGAAACGCCTGCGGTCTTTGTTCCACCAATGTCACCAACATTTAGTGAACCAAAGGCAGTGATTAGCCCCGTGATTGTTCCTAGCAATCCGAGCAATGGCGCTAAGCCAACGAACATTTCGAGAATGCTCCCAAATCGCTTCATTACTGGAACTTCTGCCTGTAGCTCACTTTCCATAGCAAGGCGAAACTCCTCAGGTGAGGGATTTTCTAGGGTAAAGGCAGCTGAGAAAATGCGTGCGATCGGTAAATCAATATTGCGCTTAACTTTCTCTTCTACAAGTTCAGGCTGATGTCGGTATAACTCAACCAATTCTTTTGCAAAGCGGGGCTGCCGCTTGACAACTCTTGACCAAAATCGAACTCGTTCAGCAATTAATGCCGTGGCGATAACCAAAAAGCCAAAAAGAATGAAAATAACCAACTGCCCGCTTAAGGGCATCTTTGACAAAACTTCTAGCATGAGTCTGCTCCAGCAGCGATTCGGCACAACAGAAAATAGAGGTAGCAGATAGGAGCATCACATAATGCAACTGCTTCTCAATATCGACTCCTCAAGTGAGCGTAAATCTAGCGGTCATCCCTGTCAAGAGTTTACTCACAAATAACAAACTAAATACGGGCTGAACAACCCTCTTTTGCTCCCTAAACCCTAATCGGCTCAGCGCTTTTGATCACTTATGCAAAAAACCAAGCATTACAATTTGAGCAACAGCTTTTGAAAAACGATCTATTGACAGGGATCATCGACTGAACTAATCTGACAAGGAGGAAATTGTCAACTGCAACTATTTATCAATAGCTCATGAGTTTCTCCAAAATCGCCTCTGAGCAGCGGGAGAAAGAGTCCGCCCTGCTAAAAAGATTCCTGTCACGCGGATTTCCGAGTGCGATCGCGCTGCACATTGTGCTACTCGTTCTCTTTGCGTTTGCGTGGCGTCCGTTGCCAGAAGTGGCTGAGGCGCAGGATGAGATTGAGATTATCGCCGACGATCAGCCAATCGAAGAGCCGCTAGACGCTCCAGTAGGTGAAGATGCAGGCGGCAGCGGCGGCGGCGACGAGCAGTTCTCTTTGTTTAATCCAAATCCTGCTCCGCCGCCTACTAGTGATTCTATTGAGGTTGCAGTTGCTCCAGTAGTCCCTCTTGACCCGATTGAGACACCTCCACCCATCGAAGAGCCGGAGGTCGTTGAAGAAACCCCTACTCCTACACCAACTCCAACTCCTACACCAAGCCCTAGTCCGACACCAAGCCCTAGTCCGACTCCTACTCCAAGCCCCACACCAAGCCCTAGCCCCACACCAAGCCCTTCACCAAGTCCATTTCCGACTCCAACGCCTTATCCCGATGCGCCGCCGAGTCCAAGTCCTTCACCGACTCCTCAAGCCGCAACCCCTTCGCCGAGTCCTTCACCGACCTCAGTTGCAGCGGCTTCCGGCGCTCAAGATAATGCTGATAATCAGCAGAACCAGAATAGTACCGCTGACAGTGCGAATCAGAACGGCGCAGGTCAAAATGAAAATGCTGCAAGCGGAACTAGCACAGGTAGTGGAAATGGCACTGGAAACGGTGTTGGAAACGGTACTGGAAACGGAATCGGTAATAGTGGTACCGGAAATGGTGTTGGAAACGGAAACGGGAGCGGCACTGGGAATGGAACCGGGGCAGGGCAACAAGGTCGAAAACCGGATGCGCCCAAGCCGCAAACTTCTCCCGTAGCAATTCGGCAAGCTCCGCCACGAGAGGATTCTGATCCACCGCGATCGCGCAAGAACAAGCCCAAATGCAAAGACAACTGTAGTTTAGATGAATACTTAGGGGCAGAAGGATCGGCTCGGTTTGATTTTGATGTTGATAAAGACGGCAAGCCAACAAACATTCGGTTGAGAACATCGAGCGGCAATGCAGAGGTCGATCGTAAAGCGCAAGAAGCGATCGAACGTCGTCGGTATGAAGCTTCCGAAAATGGTTATCAAGGACAGCGCATTCGCGTAACTTCAGAGATGGAAAACTCTGATTTCCAGCGCCAAAATGCTGAACGCCGTCGAACCGAGGAAGCGCAACGGGCAGAGCAGGATGCCCAACGCGCTGCACAGGAGCGCTTAGAGCAAGAGCGGCTTCAGCGTGAGGCGCAGGAGAGCCGTCCACCTGCCGCCGCTTCACAACCAACTACACCTCCAGCATCGGCACCGCCCGTAGAATCGACTGTACCTCCATCGGTGGCACCGTCTCCAGAAGTGACTCCTGTGGAGCCTCCTCCAGAAGCACCACCCGTTGAAGCGCCTCCTGTAGAAGCACCGCCGCCTGCGGAACCACCTCCAGAAGTGACTCCTGTGGAGCCTCCCCCTGCCGAAGCACCGCCCGTCGAAGCACCTCCAGAAGCACCACCCGTCGAACCGCCTCCTGTGGAAGCACCACCACCTGTAGAACCCCCTGCCGAAGCACCTCCTGCAGAAGCAGCACCTCCAGGTCAATAAGGCTGTATCTAAATTAGCGAACAGTTTCTTTGGAGTTGAGTTTAGTGCTAAACGCAACTCCAACACGGATTCTATGACAATAGACTTACTGATAGGGAGACGATCCAAGGAAAACGAAAACGCAAGAAATAACGGCTCCTATAACAACTTTGATGTCTAAAAGATCTGGGCGATTAGCAGAGGTATGAACAAATTTATCAATATCAGTGTCTCTATCCATTAATACTTGTATTCATCTTCGCATTGGCATCTTATCTAACGCGGCCGACATATCCAGATAGCGATCGCTAAACTGCTAAATCAGTTCAGAAAGCAGAAAATTACAAGTACAAATTGAAAACTCAGTTTTGAGTTTCTGAGAACGTTCGATTGTGCCCGCTTCAATGCAGCAGAATTTCATCTATTTAACCTTGTTCAATCGTTCTAGACGAAGCTGATGTTCTTGGCTAAATAGCACTTGAAACGTCAGCAATACAACGCCGATCGTTCCTAGCGCAGTACCAGAGGCAATCATAAAGATGATGACAATCTGATAGCGGACAGCATCGATCGGACTTGCTCCTGCTAAAATCTGCCCTGTCATCATTCCTGGTAAACTGACCAATCCCATCACCAGCATCGAGTTGATCGTCGGAATCATCCCCGTCCGCAGTGCTTCTTGAATCGGCTTGTGGGCTGCCTCCCATCGGGTTGCGCCTAGCGCCAAAAACGCTTCGATCTGCTCCCGACGGCTCACCAAGTCCTCAGTGAAGCGATCGAGCGCTAGAGAAATGCCTGTGAGAGCATTTCCTAACACCATGCCCAGAAGCGGAATTATATACTGAGGGTCGTACCAGGGTTCAACACGAATAATGCCACTCACTGCTAGCCCAGTCACCAAAAACGAAGAGGTCAGAATTGAGAAAAAGCTGTTCCAATAGATGCGTTTAAACCGTCTTCGAGTCCGATCGACCGCAGAAGCACCCGCCATAGCTGTCATTGCCAGCGCCACCAGCAGAACCCAGAGCGGATTGCGGAGCGTGAAAACCCATTCTAAGACATATCCCACAAGCAAAAGTTGAACGATCATCCGCACTGAAGCGATCGCTAAACGACGCTCAAGCCCTAATTGGAGAACAACAGACAGAATCACGTTAATTAAAATCAACGCCGCCGCTAAAGCGAGTTGTCCATTGCTGATCTGAATGTAGCTCTGCTCCATCACCCTCCTCCATTCAAGGTAATTTGACGATCGGTGATCCGTTGAAGCTGAGTTGGATCGTGACTCGTCCAAAGATAAGCTGTTTGTGAAGTCTCAGCCTGCCAAGCTTGCACCAATGCTTCGAGTCGTCGAGCGGTTTCCACATCCAGCGAAGCTGTTGGCTCATCGAGTAGAAGAATGCGCGGCGAAAGCTGTAAGGCTCGTAAAAAGGCAACAATTTGAGCTTCTCCACCTGAGAGGACTGCACTGGGTCGCTGCAAAAAATCTGCTGTCCGTCCTAAGAGCTTGAGATAATGCAAAATTTGATTGCGATCGTAAGTGCGATCGCGATGAATTGCCAATCGATACACCTGCTGAAGATTCTCTTCAACGGTTCCTTCTGTGAGTGCAGGGCGTTGGTGAAGATAAATCACGTGCGATCGATAGCGTGGCATAAACTGACGCTCCATCGGTTGCCCATCGAAGATAATGCGCCCTGCCTGAACCGGATCAAGACCTGCTAACGCCCGCAGTAATAAGCTTTTTCCAGCACCTGAAGGCCCCACAACAGCGATGCGATCGCCTGGAAAAACATCAAAACTAATACCCTGCCAGATCCACTGTCCCTGCAATTGTCGGCTTAAATTGACGACTGAAAGGAGAGAGCCATGAGCAAGCCCCGCTTGAGTATCTCTCTGTTTAATTGGCTCATTCATTGGCTCAGTTGTCACTGGCATCTCCTTGGTCAAAACCCTATTTTTGTCAACAACCCTATTTTGTCAACAACCCTATCGATATTTAGTCTAGGTCGTCAGTTTCATTTTGTTGAAGTTGCATCATGGTCGGGTAAAGTGCGTTCTACCCGACGCACGCTGGAGAACGCATACCCACCTAAGCCGACTAGAACGAGTCCTAACGAGGTGATGATATACAGAAGCGCTACTCCTGCACCCTTTCCAGTGCCAACGATGCTACCAAAAATAGATGTTAGCCCGCTGCTAGTCATCATTGCAGGCTCAAACACTCGATCGGCAAGCGGTCCAGCAATCAGCAGCGCGATCGCGGAAACGAGCTGTAAAATTAGCGATCGCGCCGCAAGAACCCGTCCCTGGACATCGGGGTTCACCTTTGCTATCCAGATGGCTTGTTCAGAACTGGTGAGCAGCGGAAAATTGAGCGAAGAACAGAATTGAGCAGGAAACCAGACCGACGGCATCCGAGCCAGACCAAAAATCGTTTTGCTCAAGCCCGCCCCGATCATTCCCAACAATACCCCGTGAATGCGCCGTTTCGGTCCTCCCCAGACACTTAAAATCAATGCTCCAGTCACCCCACCTAACCCTGCCGCAGACGCGATCGTGCCGAGTATCCGGGCATCATTTCCGGTGCGGGCCAGAATTAGAGGGGCGTAGACGGCACCTCCTACATCATGAGCAAACCAAAATAGAGACATTAAGATAACCATCGCCCGTAAGCCAGGACGTGCGGCAATGTAGCGAAAGCCAAAAACAAGTTGATGCCAGATTGTGGTCGCCGTTTGGTGGTCTTTCTGGCTGAATTCGAGTTGAGGAATCCGCATGGGCAGGACTGTTATCAACGCAATGACGAAAGCGATCAGGTCAATAATGGCAATCCCTCCTAGCCCGATCGCGGCGTAGAACGCACCCGCCAAAGCCGGCGCGAGAACAATTGCTCCATAATGAATCGAGGCATTGAGGCTGCTTGCGCGCCCATATTGATGTTTAGGAACCAGCAGAGCGATCGAAGCCGAGTGAGCAAGCGCCTGAATTTCGATAAAAATTCCTTCGATCGCTCCCAGCGCATAGATATGCCAAAGTTGTAACTGCTGAGTGAGAAACAGACACAGAATCGTCAGCGTCGAGAGCGCAGCCATAGTATCCCCAATCAGCAGCAGCCATTTGCGATTCCAACGGTCTATAATCAGGCTGGCAAAAAACATGACGAAGATGCTAGGCAGGGCAGAAAAGAATCCCACTAATGCCAGTGCGGTTGCTTGTCCTGTGAGTTCCCATGCCCAAATCTGAATCGCAAAACTGGTCATGCGGCTACCAAAGGTAGAAACAAGCTGACCTAGCCAAATGATAAGAAAAGTACGCATGGGGATGTAATGACTAAGTTTCAGTCTCTACGTTAGGCAGCAGTGCTTTAGCGGGCAGCAGAAGCTCTTGAACTTGCTTCAGGATCAGTTCAGCCGCGATCGGTCCTTCAATGCGGCTCCAAAGTTGATAATCGACAAAGTGAACTCGTTTGGCTTGACTCGCAGGCAGCGATTGAAGAATGGGATTTTTGCTCCATTCTTTCTGAACTTGCTCTACGGTACTGTTGCCACTTGCCATCACAATAATGGTATCAGCATTAATTTGAGGCAAGGCTTCTAGAGAAATGTTGATTTCGCCAGAATTCGTTGTAGGCACTACAAGCTGAAAGCCAAGATCTTTGAGCAATCCACCTGCATATGTGGTGTCGGTAAAGACTTCAATCTGATTTGTTGCCGAAACTGCTACTAAAAGGAGCTTCGAGGTTTGAGTAATCGGTTTGAGCTTATTTCTAGCGATCGCGATTCGCTGCTGATGTTGCTCGATCTTTCGTTGAGCCTGAACCTCTCGATTCAGCGCCTTGCCCAACTTCAAAAGGCTGTCCTGCCAACGCTCTTGATTAGATGGCTCTAGGGGTAGGGTGGGCGCAATTTTTGCAAGCGGCGGATAGAGAGAGGGTTCGATCCGTCCTAAGATCAAATCAGGCTTTAGTTTCAGAATGGCTTCAAGAGAAGGAGTTTGCCATGTGCCGACATGAATTGGAGGCTGAGTCACGCGATCGCCAAGATACTTAATTTGTACTGTTGGCTCTCCTGAATTTGGAGAACCGACTAAAGCGCGTCTGTCTTCTGCATAGCCTACGGGTTGTATTCCTAGTGTTAGGAGCAGATCAAGCGCATGGGGATCAAGCGCAACAACACGCTGAGCTTGATCACAGATCCTCGTGACTCCCGATCGGTGCTGGATACTTCGACAAGATGCCTCTGAGCCAACAGACGAGGTATCTACGCCCTTCTGAGAAGCCGGATTACCGCAGCCTGCGATCGAGAAGAGTGTCAGAGTCGCGAGCAAGAGCGACTTGTTAGCAACTTGTGCATGAAGCCAGTCTTTCTTGATCCTTTGAGCCGTTGGTGCCACTACTTGTTCTCCACCGCTACTGCTTTTTCTGCTCGACTAAATGCTGAAAGAGATCATCTAACACTTGGTTTGCCCCAATCATTCCCCATCCGGCAACCCAAATATAACCATCTACTTCATACACTTTGTTCTCTTTAACAGGCTTCAACTGTGACCACAGTGGATGCTGCTTAAACTGCGTTAGGTTCGATTCGTTGTGATCTCCCAAGAGCAAGAAAATGGCATCCCCGTCCATTTGAGGAATTAGCTCTAAAGACATGCGTTCCCACAGTTTGTCTTTATTCTGAGCAGAAGGACGGGGCAAACCCACTTCTTGCAAAATCAGTCCGCTGAAGGACTGTTTCATATAGATACGAACATTGTTTTGCCAGAAATTAACAACCGAGATCTGGGTTTGGGGTCGACGATCGCCCATCGATTTCTTGAAAGTTTGCACTCGTTGTTCGTAGTTTTGCAACAGCTTTTCTGCTTCTGGAGTTTTACCCAACGCTTCCGCTTCTTTTTTCAACCATGTTTTCCACAAACGGTTGTCATCAGTTTGAACAAAAACTGTTGGCGCAATTCGAGCTAGTTTGTCGTAGACCTCTTTGCCATCCCAAGTTGATCCCAAAATCAGATCTGGCTTTAGCAGAAGGATTTTTTCTAAGTTAGGTTGGCTATACGTTCCGACATTTTCAATGCCTTGAGTTTGATTGGCGAGATAGTCGATAAACTTGCCGTTGTCGAGCGTAACTGCTCCAACTGGTTTCACTCCCAAAGCTAAAACATTATCAAGATTGCTCAGCACAACCACTCGTTTCGGATTGGGCGGAACACAGGTCTGGCCCATGCCATGTTTTACGGTTCGGCAGGGCGTTGTTGCAGTCGGAGCGCTAGGCTTATTGCTATTTGTCGAATTGCAGGCTGACAACAGCAGAACTGTGAGGGGAATGAGTAGCGATCGCTTGACTACATTCAAAGCGACTGAAATCCCCTCGTCTTTATTTAGAGAGACAGGGGGGATCGAGTATGGTTGATTGGCTGACGAAGAACCGTTTAACAACGATCGCAAAAGTGTTCGCATCCGATTTGATACCTTCAACGCATGTCTGAGCAAGAGAGCCTAACGAGATTTTCAGCGGTGTATTGAGACATGGCGTAAGTATCTGTGCTGCCACAGCTACCCCGCAACTGCAAAGCCTTGCTGACACTCTCAACGACATTCGCTTGATAAGTTTCTAGGGTTTGATTGAGTGTTGCAAAGGTAATTTCAACCCGATTCTGGCTTTCGTCTTCGTTGTGATCAATCATGCGACCCATCACTTGATAGTTAAACCAATCCCAGCCGTGTTTCAGAAGCAGTTCTCGCTCTAAAACTTGCGCTGCCCAAGGAAGAATACCCCAACCTCGGTAAATTTGGTTAAAGCATTGAATGTCGCCGCTTTGGGTCAGAATTGCTGTCAGCGATTCTTGGTCTAGCCTGCCGTAATATCTGCCATCAGGAAACGCGATCGCAGTCGGCGCAAATCGATGTCCGCCAATATGACTGGCTTGCCAAATTCGCACCTCTGGATTCAGTGCCAAACGAGCAACGGTCGCGATCGCTTGGCGATAAAACGAGTGACCATACTTCGCACAGCATTTATCATGGCTGCCATGCGTACAAACGAGAATGTCTCTGGTTTGGGTTTCTACAGGTTCATCGCTCAAGCGATCGCTAGACAAGTAATCGGTTACAAGCGGTGCTACTGCTTCAAGGTTAGAAACCTGAAACTCTTGCTTGCTGTATCCCCCTGAAAGTCCGTCTTGCTGACGAAAAATCAGGACGCTGGTATGCTCTTGCTTCGGTCGATCGCGGTGAATCAGCAAAGGTCTGATAGACCGTTTATCTTGCTTGAGTTCTTGAACCAGGGTTCGCAAACTGGCTGGAATGTCTTTGGAATCAAAGGCATTCGCTGACCACGGTGGAGGGCATTCTACAAGAACGTAGATTTGAGCAGCTACAGCAGAGCCGATCAGGTCTTCACCCGCCTCCTGGGACTCCTCGGTGCAAAAGAAACTGTCTACCATTAGAACACATCCCTAAAATTCAACCGAGAGAGAACCGACCACTGTAAAAGGCGAACCTGGATACACTAGAGTGCCTTGCGCCTCGTAATATCGAGTGCCGAAGAGATTTTTGAAGTTGAGTGCAGCCCGATAGTTATCTCGTCGATAAAAGATGGTGGCATCGCCGCGCACAAATGAAGGTAACTCAATGCTGCTTGGCAGTTCGGCTTCACGATCGCCCACAAAGTAGATCCCTCCACCAAACCCTAGTCCTTTCAGACCGCCGCTCTGAATTTCATAGGTTGTCCACAAACTCGCGCTGTGTTGAGGTGCGTTGACCAATCTGCTGCCTACAGCGAGGCTGTTATCTTCACTTACAAAGGCGTCATTGTACCCATACGAGGCGATGATATTCCAGCCAGGAGCGAGTCTTCCGACCACATCTAGCTCAATGCCTCGGCTTTTGATTTCACCCGCCGCGATCGAGAAGAGACCCTCCGTATCGTTGGGATCAGTAGTGGCGACGTTGGTTTTTGTAATGCTATAAGCTGCTAGGGTTGCAGAGAGCCTGCCGCCGAAGAGTTCACTTTTAACTCCGACTTCGTACTGTGTCCCTTTTTCAGGCTCTAACAGATCTCCGCCACTTGTGAGAGCCAAAACATTCGGTTTAAACGATTTGCTAAAACTGGCATACAGCGAAACGGGTTCGATCGGTTGATAAACAATCCCAACGCGAGGAGAGAATGCGGTGTAGTTACGGCTAGAAGTCGTATCTGTCAATCGATCTTCATTCTCAAAATCGATAAAATCGAGACGAGCACCGACCAGAAGTTTGAGATTGGGTAATAACGTGATCTGATCTTGTAAATAGATACCTAATGTGTCGCTGCGTCGATCGTTATCAAACACAGTATCGAGATCAGTCGGAATTGGAGAACCGTAAACCGGATTGAAGATGTTGATTGGAGTAAACTCGGTACGTCGCAACACAGCATCATAAGTGTTTCGGCTCAATTCAAATCCTGCTAACAATTCATGCTTAACAGACCCAGTATTGAAGTTACCGATCAAATCTGTTTGTAGCCCGTAATCCTCGGCTTTCTCCTCAGAAACGGTGTATCTGCGTCGCAACGTTTCACGATCTTCGTTCAGCCGAAACGTGCGGGCTTGAGCATTGGAACGATCGGCATCAAAAATTTGAGCCATAAATGCACTCCGCACCCGCAAGTTTGGATTGAACCGGTGCTCTACAGTCAAGCTAGGTTTGTTACCTGTCAAGCGATAGCGATCGCTAGGTTCTCCCAAAAAGCGGCCAATCGGCAGTCTGAAGATTTCTGGTTCAGCAGGAAAGCCGCGATCGAAGGTTCGGTCTACGTTGACGTATTCATACTCCAACGTCAAATCCGTCGCATCACCGAGCTTAAACGTCAAAACTGGAGCTGCAACAAACACTTCACTGTTGACGAAATCGCGGAAACTTCCTGAGTTTTCGTAGGCAACATTTAAGCGATACAGCACTGACTTATCTGGCGTCAGCGGACCTGAAAAATCAATCGATGGACGGTAGAAGCTGTAGCTACCGATCGCCAATTCACCTGCATAAAAGGGATTGCTCGTCGGTTTTTTCGTAACGTAGTTCACCACGCCACCCGGCTCAAACTGCCCATACAGTACCGAAGCTGGACCTTTGAGCACTTCGATCCGCTCGATGTTGGCGGGATCAGTAAACCCAAGAAATCCATCGTCTCTAAACCCGTTTCTCAGGTTGCTAGACGCGGCCAAACCGCGAATCGTGTAGTTATCAGTCGAGCCACCGTACCCTTGCAAGACCGTCACACCACTAACGTTGCGAACCGCTTCCCCAACGCGAGTGACTTGCTGATCTTGAATCACTTGCTGAGGCACGACTTGAATGGACTGAGGAATGTCTCGCAGAGGTGTATCTGTTCTGGTTGCAGTTGTGGCACTAGGAGCACGATACCCTGGTTCTCCATCGCCTGTGACAACAACCTCTTCCTCATCGGCAGATTCTTCCTCAGACTGATCTGATGCGCGACCGGCAGGTGCAGATGGATTGGGCCGAGCGACCTCTTCCTCATCGGCAGACGGTTCAGGTTGGTTAGACTGGGTTGACGGGTTAGGGTTTGTTTGAGCTGGGTTAGGGGTTGATTCAGAAGGAGGCAGGGGCGTTGTGGCAGTTGTCGCTGGGGCAGTAACACTTAGAACCAGTCTTGGCGTGTTTTCAACAACTTGGGCAGACGGCAACCCGGCTTTGCCTGCGATCGTAACTCGCACCGTGTTAGCCCCCAAGGGCGTTACCGTGATACTAGAGATCGTGTCAGTTGGGTTGTCCTGGCGAAAAGTTTTGCCCTCCAGCAATTGCGCGTTAGCAATGTCTGTAATCAGCGTTTGACCGTAGCGGGTTGTAAAGACTTTAAGTTGCTGGTTACTTGTGCTCTCTAGAACTAGTTCAATCCCCTTAGATGTTGGCTTGACCTGCACAGCTGTGATTTGTGTAACCTCAGCCCAAGCTGGCTGAGCCATCACGACGGATGCTAGACCTGCAACGCCTAAACAAGTAAAGCCTGAAAATGACTGCGCTTTCAACATCTCTCCTCGCACGAAAACATTGGAATGGGATAACAAATTGGCATGATTAAACAGCCTCTACAGAACGAACGCTAGAGGCAAAACCACGAGTTGCGCCAAAGCTCAACCCCAAAGGAATGACAGCTTTAAACGCGAAAGCTTTTTATTAGTCGCTTGAACAATTCTGCTAATCATGTCAAGCAGATGACATAACTTATCATTAAGCAGTGAAGTGGTTCCCCTGTCAACCGTGTTCTATTGAGGATGTTAACTTCTTGCTTCATCGATAAAACCAGTCAGATTTCGTGCTATCAGAGTCATTGAGGATCTGATCTGCTAATTTCGCTTCGATCCAGGTTCCAATCGCTAAACGACTTGCTGTGAACCTAGCTACTTGAAAGTTTGTTTCAACTCTACTTGCAATGTAGCAACTGACCGTTTAATCTTATTGAGAAACCCTCTCAGCTTATTCAACCCGTGTTTAATTCTGTTGCCAGGTTAGCGTCTCTGGCTCGTCATCACAGTCAATTCTTGCAAACCCAATTCTTGCAAACCCGCTAGGAGATGAAGAGAGTGGTCAAACCATCCTCATTAATCAGAGAAAAGGCGCGATCTCCTCAGAAGGTTATAGGAAGATCGCAGGCTTTACTCGTGGTAGGACTTGCGTTATGTTTGCTAGTTCTCTTCATCTGTTTGATAACGAGTATTACCTTTGGGGCAGCAGAGATTCACCCAAATACTGTCTTCGCTGCTTTGACGGCGTTTGATGGTTCTACCGAGCATCTAATTATCCGAACGGTAAGAATGCCACGATCGCTGATTGCGTTGATGGTCGGGGCAGCGTTAGCAGTTGCTGGAACCATTCTGCAAGGACTGACTCGCAATCCTCTAGCTTCACCAGATATTTTGGGCATCAACAGTGGTGCAGCATTTGCAATGGTGCTAGTTTTGTTCCTCCTGGGTGGTGTCTCTGCTCCGGTCTATGTCGGATTTGCCTTTCTTGGTGCAGGACTCACGGCGATCGCAGTCTATTTATTGGGATCTTTGGGTCGAAGCGGTATGACCCCATTGAAGCTTGTATTAGCGGGGTCTGCTCTAACTTATCTCCTCTTTTCACTCACGACAAGCATTCTGATTCTCGATCAAGAAACGCTGGATGAAATTCGTTTTTGGTTAGCGGGATCAGTGGCAGGACGAGATGTGAGCTTATTTTTGCAGGTGCTTCCTTGCATGGTTGTTGGTCTACTCATGGCGTTTGCAATGGGTAAACCGTTAACAACGTTAGCGTTAGGTGAAGATGTCGCAACGGGATTAGGACTGAAAACAGGGTGGGTAAAAGTGACGGCAATAGTTGTAGTGGTGCTATTGGCAGGCAGCGCTGTCGCGATCGCAGGACCCATTTCGTTTATTGGGCTGATTGTTCCGCACGTTGCTCGGTTTTTGATTGGTACTGATTATCGTTGGTTGCTTCCCTATTCCGCCTGTCTCGGTGGCATTCTCTTACTGCTAGCAGATATTGGTGCTCGTTTAATCCTCAAACCTCAAGAGATTCCGGTTGGGATTATGACCAGTCTTCTAGGAGCACCGTTCTTTATTTATTTAGCGCGATCGCGGGTGAAACGATGAATCATTGGATTACGGTTCGTTCTCGGCAGATTTCGTTTCGCATTGATCGGCGTGTTCCCATTGTTTTAGTCGTATTGGGGCTGATAACCTTAGCGATCGTGCTTCTAAGTTTGGGACAAGGTGAATATCCTATTTCGCCTATTGATGTATTAAAGACATTATTAAAAATTGAGACAGATAACGCTGATTACGATTTCATTATTCACACGTTGCGGTTGCCGCGTGCATTGATTGCTTTTCTGGTTGGGGTTGGATTTGCGATTTCTGGAGCAATCCTACAAGGAATAACACGCAATCCACTTGCCGCTCCAGATATAATTGGCATTAATGCAGGCGCGAGCGTAGTCGCCGTTAGCTTCATTGTGCTATTTCCATCTGTTCCAGGGTTTGTGCTCCCGATCGCGGCATTTGCAGGAGCATTTGTAGCTGCAATTTTAATTTATCTGCTCGCATGGGATGGAGGAAGTTCACCGATTCGTTTAATTTTAATCGGTGTAGGCATTGCGGCTTTTACCAATGCTGTTATTTCAGTTATGCTCACGTTTGGACAGATCAATAGCGTTAGCCAAGCGTGGATTTGGATAACGGGAAGCGTCTACGGACGCAGTTGGGAGCATCTCTTGCCGCTTTTGCCCTGGCTCATCGTCCTTATTCCGCTGGCGCTGTTGCTGTCTCGCGATTTGAATGTTTTGCATTTAGGAGACGATGTGGCGCGGGGAGTGGGGAGCCGAGTTGAATGGCAGCGTGTCCTGTTGTTAATTACAAGTGTTGCGCTCACGGGTGCTTCGGTAGCAACAGCAGGCACCGTTGGATTTGTTGGACTAATGGCTCCTCATCTAGCTCGGCAATTAGTCGGAACCGCTTATGAGGGATTATTGCCCACGGCTGCCCTCATGGGGGGCATGATCACAGTTCTAGCTGATTTGCTTGGGCGGACGCTGTTTGCTCCAACTGAGCTACCCTGTGGTGTGATTACCGCCACGATCGGCGCACCCTATTTTCTTTACTTGCTATACCAAAATCGTCATCAATGAATGCAGAAAATTCCGCAGTAACTGCGCAAGCGCTCTCGCAAAGAATCGCACTCACTACTCGCAAGCTCACTCTAGCTTACGATGGTGCATCTGTAATTTCAGACTTGGATCTGGCGATTCCAGCCGGAAAAATCACCGTTCTCGTTGGCTCAAACGGGTGCGGTAAGTCTACGCTGCTGCGTGGCTTAGCTCGGTTGCTTAAACCTCGTCATGGTACTGTCTACCTCGATAGTGCTTCTATCTTTAAGCTGTCTACCAAAGAAGTTGCGAAACGGTTGGGTATTTTGCCCCAAGGACCCGTTGCTCCCGAAGGTTTGACAGTTCGAGAATTAGTAGCACAGGGACGCTATCCGCATCAAAATTGGCTACAACAGTGGTCAAAAGAAGATGAGTGGATGGTAGAGCAAGCTTTGTCAATTACTGACATGATCGAGCTAGCCGATCGATCGTTAGACACGCTTTCTGGAGGTCAGCGACAGCGAGCCTGGATTGCTATGTCGCTGTCGCAAAACACAGATATTCTCTTGCTCGACGAACCAACTACATTCCTTGATTTAGCACATCAGATCGAAGTTCTAGATTTGCTCTACGATTTGAATCAAACCCAAGGACGAACGATCGTGATGGTGCTGCACGACTTGAATCAAGCCTGCCGATACGCCGATTGTTTGGTTGCGATCGCGCAAGGACAGGTTGTAGCTCAGGGAGAACCTGCCCAGATTATGACGGAAGCGTTAGTGCGAGAGGTGTTTGGGCTAGAGAGCCGGATTATTCAAGATCCGGTTGCCGGAACACCGCTTTGCATTCCCGTTGGTCGGCGTCGATAAGTTGACGATTCCCCCTCAAAATACCTGGCGGGATACGAGATGAGCTTCGATGTCTTGTCGCGATCGCCAAACGGGACGTAACTGTTTTTGAATCGCAAATGGTAACTGATCGGTTTGATGCGGCGAATTAGGCTGAGTCAAGTTGCCATAGGTGTTCAGTACCTTGGCTTTCACTGGGTTAGAAAACTCCACGACTGCAATGAATGAGTCGCCACCAATGTTCGTAAATTGTCCATCTCCAGTGGGTACAAACCAGAGATTGCGAAAGATTCCTAGGGGATCTTCTGCACCATCTGCGGGCAAATCTTTACCTGCATGTTGAATCCGAAAGACCTTGCCCCACGGGACATCGAGAGAACCATAGTCTGCCTCAATTTTCTGAGCAGCGGCTGTCAAGGCAGCGATCGCGGTTTCAGGATCAGCAATGCCATTGGGTGTGCTAAGTGGTGAATCTAGATGCCAAGATGTTGCAAAAAAATTGGACAAGTCAAGCTCTTGTACCCAAGCCGCAAACAGGACTGCGCCTCGGCTTTCTGGCTCTGTATGTCGATCCCAGTTGGCTAACACCTCGGCCGCTCGACGAGTTAATTCATCCTCTTGTTGCTGTGCTAGCAGAATCAGATCATCCAGCAAACGGTCTGCTAGTTCTGAGCGAGTGGAGTACTTCAACTCAATGACATCCTCAAATGAAAGATTGGCATTTTCTTGCAGCATTCGGGCTGAACGTTGCGCTCGAAAATTCATTGAGCCGTTAGGAGCGATATAAGGCGGATAATCCGTGGGCTTGAGTGGTGCAGGAAATGTGGTTGTCCAGGGTGGATCGTTCGCGTTTTGCACCCACCCACTAGCGGGATCAACCACTTTAGGCAGGTCGCGGTAGGGGTGAGTTTTAGTCCACAGTGTTGCGGAGGTATTACCAGGAATCAACTCTTTCCAGAATTTAAAATCTCCATGAGGACGAATCGGAACTCGACCGTTAAACAGATGCATAATATGTCCGGCACAATCGGCATATAGGACCGTAAACATGGGAATTTGCAGTCGTTTCAAGGCAGCCTCAAACTGAGATAGGTTATTGGCGCGTGCCATCTTCCACCATTGCTCTAAGGCTCTTGGTTGATCCAGTCCAACGACTCGAATTGCGATCGCGCGACCATCTGGTGTATGTATCACTGGGCCATGAATCGAGTGTTGGACTGGAAAAGATTTTTCCTGAATGGTTCCATCGCTTTGTTTAATTTTTAGAGTTTGCTGCTTGGCTTTAAAGTCGCAAATTTTACCATTCCAGCGATAACCACCTTCGGCTAGTTCTAGTTCATAAGCAGTCCAACCATGGTGAGTATTGACGGTGTGAGTCCACCCCAGAGAATTGTTAAAGGCAATCTCTAAAACGGGTGTACCGACTAAGGCGGCTCCGTAGGCATCAATTCCAGGAGCAGTGAGTTGAGCTTCGTACCAGAGAAACAAGTCAGACCAGTATAAGTGTGGATTTGCTAGCAGCATAGCGTTGCCGCTTTTGGAATGAGATGGCGCGATCGCCCAGCCATTAGAGCCAGGTACATGCTCGCTAACGACTTCCTCTTGCTCGATAATTCCTGCAACTTTTTCAGGATTCACTATAAACGTGAAATTGAGCACCCGCTGAGTGTGTGCCAAAACATCTACTGCGGTGACTGGCAGCACGACTTTAAATGTATCATCGATCGATTCAGGATGCTGTCGAGCATAGGCGTTCATTCCATCGGCGAAAGCATCAAGATAGCGACGAAATCTGGGAGTCTGTGCCGCATACCATTGACGTGCGCGGGCTGAAACATCCATCATTCGCACCCACTGATCTGATTCTAAGTAGTCCTCTCCCCAATATTCTGCTGCTCGTCCTCTCGCTTGACCATAAAGACGCAGCAGCAAATTGCCATGACTGTGCATCTGTGCCCAACCAAAGGCATGAAATAAACCCTTTGAATTTTGCGCATAGATGTGGGGAACGCCATAGGTATCCCACAGTAGTTCGGTCTGCCCGATCGCCTGTTTGTTGAGATCAGAGATCGGGACGAATACAGAATCGAGTACAGCTAGGCAACTTGAGAGTAGGCGACTCCGAAGATGAGGCGGCTTAAATCGCATAAATGACATAAACGTAGCTCAAATGGTGAACTCAAATGCTACACACAACAGGAAAACCAATTTTTTGCAAATCAATAACACAACAGATTTAAACCCCGTGAGTCATTGGCTCGGAACGAGTGCCACCTTGCTGCTGCTCGTGCGCGTTACAACAGGAATCTAGATAACAAATTTTTTAGTCATTGATTGAATCACTGACAAACTCAAATGAGAATTCCAATCATTATTAGGCGGGATAAATACTGTTATTGTCAAGCTTATCAAGATTGATATGCGTGGGTTGCTCTTGTTGAAGTTTTGCTGATCATCCTCGTCTAGTGAGTCGAATGTTTTTGAAATTTCTGTCTACCGCTCTTAATTGATAGGTCTTTGCGGGTAGAACAACCTGAAATGCATTGCTCTGTTAGTTCAACTCAACCCATTTGTGTATTGATAACTATTCTCTATTAATTACCAGTAAATTTAGCAAATCTCTTAACCCTTGTTGAGAATAACTGGCATTTGTTGTATTTTTGGTTAGTCACTACTTTTGCAATGTCATCACAGTGCAACTCTGCTCTAATGCTGGTGAGCAATTATGTGGAGATTAGTAGCCAGTACAACTAGTTGACTGCATGGTTTAGTCATTAAGTTTAAGCAGAAACGCTTCAAAGCAAATGCCCTCATAGCGAGTAGGGCTGACCTTCTGATGTAGCAGCGCGCGCGATCGCTACTATATGCACGAGCAAACTGCTTCAAAGTTGATATCAGATTTGGCAACTATTTCTTACCGATAGCCAGATTGGCTGCTTCTAAAGTTCTGGGTTCATCAAGCAGGAAGACTTCAATGTTCGCCCCTCATCATCATTTTCTCAAACAACCTCTCGATCGCTGTACATTGGTTGACCTTGTGCGTCACAGAGCGATGCATCAGCCCGACCAAACAGCGTATCGCTTTCTAGGTGATGGAGAGACAGAGACTGCTAGCCTCACTTACCAAGAATTGGATCGGCGCAGTCGAGCTATTGCAGCGCAACTGCAAGCATTCAATTTGCGGGGCGAACGAGCGTTACTGCTCTATCCACCAGGATTAGATTACATTACTGCTTTCTTTGGCTGTCTGTATGCTGGCGTGATTGCGGTTCCAGCGTATCCTCCACACAATCAGCGCAACACTCCTAGAATTCGGGCAGTTGTTGCAGACGCTAACGCTGCGATCGCGCTAACAACCAGCACTATCCAAGACAGAACTCAATTCCTGCTTGCAGACAAAACAGAATTAAACAACCTCCAATGGCTGGCAACCGACACTTTGGATGATCGCCTTGCTGAAGATTGGCAGGCTCCCGCGATCGCGGCAGATAGTTTGGCATTTCTGCAATACACCTCTGGGTCAACGGGAACGCCCAAGGGAGTGATGTTAAGTCATGGCAACTTGTTGCACAATGCTGCCATCACCTACCACTGCATGGAGCACTCCGACGCGAGCCAGTTTGTTTCTTGGTTACCGGTCTACCACGATATGGGATTAATTGGCGGAGTTTTACAGCCGCTCTATGGTGGGTTTCCTTGTACATTGATGTCGCCTGCCTCGTTTCTTCAACGTCCTTATCGCTGGCTGCAAGCAATCTCCCGCTTCGGAGGAACAACCAGCGGAGGTCCTAATTTTGCCTATGAGTTTTGCATTGAGAAGATCACGCCCGAACAACGGAAAACCCTGGATTTAAGCAGTTGGAGTGTCGCATTCAATGGGGCTGAACCGATTCGGCAGTCTACGTTACAGCGATTTGCAGATACCTTTGCTGAATGTGGGTTTCGACCTGAAGCCTTCTATCCCTGCTATGGGTTAGCTGAAGCTAGCTTAATGGTGTCAGGCAGTTGCAAAGCCGATCGACCTGTTAGTAAGACTGTAGACGCAGTTGCATTAGAGCAAAACCGGATTGTAGATACTGTATCTGAAAATCAGACAGCTTCGTGTGTGTTAGTAGGTAGTGGTCAGGCTGTTCCTGAACAGCAAATTGCGATTGCTCATCCTGAAAGTGGGACTCTTTGTGCTGAGCATGAGATTGGAGAAATTTGGGTATCAGGTCCGAGTATAGGTCGAGGCTACTGGAATCGGTTTGAGGAGACAGTTAGCACGTTTCAAGCCTATTTATCTGATGCCCACGAGGGTCCCTTTTTACGGACTGGTGATTTAGGCTTCTTGTATCAAGGGGAACTATTTGTTACCGGACGAGCCAAAGATTTAATCATCATTCGGGGACGTAACCTTTATCCACAAGACCTTGAACTTGTAGCAGAACAAAGTCATTCTGCTTTGAGAGCAAGCAGTAGTGCGGCGTTTGCTGTTGAAGTTGGCACTGAAGAACAATTGGTCGTGGTGCAAGAGGTCGAATTTCGCCAAAAACCAGATGTAGCAGAGGTGACAGCGGCCATTCGTCAAGCGATCGCAGAAGCGTATGAGGTACAAGCCTACGGCGTTGTGCTGATCAAGCCAGGAACCATCCCGAAAACTTCCAGTGGTAAAATTCAGCGTCGTGCGTGTCGATCGGAGTTTCTTGTAGGCAAGCTACAAGTGTTGGGGAGCAGCATTCTAGAAGTAACCGAGACTGATAGTGACGATCGTCATCTCAACCGTGAAACTCTACTGGCAACGTCTTCAGAAGCCCGCCGAACCCAGTTAGAAGCGTATCTTCAGCACCAAGTTACCCGTGTCTTAAAAGCGGCTTCTCCTGACCTTCACCAATCGCTAGCGGCTTGGGGATTAGATTCTCTCAAGATCGTTGAACTCAAAAATCAGATTGAGACGGATTTGGGAATTGAGATTGGGATGACCTGTTTCTTTAGTGGTGCAAGCATTACTCAATTAGCACAGCAGATTCTCGCGCAGCTTGAAACTGCCGCACCCGTTCTGCCCCTAACGCCAGTCGCGCGCGATCGCACCCTACCGCTATCTTTTGCGCAGGAGCGACTATGGTTTCTGGATCAGTTAGAACCAGGCAATCCGTTCTATAACCTTGCAGCGACAGTTCGATTGGTGGGACATCTTAATATTGCAGCCCTCCATCAAAGCTTGAATGCGCTAGTTGAACGGCACGAAATCTTACGCACGCGATTCGACATTGTGGATGGTCAGCCAATTCAGATCATTTCGGCTGCTCGTGTTGATCTACCCATCATTGATCTGAGCAACGTTTCATCCACAGAACAAGAATCTGAAGTCCGTCGATTGTCGTTAGAGCAGGCGCGATCGTCGTTTGACCTTCAGCAGGGTTCTTTGTTACGTGGTCAACTGGTGTCCTTGAGTAAGCATGAGCATGTCCTATTACTGTGCGCTCACCACATCATTTTTGATGGTTGGTCAACTGATGTTTTCCTCCAAGAACTCGCATCTTTTTACCAAACGTTTCTCGATCAAACCCCCTCACCTCTTCCCGCTTTACCAATTCAATACGCCGACTTTGCAACCTGGCAGCGTCAGTGGTTGCAGGGGGAGATTTTAGACGCTCAACTCACGTATTGGAAACAGCAGCTTTCGGGTAGTTTACCTGTTCTCAATTTGCCAACCGATTTTCCCCGCCCACCGATGCAAACATTTCACGGGGCAAGACGAGCGTTTGTTCTGTCTCAGCCGTTGCACCAAGCACTGCTCAAACTGAGTCAACAGGAAGACACGACATTGTTCATGACAGTGTTAGCCGCATTCAAGACGTTGCTGCATCGCTACACTGGGCAGGAAGATATTTTAGTTGGAACACCGATCGCGAATCGGAATCGGGCTGAGCTAGAAGGCTTGATTGGGTTCTTTGTAAATACATTGGTGCTGCGGACTGATCTGGCAAGCAATCCTTCTTTCAGAGAGTTATTGAGCCGAGTTCGACAAGTTGCGTTAGAAGCATACGCACATCAGGATTTGCCGTTTGAGAAGCTGGTAGAGGAAGTACAACCAGAGCGCGACTTAAGTTATTCACCCTTGTTTCAGGTCTCTTTTGTTCTGCAAAATGCTTTAACTCAAGCTCTGTCGCTATCCGATCTGACGCTGAGTCTGAAGGAGGTCGATACAGAAGTTGCAAGATTTGATTTGACGTTATTTGTAGAGGAAACGGCTGAGGGACTCGTCGGCACGCTGGAATATAACGCTGATTTATTTCAAGCAACCACGATCGCGCGTTTCATCGAGCATTTCCAAACCCTATTAGAAGGCATTGCCGCCAATCCTGATCAACGGCTGTCTGATCTACCCGTATTGACCTCTGATGAACGGCACCAACTGTTAGTTGAGTGGAACAAAACTCAGACAGACTATCCTCATGATCAATGTATTCATCGGCGATTTGAGGCACAGGTTGTACAAACACCTGATGCAGTTGCGATCGTATGTGCAGAGCAGCAATTAACCTATCAAGAATTAAACCGACGAGCAAATCAGCTTGCCCATTATCTGCAAAAGCTGGGGGTCAAACCAGAAGTTCCGGTTGGGGTTTGCATCGATCGCTCTCCTGAAATGATTATTGGTATCCTCGGCATCCTCAAAGCTGGAGGAGCTTATGTACCGATTGATCCAAGCTATCCTCAAGCGCGTTTGGCATTCATGCTAAACGATACACAAGTGCCCGTTGTGCTGACGCGATCGCCGTTGTTAGACCAATTGCCCGAAACTCAAGCAAAATTGCTCTGCTTAGATACGGATTGGGAAATTATTGAAGAGACGGATCAAAATCCTACATCCTCAGCGACACCTAATAACTTGGCGTACGTGATGTATACGTCCGGTTCTACTGGGCAACCCAAAGGGGTCAGCATCATTCATCGGGGAGTCGTGCGATTAGTTCAAAACAACCATTACGCAAACCTAACTGCCGAAGAAGTTTTTCTTCAGCTAGCATCGATCGCGTTTGATGCTTCAACGTTTGAGATTTGGGGCAGTTTGCTCAACGGAGCGCGATTAGTGCTGATGCCTCCTGGCGTTCCTTCACTGCAAGAGTTGGGTCAAGCAATTCGGCAGCACCAAATTACGACTTTGTGGCTGACGGTAGGGCTGTTTCATCAAATGGTCGATGAGCAGCTAGAGGACTTGAAACCATTACGGCAACTGTTAGCCGGGGGTGACGTTTTATCAGTTTCTCATGTGCAAAAGTTGCTGCAAGCTGTGCCAGAATTGCGTCTAATTAATGGGTATGGACCTACTGAAAATACGACATTCACCTGCTGCTATTCGATCGTACCTGACCAAGTGGAAGCAACTGTGGCGATCGGACGCCCGATCGCTAATACGCAAGTTTATCTCCTAGATGCTCAACTACAGCCCGTCCCGATCGGCGTTCCTGGAGAACTTTACATCGGCGGTGATGGACTAGCCCGTGGTTATTTCAATCGTCCAGAGCTGACGGCTGAGCGATTTATTCCTAATCCGTTTCAGAGAGAGCATGATAGTCCAATACTCCACAAAACTGGAGATTTGGCGCGGTATCGATCGGATGGCAACATTGAGTTTTTAGGTCGTTTAGACACTCAGGTAAAACTGCGAGGATTCCGCATTGAGTTGGGTGAGATTGAGACGGTACTCAGCCAACATCCAGCAGTGCAAACGAGCGTTGTGGTGGTTCGAGAAGACGAACATAACAACCAGAGTTTGGTTGCGCATGTGGTGCCGCATCAGGCATTCTCACCTACAACTGCCGACTTCCGTTCTTTCTTGTCGGCAAAACTGCCGGAATACATGATTCCATCGCACTTTGTATGTTTAGAAGCGTTGCCTCTCACTTCAAATGGCAAAGTAGATCGTTGTGCCTTACCTGCACCAGACAAGCTAGAACGAGAGACCTCTTTTGTTGCGCCTCGCACTGCCACAGAGCAACAGTTAGCTGAGATTTGGGCGAAGGTGCTAGGGCTGCAACAGGTTGGAATTCATGACAATTTCTTCGAGTTAGGAGGGCACTCGCTGCTGGCAACCCAACTGATTGCCAAAATACGAGACACGCTGCACGTGGAACTGCCGTTGCGCTGTCTATTCCAAACTCCGACGATCGCTAGCCTAGCAAATACCATTGCTCAGACAAAATTGCTGGAACTCCAACCCCTAAATAGCCTACCTACGATCGCGCCCGATCTGAGCCAACGCTACCAGCCGTTCCCCTTGAATGAAATGCAGCAAGCTTATTGGCTAGGCAGAACGAGCATTTTTGAAATGGGGAATGTCGCGATTCACGGTTATGTCGAGATTGAAAGCGACGAGCTAGACCTAGAACGGTTTAATCTAGCATGGCAGCGATTAGTAGAACGTCACGATATGCTGCGAGCGATCGTGACACCAGATGGACACCAGCAAATTTTGCAGCAGGTGCCGACCTATGAAATTCCAGTATTGGATTTGCGGGGACAAGAACCGGGACAGGTAGAGTCGCAATTGCAAGCCATTCGAGAGGAATTGTCGCATCAAGTCTTACCGCTCGATCGTTTTCCTTTATTTGATCTGCGAGCGTCTCGATTGAGCGATCGTCGAATTCGTCTGCACATCAGCATGGATGCCATTTGTTTAGATGGCTGGAGCTATCAAATTCTGTTCCGGGATTTGATGCAGCTTTACCGAAATCCAGATGCCGCATTGATGCCCCTAGAAGTTTCTTTTCGGGACTATGTTTTGGCAGTGCTGGATCTGCAAAACTCCCCAATTTACGAGCAATCTTTGCAGTATTGGCGCGATCGTCTAGCAACGTTACCTCCTGCACCGGAGCTACCTCTAGCGAAGGCTCCGAGTTCGCTCACGCAACCCCGCTTCAAGCGTTGGAGCGCTACTTTAGCTCCTGAACTTTGGCAACGGTTAAAGGCTCGATCGGGTCGATCCGGACTGTCTCCCACAGGCGTTTTGTTAGCGGTCTACGCTGAAGTTCTTGCGACTTGGAGTAAGAGTCCACGCTTTACGCTCAACGTACCGCGCTTTAACCGACTGCCACTCCACCCGCAGGTGAATGACTTGATTGGTGAATTTGCCTCGTTTACGCTGCTAGAGGTTGATCACACTTATCCTGCTTCTTTTGAGGTTAGGGCACAACGCTTGCAGGCCCAACTTTGGCAAGATTTAGAGCATCCCTATGTTAGTGGTGTGCGAGTGCTGCGGGAACTGGCGCAAGCTCATGGTAAGACGACGGGAATTCCCATGCCGATCGTGTTCACAACTTATCCACAAAATACACCTGGAGAAACCAATTCCTCGATCGCGACCCTGATTCAAGAACTGGGAGACATTATTTATATCCTCGGACAAACTCCCCAAGTTTGGATTGATAGCCAGTTTAGTGAGGCAGAAGGCGCACTGTATTTGAACTGGGATGCTGTAGAAGAACTCTTCCCAGCGGGCATGTTAGATGATATGTTTGCTGCCTACTGTGGCTTACTACAACGGCTCGCAACCGAAGAGACAACATGGCAGGAAACTAACCGACAATTATTGCCTTCAGTTCAGCAAGTACAACAGAATGCAATTCGTACCAACCAAACTTCGATTCCAGACAAGCTCTTGCATACGCTGTTTGCCGATCAAGTTGTTCAACGGCCTCAACAGGTTGCTGTGATTGCGTCTGATTGCACTCTCACCTACGAGGAATTATTCCAGCGATCGAATCAGGTAGGACATCGGTTGCGCCAATTAGGAGTACACCCGAATCAGCTTGTGGCGATTGTCATGGATAAAGGCTGGGAGCAAATTGTTGCAGTGATGGGTATTCTCAATGCTGGAGCTGCCTATTTACCGATTGATCCAGAATTGCCGCTAGAACGGCTTCAGTATGTTTTAGAGAATGCTGAAGTAGCGGTTGTATTAACCCAATCGTGGTTGTGTGAGCGATTACAAGAATTAACAATCGCCCAATCCATTTGCGTCGATACCAATGTATTGAACAAGGAACCAGTAACGCTACTTGAACCCGTACAGCAACTCGATGATCTCGCCTATGTAATTTACACCTCTGGCTCAACAGGATTGCCTAAAGGTGTGATGATTGCTCACCGAGGTGTGGTGAATACGATCGTTCAGACGAATCAGCATTTCCAGATTGGCAGTCGCGATCGCGTGTTGGCACTAACAGCGCTGCATCACGATATGTCAGTCTACGACATCTTCGGCGCGTTAGCCGCAGGCGGAACCCTAGTGATCCCGAATGCAGCGCTTCGACGCGATCCCGCGCATTGGGCAGAGTTAATGAGGTGCGAACAGGTAACGATTTGGAACTCGGTTCCTGCCATGATGGAGATGCTGTTAGAGTATGCTGCCGAACGTTCCGACGTACTTCCTGGGAGTTTGCAGTGGGCATTTTTAGGCGGCGACTGGATTTCTGTAACGTTGCCCGATCGTCTTAAAGCGTTGGTTCCAGAAGCGCAAGTCGTTAGCGTCGGAGGACCGACCGAGACGACTTTATGGAACATTTGGTATCCGGTTGAAACCGTTGACCCTAGCTGGAAAAGTATCCCCTACGGCAAACCGATCGCCAATACCCAGTACTACATTTTGAATCAAGCCTTGGAAGAATGCCCTGTCTGGGTTCCCGGTGAAATGTACTGTGCGGGGGTAGGTTTAGCACAAGGCTACTGGCGCAATTCTGAAAAGACGCAGGAGAGTTTTATTCAACATCCCGTAACAGGTGTGCGATTGTATCGCACCGGGGATTTAGGGCGCTATCTACCCGATGGCAACATTGAGTTTCTAGGTAGAGACGACTTCCGACTCAAGATTCGCGGACAACGAATTGAGGCAGGAGAAATCGAAGCAGTTCTCAATCATCATCCACTGGTGCGATCGAGCGTTGTGATGGCAGTGGGTGAACAGCCTAACCGTCAGATTCTAGCGGCTTACGTTGTCACAGCATCAGAAGCGACTCCCACCGTAGAAGAACTGCGTCAATTTCTGCTCCAAAAACTGCCAGAATATATGGTGCCTGCTGCATTCTTGATGTTGGATGCACTGCCTCTAACACCCAACGGCAAAGTTGATCGTCGTTCGCTCGCCGCACTTCCCTTATCCAATCTCGATGGCATTTCATCTCAAAGAGATTTTGCTGCGCCTCAGACTGCTCTAGAAAAGGTGCTAGCAGGGATTTGGGCAGACGTGTTGCAACTTGAACAGGTTGGCATTCACGATAATTTCTTTCTTGATTTAGGCGGCAACTCTTTACTAGCAACCCAAGTGGTATCCGCCGTTCGGGACACTCTGCAAGTAAACTTGGGCTTGCGCTGCTTGTTTGACTCACCCACGATCGCAGAGCAAGCAGCAGATTTACTCAAAGATCCTGTTCAAGCAAAGCAAGTCAAGCAAACCGCTCAATTGTTGTTAACGATCGCAGAGCTTTCTGATCACGAAGTTGAAACTTTGCTCGAAGAAAAGCGATCACACCTGCAAGTTAGCGTTTGAGGAGGGTAATCTATGAGTTCTTTCAAATTTTCTGCTCAAAAACGGGCGCTATTGGACGTGTTGCTGCGTGAACAAGGGATGAAAGCCCCTACACAAGGCATTCCTGCCCAACCTGCCAGTGATACGGCTCCGCTCTCCTTTGCTCAACAGCGACTGTGGTTTTTAGATCAGTTTGAACCTGAAAAACCGTTCTACAATCTCTCAGCAGCGGTTCGCCTACAAGGACATCTGAACGTGGGTGTTCTGGAACAGAGTTTTAATGCCATTGTTCAGCGCCACGAAGCGTTGCGAACTACGTTTAAGCAAGTAAACGGGCAACCTGTTCAAGCGATCGCAAAAAGCCGATCGGAGACAAACACCCCTGCTAATTCTGCGTTTTCTATTCCTCTATCGTTAATAGATTTGCCAGAATTGCCTGTAGCTGCACGAGAAGCAGAGGTACAGCAACTCGCCCTCGAAGAAGCTCAACAACCGTTTGATCTAGAGCGTGGTCCGTTGCTGCGAACGACATTACTGCAACTGGGTGCAACGGAGTCTGTGTTACTCCTCACAATGCACCATATCGTTGCGGATGATTGGTCGATCGGTGTGCTGATTCGAGAATTAGCAGCGTTCTATCAAGCGTTCTCGATTGGACAACCTCCAAATCTGCCTGACCTGCCTATCCAATATGCTGACTTTGCAGTTTGGCAGCAGCAACAGACAGACATGCTAGAAACGCAGCTTGCCTACTGGAAACAGAAGCTTCAGGATGTGCCTCCGCTTTTAGAACTTCCCGCCGATCGACCTCGCCCCCCAGAACAGACATTTCGAGGCGCAACTCAGTCTTTGCTGCTACCCAAGTCATTGAGTGAAGCGCTGAAAGATCTCAGCCATCAAGAGAATGTGACGCTGTTCATGACGCTGTTGGCAGCATTCAAGATCTTGTTGTATCGCTACACCAATCAAGCTGATTTGGTGGTAGGAACCACGATCGCGAACCGCAATCGGGCTGAAGTTGAAGGGTTAATTGGTATTTTCATCAATACGTTAGTTTTGCGGACTGATCTTTCAGACAATCCCAGCTTCCGCACTTTGCTGGAACGAGTGCGACAGATAACTTTAGAAGCGTATGCTCATCAGGATTTGCCGTTTGAGAAGTTGGTGGAAGAACTGCAACCCGATCGTAGCCTCAGCTATAATCCGCTGTTTCAAGTGATGTTCCAATTCCGCAATGCGCTGATGCCAGATTTGAAACTACCGGGTGTCACCCTCAGCGTGCTGCCAATTGAAACTGACACCACTCAATTTGATCTGAGCCTGGATGTGACAGAAGCGGCAGATGGGTTACAGGTATTAATTGAATACAGCACAGATTTGTTTGATGCCAGCACTATCACTCGGATGTTAGGGCATTTTCAAGCCCTGCTAACCGAAATTGTGGCAGATCCAAATCAAGTTGTATCCACCCTGCCATTACTAACAGCAACAGAAGAACAACAATTACTGAAATGGAATCAAACACATGTTGATTATTGCTTAGAGCAATGTGTTCATCAGCAATTTGAAGCTCAGGTAGAACTTACACCAGACGCGATCGCTGTTATCTTTCAAGACCAACAACTCAGCTACCAGGAACTAAACCAGCGTGCCAATCAGCTTGCCCACTATTTGCAAACATTGGGGGTGGGTGCAGATGTTTTAGTGGGAATCTGCGTCGATCGTTCTCTCGACATGATCGTTGGTATTCTCGGCGTTCTGAAAGCAGGGGGTGCTTACGTTCCTTTGGACCCGGCTTACCCTGCAAGTCGTTTAGCATTCATGCTAGCGGATGCCCAAGTTCCGGTACTGCTCACACAACAGCATCTGCGCGATCGCATCCCAGCTACACATGCTACCGTGTTGTGTCTGGATACAGATTGGCAACGCATCGCTCAGGAGCTGAAAACCAATCCGGTTAGGCATTCAACCCCAAACCATTTGGTCTATGTCATCTACACATCAGGTTCAACAGGACAGCCCAAGGGCGTGATGATTGAGCATCGATCGCTCGTCAATTACACTCAAGTTGCGGTAGAGAATTGGAAACTGGTACATAACGATCGCATTCTGCAATTTGCCTCTTTCAGCTTCGATACCAGTGCCGAAGAAATCTTTCCTTGTCTGACGTGTGGTGCAACTCTGGTGTTACGAACAGACGCTCTATCAGGGTCGATGGCTGAGTTTCTGCAAGCCTGCCAGGACTGGAACATTACTGTATTAGATTTGCCAACCGCCTACTGGCATGAACTAACGACTAGTTTGGAGCGCGATCGCTTAGCGCTGCCAGCTTCTGTTCGTCTGGTGATTATTGGAGGCGAAAAAGCGCAGTGCGATCGCTTTGCCCTTTGGCAAAAGCATGTAAACCATTCTGTACGGCTTCTGAATACTTACGGTCCAACGGAAGCTACGATCGTTTCAACCCAATGGGAGTCCAACGAGAATACATACTCAACGTTATTGATCGGTTCAGCGATTCCGAATGCTCAGGCTTATGTATTAGATCGGTTCTTGCAACTCGTACCCGTGGGAGTGCCGGGTGAATTGCACATTGGAGGTGTTGGTCTTGCGAGGGGCTATCGCAACCGTCCAGATCTCGATCGTGAAAAATTTATCGCCAACCCCTTTAGCTCTGACCCAGAAGCACGGCTCTACAAAACAGGAGACTGGGTGCGCTACCTCCCTGACGGCAACCTGGAGTACCTGGGACGCATTGATGATCAAGTCAAAATTCGCGGCTTTCGGATTGAACTGGGTGAAATTGAACTGGCACTCAATAGCCACGCAATGGTGCAGACTGCCGTGGTACTGCTGCGGGAAGATCATCCTGAGCAAAAACGGTTGGCTGCATACCTGGTGACAGAGTCAGTGTCAGAGTCAAGCAAAACGCTTGATCTCAACGCACTCCGACACTTTTTGAAAGAAAAATTGCCGGAATATATGGTGCCTGCAACGTTTGTTGTGTTGGATGCTCTGCCTTTGACTGCCAACGGTAAGATTGACCGTCGATCGCTTCCCCTTCCAGACCAAACTCGCCCCGTCCCCACCACTTTTGCTCCCTTAACCCAGGCTGAACAGCAGCTTGTGAGAATTTGGTCTGAAGTACTAGGGCTTGAGCAAGTTGATATTCATGAGAACTTTTTTGAATTGGGTGGAGATTCAATTCTCAGTATTCAAATCATTGCCAAAGCGAATCAAGTAGGACTACACATCACGCCTAAACAACTTTTCCAGCATCAAACGATCGCGGAATTAGCAGCCGTTGTTCACGCAAATCAACTAATTCAGGCTGAACAAGGTGTAGTGACCGGACGAGTTCCTCTTACACCGATTCAACAATGGTTCTTTGAGCAAGACTTTGCAGAACCGCACCACTGGAATCAAGCAGTATTGTTGGAAGTGCATGAAACGTTAGACCCCTCGTTGGTAAAACGTGTAGTGCAACACTTACTAGTGCACCATGACGCTTTACGTTCGCGGTTTACCCGTGATGCCTTGGGCTGGCAGCAGCGCAATGTTGAGCCAGATGATGTTATTCCGTTCAGCTATATTGACCTGTCAACACTGCCACTTGATCGACAACTTTCTACACTAGAAACAACGGCGACAGAACTACAGGCAAGTTTGAACTTTTCTGAAGAACCCTTGTTGCGAGTTGCATTCTTCAATTTAGGCGAGAACCGACCCGATCGATTGTTGATTGTGATCCATCATTTAGCGATCGATAGTGTTTCGTGGCGAATTTTGCTGGAGGATTTTGAGACCGCATACCAACAGCTTCAGCGAGGTGAGTCTATTCAATTTCCTGCGAAAACCACCTCATACAAACAATGGGCAGAACGCCTAAACCAATATGCGCCATCAGTGGCAGCAGAACTCGACGATTGGTTGACTGCTCTACAACATCCAACGGCTCAACTCCCCGTTGATTATCTTGGCGGAGCAAACACGATCGCCACGTCTCGTACCTTCGAGATTGCTCTTAGTGCAGCAGAAACTCAAACGTTGCTACACGACATTCCTAAAACCTACCGCACCCAAATCAATGAGGTATTGCTGACTGCTCTAGTGCAGGCAGTTGCGCCGTGGACAGGCTCGCCCACTTTACTAATAGACTTAGAAGGACACGGACGAGAAGAAATTTTTGCGGATGTTGATTTATCCCGCACGATCGGTTGGTTTACCACGCAGTTTCCGGTCTGTTTGCATCTAGAAGAAACAGCAACTTTCAGTCAGACGCTCAACGCCGTGAAAGAACAACTCCGATCGCTTCCCAATCGCGGTATTGGGTATGGCATTCTGCACTATCTCAGCCGCGATCGCCAAATTGTTGAACAACTGCAAGCCTTACCAACCGCAGACATTAGTTTCAACTATCTTGGTCAGTTTGATCAAGGGTTATCAGAGGGAAGGTTATTTCGATTATCTCAAGCGTCTAGCGGCTTAGCCTTTAGCCCCAGAGGACATCGTAGCCATTTGCTTGAAATCAACAGTTTTGTTTCAGGCGAACAATTGCATTTCAACTGGACGTATAGCGAAGCCTTACACCAACATTCTACAGTCGAAGGCTTGGCACAGAGATTTATCGAAGCTCTACGATCGCTGATTGCGCACAACCCGTCTGAAAACACGATCAACTATACCCCCTCTGATTTTTCAGATTTTCAGTGGAGTCAATGGAGCCAGACTGATCTGAACGATATTCTGACCGCAATTGGAGACGCTTGAAATGGGCAACCGCAATATTGAAGACTTCTATCCACTTTCGCCGACGCAGCAAGGCATTCTCTTTCATACCCTGTGTGCACCTCGATCGGGGATGTACTACGAACAGTTAAGCTGTACGTTGAACGGCAACCTGAACATAGAATTGTTCCAACAGGCATGGCAAGCTTTGTGCGATCGTCATTCGATCTTACGCACTGCTTTTGTTTGGGAAGGAATTAAGGAACCTGTGCAAGTCGTGCATCGACAAGTGACACTACCTTGGCAAGAACTGGACTGGCAAGCGTTCTCTCCTCGTGAGCAGCAAGAGCAATTAGAACACTTCCTCAAAACTGACCAAGAACAAGGATTTGACCTCACCCAAGCTCCCTTGATGCGCTTCACGCTGATTCGTCTAGAGCAGCAGAGCTACCGCTTTATCTGGAGCCATCACCATGTGTTGCTCGATGGTTGGTCTACTCCATTGCTGCTCAAGGAAGTCTTTGCAGATTACCAAGCCCTTTGCCAAGAACAATCCTCATCCTTGCCTCGTCCTCGACCCTACCGAGACTACATCGCCTGGATACAGCAGCAAGATTTATCAAAGGCTAAAGCATTTTGGCAGCAACGCCTTCAGGGTTTCTCAACACCAACGACGATCGAGCAAATCCTCTTAAAGAAAATTGCAACTCATTCAGACGCCGCTGATGCTCAAGTCAGCTACGACGAACAGCACATTCAACTATCAACTGCCACAACTACAGCTCTCCAGTCGTTCACGCGTCAGCATCAACTAACGCTGAATACTTTGGTGCAAGGAGCTTGGGCACTTCTCCTAAGCCGCTATAGTGGCGAGGATGATATTGTATTTGGTGCAGCGGTTTCTGGTCGTCCACCCACACTAGCGGGATCTGACGCAATGGTTGGGCTATTCATCAACACGTTGCCTGTTCGGGTGCAAGTGCAGGCAGCAGAGAATTTGTTACCCTGGCTTCAGCAACTTCAGGCACAACAGGTCGAAGCGCGTCAGT
The DNA here is from genome assembly GCA_019359275.1 of Myxacorys chilensis ATA2-1-KO14. Lineage (GTDB taxonomy): Bacteria > Cyanobacteriota > Cyanobacteriia > Leptolyngbyales > Leptolyngbyaceae > Myxacorys > Myxacorys chilensis. The sequence continues at coordinate 165,134 of JAHHHP010000001.1, read as the reverse complement.
ATGAGTACAGCCCTTTGGTGGAGGTGCAGGGATGGAGTGATGTACCACGCGGCTTGCCTCTATTTGAGAGTGTAGTGGTGTTTGAGAACTATCCGATCGATGCTGCTCTACAAACGCAAACGCATTTAGAAATCCGAGATATTCGTGCTTTTGAGAAAACAAATTACCCGCTAACGCTAATCGCATTTCCAGGATCAGAGTTGGGACTGAAAGTTCTGTACGATGGTCAGCGCTTTGACTTAGACGCGATCGCCCGTATGTTGGGACATCTCCAGATTCTTCTAGAAGGGATGGTTACTCATCCAAATCAATGTTTGTCTGATTTGCCCATCCTAACCAAAGCAGAACAGCAGCAGTTGATGGAATGGAATAACACACACGTTGAGTATCCTAATCAATGTATTCATCAATTATTTGAAGCACAGGTAGAACGTACACCTGATGCCATTACATTAGTGTATGGCAATGAACAATTTACCTATCGAGAATTAAATCAACGCTCTAATCAACTGGCTCACTATTTACAAACTCTGGGAGTTACTTCAGAAGTTTTGGTCGGCGTTTGTCTAGAACGATCGCCAGAAATGGTGATAGCGCTTTTAGGCATTCTCAAAGCTGGAGGGGCTTATGTGCCCTTAGATCCAGCCTATCCACAAGAGCGTTTGGCATTCATGATGAACGATGCTCAAATAACTGTTTTGTTGACGCGATCGCACTTAGCAAACACCCTACCTAAACATTCAGCAAAGTGTGTGTGTCTCGATACTGACTGGGACGTGATTTGCCAAGCAGGTGAACAGAATTTCACCCGAACCATTACAGCAGATCACCTGGCATACGTGCTCTACACCTCTGGCTCAACCGGAACGCCCAAAGGAGTGATGGGATTGCATCGAGGTGCAGTCAATCGATTGAATTGGAATCCCTACCCCTTCACATCGGATGATATTTATTGCCAAAAGACCTCTCTCAACTTTGTCGATTCTGTCTGGGAAATCTTCGCGCCTTTGCTGCACGGGATTCGCTCTGTGATCTTGCCAGATTCAGCCGTAAAAGACCCGTTGCAGTTTGTGCAAATGCTGGCTGAACAACAGGTGACACGTTTGGTTTTAGTTCCCTCGCTGCTGCGCGTCTTGTTAGAAACGATTCCAGATTTACACGATCGCTTGCCTAAATTGCAATACTGGGTCAGCAGTGGTGAAGCATTGACGATCGAGCTTTGTCAGCACTTTCGCCAACAAATGCCCCGCCATATTCTAATTAATTTGTATGGTTCATCCGAGGTTGCTGCTGATGTCACTTGGCATGACACCAGTACTAATTCTTTTTCTGATTGCGTTCCTATTGGTCGAGCGATCGCAAATACTCAGATTTATATCCTCGATCGTCATCTGCAACCTGTTCCGATTGGTGTGACTGGTGAGCTTTACATTGCTGGCGCAGGTTTAGCAAAGGGATATTGGAACCGTCCAGAACTCACAGCCGAAAAATTTATTTCTAACCCGTTCCGGGCTCAGAATGAGCAATCGAGGCTTTACAGAACGGGAGATTTGGGATACTTCCTGCCCAATGGGGAAGTTAAGTTTCTGGGACGATCGGATCATCAAGTAAAGCTGCGCGGAATTCGCATCGAGACGAGAGAAATCGAGTCTTGGATCAATCAGCATCCCTTTATCCAGGAAAGCGTTGTGATTGCGCGAGAAGACTCTCCTGGCACTTCTCATTTGATTGCCTATGTAGTTTCCCGCCTAGGGCAACAGCAATCCGTTGAGCCTTCTCTCAGCGACGTGTTGCGAAATTTTTTAAGCGAGAAATTACCAGAGTACATGGTGCCGATCGCGTTTATTTTGCTGGAAGTGTTTCCACTTACCCCCAACGGTAAAATTAATCGTCGTGCCTTACCCGCTCCAGAAACGTACCAACGAGCGTCAACCCATTCGTTTGTGCCACCGCAAACCCCGATCGAAGTAGAACTAGCGAACATTTGGGCGGCAGTGTTGGGGTTAGAGCAAGTGAGCATTGGAGATAACTTCTTTAATTTAGGAGGACACTCCCTCCTGGCAATGCAGCTTGTATCCCGCGTGCGTAAACAGTTTGAGGTAGAGTTAAGTTTACCTGACTTCTTTGCTGCTGCCACCATTCGGAAACTGGCGGAAACGATCGAGAATGCCATTCTTGCTCAGTCCAATCCCACCGATCTTGATCGCCTGCTAGATCAACTAGAGGCAATGGATGAAACAGCAACAGCACAGAGCATTTCGACGTCATAATCCCCAAACCTCAGCCCTTCCTAATTCAAGGAGTATTTCGGGTGCACAATCTGCGTGATGATATTCAACTTGCCGAACCCTCTGATCGCCTGACGGACATAATGACATTGTTTTCTCGCTCAGAAGCTACTTTGTTAACTGAGCGAGAATTGGAAGTTCGCGTTGACGCGATCGTTCAAGCATTTGTTAATGCCAAAGCCATCAGTACAGACATTGATTTAGTGACGATCGCAGATCAGTTCACAGATAGCCAAATTCCACTAACTGCTTGTAACGTGGATCAGTATTTCAACGAACTAACTTCCAACGTTGTTTCCCACTCAATTCATACTTCCTCACCACAATTTATTGGGCATATGACCACTGCTCTGCCTTACTTCGTGCGTCCTCTGGGGAAGCTGATGATGGCGATGAATCAAAATGTCGTCAAAGTAGAAACGGCTAAAACATTCAGCTTCTATGAGCGTCAAGCTCTAGCAATGTTGCACCGATTAATTTACGGTCGTTCAGACGATTTCTACCGTCAACACATTCAAACGAGTGAAAGTACGCTGGGCATTCTGACGACCGGGGGTACATTGGCAAATATCACAGCGCTATGGTGTGCTCGCAACGCTGCCCTCAAGCCTCAAGCTGATTTTGCGGGCGTTGAACAAGAGGGATTGTTGGCTGCGCTAGAGTTCTACGGCTACAAAGGCGCGGTGATCATTGGTTCTAGCTTGATGCACTATTCCTTTGAGAAAGCAGCAGGACTGTTAGGAATTGGCGATCGCAATCTACTCAAAATTCCAGTTGATCACAATCATCATATGGATGTGCAAGTTCTACGGAAAACGGTTGCTGAGTGCCGCGATCGCAAGCAACTCATTTTGGCAATTGTTGGGATTGCAGGCAGCACGGAGTCTGGCAGTATTGATCCGTTGGCAGAAATAGCCGTGATCGCGCGGGAAGCCAAAGTTCACTTTCATGTGGATGCCGCGTGGGGTGGTCCAGTGCTATTTTCCGAACAACACGCTCATAAGCTGGCTGGCATCGAACATGCCGATTCTGTCACCATTGACGGTCACAAGCAACTCTATTTGCCAATAGGAATCGGTATGGTTCTTCTTCGCAATCCTCACCTCGCTGCATTGATTGAGAAAAATGCTAGCTACACGGTTCGGAAAGACTCGATCGACTTAGGTAAGCGATCGCTCGAAGGCTCTCGTCCTGGCATGATTTTGTTTTTGCAAGCTGCCTTGAAGCTCATCGGCCAGCAGGGATATGCCTTGCTCATCGACGCTGGAATTCAGAAGACGCAATATCTAGCAAATCAAATTCGTCAGCGCCCAGAATTTGAACTTTTGCTAGAACCGGAACTGAATCTGCTGCTGTACCGCTATATTCCAGAACCGTTTCGGCAGAAGTTAGCAACCAGGACGCTGACGCAGGCAGAGCAGCAATCGATCAATGACTTCAACGAACTGCTGCAAAATGCTCAGCGTCAAGCGGGCAAAACTTTTATCTCTCGCACAACGTTATCCATCAACCTCTACGGACAAAAGCAAGCGATCGTGGCGTTACGAGCCGTGATTGCCAACCCCCTGACCACCAAAGCAGACATTGATGCGGTTCTCGCTGATCAACTCCAGACTGCTGCTCAGTTGCCTGTGGTTGTCTCGCCTGAGCATGCGAACTCGGAGGTGACTTGTGACCGCTAATAATCGCGCAGAACGCCTTAAACAACTCTCGCCACAAAAACGATTACTCCTGCTGCAAGCACTAAGACAACAGGCAGCAAATTCTGAAACAGCAACAACGATTTCGCGCCGTACTCAGTCCAGTCCTGCTCCGCTCTCGCTAGCTCAGCAACGATTGTGGTTTCTCGATCAGTTGGCTCCTGGCAATCCTTCTTACAATATTTCAGCAGCGGTGCGGCTTCAGGGACGCTTAGATGTAGCAGCTTTAGAACGCAGTGTTGATGAAGTTATACGGCGGCATGACGCACTACGCACTACTTTTGCAACCATAAGTGAACCTGTTCAGGTCATTGCTCCTACGCTTCCTTTCACGCTATCTGTTGTGAATTTACAGGAATTACCGGAATCGGCTCGACAAGCAGAAGTGGAGCGATCGACAATTTCAGCAGCGCAATATTCTTTTGACCTAACAACAGAACTGCTCCTTCGGGTAACGTTGCTTCAACTGAGCGAAACTGAGTCCATAGCCCTGTTGACGATGCATCACATTATCTCAGATGGCTGGTCGATCGCAGTTCTGGTGAAAGAAGTCGCAACGCTTTACTCAGCATTTTGTGAGGGCAGGTTATCTTCTCTTACAGACTTATCGATTCAGTTTGCCGATTTCGCGGTTTGGCAACAACAACCGGAGCAACTTGCCACGCTAGAGAGCCAGTTACAGTATTGGAAACACCAGTTAGCAGGTGCAGCATTGCTTCCGCCATTACCCACCGATCGACCTCGATCGACACCACCAACCTTTCGGGGAACACAGCGATCGTTTCTGCTGCCTCTTGCTTTAACTGATGCTCTCAAAGCACTAAGCCAACAAGCAGAAGCTACGCTGTTCATGACGCTTCTAGCTGCATTTCAGTCTTTGTTGTATTGCTATACCCAACAGAACGATATTTTGGTAGGAACTCCGATCGCCAATCGTAATCTACCCGAATTAGAGAACCTGATTGGCTGCTTTGTGAATACTCTAGTGCTAAGAACGTCTCTCAATGCTGATTCTAGCTTCCAAGATGTGTTAGCGCGATCGCGTCAGGTTACTTTGGAAGCCTTTGCTCATGCCGATGTTCCGTTTGAGAAGTTAGTGGAGGAATTACAACCTCAGCGAAGTCTTAGTTGCAACCCACTATTTCAGGTTTGGTTTGCTCTGCACAATACTCCATTGCCTAGCTTGGAGTTACCCGGACTTTCTATCAGTCCACTGGAGATCGAGAGTGGCATGACTCGACATGACCTGAGCCTACACCTGTGGGAAACGCCATCTGGATTGCAGGGAACATGGGAGTACAAAACTGATTTATTTGATGCAGTAACCTGCGATCGTCTGATCCAACATTTCACAGCTTTCCTGAACAAAATTGTCGCTGAACCTGATATTCGCCTAAGTGAACTAGCCACAATGTTTGCCGAAGCCGAAAAACAGTATCAGCTTCAGTCCGAACAAGACTTAAAAGCAGCAAGTTTAAACAAACTCAAGCTCATTCGACGAAAAGCACAACGTGCATTTTCTGATTAACCGAGGACTAACAATGGCTACTTCAAAATTTCAAAATTCTAGCCTAAAAAAGTTAGGGGCTACTAGCCGTAAAGCTGTTAGTCTCTCACCCAAGGCATTAATTAAAACAAGTTATTTCTACAAAAAAAATACGCTTCCTTTAATTGTTGAGCCAACAATCGAAGGTCTCAATTTAACAATTTGGTCTCAACAGCATCAGACCTGGATCGAAACTCAGTTATTGCAGCATGGAGGCATTCTATTTCGAGGATTTCAAGTTACGGAAGTAGCGGAATTTGAGAAATTTATGCAAGCAAATTATGGAGAGTTACTGACCTATGCTTTCCAATCAACTCCTCGCAGCCAAGTAAGCGGCAAAATTTACACTTCAACTGAATATCCAGCCGATCAGGTTATTCCGTTACACAATGAAATGTCTTATACACGAACTTACCCACTCAAAATTGCCTTCTGCTGTTTGAAAAAAGCAAGTCAGGGCGGAGAAACAACGATCGCTGATAGCCGAAAAATTTTTCAAAAAATTGATTCTACAATTCGAGAAGCATTTATTCAAAAGAAAGTGATGTATGTACGGAATTATGGAGGTGGTATTGATCTACCTTGGCAGACTGTTTTTAATACTCAAGATAAGTCTGAAGTAGAAAACTACTGCCGACAAACAGGAATAGAGTTTGAGTGGAAAGCGAATGATGGGTTGAGAACGCGTCAAGTTAGCCAAGCGATCGCTCAACATCCTAAGACGTTAGAAACAGTGTGGTTTAATCAAGCTCATTTATTTCATATTTCTAGCCTAGAACCTATCGTTCGCGGTGAACTTTTAGCCACTTTCAAACCAGAAGATTTGCCTCGTAATGTTTACTACGGTGATGGTTCTTCGATCGAAGATTCGGTTTTAGATAGGATTCGCCAGGTTTATCAGCAAGAAACTATCCTGTTTCTTTGGCAAGAGGGAGATGTGCTGTTGCTTGACAATCTATTGTCTAGTCATGGACGCACCTCTTTTTCAGGTTCACGCAAAGTTGTCGTGGGCATGGCGGAAGCATCTACACAGCAGGAGATTTAGTTAGCAATGAAAGATTTACAGACAGAAATGAGCGAGGGATTTCAACTTTCTCCCCAGCAAAAATGGGTGTGGCGATCGCAGCAGCTTGATCCTACTTTTCCTTATCGAGTTCAAGGGTCGATTATGATTGAGGGCAACCTCAATTTAGACCTGTTCAGGCAAGCTTTTCAAAGCGTGATTGATCGTCATGAAATTCTACGTACTCGATTTGTTTGCCTACCGGGAATGACAATCCCGCTACAAGTCATCCAGGATACAAATCAGCTGACGATCGCGGAACACAACCTAAGCTATTTATCGTCTTCTGAACAAGTTGCTCAGCTTAAATTGAAATGGCATGAGATAGGTCAGCAGTCTTTTGATTTTGAGCAAGGCTCAATTGTATTTGCATCTCTTATTACGTTGTCTTCGACTCAATATCTTTTGTTGATTAATTTATCTGCAATGAATGCAGATAGTTCAACTTTAATGAATTTGTTGCAAGAATTTTCTGATGTCTATTCAGCCTACTTGCAGGGAGAAGAATCAACGCAAGAACCATTGCAATACGCAGATATTGCCCAATGGCAAACTGAATTATTAGAATCAAACAACATTCAAGCTGGAAAAGCATTTTGGCAAAAGCTAGAACTCAATGCTTCAAGTTTTTCAAAGTTGCCTTTAGAGCGAAGAGTAGTTTTAGAAGGATTTCATCCTCAATGTTTGAGTTTAGAAATTAGCAAACCATTAGAGCAGAAAATCATAGCACTGTCACAATCTTACAATGTGCTAGTTTCAACAGTTCTTCTAGCATGCTGGCAAATCCTAATTTGGCAATTTAATCGCCAATTTCATCTTGTTATTGGAACTACTGTCAACGGAAGAAATTATGAAGAACTAACAACAGCATTTGGGCTGTTATCGAAGACGGTTCCGTTATCCATTGAGCTAGAGAATGAGCTAGAGTTTAGCCAAGTATTACAGCGGGCTAATCAATCTGTCCAAGACGCTGAGCAGTGGCAAGAATACTTTGATTGGAGAGATGTAACTCAAACAGAAGATGCTCAAAAAACAGAATTTCTTCCGATTAGTTTTGAGTTCCAAGAATTACCCAGAATACCCTGTCAAAATAATTTGGCAATTTCCATTCAAAAACTGTACAGCTATATTGATCGATTCAAATTAAAACTCTTCTGCACTCAACAAAATCATTCGTTAAACGCGGCGTTTCATTATGATGCTAATGCACTTGATAAAGCTGATATCCAACGTTTATCAGAGCATTTCGCTATTTTATTGGAAAGTGCCATTACACATCCGCAACGCCCGATCGCGCAGTTAAATTTATTAAGCGATCGTCACCGTCATCAACTGTTAGTTGAATTCAATCAAACTCAAGCTGATTTTCCGCAGCACCAATGTGTGCATCAACGATTTGAGGCACAAGCAGAACAAACACCTGATCAGATTGCTGTTGTCTTTGAAGATCAACAACTCACTTATCGTGAACTCAATTGCCGCGCCAATCAACTTGCTCACTATTTGCAGAAGCTTGGTGTGAACTCAGAAGTTGTGGTTGGGATTTGCTGCGATCGCTCTCTCGATTCGATCGTTGCACTACTTGGCATCCTCAAAGCTGGAGGTGCTTACCTACCTCTTGATTCAGCAATGCCAACAGAGCGGCTCACACAGATGTTGCAGGATGCTAAAGCAACTGTGCTACTGACTCAACAATCGCTGGCAAGTCATTTTGACGACTTAGCACAGCCGATTGTTTACCTTGATCGTGATCTCGACTTGATTACTCAAGAGAGTCCGCAAAATTGTAGTAGTCAAACCACACTGGAAAACCTGGCTTACGTCATCTACACATCAGGTTCTACGGGTACTCCTAAAGGTGTGGCGATCGAGCATCGACAATTGTTGAACTATCTAGATGGAATTTCGCACCAGCTAGCGTTACCCAAAGGTGCTCATTTCGCGACGGTTTCTACGTTTGCTGCCGACTTGGGAAATACAGCTATTTTTCCGGCGCTGTGTACTGGAGGCTGTTTACACATCATTTCTCAACAACGATCGATTGATCCAGAAGCACTAGCGCAGTATTGCCAAAATTATTCCATTGATTGTCTCAAGATCGTACCCTCTCATTTGTCTGCTCTGTTGACCTATGCGAATCCCAAAATATTTTTGGCGCGTCAACGCTTAATTTTAGGGGGCGAAGCATTGAGTTGGGACTTAGTGAAGACAGTGCAGGAGTTAGCGCCCGATTGCCGCATCTTTAACCATTACGGACCGACTGAAGCCACGATCGGGGTGCTGACCTACGAAGTAAAACCAGAACCACCCACCTATATTTCTAAAACCGTTCCTTTGGGTCGTCCCATTGCTAACACCCAAATTTACATCCTGGATGCCCATCTTCAGCCTGTTCCGATCAGTGCTGTGGGAGAGCTATACATCGGAGGTAATAGTCTAGCGCGAGGTTACCTGAATCGCCCGGACTTGACGGCAGAAAAATTCATTCCTCATCCCTTCATGGCTGAAACAAAGGCGCGTCTTTATAAAACCGGAGATTTAGCCCGTTACTTACCCGATGGAAATATTGAATTCTTAGGGCGAGTCGATCATCAGGTAAAAATTCGGGGATTTCGGATTGAACTTGGCGAAATTGAAGCCGTACTGAAGCAGCATTCGACAGTAAAAGAAGCAGTGGTTATCGCCACAGAAGATACGCTCGGTGAGTTGCGCTTAGTGGCCTATGTGCTGCCTCATGAGCTAGGAGTATCAGACAAATGCGAGTTGCATCGTTGGCTGAGTGAGAAACTGCCAGAGTATATGATGCCATCTGCGTTTGTGATGCTGAACACCTTGTCATTAACTGCAAATGGTAAGCTCAATTGTCAAGCACTGCCAGTTCCCGATTTTACTCACACGGCTTTAGAAAATTTTGTTGCTCCGCGCAATCCGATCGAGCAAACCTTAGCTGATATTTGGGCAGAAGTTCTGAAATTGGATCAGGTTGGTATTTACGACAACTTTTTTGAGTTAGGTGGGCATTCGCTACTGGCAACTCAGGTAGTTTCCCGTCTGCGGCAAGTCTTTCAAATAGAACTACCTCTTCATCACCTGTTTGAGGCAATGACAATAGCTAATTTAGCAGTTGTGATTGCTCAAAAGCTAGCAGAGCAAACAGATGAGACAATGCTGGCGCAAATGCTAGCAGAACTAGAAGAACTATCAGAGGAAGATGCCCAAACTGTTTTGGAAGGAGTGCAGTCATGAGTCAATTAAGCGATCGCATTGCTGGGCTATCTCCAGCTAAACGTGAATTATTGTTGCAAAAGCTAAATCAGAAAAAAGATAATTTAGGTGCTTTCATTCGTCCACTCAACCGCGAAACGAATACCTTTCCGTTGTCGTTTGCTCAGCAGCGTTTGTGGTTCATTGATCAGCTTGATCCGGGCAATCCAATTTACCAAGTTCCAGCGATCGTACGACTAACAGGCAAGTTAGATGTCGCCGCATTGGAGCAAAGTTTTAATGTATTGGTGCAACGGCATGAAATATTACGGACAACGTTTATTACAATTGCTGGACAACCTGTTCAAAACATTTCTCCAACATTAAAATTAACGATTCCAGTTACGGATTTACGATCGCACCTTGATCCTGAACAAGAAGTGCAGCGATTGGCGATCTCCGAAGCGCAAACTCCCTTTGATCTCGCTCAAGGACCGCTGCTACGAGTTCAATTACTGCATCTGAGCAGTTCCGCTTATGTTTTGCTGTTCACCCTACACCACATCATTTGCGATGGTTGGTCGATGGGAATCTTTCTGCAAGAACTGGCATCTTTGTATCAAGCGATCGTGGCTAGACAGCCTGCATCCTTGCCTGAATTACCGATTCAGTACGCCGATTTTGCCGCTTGGCAGCAGCAGTGGCTACAAGGAGAAGTACTCGAAACGCAGCTTGACTACTGGAAACAGCAGCTTTCGGGAGAGCTTCCGATTCTGAGTTTGCCGACTGATCGACCTCGACCTGCTGTGCAAACCTACCGGGGTAGCGTAGTCAATTTTGTCCTGCCACAATCCTTGGTTGCGGCTTTAACGCAACTCAGTCAGCAACAGGGAGCGACGTTATTTATGACGCTTCTTGCTGCCTTCAAAGTTCTGCTTTATCGTTACACCGGGCAGGAAGACATTCTTGTGGGTTCTGCGATCGCTAACCGCAACCGCGCCGAGACTGAAAGCCTGATTGGATTGTTCGCGAACACCTTAGTCCTGAGGTCAGATTTATCCTGCAATCCTACCTTTCGCGAATTGTTGCAACGAGTACGGACAGCGACGTTGGCTGCTTATAACCATCAAGATCTTCCCTTCGAGAAGCTCGTCGAAATTCTGCAACCCGATCGCGACCTGAGCCGCAATCCTTTATTTCAGGTGTTGTTTGCTCTGCGAAACATTCAGATGCCTACCCTGGAACTGCCTGAACTGACGTTAAGCAGCCAAGACTTAGAGCGCACTACGTCTCGGTTTGATCTATCCCTAGATCTGTGGGAATCACCAGAAGGCTTGAGCGGCGCATTTGAGTATAGCCAGGACTTGTTTGATGCTGATACTGTGCAGCGAATGGTTGGACATTTCCACACTTTGCTAGATGGAATTGTTGCTGATCCTGATCGAGCGATCGCAACTTTGCCTCTGCTAACTAACTTAGAACAGCAACAATTGATAGAGTGGAATCCCCCTTCAAGTAAGAACCTACCGAATCAATGTTTGCATCACTTGTTTGAAGCACAGGCGGCAAAATCACCAGAGGCAATTGCCGTTGTGTATGAAAACCAACAACTCACCTACCGAGAACTGAATACACGCGCGAATCAGCTTGCACGTTATTTGCAAAGGTTAGGCGTGGCTCCAGATGTTTTGGTGGGCATTTGTGTGGAGCGATCGCTTGAAATGCTGATTGGTTTGCTTGGCATTCTCAAGGCGGGTGGTGCTTATGTGCCGTTAGATCCATCCTATCCTCAAGCAAGACTGACCTTTATGCTGGAAGACTCACGCATTCCAGTTCTCTTGACCCAACACAACTTGTTAGAGAAGCTTCAACCCCAGGTGGCGCAGGTCGTTTGTTTAGATACCGATTGGGAGACGATTGCGATCGCTTCACAGGAAAATCTGGATAGTGGTGTTACAGACAAACATCTGGCTTACACCATTTACACATCAGGCTCTACTGGCAAACCCAAAGGTGTGCAGATCGAACATCGGGCACTGACAAATTTCTTGCACTCCATGCGTCAGGAACCGGGTTTAACCGCTGATGATGTGCTGCTTGCCGTAACGACGATCTCCTTTGACATTGCGGCGCTGGAACTGTACCTTCCATTAATCGTTGGTGCTCGCGTGGTGTTAGTCAGCCGTGACGTTGCCTCAAATGCAGCCCAACTTTCTAGAACTCTTCAGCAATCTAATGTCACTGTTATGCAGGCGACACCAGCAACTTGGCAACTGTTGTTAGCGGCGGGATGGCAGGGTGATCGACGGCTGAAATTGCTGTGTGGTGGTGAAGCCCTACCTAGAGAATTGGCAAACCAACTGCTCAAAAGATGTCAGTCTCTCTGGAACATGTATGGACCAACGGAAACCACGATCTGGTCAGCCATTCATCCAGTAGAGCCTGGAGAGGGTTCAGTGGTTGTGGGGCGAGCGATCGCCAACACTCAAATTTATATCTTGAACCAGCCTTCCCAGCGCGGCAGAAACATCTTTAACCCTGTTCCTGTTGGTGTACCTGGAGAGGTTTACATCGGTGGGGAGGGTTTAGCACGTGGCTACTTAAATCGCCCAGACTTGACGGCTGAGCGCTTCATCTCTTTCCAAATCGATAACTCCAAATCAATTCGTCTCTACGAAACAGGGGATCTGGGTCGTTACCGATCCGATGGCACGATCGAGGTGATTGGACGAATTGATCATCAAGTCAAAGTTCGGGGTTTCCGAATTGAGCTAGGTGAGATTAAGACCCTATTGGAACAGCATCCAGAGATCAAACAAGCTGTAGTCATCGCACGAGAGGATAATCCGGGTGATCAGCGTCTCGTGGCTTACGTAGTTCTAGCTTCAGCAGTTGGCTGCCAAGCGTCATCTCTGATTCCAAATCTACGTTGCTTTCTAAAGGCGAAGTTGCCAGATTATATGGTGCCTGCTGCGTTCGTGCTTCTAGACGTGCTTCCCCTTAACGCAAACGGCAAGCTCGATCGACGCGCTCTGCCTGCGCCCGATATTAGTACTGAGCTAGAAAACAATTTTGTTGCTTCTCGCACTGCTATTGAGGCAACGATCGCCAACATTTGGAGAGAAGTGCTCAACCTGCCCCAACATCCCTCAGTTCACGCCAACTTCTTTGAATTGGGCGGGCATTCTCTGTTGGCAACGCAAGTTGTTTCTCGTCTGCGAACAACCTTTCAAGTGGAGTTACCGCTTCGTCGTTTGTTTGAGGCACCGACGATCGCAGACTTAGCTAACGCCCTCTCTGGTAGTGCACAAAGCTCAGAAATGCCAATCGAGCGAGTTTCACAGCAAGCAGATTTGCCGCTCTCGTTTGCCCAAGAACGGCTGTGGTTTTTAGATCAACTCAAACCCGGCGATCCAGCTTATAACATTCCCGCAGCAGTGCGGCTACAAGGCGTTCTAAATGTAGCGGCGCTAGAGCAAAGCCTTAATACGATCGTGCAACGGCATGCAGTCCTACGAACCAGTTTTGTCATGCGAGCCGGACAACCGATTCAAGCGATCGCAGAAACAGTGTCGTTACAACTGCCCATTGTAGATTTGCAAAACCTGGAAGGGACTGAGCAAGAGCAGCGCATTCAACAGTTAGCAATTCAAGAGGCTCAGACTTCGTTTGATCTCGCTCAAGCTCCCTTGCTGCGTGTCACCTTGCTCCAACTTAGTGAAACCGAGCATGTCGTGCTGTTTACGATGCATCACATCATCTCCGATCGTTGGTCAATCGGGGTATTAATTCGAGAATTAATGACGTTGTACTCTGCCTATTGCACAGACACGCCGATCGCCCTGCCCGAATTGCCAATCCAGTATGCAGACTTCGCTGTTTGGCAGCGACAGCGGTTACAAGGCGAAGTGTTAGAGCAGCAGTTGAACTACTGGCAACAACAGTTAGGTGGTAAACTTCCAGTCTTACGGCTTCAGGCTGCACAATCTAGTCAATCCGTTTGTTCAACCAGCCAAAGCGAAACTCACTCATTTGCTCTGTCCTCAACCCTTTCTGATGCCCTGAATCGATTGAGCCGCGAAACAGGCACAACTTTGTTCATGACGCTACTGGCAGCCCTCAAAACTCTGCTTTATCGTCATACCGAGCAGGAAGATGTTGTAGTGGGAACCGATGTTGCCAATCGTAATCGAGCAGAAACAGAAGCGTTGATTGGATTTTTCATCAACATTTTGGTCATGCGAACTAGTTTGCAGGGCAATCCCAGCTTCAGGGAGTTGTTAGATCGGGTGCGAGAGGTTGCTTTAGGAGCTTATGCTCATCAAGATTTACCCTTCAGCAAACTTGTTGAGCATTTGCAACCAGAGCGTCACCTCAACCAAACGCCTCTGTTTCAGGTGTTGTTTGTTCTACAGAATGCGCCCATGCCCGCTCTGGAGTTGCCAAGGCTGACCTTAACTCCGCTAGAAGCTGAAAATCATGCCTCCAAATTTGATCTCGTCCTGTTTATGGTCGAAACTAGTGAGGGATTGGTCGGCACTTGGAAATACAATCCAGAGTTTTGCGATCCTTCGGAGCTTGGCAAAGCCAATCGCGCCTCTCTCACTCAGTTTTCTAAACACTTTGAAACTCTTCTAAATAGCATTGTGGCTCAACCTGATGCCCGTCTCAACACGTTAGAGATGCTGACTGAAACTGAAAAAATTGCAAAAATGACTGAACAAAAACAACGGGAAGCAGCAAATCGGCAAAAATTCAAGTTTGTCAAACCCAAAGCAGTGAGCCTACCGACAACCGAATTTGTCAAAACTGGAGAGCTACAGCCCGGAGAATCCTTGCCGCTTCTCGTTCAACCCAATCTCGTTCAACCCAATGTTGAGGAGCTTGATTTGGTGGACTGGGCAAAATCTAACCGAGCCTGGATTGAAACTCAGTTATTCAAACACGGGGGACTGTTGTTCCGAGGTTTCAACACCCATCGCGTACAAGACTTTGAGAACTTTGCTCAAGCGATTTGTCCAGAATTGTTTGGTGAATATGGCGATCTTCCTCGCGAAGGTGTGGGCGGCAAAGTCTATGGCTCTACGCCGTATCCTGCTGACAAAGCGATTTTGTTTCATAACGAAAGCTCTCACATGCATCGTTATCCCCTCAAAATCTGGTTTTTCTGTGTTCAGCCTGCCCAGCAAGGCGGAGAAACCCCGATCGTCGATTGCCGTAAACTCTACCAATTGCTCAATCCAAAGTTGAGAGAAAAATTTGCCCAAAAACAACTCATGTATGTCCGCAACTACACCGATGGGCTAGATGTGAGTTGGCAAGATTTCTTTCACACAACCGATCATGCTGTTGTTGAGCAGTACTGCCGTCAGCATAGTATTGAGTTTGAATGGACAGATAATGGTTTAAGAACCCGCGAGGTGCGGCAAGCGATCGCTCAACATCCTAAAACTGGAGACTGGGTGTTCTTCAACCAAATTCAGTTGCATCACATTGCTTATCTCGATCGCTCGGTCCGTGATTCTCTGATGGCGTTATTTGGAGAAACAAATTTGCCTCGCCATACGTATTACGGCGATGGTACTCCGATTGAAGACTCAGTGATTGAAGAAATTAGTGCGCTGTATCAACAAGCTGCGATCGCATTTCCCTGGCAAGCAGGCGATGTGTTGATGCTAGACAACATGCTGACTGCCCACGGGCGCAATCCTTATGTAGGAGCGCGCAAGATTGTAGTAGCAATGGGAGAACTCATCAGTAATCCATCGATCGCCTTATCCAAAACCGCAGTGTGAGAGAGGTTAACATCATGCAAGTTCAAGAAAGAGTGATTAACGGTTTTCGCCTATCTCCTCAGCAGAAGCGGCTTTGGGGATTGCAGCAAGATAACCCTACTTATCGAGTGCAGTGTGCAGTTCGGCTAGAAGGTTTGCTTCAGATTGAGACGTTAAAGGCGGCGTTGGTGCAGGTCTGCGATCGTCATGACATTCTTCGTACCACGTTTCAGCGTCCCGCAGGCATCAAAACGCCGCTTCAAGTGATTGCAGAATCTAGTACGTTTGACTGGCGAGAAATCGATTTGCAGGACTACGATGTGGAGCAACAAGCCCAGCAAATCGAGATTTTGTTTCAACAAGAGCAACTTATCCCGTTCAATTGGCAACATTCGCTACTGCGTGGTTCGCTTCTTGTCTTATCTCAGCAGCAGCACATTTTACTCCTGAGCCTACCAGCGCTCTGTGCTGACAACTGGAGCATTTCACGGCTCGTTGAGGCATTGTGTCAGTCTTACAAGGCGTGTCTGCAAGGAACAAAACCGCAGGATGAAGTGATGCAGTATATTCAGTTTGCTGAATGGCAAAACGAACTCTTGGAAGAGGATACGGAGGGGCAGAGCTATTGGCAGAAGCGTAAAGTTTCCTCTTCGACAGCGTTAACGTTGCCGTTTGAGAAAAAGTCGCAAGCAAACTCGTCAAGTTTTGCGATCGACTCTGTAGAGTGGCAGATTCAGCCTGAAATTGTTGCTAAGATTTCAGCTCTTGCCCAATCAATGGATACTACGCCTTCTAGCGTCTTGTTGGCATGTTGGCAAATTCTACTGTCACGCTTTGTGGGACAGTCAGATTTGACAGTGGGTGTTGCCATGAATGGGCGCAAATATGAGGAGTTAGAAACGACGATCGGGCTACTAGCCCAATATCTGCCGCTATCTTGTTCTTTGACAGAAAATCTCTCGTTCCAGGAACTGTTGCAACAAACTCATGCCTCTACCCAGGAAGCCGAGCAATGGCAGGAGTACTTCACCTGGGATGACTGGACAGAAGATACTCACTCAGCGCAATTGCCATTTGGGTTTGACTTTCAGCAACAGACAACTCGATTTTCAGCAGGTGAGGTTTCCTTTAAGCTTGATAAACAATTTGCCTGCATTGATCGCTTCCAACTTAAACTCTCCTGCATTCAACGTGAAGAAACAATAATCGTTACTGTTGACTATGATGTAAACCTGTTTGATGCAGAAGCTGTTCATCGCTTGGTTGAACATTTTCAAACATTAGTAGCTAGCGCGATCGCTTCTCCTGAAACATCCATTAATCGGCTAGAAATTCTCAGCGATCGCGCCCGTCATCAATTATTGGTCGAATTTAACCAAACTCAGGCTGATTATCCCAAAGACCAATGCATTCATCAGTTGTTTGAGACGCAGGTAGAACGCACCCCTGATCAAGTTGCGCTAGTGTTTGAAGATCAGCAACTAACCTACGCAGAACTGAATGCTCGTGCAAACCAACTTGCTCATTATTTACAAACCTTGGGCGTTAAACCTGATGAATTAGTGGGCATTTATCTTGAGCGATCGTTGGATGCAATTATCAGTCTGTTCGGCATTCTCAAGTCAGGAGCTGCTTACCTACCACTGGATCCTGCTTTGCCGCTTGAAGCTTTGGCTAGCAGAGTGCAGGATGCTCGACCGATCGTACTGCTAACTCAAGAAAGATTGCTTGAGTCAGTTCAATCTGTTCTAGACTCCACTCTCCAGGTTATTTGCTTAGATCAAGACCAGAATAAGATTGCTCAACATAGCACCTCCAATCCTTCCAACAGCGCTACTCCTGAGAGCCTAATTTATGTAATTTACACCTCTGGTTCCACGGGTCAGCCTAAAGGTGTTGCAGTTGAGCATCGAAATTTACTCAACTACCTCTACGGGACTTTTGAGCGTCTGTCCTTGCTAGCAGGCGCGCACTTTGCCACTGTCTCCACCCTATCGGCTGATTTAGGCAACACAGCTATCTTTCCGGCGCTGTGTACAGGAGGATGTTTGCATGTAGTATCGAGCGATCGTGTCTCTGACCCCCAAGCCTTAGCTGACTACTGTCAACGCCATCCAATTGACTGTCTCAAAATTGTTCCCTCTCATTTGCAAGCCTTGTTGACCTCTGCTCAAACAGCAGCAATTCTGCCCCGTCAGTGTCTTGTTTTAGGGGGCGAAGCTGCTAGTTGGGACTTGATCAAAACGATTCAAAACTACGCACCTAACTGTCGAATTTTGAACCACTATGGACCGACTGAAGCAACCGTGGGCGTCCTGACTTATGCTGTACCTCAAGGTAAGAATGAACCTGAATCTACGATCGTTCCTCTAGGGCGAGCAATTGCCAATACTCAAATTTATCTCCTCAATTCACACCAACAACCTGCCCCGATCGGCGTGAAAGGTGAACTATACATCGGAGGAGACTCGCTAGCGCGGGGATATCTCGATCGTCCTGACCTCACGCAGGAAAAGTTTATTCCTAATCCATTTAACTCTCAATCAGGGGCACGCTTATATAAAACTGGAGACTTTGCTCGCTACCTCCCAGGTGGAACGATCGAATTTCTCGGTCGCGCAGACAATCAAGTGAAGATCAGAGGCTATCGGGTCGAGCTAGAAGAGATTGAGACAGTGTTGCAGCAATTTGTTGAAATCAAGCAAGTTGTGGTAACTCAATATCAGGATTCAGCTTCAAACAAACGTCTGGTTGCGTACATCGTGTCTCAACCAGGCTGCTCTTCTAGCACTACAGAATTACGCCATTTTATGCAGCAGAAATTGCCAGAGTATATGGTGCCTTCTGCCTTTGTGTTTCTGAAGGCTCTGCCCTTGACTCAAAACGGCAAGGTCGATCGTCAAGCCTTACCCGCACCCGAACAGGAACAGAGCAGTTCAGCAACTTTTGTGGCTCCTCGAACACCTGTTGAAGCAGTTCTGGCAGGTATTTGGGCAGATCTGTTAAAGGTGAGTCGTATTGGCATTCACGACAGCTTTTTCGAGTTGGGTGGACATTCGCTGTTAATGACCCAACTCTTAGTCCGTGTTCGAGAGACGTTTCAAGTCGATCTCCCCCTGAGTCGTTTGTTTGTCACGCCCACTGTAGCAGGACTAGCGACGCAGATTGAGTATAGCCGTTTAGGAGAAAACGGAGATGCGATCGCTCCTAAAATCGATCTCGTTGCAGAAGCAACACTAGACCCTGCCATTCGTCCAGCCACTCCATTCACTTGGGCGACAACAGAACCCACTCGAATTCTCCTAACCGGGGCAACTGGCTTCTTAGGTGCCTTTTTGCTCTGCGAACTGCTAGAACAAACTTCAGCCGATGTTTATTGTCTCATTCGTTCCACGAACGTTGAATCTGCTCAAAAGAAGCTCCGAAAGAACCTAGAAACCTATTTACTTTGGCAGGAATCGTTTGGTTCTCGCATCATTCCTGTTGTTGGTGAACTCGCTCAACCTCTCTTAGGGCTTTCTGAACTTCAGTTTCAGGAGTTGGCGAGTCAGATCGATGTGATTTACCACAATGGAGCACTGGTCAACTTTACCTATCCTTATGCTGCTCTCAAACCCACCAATGTATTAGGAACTCAGGAGGTATTGAGATTAGCAAGTCAAGTGAAAGTTAAGCCTGTGCATTTTATCTCCACAACCAACGCAGTTTCTCCGAAGCAAGGGACAGGAGTGCGGGTGATGTACGAGTCGGATTTTCTAAATCCCAATGAGGTCATCGAGACAGGTTACGCTCAAAGCAAATGGGTTGCGGAACAGTTAGTTCTAGCAGCACGCGATCGCGGCTTACCAATCTGCATTTACCGTCCTGGCCGCATTGCCTGGGATAGCAGAACTGGTATTGGCAGCACTAGTGACAACACCTTTAGAATGATCAAAGGTTGCATTCAACTAGGCAGCGTTCCGCAACGTGATGTTTCAGTCAACTTAATTCCCGCTGATTTTGCTAGCAAAGCGATCGTGCAGCTATCTCAACAGGAAACAGCCTTGGGTAAAACTTTTCATCTTGTTAACCCAAATCCTGCATCTTGGAGCGAGGTGATTGGATGGGTACGATCGCTAGGCTACCCCCTGCAAGAAATACCTGATGAACAATGGCGTAAGCAATTGTGTGAAGTTGCTGGACAAGATCCAAATCATGCGCTGCATCCTCTCGTACCGTTTCTGGCACAATCAGAACAAGAATCAAATGCTGATATATCGTTACAGTTTGACTGCCAAAACACCTTGGATAGTCTAGCGCTAGCATCCTTGAGTTGCCCGTCTGTTGATGCCGTCTTAGTGCATCCTTACTTCTCATACCTCATCACCCAAGGACTACTCGAAGCGCCCACAGAATCCTGTAATTCGTTGACGTAGCGATCGCGGCTTCCGCAAAGGATCTCGAAGCGGTTTGCCAAAATTTGCAAACCGCTCTTGGTTCAAGGATCAGCAAAGACTAGCAAAGTGACCGAGTTATCCGGCACTACAATTCCCTTCTGAACGGCATTCCAGCGAATTGCTTTCTTGGCATAACCAGAAGCAGACAACTCATACTGTTCAACACTCAATCGCCTTGGTCTATAGCTACCAAAATTCGTTTTGATTGGTTGTGATCTTGAGGAGTGATTCACAATTAAGTAAGACCTGTGATGCAATGTTTGATTCTTCACTGCAAACGTAGTGATATCTTTCTCATTGTTAGTTACACTCCGAACCCGATCTCCAATTAAAAACCGATTGATTAACTGAAAAAACCGACCACTTAAGCGCAAACTATTTTGATCATCTGTCTTGCCGTACACTCCATCTTTCTCGTTCCAAGCAAGGGTTGCTGTCGCACCTTTAGAAAGCGCTCGGATCATGGAGAGCGCATCGAAGACAACACCTTTATGATTGGTCATGCGTGGATCACGCGTTTCCCAAGTCCAACTGATGTTGTACTCTCCTAATATGACTGGAACGGATCGATTTGGAATTGCAGTCTTTACCGCTTGAACCATCGTTTCGGTTCGTGACGCGATCGATTGCGTGGCTTCGTAAATTTCTGAGTCGGGTGTTGAAGCGCTTCCTGTCGCATAGAAGTGATAGGTAAAAAAGTCGAGATGATTAGCAGTTCCTTTAATGAAGGGAATATAAAACGGCTGCAAATCTGACCGCTCGATCGCAGGTGCGCCAACCTGAATGGTCGGATCGACTTTTTTCATCGCGATCGCGGCTTTAGTATAAATTGCAATAAGTTCATTCAAGCGATCGGGCTTTGCATCATCTTTCAAGCTGCCCCATCCCCCCCCATTCCGAAACTGAGAAAAATAGGTATTGTCTTTCTCGTTGGTGATCTCCCAATACTTCACGCCAAAACGTGACTCTCGATTCACCAAACGAACCAAGTCAGCACACAGTTGAGCAAAGCGATCAAACTGATTGGCGTCTAGAAAGCCATCTTGATCGGCGTCCATCCAATCTGCCCAAGTCGGAATGTTGATCATGCGCTGGGGTTGCTGCTTACCGAAAGTAGAGAAGGAAGCCGCCAACGCACTTTTTACCTTACGGGCATCCCAGGTTTTGCGATCGCTATCGATCAAACCGTCCGGGGTACTCGAATCCTGCATCGCACCACCATTGTGAAAGCGAATCAGCCCCGGATTGATGAACGCCAGATTTTTGCGATAGGCTTGATTTTGCGTCCGAAAGCCTTGAAACGCATTCAACCCAAAGGCCGATCGCGGCACTTTTCCTTCAACAGCACTCCAGTCTACCGTAGCCGTAGTTGCACCATCACGAGTCCCGTCGAATTGAGCGATCGCGATCGAACAAAGCACCAGTAGACCGATAGTTGTAAGAACTAGACTGCGTTTCCACTCCATTGATCACCAAGCCAATGATTGTAGCGTTGTGTTGTGTGAGTTGCTCAATGCTTTCGTTAACGGCATCACGAGCGCTCACGCCAGGATAGACGGTGAATAACACATTAGGAACCACTGCCGCAATCAAAGCCGTTTCACTGGTTGAACTAGCTGGAGAACTATCGATCAACACATAATCGTAGTCATGATTGGCTTCAGCCGCTGCTAAATACTGCTGAAACCGACCCCGCTTCAAAATATCTACAACTTTTTTGCCGAGCTTGGGCTGAGTGGGAGCTAAATCTAAATTCGGTTCAACTTGAACAATCTGCCTGTCGGTTGCAAAATCCCGCATACATCCTAACCGTCCGCTCAGGTCTGCCTTGCGAAAATCAGCATCTACCATCAGCACCCGAAATCCGAGATCTGCCAAAGCTTCTGCAAGTTGTAAGGTTACGGTTGTCTTGCCTTCGCCCATCACAGCACTCGTAATCAGAATCCGGCGATCGCGCAATGGCTGTAGACTAATGGCCGATGCCAATCGCTGAAACGCGACTTCTGATGCCCCGCTAACATCCGGGTCTTGGCTCAACCCTCGATCTGACTGATTGTTCAAGCGATCGCTCAACTGTTTGTCCCGTGGAATTCGACCCACAACCGAGAATTTGAACGATTGCAAATCTTTGGGAGTGAGCAACGGATTGCGAGATTCTAGCAACAGAATCAGGGCAATGCTGCCAATGATCGCAGCAAGAGCGGCGTTAATTGCCACGATCGATCGCTTCGGACTCGACGGCTTCGCATCCACGGTGGGCGCATTTAGCACCTGAACATTGGGATAAGCACCAAAGGCATCAAAATTAGATTGCTGAACTTGCGCTACTAGTCCTTTATACACACCTTCTGTCACCTCTGCCTGACGCTGTAACTCGCCGAGCCGAGCCTGCTGAGCCGGAAGTGCAGTCAGAGAATTTTTTAGAGTTTGAATCCGTTGTTGCAGTTGAGCCGCTTGCTGGCGCTGACCCCGCGCCTCACTTTCTGCCAACACTAATGCCTGAATTAATTCTGCCCGTCCTTCTGCACCACTAGTAATGCTCGGATCGCCCTTCACTGGCCCGCCTGACACTTGGCCCACATACCGCTCAATCTGCTGACGAAGTTTTGCTCGTTCGTCCAACGTTCTTTGCACAACAGGATTATTGTTGGTAAAGGTTGATCTTTGTTTTGCAAGGGTCGCTTCAACTTGCGCTAATTGATTTCGCAAATATTTGTAGTCTTCGTTCTGATCAAGTCCCACCGCTTGCACGGCTTGATCAGGCGATAGCTGCAATCGTACAGAGAGCGTCCTCGCGCGTTCTTGACTAGACCGCGCTTGTGCAGCTGCCTCTGCCTGTGTCGCTTCAAGCTGATTGATTGTTCCGAGAGTGCCTTTCGTTTGCTCTTCGCTGTTGACTAGTCCTGTCGATCGCTTAAATTGTGCCAACGCGCTTTGGGTTTTTGCCAAGTTACGTCGCGCTTCCTCCAGTTGTTTCTGAGTGAATTTTCCTCGTGCATCATTGTTGGCGCTGCGTAGTTGATCCAACCGTTGCTGGTAAGCCTTTAAAAGTGCAGTCGTTCGCTGAGTCGCAATTTCAGGACTCGAACCCGCCACCGATAGTTGCAGAATGCTCGTCTGCTCAACTGGCGTCACTTTGAAGAAACCGCCATAATTGCGGGGCTTAGTGGCTTGATCACGTTCAGGATCACTTGCCCACGCCTGCGTTAATAATGCATCACTGGTTAAGATCTCTTGCTGAATCTTGAGAGGATTGACTTGTGTCGAAAAGCTGGGATCATTGTTGCGATAGGAGCCAAGGGTGCCTAGATCCGCATCGAGATCACCACCGTTTGACGAAGGCAGAATTAGCTGAGCACCGGCAGTCCAAACTTTGGGGGAGGTTAAAATTACGCCGCACGCCCCAAGGAGCACTAGAAGATTGAAACCCAGCAGAGCTTTCCAGTGCCTTGAAACAGTAACGGCTACTTTTTTTTTCATAACCACGCTTGGGTATCGTTAAACTTTCAAATTTCCAGTTGACTGCTATTCTAAGCAAGCAGATTCACACTTAGCTACATAAATAGGCAGAGATAGCAGGGGCGCATACTGTGTGTTAACAATGTTAGAAATAACCCACCTTTCTCATCTACCGATCGACTGATTTTTCTCGACTGATTTTTAAGCTTAAGTAAGTCTGTAAGAAGGACTTGAACAATCAAGATGCTCAATCTTCCATCTATTAGACCCGACTTTCTTTCGATTAGCACCCAGGATGTTATTCTATCGCGTTCTGAACGGATAGTTTATTGGACGATCGTTCTGACTCCAGTTTGGTGGCTGATGGGGATTCAGCCGCTTTTTTATCCACTCGTTGTCAGTGGATTACTCGCGGCTCATTTTAGTATTGATAAAGTGATTCAAAAGCCCCTTCCCGTGTGTGTCTGGGCTTGGTTAGCCATGTCGATTACCATGATGTGGACAGCTATTCTAGGTATCAACGAAATGGGATTTAATCTTCAGACTGCTGCTGCCGCTGCCGTCACTTTTATCAAGAGTTACTTCCTCATTTTTGCCTGTCTCGCATTGCCTTTCTGGAGCCGTGTCCGCGTTCAAGTTGTCACAAGAGCGGTTGCTTGGATGGCATCAGGCTTTTTAGTCACGATCGCTATTGAAATCGCGATGCTAGTTCTCAAGATTGGCAGCAACGGATACCTTCCTCCCCTTGCACGTCTGCTGCCTGGAGATAAAGGCAGTTTGCGAGTGATGTTTGCAAATTACTCACCCTTCTTGGGTATTCCGTTGCCCAGATCAGTCCTTTACACCCCTGACCCGCCTATCTTGGGGTTGTGTGCTGTCCTGTGCTTTCTAATTTGTCTAGGTGAAACCAATCGACGACTACGAAACTTAGCGTTGGCGGGTTCCATAGGTGCCTTGATTATGAGTGCTAGCCGAAGCGCTTGGGTTGGTCTTCCGGTAGCTCTGCTTGTTGGTGTTTGTTTTCAAAGCGGGTTGTTTCGCCAACTATCACTTTGGCTCACCTCCTTAGTCCTCCTAATCTGCAGTACCTTGCAAATAACGATCGTAGGATTGATTCAGAAGCCTATTGAAGGATTTAATCAAGCTCGCGCAGATTCTTCAGCAGAACGGGCACTGGTGGTGCAGAAAACCCTTGAAGCATGGCAAGAATCGCCCTGGATCGGCTGGGGTGTGATCCGGGGGCGAGCGCATTTGTATGAGGATTCTTATATTGGACTCGGCTCTTTCTCTACATACGCTGCAGTTCTTTACTTACATGGCATTGTTGGGTTCATTGTCTTCGTTGTTGCCCTGTTATTGACCCTTTTCTCTGTATATACTCCAGCCGTTCGAGGCAACTCATTTTGTATATGGGCGTTTGCTTGCCTAGTTACCCTCTACATCAGCTGCAACGCCACTCCGCTGAGTTGGATGGCAGTCAATATTTGGTTCTTTTTTGCCTGGTTAGGTGCTGTACTCAGTGAAGCACAACCCCAGCAGCCCCGTTTGACCAGTTGGGATCAGATATCTGGGCAAAGTTGATCTATTTGCCCGATACGTGCAGCTATACCCTTATCTAGCGGCCAGATTCACAATTTGAATTGAATCTGCACCCCACAGAACCTGTGTCAGGGGAGAAACTGCTAATGTCATGCGGCGGCAATACCAACCATAAGCGATAAATTCATCAGGGTCATTCGGGGCGGGAAAAAAGTTAGTTCCATAGATTCCCGATCTTTCACTACCCTTGACAACAGGTGTCTGACTGACGGGCTTAAAGGGACCAGTGATGCGATCGGAGACATACCAGTACAGAGACGAATCTGTAATTTGGCTACGATCGACGGTCTGCAGCCACTTAGGATTTAACCAAGTTGTCCAGCAAGAAAAGAATAGATGATACTGGCCGTTTCTGTAGATAACTTGAGGGCGTTCCATCTCATAGAAAGGTGACTCTTGAGTTCCTTCAACTGTCGGTGTCGCTACAGGTGGCAGAAGCTCATAAGGGCCGGTGATCTGGTCTGCCACTGCTAGACCCACACATCCTCTAAACGTTCCGTGACCGCCTTCTTTTAGGTATGCACAGATAAACATGTAGTAGCGACCAGTCTCACGATCCTTCACAACGTATGGGTCGCGCCATTGATAATGGTCATACTCACACTTACCCAGGCTCCGTTTATACTGACCGTACCAGCGATGGTTAGCGTCTGGTTTGACTAATTCATTGGGGCTTCGCTGCCAGTGCACACCATCTACAGAGGTTGCTAAACCAATTCCCTCGTTCATAATGTCATCACCCTGCCCAGCGGCCGAATAGAAAAGGTAGTAAACGCCGTTTTCTTTAAGGGCGCAACCAGCCAGCATTCTTCCAGCTTCCCAAGAATTTTCAGGGTTCACTTCCAGCACGACTCCAACGTCCTGCCACTGCTCCAAGTCGGTTGAAATTGCCCCACAAATTTTGCCTTCTAGCCACCAAGGACCCGATTTGCTTGAGCCTAACAGATAGAAAAGACGGTAGATATCGCCATCCTTCAGAATCCAAGGATCCCAGCTAGGATGGCTATTCCACAGCGAGAATAGTGTTCCCAACGCCTTCGATCTGCCTTTTGGCAATTGACCGACCAATTGCGCTGTTGTTTGATAGAGCGTGCTGTTAAATCTCATGTTGTTTTCACCCTAATTTGCTCTAACCTAATTTGGTAGATGGGGTATACATACCCCGGCTTGATGCTCGGCAAAACCTAAAACATCTAGATATTGCTGCGTGCAGGTTTCCAACGTGAACTGAGTTAACCACTGGGGATCAACGTTCTGAATTGGATTAGATAACACTTCAACGATCGCTTCGGCGATCGCGCCACTATCACCTACTGGCAGGAGCGGGCCGTACTGTCCGTTTGCCAAGATTTCAGCAGGTCCGCTCTCACAATTGGTAGAAATAACAGGCGTTCCGACTGCCATCGCTTCAATCAACACATTTCCCAATCCTTCCCAAGCAGAAGATAGAACAAATACGGCGGCATTCGCCATGTAAGCGTAGGGATTCTGCACAAAACCAAGAAGCGCAACATCGTCTGTTAAGCCAAGTTCTGCGATGAGATTTTGCAAGCGATCGCGCTCTGGTCCGTCTCCTAAAATCATCAACCGAGCCGGGCGAATCTGTCGCACTTGAGCAAATGCACGAATTAACGTGGAAAAATCTTTTTGTGGATATAATCTTCCAACACCCAAAATTACGGGAGGCTGCCCGTCATCAAACCAAGGATGATCCACTGGCAGCTTTGAAAGCGTTAATAGTTCAGGTAATACGACAGGATTATAAATAACTTTAATTTGATTGACATCTATACCTATGACATTGGACAAATCATTAGCAACGCCTTGGGAAACGGCGACAATGCCTTCTGCCCACGGATAAAACAATCGGGCTGCAAATGGACTCAATCTCACAGACAGTTGGTTAATCTGTTCGGCTTCTAAAGAGAGCGTATTATGTTCCGAGACGATAACACGAGTGGGAACGTTGGCAAGCCGTTTGGCGCACAGTGCAATTTCACATGGGTAGTGCAGTGCCGATAAAAGTGTTTTGGGACAAGCACGACGCAAGTAATTCACTAGCTTAGGCAAACTAGAGGGTATCCAATTCGCCCCTAGATCGACAATCTGAACATCAGGCGGAACGTCTTCTAGATAAGGTCCTGCAACGCGGGCAAGCACTAAATCGACCCTTAAACCCTGCTTGATAAAGCCACGGGCTAAATTGAGCATGACTCGCTCAGTTCCGCCACCATACAGCCCTCGCAGAAAAATCGCGATGTCTGGAGAGTTTCCTGGCGAATCTGATAGCTTAGGCTGCGATCGTACATTCAAACCTTTTGCAATCGTCATGATCCTCTAAATTTAAGTCTTCAAGAAATTATAAGTCTCTAAAAAATTAGCGCAACGAGGGCAAAAGCGAGGGTTCAGGGCGATGTTCAACCAACTGCTTCATCAAACTCGTAACTGCGCCGTAGTTTCGCTGACCATCAAACTGTTCTTCGGCGATGCGACGACTTGCGATCGCCATAGCACGATGTTTCGAGGCATCATTGATCAACTCATTCACAGCGGCTGCCAGCGCCCTACTATCTGAGCACGGCACGAGCAATCCATTGATTCCATGCTGGACTTGTTCGCTGATTGCGCCCACATCAGTTGAAACAATAGGTAATCCTGAGGCCATGGCTTCTAGAATGACGTTGGGATAGCAGTCAGCCAGCGTTGGAAACACAAACATGTCTGCCTTGGCGTATAGGCCTTTTAGCACAGAACTATTGGGCGGTAATCCTTGATGAACGTGTACCCGCTCCATGCCTGCTAAATCCCGACAAAGTGTCTCATCTTTGGTCACAATGTCCAATACGCAGTTGTGGTCCAATCCGCTCCGAAAGGCGTCGAGCAGAATTTGTCCCCCCTTACGCGTAAAGTCTCCGCCTACAAATAACAAGCGTGCAGGGTCAGAAACCGATCGGTGCTCCCGAGCAAAATTCCATTGTGCTAAATCAATTCCTGGCGAGATCACAGTGACTTTCTCAGCTGGAACGCCATAATCGTGAACAATCGACTCTTTTACCCATTGACAAAACGCTACGATCGCAGTTGCCGCATGAAAAGTTTTCTGATTCCACAGAAATTTCTGCTGATCTAACCAAGATTGCCCCGCTGCATGATGGCTGTATCCAGCTCCTACAATGTCATAATTGAGCGGCGTTGCATCGGTTGAGATTACGGTTGGAATGTGACGCATAAACGGCAATGCCAGTAGTGCGATCGTTTGAGTGTGCAGGAACAGAGCATCGAAGGATTGCGATCGCAGTGCCCGACGAATGGCATCACGAGTCCGCAAACTGCTTTTGAGTGACCAGTTTGACCGAACAACGGGAAGATGCTCCCACAGATCGTGACTCTCTGCTTCGATCGGCATCCACGTTGGGCAAATGCTTGAATCTTGCGACACCCACTGCATTAGATTTTGGTAATGCGTGATGTGCCCCAACATGTGTTCCACTACAAAGCCAAAATTAAACATGATATTTAGTCTTCATTATTACTAAAGTAATCTAACAGCCACTTTGCTGATATGCACTTGTCCCGGTATTAATGCCTGAGATGGCCTAGTCGGAGATCTTGAGTGGTTGAAACAACACTTGAGTTCAAATCTGGCGAACCACCATCCATAACTATTAGTTCTAGCTCCAAAAAGGTCTGATTCAACATAGACTCGACTGTCTCTTTGATGGTTTCTTCACTGTTAAAAACGGGAATAATTGCAGATACTAATGAAACGATAATTTAGGCTTACGAACAAATTATTCAAATCGAACCTGCTAAGATTACTGCTAACTTTAA
The DNA here is from genome assembly GCA_019359275.1 of Myxacorys chilensis ATA2-1-KO14. Lineage (GTDB taxonomy): Bacteria > Cyanobacteriota > Cyanobacteriia > Leptolyngbyales > Leptolyngbyaceae > Myxacorys > Myxacorys chilensis. The sequence continues at coordinate 136,234 of JAHHHP010000001.1, read as the reverse complement.
CAGAGCATTGTTACGGAATTTTACAATTCAAATACAATTTAGTTTGTATTGTAAACAACTCCTCATTCAATTTACTGTCTTTGTCAACCGTTAAATGACACATAAATAGCAATAGTCTCCGCTATGGTTTTAGCTACAGTATTCCAATTCAATTTGGTTTTCACTTTAAGTTGCGCTGCCTTAGACAACGAACTTAATAAACAAGGATCACTTAGTAGCCGAATGATGGAATGTGCTAGCAGCTCAGAATTTAACTCATTAAGAACAATTCCATCTACTTCGTGGCTTAAAAATTCAGTTATTCCGTTTCCTTCACCTTCAACAACAATATAAGGAACTCCATAGCTCATTGCGTCAATCAAGAAAATACCAAAGGGTTCACAACGGGCAGGGGCAACTACCAAATCCGTATCTAAGAGAATATTCTCAAGCTCAGAAGCTGAAACACTTCCTAAAACTTCAATTCCTGGTATTGAAGTTTCCATCTCTTTGCCAATTACAACCAGCTTGGCATCAGGTAGCGTTTGTTTAACTAGTTTAAAGGCTTCGAAAAGAATGTCGCCTCCTTTTCTATTGAAATCTGAACCGTTAAAGAGTATCTGCTGAGTACCAAACGTTTTTTCGCCCTCATAAAGCTTATCAAAACAGCTGGCAGTACCAACAACTGTTATTTTATTGGCGTCGATATTGTAGTCTTTAATCAAGGATTGTTTGACAACGTTACTCATAGTAAATAAATACTTAGAGCGATTGTATGTCTGTTGTTCCTGCTCAAACCAAGCATTCCGTTCTTTAGAGTTGATGAAACAAGCCCATGGCTGCCAATTCCGCTCTGCAAGGGCCATTGTGTAGTCTAAGTACATGACATACGGAATATTAGACCTATTCCAAAAAGGACTATAAGTGCCAAAGATGTGTAACACCAAATCTGGAATATAGCCTAATTGACTAATTTGTTGTTCTACTCGTTTGGATTTAAGCGCAAAGGCTTTCTGATTCTTCTGAAGCAATGAATGCGCTTTACTAATAGAACCTATACGAGCGGCATAATACGCTTTTAACAGCAGGGCAATGGGTCGAGCTTCATACCATTCGTTATCTCTTGGAAGCAGATTTAACTGGTCTACATATTTGGATAATTCAGTAAAGAGAAACTGATGGCGCTCAAGAAATAGTGGTTCACCCGTTACTAAAATGTTTTTAACTTCCATTGCTCTACTTGGTAACTGAAAAAGTCTTTAAACCAATTCAAAGATTATTAGACATGCGTACTGGACATCAGCTTATTGGTTTTGTTAATGGAATTGTTGCTGTTTAAAGAAGTGAATCCTAAAGGGCTGATACAGAAACCTTGACTTAAATCAACTAGTTCAGGGTCAACTAATTGAGGTAAAGACTCCCAAGCCGACTGATCTCCATAGCGCTTTTGCAAATATCGGCTTGATTTCCAATTCATGAAATGCAGATACATCAGCTCCTCACCCGATTCAACCGTTAATTTACCCTGATACCAAAACCACTTAGCGGGGTAGTGGTAGCTGCCATCTATCCAGGGGTAATTTGATAAAATCGTGCTGAATCTTTCCTTAAAAAGATGGTTGCGTTTGTAAGGATCAAACATTCCCCAAATCCGGCGCAAAGCGTTTGGAAGTCGTCTGCGTCCTAGTAATAACGTTGTGAAATAGCCTTCATCCACTGCCGCGTTGATTGGCTGGCTCATAAGATGCTGCCAACCGGGCATTTGGCGGAATGCATTCAACCATTCCTGGTTGTTCTTGATTAAGAAAAGGTGACCAGAAACTCTCTCAGGGTGAGTAGATAATGTGTTGTAGACAAGAGTCTCATCGGTGTAGAAAGCTCGGAGATTTCCGTAGATTACATCAATATCACCGAAACCAAAATAATCGTAACCGTCCAGATATTCTTGGTGAATCACGCCATAAGCGGGTTTAAGATTACAAAGGGTATAGGAAGAATCTGTTTTGAAATTGATGCCCAATCGATCGGAAGCAAGTTGCTGATAGTCTTGAAAGCGAAGACTGACAAACCGAACATTGGGTGGTGCGGTTTCAGGTACAGGACAATCGGTAAAAAACAGCCAATCAATCGTCGAATTCCATCGACATGACTCTAAATACAACTCAAACCATTCTGGCCAACGACCAAAATAAGGCATCAGAAAGATAATCTTTTTCTGCTTTTTTTGCATGAGACTTCAAAACAAAACAGTGTGAAACAAGAATTAGACGGGAAACAGTAAAAAGTTAACGACTAAGCCGCAGCTTTCTCAGTCGGCTAGTAAATCGACTGAGCATAGTTTGGTAAAGAAAAAAATGCTTGGGCATGATAATGCGGATACATACCAAATAAATTAGGAGAAATACGAATGGCCTCAGCAACAAAGGTAATGCAAACGAACTAGCAATTCCTGGAGCACTCAGCAAAATAGGAATAAAGCAGGGGAGGAGAAACTTCTTCAACGACCAACCCAAGATTCTACAGCCGGTCCACCACCAATAAATTGTCCAAAAAATTCCAAGTACCAGTGCCACTGCTAGACTCACTCCAAAGATTCCACCCTGACGAGCACCTACAACAAAGCTAAGAACTGCGATAGGAGCAATCTGGAGATTGACTCTAGCGTTGATGTCAGGACGGCCCTTGGCGACCAGCATAGAAAAGAGAAGTGAATTAATGACGCGAAAATACGCAAAAACCAATAATCCTGGGATCACTGTACAAATCGGTGTCCATCTAGAACCAAAGATAAAGGTCACGACTTGTGGATCAACTATTAGGAACATTAACGCATACAGAGGAGCGATGAAAAAAGCAGTTTGTTCAACCACCTGAACGAGCGTATTCTTTTGCTGTTCGTCGGTTGGCAATTGGGCAAACACCGGCATCCCAAGCTGACTGATAACGGAACCAAAAATGCTTGAGGCAGCCATTGTTAATTGATAGGCAAGATTGTAGTAGCCAAGACTAGCACTACCTAACAACTTTCCTACTGTGAAGTTGTCAGTGTTGAAGTTGACATACAAGCCAAAACTTGAAAAGGTTGAACCTAAGCAAAAGGACAAGACTTCAGATCGAATCTCTGGATCAATTTGGAGTCGAAATTGATGACCTGAGTAATGTCGGGTCAAGATACAACTAACTACCCAAGATGCTGTATCACCAACAACAAAAGACCAGTAGCTCAGACCTAACATTGCAGCTCCAGCCGTGCAAAGCAAGCGCGTCAGAGAGCTGACTAAGCTGATGTTTGCGAGTGCTTGATACTGCATTTGCCGGGTCATCACACCTGAATGTGCAGAGCTTGCTGATGACAACAGTAAGTTAAATGCAAACACGACCAAGATGCCAGATAGCGCTGGCTCATTGAAAAACATTGCCACAGCAGGAGCCGTTGCTGCCATTCCTAACCCCAGGACTAGCCCAATTGATAGGCTGATAGTGTAGCTAGTGTCAATGTATTTGGGGTTCTCCGTCCCCTTATAAATAATAAAGTTGCCTGCTGTATCTTGAATAAACAGCGTGAAGAAAGACCAGAAAACGTAGGCGATCCCAATCACGCCGAAATCAGCAGGTTGCAGCAATCGTGCCAGAACTAGGCTGCTGAGAAATGCAAAAATGCGGGTGATAAACGTGGCGTAGGTAATCCACAACCCACTTTTAAGCAGTGAGACTGGCTTCATAGATTCTTACCCTGAACTGATTTTGCAAACCCTAGCGATCGCTCAATCAGTTGCTTCGCGACGGGCGCACCTTGTACTGCGAGCAGAGTGAGCAGTGAGCGGGGATCACGGGCAAAAATGGAGCGATCGGCTGACCAAGCTTGCCCGATAAATGCTTTAGCTTGGTCGGCATCGCCTGCGGTGAGGGACAAGCGAGCGAGCAAGCGATATAAATAGGCATAGGCCGTGGGCATCCACGGAGCAACCCGTTCTGGAGAGCGTTCATACGCCGATTGAAGAACTTGCTCATGCGATCGCTGCATTTGCGCCACGTTGAAGGTTAACCCAGCCGCACGGACTCGGTAACTGCACAAGGCATGGGCAACTCGATGAAAGCGCCAGCGCTCTGTAGCGGCTATACGCAACCAAAAATCGATATCTTCAGAACTCCGCAAGGTTTCATCAAACTCGCCTACCTCATCGACTAACGCACGTCGGAAAACAGCGTTAGACCCATGACCTACAAAGTTTTTACACAAAAGAGAAATGAGTGTATCTGGCAAAATCGGTTTGCCGCTCAATGACATCCAACTCAAGCGACCGTCTTCACGAATGATGTTTGAGGCACTGTAAACGACCCCAATTTGTGGATCAGCATCAAGCTGTGCAACATGATTTGCCAGCTTCTCGACTCCATAAACATCATCGGCATCGAGCATAGCAATATAGTCTGTCTGAGCTTGGCGAATGCCGCAGTTTCGAGCCGAAGAAAGTCCACCATTGGGCTTTGTTATGACCCGGAAGCGATCGTCTTGCTGGCAGAACGACTGGGCGATTTCAGTAGTTCCATCAGTAGATCCATCATCTACAACAATCACCTCGAATGCTTGAAAAGATTGCCGCATTAAAGAGTCTAAAGCCTCTTTAATGTAATGACGCACATTGTAGGTGGGAACCACAACGGTGACTTTAGGAGAAGTGCTCATGTCAAGACCTTTACACTGCTTTGAGTACACATCACTTGAGTACAGGACAATCCAAACTGTAAGCAAAGATTGTGAATGAAGTCTCGTAACAAGTTTCTTAACAATAGGAGATACTGCCGTAGAAACACCCTCTTCCCAAAGGCATAGAGGCAGCATTTTCACATTAACTTTATAATTCTGAAGCAAGAAGTTGGAGTGGCGCGATCGCTTAAAGACTAAATTTGACAATTGATTTGAGCGATCGTACTCCAATTTGTCTTCAATTTTAGAACTATGGAAGTAGCAAATTTCATCATATCTTTACAAAGCAAGAGAAGAACTGTTGTAGCAAACATGGGTACAAGTAGATACAAGCAGTAATCACAGGTGATACAAGTAAATGTGACAAAAACATCTGTGTCACAAACAGAAATGACAATAGCAAGGTAATTCTTTTTACATGAAATGTGTAATTCCTTTTACACATCAAATTGAAAAACTTGGATAATCAATATCTACACACATTGGACGAATGCGTAATTGGTAGGTTATTTGTATAGCCTTCGGTAGATGATGCATGTGAAATTACACCTAATATTAAGTTTGTTTGTCTACTTTAAGAAGGATGGCATTGCAATTTCGACGCTCTTATGATTTTCAACAAAACCGAGCGCTCTGGGCGTTCACTGGGAAAGTAACACCAGGTGAGGTGGGTTTTGCTTCTCAAGCTAAGGTTAGGGGTCCAGTCCGATCTCTTCGCATTTGTGGTGTAGTAGTCTTTCTTCAATTAGTTGGGCTGTTAGCAGAGCTTCATTGACCACCTACAATTCTAGATTTTGACTTCGCTTACAGCTCTTTTTTTCGGGTAGAACATCTTGGTCTAGCCGACAGGTCTTCAGTTGCATCTTGGATAAACTATGATGATTGTGCAAGCAGATTCACGCAAGTTGGAAAAGCATCAGTCGGAAACGCTTCGGAACCTAAACGTGTTCCTGCTAGGGCGACGCATTACCTGTATGACAGTTCCAGCGATCGTAGATGCTATTCACACCGCTTGCATCGAAGGTGACAAGCTAACCGTTGCAAATTACAACGTGCATAGCTTCAATCTCTCAATGCAGGTTCCTTGGTTCTACAATTTCCTTCAGAACGCCGACATTGCTCATTGTGACAGCATTGGCATTCTCAGCGCCATTCGCTTAATGGGATTGAAATTGCCATTACAGTATCGCGCCTCTTACAGCTTACTCATGCCAGAACTGTTAGAGCACTGCAATCAAAATCGATTCTCAGTGTTTCTTTTAGGAGCGAAACCTGAGTACTTGCAGTCTGCGATCGCGCAACTGCGAAACCAGTACCCCAATCTGACGGTGGATGGGCATCACGGCTACTTTGATATGAGCGATCCCCACCAGAATGGGCGCGTAGTGCAGCAGATCAATAGCGCTAAACCCAACATTTTAATTGTTGGAATGGGAATGCCAATTCAGGAAAGTTGGATTCAAGAAAACTGTCATCAGCTTGATGTCAATGTGATCATGCCAGGAGGCGCAATTATCGATCGCATGGCTGGGATCGTCCCTGATTGTCCTGCGGTACTGTCCAACATTGGCTTGGAATGGTTCTACCGCCTTTGTCGTGAACCTAAACGATTAGCGGCCCGCTATCTGTTCGGCAATCCAGCTTTTGCTCTTCATCTTGCTTTAGCGAAAACCTATTCTAGTTCCTTGAAAGTCCAATTGATGAAACCTGTTACTCGAAAGTCTCGCCAACGTGGGGTTGAACCTGATTCTATAGAGTTAAAGTCTCTTGAGAATTATCTCCTTGAAACTGGTCTAATTACTTCAAATCAGGTCGAAGTTGAATTGAGCTAAGCGCGTTCTCATCCAATATCATCAATCATGCGAGTCTGTTATCTTATTCAAACTCACAAAGATCCAAATCAAATTCATCGACTCGTTCATACGATCAAAAAATCAAGCCCTGATGCTCTGATCATTATTAGTCATGACTTCACTAACTGTGATTTAGAGCAAACCTTGTTTGAAGATTTAACAAACGTCAAAATTCTTGCTTCGCGGGGAGGGCGCGGAAACTTTGCGATCGTCCAAAGTTATTTGGACGCGATCGCATGGCTACTTGAGAGTAATCATGAGTTTGATTGGTTTATCAACCTGTCGGGACAAGATTATCCAATTCAACCGATCGTAGAGGTTGAAGATTTTTTGGCTAACACAGATTACGATGCATTCATTCACTACTTTGATGTCTTCTCCGATGAAAGCCCTTGGAAGAAAAGAGCAGGCTATACTCGCTACTGCTACAAGTACAGAACCCTGACCAGCCCTTTGCCCGACTGGCAACAAGATCTTTTGAAGCCAGCTAAATTTTTGAATTATATTCAGCCCTTCTTCCGGGTGAATTTTGCGTACGGCTTTACCTTGGGATTAAGAACATTAGCTCCATTTACAACAGAATTTGGGTGTTATGGAGGTTCTTTTCTAAGCACACTTTCTAGAAAATGTGTTGAATATATAGACAATTTTGTTAGAACGAATTCTACTGTCATTAACCACTTTAAAACTGTCGAGATTCCTGATGAATGTCTCATCCAAACTATATTAGTCAACAGTCGAAAATTTAATTTGTGTAATGACTGCAAACGCTATTTTGATTTCTCACAAACCCACAATGGTCATCCTCGCACTTTAGGTGTGGATGATTTTTCACGTTTAGAACACAGTCAAGCTCATTTTGCTCGAAAATTTGACCTGAATAAAGATAGCAAAGTTCTTGATTTAATTGATTCGACATTGTTATAGGGTGTAGCATTTGCTGAAGTTTTAGAAAAATCTTTGCGGAAGTCTTGCTATCAATTATTTAGCTTTAATCCAATACTTAGCTTTAAGCCGGAAGAGCGCTCCCTCGTTGGAAAGACGCAATTTTGCTCCTGCTTTTCTAAGATTGCAGGAGTTTGTAAACGTCTCATGTGTGTTGCCTGGTGACGAAAGAACAGTAAGCCAGGGCAAACAAGGAGCAGTCATATAGGAGTTTTGGAATAATGATGGACACGTTGATCCGTCCTCTGGCTGTCGTAACAGGTGCCTCTAAAGGCATTGGTTACGAACTCGCCAAACAGTTCGCTCAAAACGGTTTTGATCTTCTGATCACATCTACCGGAGCGAGCATCAATGAAGCGGCTCAGGCTTGCGAGAAGCTGGGTGTAAAGGTCGAGACGGTGCAGGCTGATCTCGCGACTTTTGACGGAGTTGAGACACTCTACAACCGGATCAAAGAGACAGGGCGACCTGTGGATGCGATCGCAATCAATGCTGGGATAGGAGTTGGGGGTGAATTTGCTCGCGAGACGGATTTGCAGGATGAACTTAATTTGATCAACTTGAATGTTGTGTCATCTGTTCACCTTGCGAAGCGAGTCGTGAAAGATATGGTCGAGCGCGGCAAGGGACGCATCCTGTTTACATCGTCGATCGCAGCTTTGCTACCTGGCCCGTTTGAAGCGGTCTATGCGGCCTCGAAAGCGTTTTTGCGCTCTTTCTCGGAGGCGCTGCGAAACGAGTTGAAAGATACGGGTGTTACCGTTACGGCACTCATGCCTGGACCGACTGATACTGACTTCTTCCACAGCGCTGACATGGACGACACTATAGTAGGTTCGAGCAAGAACGACGACCCGACCGAGGTTGCAAAGCAGGGTTTTGAAGCGTTAATGGCGGGCAAAAACGAGATCATTGCGGGTTCGCTAATGACAAAGATTCAGGGTGCTGTGAGTAAGGTCTTACCTGAACCCCTCAGGGCTGAGCTGCACAGCAAAATGACTGAACCCGGATCGGGTAACAAGTAACTGGGGTTGCGATCGCTGAATCTAGAACTTACGCAACGGTTGCTTGTTATTAAGTTGGCAACATTGATCTAGTATCCGAAACTGCCTTCACCCTAGTCCTGTCCTACGGGCTACCGTGTACACACAAGTCGTGTCGCTTCGTTTAGCATTTGGTATTTGTTAAGCTAAACACTCCATTATTGCAACTGATCCTGCTTGCAATAATGGAGTGTTACTTTTTGTTCTTGGACAGTAGCTTATGGAGATTCAACTCGCTTATGACTAGTCCTCTACGTCTACTCTCGCCTGTAACGCTAGGACCTTATCAATTGCCGAACCGAATGGTGATGGGGCCGTTGACTCGTAATCGTGCGATGAACGTTTCGCTCCCCCCCGGAGAAACTGCAATCAATGTTCCGCACCAACTCAACGTGACTTACTACACTCAGCGAGCTTCAGCCGGACTGATTATTTCAGAGGCCAGCCAAGTTTCACCGCAGGGACAAGGCTATCCAATGACGCCTGGTATTTATTCGCCAGAGCAGATAGAAGGTTGGCGAGCCATTACCGATGCTGTTCATGAGCGGGGCGGTCACATATTTCTTCAGCTTTGGCATGTAGGTCGAATCTCTCATCCTGATCTGCAACCCGGTGGTGCATTGCCCGTAGCTCCAAGCGCGATCGCACCAGAGGGTATGGCAGCGACGTTTGAGGGAGAAAAGCCTTTTGTCACGCCTCGTGCCCTAGAAACTGACGAAATTCCCGGCATTGTTGAGCAATTTCGTCAGGGGGCTAAAAACGCCTTGGCGGCTGGGTTTGATGGAGTTGAAGTCCACAGCGCGAATGGGTATTTGCTGGATCAATTTCTCCACGATGGCTCGAATCATCGCACGGATCAATACGGTGGCTCACTGGAGAACCGAGCGAGGCTGCTAATAGAAGTCTTAGAAGCGGTTACGCAGGTTTGGGGTGCCGATCGCGTGGGCGTGCGTCTCTCTCCTAGCGGTACGTTCAGCAGCATGTCTGATTCCAACTCAGAAGCGCTGTTCACTTACGTGGTTAAAGCGCTCAACCGCTTTGGTCTGGCTTACCTTCACCTCGTCGAACCCAGGATAAATGGCAATGTCACGCTGGAAGAGAATTCGACCCAGATGACAGCGGGCTTCTTTCGCCCGATGTTCCACGGAACATTGCTTACAGCAGGCGGCTTCGATCGCGACCGTGGAGAAGCGGTTTTGGAGGCGGGCGAGGCGGATTTGATCGTGTATGGTCGGTTGTTCATTGCCAACCCAGATTTACCAGAGCGATTTGCTCAGAATGCAGAGTTGAATGCTTGGGATCGCAACACGTTCTATGGAGGTGGCGAGAAAGGCTATACCGATTACCCTGCTCTCGATCGCCAAACCGCTTGAGAAGTTCAGGGAGTCGAACGTCTGAAATCACGGCTGATAAAACAGTTTTTTAAGGACTCAATGCACCAGGAGACACGCATGAAACAAAGAAAACTCGGCAATCAAGGATTAGTGGTCTCGGAACTGGGACTGGGCTGCATGGGCATGTCTGAATTTTATGGCACTCCCGATGAGCCAGAAGCGATCGCGACCATTCAGCGGGCATTAGATCTGGGCGTGACCTTCCTCGATACGGCTGATATGTATGGGGTCGGGCACAACGAGGAGTTAGTTGGCAGGGCGATTCAAGACCGTCGGGATCAGGTGATTCTAGCGACCAAATTTGGTAATGTGCGAGGTAATGACGGCAGCTTTCTAGGGGTAAACGGCAAGCCCGACTATGTTCGTTCTGCCTGTGAAGCCAGTCTGAAGCGGCTTGGTGTTGACGTGATCGATTTGTATTACCAGCATCGGGTTGATCCCGACACTCCGATCGAGGAAACCGTTGGAGCAATGGCGGAGTTGGTGCAAGAGGGGAAAGTCCGTTACCTAGGATTGTCGGAAGCGGCTCCGGAAACGATTCGTCGTGCCCAAGCGGTGCATCCTATTTCTGCTCTCCAGACGGAATATTCCCTCTGGAGCCGAGAGCCAGAGGCAGAAATTTTGCCGACTTGCCGCGAGTTGGGAATCGGTTTTGTGCCTTACAGCCCGTTGGGTCGTGGGTTTCTGACCGGCAAAATCAAAAGCCTCAAGGATTTAACAGAGGGAGATTACCGGGCTGAACGTTATCCCCGCTTTCGAGCTGAGAACTTACAGCATAATCTGGAACTGGTGGAGCAAGTTGAGCAGATGGCCTCCGCTAAAGGAACCAAAGCCGGACAGCTTGCTCTAGCCTGGGTTTTAGCGCAGGGAGAGGACATTGTGCCGATTCCTGGAACTAAACGCCGCACGTATTTGGAAGAGAATATCGCGGCAGCGGAGGTGACGTTGACTCAGGCAGAGTTGGATCAGATCGGAAAGGCGCTGCCGCTCGGAATTGCAGTGGGCGATCGCTACCCAGATATGAGTACCGTCAATCGATAGAGGTGGATGTCAGGTAAAAACGCATTCATTTGACTTCTGAAGCGGATGGCTGAAGCTCAGAACGCGGGGATCGGAGCAAATTGCTCAACGTTCCGAGTTCTGAGCTTCACTTTTGAAGTAAAAAGCTCGACGTTTCAGGCTCTGAGCTTGAAGTTCCGGGTTCTAAGCTTGGAGTTCCGAGTTCGGAAGGCGGAGTTTCCCGTTCGGAAGGCGGAGTTTCCCGTTCGGAAGGCGGAGTTCCGGGTTCTAAGCTTGGAGTTCCGAGTTCTGAAGGCGAAGTTCCGAGTTCTGAGGGCGACGTTCCGAGTTCTGAGCTTAGAGTTCCGAGTTCTAAGCCTGGAGTTCCGAGTTCTGAAGGCGAAGTTCCGAGTTCTGAGGGCAACATTCCAAGTTCTGAGCTTGGAACTCCGAGTTCGGAAGGCGAAGCTCCTCGTTCAGCGTTCCCGTAGCCTTTGAATATCTCTAAAAGTATTACTGCTGACGAATTGCGATCGTGTAAGAAGGCCGTTGCTGATCGCGTTGACTCTTGACTACACGAAAATCGTGGTCAATATATAGATGCTCAAGCTGGGGAGTGGCTAAGAAACTGGTGCCAACTTTTTTAGCCGTGCTTTTGTCTAGACTGCTCAAATCAGGGGCCTCTGGCGCATCAGCTTGACTCAGTTTGGATGTGACGACCTTCGTTAACCAACTCCCTGCCTTTTCAGGAGTGAGCAGATTCCCTCTCCACCGAAAAGCCTGCTCAATGCCCACATTCTGGATGTACCACTGACCATTCTGCACTGCAAATTTCTGCAACAACATAAAGTCGTAAGCCAGCAGAACGGCAGAAATCGCCCGGAGAAAAGAGCGGCGCTGCCCCGGAGCATAGCGGGCAATATTGGCGTAGTAGCCATTGTCTTGAAAGATTTGATAGGACTGGTCTCGGACTCGTCCGGGCAAAATTTCAATGAATGGGATTGTAGACCAGACCGGCAACCACACGCCTAGCGCGATCGCCACCTGCTCTTCAGCATTGGGAAATGGATTGCGCTGACTTAATTCTGCAAACAGGGGTTCCAGGGTACTTTTGTAAAACTTTACTTTTTGACTCAAGGGCGCTCGATCATTGCCTTCAGCCAGCTTCAGAATCTCCTGCTTGAGTTCGTCTGTGCTTCTATGACTTAAATTGGGGAGCACTGTTCATTCTCCAAACGTCGCCTCTAGCCTTAGCGTAACGTACGCAGGCTCTGCCCTAAGTAGGTCTTTAGCAGATTTAATTGCGGGTTACGAATCGAGATGAATGCTTGCAATTGTCAAAATTAGGCGATCGCGCGGCTCGCGTCTACGATCGATCGCAATCGAATCCGTTTCGTGAGCTTCTGGCAGATGCCGAGGGTGGTCTATCTTAAATTTAATCTTGCTTACCTACCTAGACAGGCACAATCCTTCATGATCCGATCGCATCATTTTTCTGCCATTTTGACGGCTACGGATAAAATTGTTACTATGCTGCCCGCAGAATTGCTGGGTCTGCTAAAAATCGTTGTGCAAGGAGCAGGTCTAAATGCAGTGAGTGAAGCGTCTGCCGCGTTCGAGCCGCAAGGAGTATCAGTTGTGCTGATTTTAGAAGAGTCGCATGTTGCACTGCATGTTTGGACAGAATGCGGCAAAGTAACCGTTGATGTTCATGTTTGTGATTACGTACAAGATAATTATTCAAAAGCGCAACATTTAACTCAACTACTCGATCAACAGATTAGTGGTTCTTACGATCGCGATCGCTGGAGTTATCTACTTGCTACAGGTTAAAACCGTAACTACTGAAGGTTAAAACCATGATTACCGAAACTCAACTCGAACAGCTTCAAGTCGGTGACAGACTTGAATATCAGGGAATTCAGTGGCGCATTGCCGATCGCAGTCACTATACTGACCCAAACGGATATGAGACGCAAGAATGGTTAATCCAGTCGGGAACGAAGAAAGACTACTATTTATTGCGCGAAGTTGATCCTGACCAAGGGCAGCAAATCACTTGGTATCTCGCCGAAGAGTTAGACAATCCAAGAATTACAGAACCCGGATCGTCTCGCGATTTACTAGCTCGTTTACCAGAAGCGATTCGCGCTAATCAGACTCCCTATCCAGAACTTCAACTCTTCAATCGCATCTATCAGTTTGAGTCTCAGACTGAGGGAGAGTATGTTTCTGAGGGCGTTAGAGAAACGCGCATCACTTGGGATTACTGGGACGAGGCACATCTCTGGAATTTGGCGCTAGAAGCGTGGAGTAACCGGATAGTTGTTTATTCAACCCGTACCGTTCAGCTTTCAGACTTCAGCCTAGTGCGAGGCGATTCGTTTCTGAGCGCAACCCCGCTTTGGCAAGAAGCCGAAAAACGCAAAGAGAAACGTAGCGTTCAACTGATCATTGCTTGGGCGGTTACTATTATTGGCTTTTTCTTAATGGTTTCTGGAATCTGATGTATGTCTAATTCACTGTTTATCGAATGTCATTCTCAGGGATTCGCTTTTTATATCAATGGCGATTTACAGTTCGATACAGCAGATGAAGCCATTTATCACGAATATTTAGCCATTCCTGCGATCATACTAGCGATTCAGCGATTCCCAAACACGGCATTGCGAGTATTGATCTGCGGCGGTGGTGACGGACTGACGGCAAGAGATGTTTTGCGCTTTTCAGAAGTGAGTGACGTTGCATTAGTAGATTACGATCCGGCAGTGTTAGAACTGGGTCGAACTACGTTTGTAGACTATAACCAAGGCAGTTTGTTAAACGAGCAACAAGCCGAATTAGGTTCAAGCCGAGTTGCTGTTTATACGCAAGAAGCATTTGAGTTTGTATCGGCGTTGCCGGATGCATGCTTTCATGTGGTGATTTGTGATTTTACGTTTCCGACTCGCCCCGAAGAAGCTAAGATTTATAGCCGCGAATGGTTTGAGCAAGTTCGTCGCGTGCTTCACTCTAGTGGAGTAATCAGCACAAATGCTGTATCACCTGAGCAAACAGCGATCGCATTTTGGTGTCTCTATCAAACGCTGCTCTCAAGCGGATTTCAAGCAAAACCGATGCACGTTGCGATTCCCTCGTTTCAGAAACTTGAATACGGTGAATGGGGTTTCTTCATTGCATCTGATGTAGAAATTATGCGATCGCAGCTAGAAACGCTCACATTACCCAATGGATTGCGCGAGCTAAGATCAGATTGGTTGAGTGCATTTGAGTTTAGCGATGCGATCGCGCAGCTCCGCCATGAGGTAAACATCCATACTTTAGCGTGTCCACAACTGTTTTATTATCTGCTCAATGCGAAGACGGATCTTGATCAATTTAATATCGATTCCAATATTAATTTTTTAGATATTTCCGAAGCAGGAACAGGACAAATTGGCACGCAAGATTTGTTGGAGTTAGATGCGATCGCTAAGCTGTGGTTAGAACAACTTAAGCAAACTCGCTTCACAGCCGAAGAACTGCTTCCGGTACAACATGCTGAACAAACGCCAAAAATGACGACGGAGTGGTTGACCTATTTGAAGTCTTTGTTAGAAGAAGTAGATGCAAAACAGCTACTGGGCGCGGTTTTAGAGCGCATTCAAGAATTGCCTCCAAAAATAGCGCACGACCTGAAGCAAACAGTCGAAAAACTTCGGACAGGACAGCCCTTACTTCAAGTTTCCGAACAAACAGCAGAAATTATTGTTCTCATTTCTGTTTCATTGCTCATGGCAAATTTAGCTGTACCTGATGCAGCGTTTGCAAAAGGATATGCAGCGTCAGGCAGTGACTGTGATTATGACAGTAGTGGAAATGCTATTGACTGCGGTAGTCCTACTGATGGACTAATTGGATTCGCAACCCTACTTGTCGGCGCAACATGGCTATTCAGGCTCTATAGGAAGAAGGATGAATAAGCAAAAACCTGTAGAGAACTCAACTTCGCTTTCGATTCGAGAATTACACTTGAGCGATCGCTTTGCCTGGAAAAAGCTTAATCAGTCTTTAGTCGGCAGTTGCTTTATGCAGTCTTGGGCATGGGCAACCTTTAAAGAGCTAGAAGGCTATCGAACCTTTAAATATGGAGTTTTTGATCAAGCATTAGTTGGCGGCTGTATCTTTTATGTTTATCCTCGCTCTCATTCTGCAAACTTACTCATTGCTCCAGGCGCACCATTAATTAGACCAGGCTATACATCTCAAGCAATAGAACTCCTCGTTCGGCAGGCGGAAAGAATTGCTCAAGAAGTAAGGACAATTGCGCTCCGAGTTGAACCGCTTTGGGCGGAAAAACCATCTGCGTTGAATCAATTTGTTCGCGCTCCGGTCGATTTGCTGCCTAGTGAAACCTTGATCATTGATTTACATCCAACGGAAACCGAAATCTTCGCTCAGATGAAACCGAAAGGACGCTACAACATCCGGTTGAGTCAACGGCATGGCGTCACGACACAGTTCACCACGGATCTACAAAAAATCAGCATGTTTTACGAGCTGTTTTGGGAAACCGTGCAGCGACAGACATTCTTTGGTGAGCCGTATCGCTTTTTTATCAATCTTTGTCAAACCCTGTTTGCTGAGAACATGGCAGAACTTGGTTTTGCCATGTGGAATGGAGAAATATTATCTGCTGTTCTGATTGTGTACTGGTGCGATCGCGCGACTTATTTATACGGTGGACGTAGTGATGCCCATGGTCATGTCATGGCGAATTATGCTCTGCATTGGGACGCGATCAAGCGTGCAAAAGCCAAAGGATGTCAACTCTACGATTTTTACGGATACACTCAAAATCCCAATCATAGCTACGCAAAGTTTTCCCAATTTAAGCGGCAGTTTGGCGGTACACCCGTTACAACGATCGGCGCTCAAGATTATTTCTTTTACAACCAATTTGCTGATACGTTAATCGGTCTAATTAATCGAACGATCGCTCAATAAAATTAGCATTGCAACGGAACGCAGACCTGAAATTAAGAGAGATAATTCCGAAATCAAGTAATGCTTGTCCGAATCGAATAACGGAAGCCCGAATCGAGAAACGCTTACCTCGAATCGAATAACGCTTATGCTAAATCGAATAACGGAAGCTTGAATCGAGAAACGCTTACCTTGAATCGAATAGCGCTTATGCTAAATTGAATAACGCTTATCTGAGATTAAATAACGCCTACCTCGAATCAAATAGCGTCTACCTTCAATCAAATACCGAAAACCTGAATCAAATAACGCCTATCCCGAATCAAATAGCGCCAGCCTGAATCAAAAAATGCTTCTCGTTCTCTCCCTATCCCCAGCGCTCTTTGCTATGATTCAGACCAAGCCAAGGAGAAGAACATGGAACTAGCGACGACGCTAATCGGTCAGACTGTCCGCAATGCCGTGCGAGAAGTGGGAATCAACCCAAACTACTGGTACGCCGTAGCTTGGGCAAAAGACCTCAAGCCCCAAGAAATTTTGCCGATCACGATCTGGGAGCAACCGATCGCGCTCTTTCGAGATAGCAAAAACCAAGTGCAAGCCGTTGAGAATGTCTGCCCGCACAAAGGCGTCGCGATGGATAAAGGCAAAGTGCAGGGAGACGCGATCGCATGTGGCTACCACGGCTGGGAGTTCAACGGTAACGGCGAGTGCATCAGCATTCCCTACTGGAATTCAGACCAAAAGCTACCTTGCGCTCGGATGAGAAGCTATCCGGTGCAAGAGAAATACGGCATTCTGTGGATCTTTCCAGGCGATCCAGCCTTAGCAGAACGTGAATCTATTCCTGAAATGCCTGAATACGATAATCCCGATTGGCTCATGGTTCCAATCACGGCTAGGTTCGAGGCGCATTTCTCCATCTGCAACGAAAACACAATGGACGTGTTTCACGGCTATTTGCATCAAAACCTCCAAGGCTGGTTTGATCCGGTCTTGCTAAAGCTTCAAGAAACCGAGAATTCTGTCACGGCTGCCTACAACGTCTCTTATAAAGGAGCGATTACCAAGTTTTTGGGCTTGAGCGAAGATGGTGGCGTAACGACTAAAACTATTTCTATTAGTTATCGTTATCCCAACTACGCCAGCGCCCTCGAAGGGGTTTCATCGCTATATTTAATGCGGTTACCCATTGGTAAAACAAAAAGCCACTCCTTTGCATTGTTTTTTCTAAAAGTTCGCGTTCCAAAATGGTTGCTCAATCCATTACGTCCTCTGTTGCAGCCTGCAATTCTTCATCTATTATTCATGAGGTTTCTAAATCAAGATATTGAGATGATTGAGAGCGAACAGAAACACTATCTTAAAAACCCTGAACGACGGTATGTAGAAGTGAATCCTGCGATCGTAGCGGTACAGCGCTTAATTGTACGTCAGTATGAACAATACCTTCGACAGCAAAGCGAGAACGTAAAGCCGCTTCAGGAAGCAAATCGACAGTAGACTGAACCAGAGACTAAGAATTTTTTGGCAAACTGTATTTCCTGTGAGACGCGGTTCATTTGAAGTTGCGCGAAGCGCAGTACAGAAGATATTTCTGTGAAAATCATTCCTTAGCCAGTAGCTATGGTAGGAAAGTTTGGTATACACCAAATAGTCGTCTATATTCAATCAACCGTTCTCTCCAAGTAAATGCTATGAGAAACTCAGTACCGACGTTTAAACACTGGCAGCGCAGTCTCCTTGGGCTTTTATTGACCGTTGTTCTCCTGATTACAGGCTGTCAGCAGGCAAAAGCCCCCGATCGCTTTGCTCAGGCTCAGCAAGACAGCACCAAGCGTGGTGTCACTGCCGTTGCTAAAGATGCCACTCAAGGCAGTCAATTCAATAAGTACTTCCCGAAACCAGGGGCAGGCTACGAGCGAGTTTACACCCAAGAGAAGAAAGGCTTTAGTGAAGCGGCTCTTAAAAAAGATGGTAAAGAGGTAGCAAAACTATCGATTTCTGACACCAGCAGCCTGCCTGCTGCCGCCGCTAAGTATGAAAACAGCTCCCAAACGATCGCAGGCTACCCAGCCATCACGATGGGCAAAACTCAAACGAGTGTGTTGGTTGGCAAATATCAAGTAAAAGTCCTCGGGCGCGATCCTAACTTCAGTCAAGCCGAGCGTGAGCAATGGATTTCTAAATTTGACCTCAAAGGATTATCCAAACTGAAAATCTAAACCGGATTTCAAGAAGTCTGATTGATCCGTCAACGGATCACTTTCCTCACGATCTGTCGTGAAACCATTCACAGGAGCTTTTCATGAGCAAAACTATTTACGAATTGGTGGACGAACTTCCCACAGACGGGATGACGGTCAAAGCCCTCAACGCCCTCGATTTCGTCGTGCCGGGACAATGGCAAAACTTGACGGGCTTTACAAACACGATTAGTGCTGTCACAGGTGAAACCGACGACGCGATGATTCAAGCGATCGGGGAACGCGCCGTTTACCTCTACAACGACAGTTCTCAAGGCTATCAGCGGGCGATGTGGCTCTACAACACCGTTGACTCGGCGGCAGGAGCGCTCGGTGCGGCGGCATTGGCAAACAAAATTGGGCAAGACATCTCGTTTTTAGGCTTTTTGGGCAATCTCACCCCCAAGCCAGAAAAAGCGCAAAGTCTTGACCTCGCCGTTAAACTCGTGGTCGAACTGGTCGCCTTTTGCCAAATTAATGGCATTCCTGGAGACAGCATCGGTGACTTTCTAGCTGCACTAGGCGACTACGGCGGCGAATCGCTGATGCGAATGGCAGCCCTCGTCTGCTATGACGGGCTGATTCCACTCGGCGGCGGCTTCATCGAAAAAGGCATGGCGAGCATCACTCAGACCTCACCAGACGAACTCCAAAAAAATCAGACCTTTAAAGGCGTCAGTGATCTAATTCCGGGCGGCAATCCTGCCGGGCAGTTGGGCTTTATTACCCAAAGCTTCGACTCTGTAAAAGGCTGGATGGGTGACTTTGTTAGCTCTCGTAACCTCACTCAGCAGAGCGTTCTCAGTCATCTCAGCCAAGTTATCCAGGTTTCTGCTGACAAACTGGACTACGTAGGGGCATTCCTTGACGTTTCCGTGAAATACTATACCCATACGGGAACGCAAACTCTAGCGCGGCGTCTCATAGAACGAGCCGTTGCTGAACTCTAAACAAATGGCCGATTAAAGTTTACGATCAGCGATAGGCAAGACTGAGTTTGGTCAGCCTGTCGCTTTTGCACTTTAAAATTGCCTATCGCTATCCCCCATCTGCCATCCCCCTGATAAGCTGTTATTCATCCCAAACCATTTATCCCTATCCACTATGAATCAGCGTCTTTATGCAACATGGCGAAATTCTGTATTAGCCAAATATACTGGTGACTCAGATGCGTAAAGCGCAGCTTCCTACGGAATTGCGATCGTCAAACAGGTGAGAGGAACAAACTGTGCAAGTTGTTAAGGAGTACGTGCGGCGTTGGTATGATAGCGGGCTAGAGCCTGATGAATATATTTGCCATGCCCGTCAAGGAAATATTGTCGAGATCGAAGACGCAGAAACGGGAAAACGGCACACCGTTCTCACCTTTTGCACCAATGATGTGCTAGGGCTAACACAAAACGAATCGGTCAAGCAAGCGGCGATCGACGCCATCTTGCAATACGGCACTTCAACTAGTTCAACCTCGGTGCTAAGCGGTCGAGTTGACCTACATCGTCAATTGGAAGAAGAAGTATCGCGGTTCAAGCATTTGCCCCACACTCAGCTTTTTCTCAATGCGTGGATGGCGATGCAAGCACTAATGGATGCGTTTTGTCACCTTGCGATTCCGGTTCCAGGATTTGAACATACCCGCGAAACGCTGATCATGACCGATGTGCTCAATCACGGCTGTATTGTGTCGGCGCTGGCCAATGCGGGAACGCGATCGGGTAAGCTGTTTGGTCACAGCCCTCGAGTCCGGGTGAAAGCCTACCGTCACTGCGATGTCGAAGATTTGGCGCGAAAGCTGAAGCGCTACGTTAAAGAGGGAGACCGAATTATGGTCGTCTCTGATGCGGTCTTCTCGATGGACGGCGATCTTGCGCCCCTACCGGAGATGATCGATGTGATGTCTCACTATCCTGACAGCGTTCTGCTGATGGATGAAGCCCACGCCAGTGGGGCAATTGGGGCATCAGGGCGGGGCATCTATGAGCATTACGGGTTGACGCCTCAAGATGCGATCAACAAAGGCGTAGTGCCCCTAATCATGACGACTTTTTCTAAATTTGGCGCGTCTGTGGGAGCCGCCATCAGTTCTCCAGTGGCAGAATTGAAACCGCTATTAAACTGCTCTCCTACGTCGATTGGCACCTGTTCTCTGGCTCCTCCTCTAGCGGCGGCTGCCCTGCAAAGTATTCGGATGGTGCAAGAGCATCCTGAACTCGTGGCCCGCTTGCAGGAGAACACAAAGTACCTGCGATCTCGTCTCGTGGCTCAAGGGTTTGAGGCCATTGGCGAAACTAACGTCGTTCCCGTGATTTTGCCAACCGAACTTAATCCGAAAGAATTTGCCCAAGAACTGCTGACGTCGTATGGACTCTGGGTATCTCCCATCTGGTTTATTGCAAAACCTAGAATCCGAATGACCGTCAACGCACTGCACACGCGCGAGGAGATGGATAAATTAGTTAACGCTATGGTAAGCGCGCGGGATTCAATATACAAGGCAACGATTAGCGCTTAGCCCAAAAAGGGTGATCGCCCTTCAAAAAGGCGATCACCCTCTCTAAACACAGAACCCTAAGCTACTTGCAAAAAGCTCTTTGCCCTCTGGCTACTTTGCACCGACAACTCGCAGGCGTTGAGTCACCATCGTCATCCCACCATAACGCACAAGAACTGCCGAAATCCATTGAGAACTCGGTGTGTTTGGCGCACGACCTACTTTAAAGACGCCTCCAGAAGACAGTAGCTCTAGGTCAGCGGTTGAAGGTTTGACATAGCTGTTTGCCGTCACAGGTTCCTCAAGCACAGATCCCAAGAGCAAATCATTTTCTAGCGGCTCCTGCACGATCGCGTCAAAATTAAATTCTTGTCCGGGCTTGACTTGATTCGGCAGATTGATTTTGACTGAGGGTGGATTCTCGCCTGATGTAATCTGGTTATTCTCTGCCAACACATCCTGTCTGACAATCTGATTATTCTCAATCTTATGACGCGCTTCGATTGCCGCATTCAGCTTCATTTGCTGACCGTTCACCATTTGGCTTCCGGTAATATAAGTCACCGTTTCTGCTTGAACACCGGATCCGATCGGTTGCCAAGATTTTAATTCTGTTCGATAGGTCAGTTGAGGATACTGCTTCCACAATGCCGTCAAGGATTGCTCTAGGGTTTGACGAGTCAGACCGTCAGAGTGGGTAAAGGCAGGGCTATAAAACTGAAGAACGCCTTGTAAATTCTTGTTAGTGGCGGCGGCATCAATTTGGGTCAGCACTTGTTTGAGAGGAGCGGGAGCGGTTTGTGGAGTTGCGGCAGTCGCTCGACTGGGGGACAACTGGTTCAGGGCGATCGCAACTCCAAGTGTCAGGAAAAACAGAGCTTTCCAGGACTTTAATCCTGACTTTGCAACGAGCATTAAGCGAATGGGGGCAGCTGGCAAAGTCAAGTGGCGCATAGGGCAACTGTCTGAAACAGGTAGACTTCCAGTCAACTATACACTGAATGGCGCGGAGGAACCGGATTTTTTGAGCAGAAGCGATGACACAGCCACTATGAAATTACCACAGTCATGCTATGGCCGGATTAACGGTATTTGAGAGGGGTAAGAACGTTGAGCCGATAGAAAGCCGTTCTATTTGGAGATCTTAGCATCCGTGGAAGACCTAAGGAGAGTGTATGATTGCTCTATCATTTTTGACGCTCGATTTTTGTTTTAGCTGTGCAACCTTCAACTGTTGAGCCATTCCCTATGCGTCCTACCCCTCCGCCTCGTTTGTTAATCGCCGCAAGTGGCACGGGGGGGCATTTATTTCCTGCGATCGCAACTGCTGAGCAGCTTTCCGATTACCAAATTGAATGGCTCGGCGTGCCGGATCGCTTAGAGACAAAGCTGGTCGGCGATCGCTACCCGTTGCATACGGTTAAAGTCACAGGGTTTCAGCAAAAGCTGGGACTGGAAACGCTGAAAGTTCTATTCGGATTGCTGGGATCAGTGTTCAAGGTGAGAAAGCTACTGCAAGACGGTCAGTTTAGCGGCGTGTTTACAACCGGAGGCTATATTTCTGGACCTGCCCTATTTGCCGCGCGATCGCTGGGGTTGCCTGTCATTCTGCACGAGTCCAACGCACTTCCAGGAAAGGTAACTCGCCTATTTGCCCCGTGGTGTACGGCTGTTGCCCTCGGTTTTGAAGCGGCAGCAAAGTATTTGAAGAACGCAAAGACGATTTGCGTTGGAACGCCTGTGCGATCGCAGTTTCGCTCAGCCCTCGAATCTGCTTCACTTGATCTATCAATTCCAGATCAGGTTCCGCTCATTGTAGTAGTTGGCGGCAGTCAGGGAGCCGTTGCACTCAACAAGCTTGTGCGCCAGTCTGCTCCAGCTTGGTTTGAGGCGGGAGCGTGGGTAGTCCATATCACAGGTGACAATGACCCAGAACTAGACACGCTACACCATCCACAGTATCTAGCCCTGCCGTTCTATAACAACATGGCAGCGCTGTTTCATCGGGCAAACCTAGCGATCAGTCGAGCAGGAGCAGGAACGCTAACTGAGCTAGCCGTGACGCACACTCCTTCGATTCTAATTCCGTTTCCGTTCGCCGCAGAAGATCACCAGACCTACAATGCCACTGTTTTTGCGAACGCAGGAGCAGCAATTTTGTTTCGTCAATCGGAATTAACACCAGAAATGCTTCAGAACTCCGTTTTGACGCTTCTGAAAGAGCGCAATCCAACGGACTTCGCGCAGCGAACCTCTACGAAGCTTGGCAAAGCCAATCGTTTAGAGCAAATGGCAGATCGCGCCGCCTCGCTTGCTGTGGTTGACAGCGCTGAGCGAACCGCGCAACTCGTGCGAGACTGCCTAGCGAGACGATGAGCGGCGACGAGCAAACCACGTTTGAAGCTGTTCGCGACAAGCCGATTCTAAAATTCCGCTCAGCACCGGAACGCGATGATTTGACGCGGGGCAATCCGGCAGATTTAGTACTGTCCGAATGGCTCCCGCTTTTAGGTCGTCGGTTCCGTAGACCAAGCACCCCAGCCGTGATAGAACAATCGCACCAGCGCACATTGGGCACGGTTCCAACGTGACGTAAAGTGTACAGTCGTTCAGATGCCAGCTTTGAAGAACTTGTCCGGCAGCTCTGAGCGCTAAAATTTCAGCGTGAGCCGTGGGGTCGCGATCGCGCTCTCGACGATTTTGCGCCTCGGCAATTAACTTTCCTTGGGCATCCACTACGATCGCGCCGACTGGTACATCTCCTTGTTCTCCTGCCCGTTCTGCTAGTTCTAGGGCGCGTTGCATCCAGTCCCGATGCTTGAGATACTCAGGATGATCGATCGGCGGTGGTGGAATGTGGTACGGCATAGCTCAGCAATACTGCGCCTATTGTAAGCCGTTTCAAGTTAGCTTAATCACGGTCTAAACCTATGTCTTCGTTAAATCTTCTGGCTCAATATTTAGCGGGTGAATTTGAGAATCGAGATCAAGCGATCACTGATCCGGCTTGGTTTGTCCACCTCCGCCTATGGCATCGTCTTGTCTCTCTGTTTAGCCAAGACAGTATTACTCTATTTGCCGAACAAGCCAATGTGATTAACCTCAACAATCCTTATCGTCAGCGTTTGATGCGGTTGCAGGCTCATGGCTCTGATCTCAAAGTTCAATACTATGCCTTTAAAGATCCCTCCGCAGTTAAAACAGGAGGACAACATCCTGAATTACTGCAAAGCCTCACCGAAGAACAAATTGAACTTCTGCCTGGATGCGTCCTTCACGTAACGCACAACGACAATTGCTTCATTGGCTCACCTCCGACCGATACCCGATGCTGTTTCGCCTACCAAGGCAAAACAATTCAAGTTTCTCTGGGATTTGAAGCGCGTTCAGATCAATTTCTGAGCTATGACAAAGGCATTGAGCCAGACACCGGAAAAGCTCTCTGGGGAGCATTAATGGGAGCTTATACGTGTACTAAGCAAACCCAACTTTAGAACCCCCACCACAAAAGCGGCAGACGAGAGATTCTATAACGCCGTGAAGAATCTCTCGTCTGCCCAAAATACTGCTTCTTCTCAATAAACCTAACTTGCTAGACTTCTCGATAAGCCTTCTAAGGCTTCTTCTTCCGTCTCAAAAACTTCAAATACCGAATCCATCATCGTTACTTCAAACACTAGCTTTGCTTCAGGATGCACATCGC
Source organism: Myxacorys chilensis ATA2-1-KO14 (assembly GCA_019359275.1). Classification (GTDB taxonomy): domain Bacteria; phylum Cyanobacteriota; class Cyanobacteriia; order Leptolyngbyales; family Leptolyngbyaceae; genus Myxacorys; species Myxacorys chilensis. The sequence goes on along the minus strand of JAHHHP010000001.1, from coordinate 111,911 downwards.
AAATGCGAAAACTGCCTCTAAATTTATCTGCATCGCGCATTCCTGCAACTAAAGAAGTAAGTCCAGAGCTATCAATAAAATTGACCTGCCCCAAGTTCACGACAATGTGATTACTCTCTTTGGCAATACAATCTTGTAGCTTGAGGCGAAATTGCCATGCTGTTGTAATGTCTAAGCGACCCGATGGCTGAAGAATGACAACAGTCGTGCCATCTTGAGCTGTGTGCGTTCTCTGCTCCATCTGAAGTGCCTTCTGTTCCATGTAAACCATTGATTTTCCCTTAGCCCGACCCTTTGAACTTTGCTTTGTAAACCCCTATAGGGCTTGGCAGCGCGATCACAGCAATTATGAGCAACTATGCTAGTTAGCCCACAAACAGTAAAGGGCTAACGTAGTTTGCAGAGGTCTTTCGTATTCGGAGATGATTCACTGGCTGTGGTTACTGCACTTCAGTAGACTAATAATTCCATAGCGATATATGCCGCAATGAATCAATGACACTTCTTAAACATAGCTAAACCATAGCTAGACCTTTTCAAGAATCTTTTCGTCGATCATGTCCAAGATTTCTGCGTCTCTCGTTGAATCGAACTTTCTTCCAAACAAGTCAGAGGTGTTGGCAAGCCTATTAAAATCATCCTTGACAAAAACTCTAGGACCTTTAGGATTAGGGTTCTGCCAATCGATGTAGAAAAGATTATCATTAACTACTTTATCTTTGAAAGGAGAATTCAAGACAATAGTTTGAAAGAAAAGTTCGTCTGGAATTTCCACGTATTTGAAGTAATTGACATAGGCAGGGTTGGTTTGAATAAAATTTTGAATATACTCCACACAATTTCTAGGTAAACACCAAGATGCTGAGCCAAGGAAAACGTTGAAATCCTTTAAAAAAACTCGCTCTTCAATAGGAACCCAGAACAATAAAGATGTATATAAAGACGAAACTAAACGTAGCCATTTTATTTTGAGTATTTTGCTTCTTAAATAAGTACTAGCAGTCAACTGAGGTGGTAGAACAAGACGAAAATGAGTAGTTAGAATAAAATGCCAATAGTGAATTCTATCAGTACCGCTAGTTTGCCAACTCTTATCGGGTGGAATTCGATAATCTTCATAAGTCATGAATATTTTTCCTTCATTTTCCTCTAATACTTTCGCAATTTGATTGTTTGATTTTAGAGGATAATCTTGCCCAGTTAGTAAAATTAGCCAATCAAAGGATATATTTCTTTTGAAAATCTCATTTATTCCCTCTATTGGAGCTTGCACAAGACCGAAACCACCCCAATAGCATTTATTTCTGTGTATAAAATGGACGTTGTTAAGATGACAGAGTTGAGTCGTTGCTTGATGGTAGATCCTACTATCAGTCCTCTTATCTATGTGGATAAAAAATGACACATTTTCAGAATTGAGTCTAAGAACTAGACGAGTTAGCTGTTCGGGATACCTGTGTGCCAAAATAATGTAGGCAATTTTCATTTGACTTCTCATGCTAAGCTTTACAGGTTTGAGAGGATAAAGGTAGTGTTTTAGAAATGTTGATGACTACTTAAAGCAATTGTTCTTTTAGATTACGCAGGGCATTAGTCGAGCAAGCTTTCTTCCATATGATTGCTAGAGATAAGATGCAACGTGTATGTGGAGAATTCAAGTTTTTGGATGCGCTCTAGAGAAGGGATCATACCTATGCAATCTGTTCAAGAAGTTATTGAAGTTCTCAAAGATTATTCTGGGGAGTTCCATCCAAAGTACACCGCAATTTTTTACTCTAGAAGCAATTTTTTCTCAAGTTTTGCTTTTAGAGTAAAAACTGCTTCTAGAGTAAAGACTGAATAACTTGTTCTTACGCAAGAGTTGAATAAACTTTACTTCTGCACGAGCTGTTTGAAAATTATTAGATTTGCCATACCATCCAAGCGCAAAGTAAGTTGCTAGTCAAACACCAGTCTCGATTGGTAGCCAGTGAGAAGCAGGAAAGACAAAGAGAGGTTCGATCAGGAAGTGAAAATTTGGTGTTTGAGTGAAATATCGTTTACCAACTCGCTCTACTTCTTTTGCCATACGATAATGTTAAGCAAAGCGGTTGCTACTCCACTGGTTTTCGTATCTAGCAATCCCGCTATTTCCTAAAACTCATCTGTACCACCGACATCTAAAATTTTAATAGGAGTTGACAACGTGGCTAGAAAAGATTTAGACAGATCCAGACTTTTGTTGCGCAAAGTTGCGGCTAGCGAGTCTGACCGTTTAAAGGCATAAATCTGACGTGTGACTTACATCATTATGATTAAAGTCTGCTTGCGTGGTCTCAAACTAACTAAAAGATTTTTCAAACCCTAAACGTTGCTTAATTATTAAGTAGATAAAAGCGGTATTGCCAAAGATATAGCGTTTCCACAAACGGCGTGGCTCAATTAGAAGCCTAAAGAACCATTCCAAACCTATTTTTTGCATTATCTTAGGTGCTCGTTGTACCATTCCTGACATCAAATCAAAACTGCCTCCTACACCAATTGAAATAGGTACATTTAGCCGTTGGTAATTTTGACTGATCCATAGCTCCTGTTTCGGCGTTCCTAAACCTAGAAAAAGAATATCTGGTGCTGCTGCTTTGATCATTTCATCAATTCGCTGCGACTCTACAAAATCAGATTCAAACCCGTAAGGTGGGCAGTAGGTTGTAGCATCTAGATCGGGATAGCGAAGCTTGAGTGCTGCTGCTGCTTTTGCCGCTGCGCCAACGCGGCCTCCCAGAAAAAACACCTTCAACTGATGAGTTGCAGTAACAGCACACAGATGCTCAAATAGGTCGGTTCCGTTAATACGACCCTGCAAAGGCGTATTAAGAAGCTTTGCCGCCCATAAGAGAGGAACACCATCTGGAACTACGAGAAAAGCCTCTTTATAAACTTGTCTAAAGACAAGATCATTCTGCAAAAGGACAACATGTTGTGCATTTGGAGTGACCACATATTGAGGCTTTTTATCGGTCACAACATGCTTAAGGATTGTTTGGACTGCATCATCGAAAGAGTAGGAATCAATTTCCATTCCAGCAATTTTTACTCTCATTTTTACTAAATAGGAAGGCGAAATAAAATGTAGGATGAAGAGGTTCGTAGATCTTTAGATGAGTAGCCGCTAATGCCAGCCTCATTACGAGTTGTCCTGAGCGAAGAATCAGACCGCACTCTTAGGGAATTACGAGCTGCTGTGACGGTGCCTCAACGCATTAAAGAAAGATTGTGCTCACACGGTTCGATTGAACGCTCAAGGATAGAATGTGCCCGCCATTGCTGATATTTTTGAGTGTCAAGAACAAACAGTGCGAGTGACGCTGCGATGGTGGGAGCAAGGAGGGTTAGGTGGACTGTGGGATGCACCTGGACGAGGTACCAAACCGAGGTAGAAGCAGGAAGACCTTGCTTATCTTGAACACTGCCTCGACCAAGAACAACTCACCTACAACAGCGTCCAACTGGCAGCGAAACTAAAGCAGGAGCGACACGTCAAACTCAGCGCATATGGGATTCACCCAATTCTGCAAAAAAGGGTTCCGGTGGAAACGGACTCGCCACTCGCAACAGACCCAGCAAAACCTAGAACAACAGCGACTCAAACAAGCTGACCTTGATATTTTAGAGTTAGCTGCCCAAGAGGGACACATTGACCTGAAGTACTTGGATGAGGCAGGCTTCTGCTTATTCAGTCCTGTCAGTTACAGCTACAGTCGCATCAAGCAGCAGAAATGCTTGGAACAAGTGCCGACTCGTGGACATCGCATTAGTATTTTGGGACTGTGGCAACCGGAGCAACAGTTTGAGTATACTCTCGCTCAAGGTGGGTTCGATGGGAAAAGCTACATCACAGTCATGAACTCAATTGCCCAAAAAGCAGGTCTTACACTGGAACAAACGGGACGCTTAGCCGTGGTGGTGCAGGACAACGGCTCGATTTACAACCGAGAGATTGTGCAGCAGCAGTGGCAACGGTGGCAACAACAAGGCTTATTTCTGTTCTTTCTACCGCTTTACAGTGCCCAGATGAATCGGATTGAAGATCAATGGCACCAACTCGAAACTCATGAAATTGCAGGGCAGATGTTTGAGGATGAATATGATTTAGCAATGGCAGTGATTAGAGGAATGGAAATCCGAAGCAAAAAGGGTAAGTACTCGCTAGAGCGTTTTAAGTTTAATTCCACTTAGCTACTTACCAACGAATTTAGAATATATCTGCGACTTTCTTCTCTTTGAGCCAGCGAATTGCAGACTGATAAATACTCATTGTGATTTGATGATTTTTTTCTATGGAATAGCATTCATCGTATTGTCTACGGGCCAAACCTCCTCGACGAAGAAGCTCTTGAGGGTTAGACCAAGCCTCTTTCATAACTTTGACCAGATCATGAGAATCACCTGGCTCAAAGTACCATCCAGATGATCCATCTTTAACGATTTCAGAAGCAGCACCCATTCGAGCAGCTACTACAGGACATCCAGTTGCAAATGCTTCGGTAATTGTCATAGGGAAGCCTTCATACCACTCTGAGGCAAAGACAACAAGAGTTGCTTCCTGCATCAGTTGCAAGACCTTATTGCGTGGCAACGATCCTAAGTACTCGACGTTACTAGGCAAACTACCTCTCAATAGGATTTCTAGCGGTCCCTGCCCTACTATCTTTAGAGGAATTTCTCCGTCGAGCATATCCCAAGCCCTTAAAACAGTTTCAATTCCTTTGTACTGCAACAACTTGCCGACGAATAGAGCATACTTGCCTGCATGAGTACCAGATTGAATATCTTCACTTACAAAATTGGGTTTCACAGCAATTTTATGGGCAGGCAATCCTCCTTGAATAAACTTCTGGCGCGCAAATCGAGTCAAAGCGATATAGATGTCAACTTCATTCTGGTATGTACCTCGTAGGTGATTTAAAGTAAGACCAGCAGAGGCTACCGTTGTTTGTATGCGGTTATTCCGATAGCAACTATTAGCCATAGCAGGATAAGGAACCGTTTTTCCAAGGCAATCTTCGCAAACTTGACCATCTCTATAAAGATATGCACCAGGGCAAACAAGTTTAAAGTTGTGCAATGAATGAATAACTGGAACACTAGCTTCATGACAGGCAGCATAAACAGATGGAGAAACCAGTGGAATTGTATTGTGAACATGAACAATATCTGGTTTATGTTCACGCAACATTCCTTTCGCGTATTGATAGGAAGGTAATGACCAAAGAGAATCAAGAGCAACCTTTGCTTTTGATAAAGCACTCAGTTTTTGAATGGACGAACTCTCAGGAATCCATTGAACTACTTCATGTCCATATTTTTCAAGCATTTTCTTCTCAGAAGCAACTACAACACCTTCCCCGCTGAGATGCTGATATTCATTATGAACTTGTAGTATTTTCATGTAATTCCCATGCCCGTAATAGGTCAACTAAATTTAAGTCCAGTAGCAGCCTGTTGCAAATTTCCAACTCCAACGCAGTCCTTTTGCTAGCAAACGCTTTACATTTTCGGACCAGGAAGGCTCATTACCATAATATCTTTGCCTAATTAAGCATCCTTCGGTAATAGCAGTTTCTTTTAGCCTCTGTGTTTTTTGCTCTGGATATAATCGCATACAAGACCAATATTGACGAACATGATGTACCTTTGTAATTTCCGAAAAGCGAATCCATAGGTCGAAGTCCATAGTCATATTTAAGTTAGGGTTTAGTCCACCAACTTCTTCGTACAGACCACGCTTCCAAAATGCTGAAGGTTGAGGAATAAAGTTATGTTCATACAGACAAATGAAACGGCTAAAACCGGTCTCCTTACGGCGTTGGATGATGGCATCATGATCATCAATCCAAAAAGTATCTCCATAAACAAACTGAGCATCAGTCATATGATGAAAGAAATTAGCCACCGAATGTAAAGTTCCTGGCATTAAAAGATCATCAGAACATAACCAACAAAAAATGTCGCCTGTTGCATCTTTAAACCCTTTAATTAGGGCATCAGATTGACCACAATCTGGTTCACTAATCCAATATGCTAGTTGCTTTTCATGACGCCGAATAATATCAATACTATTGTCTGTGGAACCACCATCGATGATGATGTACTCTAAGTTGGGATAGCTTTGATTTAATATGCTGAGAATTGTTCTCTCAAGATAATTTCCTTGATTATAAGAGGGTGTAACAATGCTAATCTTGGGCAAAGTCATAACATCTCACTTTACTTAAATATTTAGAATCACAATTGTGAAAGAGACTTTTGAAGTTTCTGGGCATGACTTACAATGGATAAAGCGGCAACCGAGGAAGCAATCAGAATTAAGATTAACCAAGCAACATCAATATTTGCATTTGAAATAGACGCCCAAAAAAGATAAGCAATAAGCGAGCAGAAGGAAGCCTTCGCATAAATTGCAATTTCTCGATTTGGAAACTTAGCCAATCTAAAAGAGTAAAGTAAGAGGAGCAGTAGGAAAAGTAAATGAACCACTAGACCCACTAACCCCCAGGATATAAATAGCCAAAGATATATATTGTGAGGAGATTCACATTCTCCAGAGGCATTTAAGACACCAGCATGGTTACAAACGTATTCCCAACCTCGTACTCCAAACCCAAAGAAGGGGGATATTTCTGAACCGTATGCAAAGGCTGGAGCCCAAACTTTTTCAACCCGCCACCCAAAAGTTCCTTCTCCTTGTGCCTCGCTACTAAAAGCAGTTTGAGCGATGGTTGCTCCAACGGATCGAATAATTATACCTAGCGTAATTAACACGGGTAGGTATTTTAGTAGGGTTTTGATTGACAAATTGGAGTAAAAGAGAAATAGAACAAGGGGGTAAATAATAAAAAGTGCAGTTCGCGTTCCGTTAAAAAGAATCATTAGTGGAGTAATTGTTAAAGCAAAAATTCTAAGCAATGACTTTTTTATTCCCGATTGTTGCTCAGTATATGCCAAAAAAAATGGCAAAAGCGTCATTGCTCCATTTGCATCTTCATTTGCAGCAGCAAAAATGCCATCCAGTTTGAGAGTGTCGCTTCCGTACGCCTGCATTATTGTTGTTAGGCTATAGCCTGAATTAGCAATGACACCGGGATATTGAACAATTAATAGAAAAAATAAAGTTGTGAGAGTTGCAGCACAAATATGATGTACTTTAACGCTATTCTTCACATTGAGTGTTGAGAGTAATGCGATGAATCCTAACGCCCAAGATATATATCGAATGACACCTGTAGAATGAGTTGGTACAGCATCCCGTGGAATTGCAAGAAACTGAAATACTAAAATACCTAAAAGTCCTACGATCGGCACCAAAAGGGGAATGACACTTTTCCTAAGCCGTCGCATCTCAATTGAATCTAGAATAACCAGTATTAAGAGAGGCATTCCAAACAGCCTGATTGCTCCTGCAAAAGAAAATCCTAAGATTCGAATGCTTTCAAAGGTTAATTCAGGCTGTAATATCAGCATTCCTGGCTTTGGAATAGATATCATTACGTCATTCAGAAGCATTAATATCGGAATATAAAATGCCTTCGTCTTCATAATTAGATAGTCTTACAACCTTTTGATACTAGCTGACTGATTCAGAACAGAGTAAAAAAGCGATTGATACCGCCGAGCCTGTATCTCTTGGCTAAATTCCTGTTCTACCTTTTCACGTGCCCGACCGGATAAGCTTTGATGTCGCTCTTGATTTCCTAACACCCAAGCAATTCCCTGCGCTAAATCCTCAGTTTGATAAGGTCTAGCCAAGTAGCCATTTTGCCGATGTTCAATCATATCTGGCATGCCACCAATGTCGAAAGCAATACAGGGAGTTCCACAAGCAAGGGATTCCATTACTGTATTAGGCAAGTTATCTTGCAGTGAAGGTGCAACGAAAACATCAGCCGCAGAATACGCTAATGCTAATGAACAATCGTCGTTTAAGATACCTAAATAATGAGCTTTAAAGCCTAAATTAAGTGCTTTATCGGAGTTTGAACTCCCAAAAATTATTAGTTCTATTTCATCTCGTAATTCGGTTTTATGAAGCTCTTCTAATGCTGCTAGCAATAAATGAGAACCCTTTCTTTTTTCACTTGTTTTATTTAGTGATCCGGTCAAAAGAAGCTTTTTTCCGTAGGGTAATCCTAAAATGTCCCGTGCAGTTTTAGGAGCAAAAGGACGGTACTTTATAGCGTCTAATCCATTAGGAATAATTTCAACCTGAGCATTTTGTAAGAGAGAACTATTTCTAATGCTTTTAGCCATCCAATTGCTCAAAGCAACAATCGTAAAATTAACGTTTTTCCAAGCTTTTGCTTTACGTTGCCATACTCGCCGAGATAGATCAAAATCCTTGGTACTACCTAACTGAGGACAACTACCACAGGATTTAGTGTAGCGATCGCAATCTTCATTATAGTGACATCCTCCTGTGAAAGCCCACATATCATGTAGTGTCAAGATGACGGGCTGTTTGAATTTGGCAATTGACTCAATTTGAAGATATCCACCAGATGTCCAATGCAAGTTAACTATATCTGGATTTAGAGCATTAACATTTGAAACAACTCCATCTTGGAGCCATTGAGGTGAAAATAAATTACTCCTACGATTAGGATATAACTTCACGGGCACTTGATTTAAAAGGGTTCGTGACCCATGCCTAATTTGAGCTGATGCAGAGGCTGCATTTCCTCCAAAAACGCTGTTTGAGTTGCTTTGCTTGAACTGAACCAACATTTGAGAGCTAACACCTACACTGTGTAATCCCTGATGCAATCGGTAAGCAGCCCGCGCTGCTCCCCCGCAGATATCAAAAGTATTCACAAGCAAAACTTTCACAATTAATGCTCCTCATCCTCAGAAGTGGCTAGGTTTATTACCTTAATTCAGGACAACAGCCTCAGTTCCAGCTTCCTCGGAGCAATTAATTTTTCTCAATTTACGAGAGGGAGCTTCTACACAAATTTCAGCGGCTAGAATCGGTTTAGCAACTAGGCTTTCTGCTCTAACAAACGATTGACCGTTTGATTGAACAACCAGGAAGAACCGTCACGTTTGCGCCTAATCAGACATTTTCCTCGATAAAGATACCCATTTCAGAGTCGTCTCAAGACAAATCGCTGTAAAGCTGTTCAGGCAGGACTTTGTGATTTGAAGCGATCAAAGATACATGTTGACCAATCAAAGTATTTTTTCTAATATGGATCTTCCTCCTGCGGCGCGGATATTTGCGTGCGAGCCAATAGCAGATCGATCTTCAGCAATAAATTGACCCGAAGCATTACTGAAAGGGGATTTTGCATAAACAGAAATTTCAGAGAATAGACCAATTACAACATTCTTACCTAGCTCAATTGCAGTTACTTTGTCGTATTGAAAGACAACCGGAAATGAGATCAGTGCTTTTGGATTGTGAGCCATTACTTGAAAGTGCCGCAGCCAATGCCGAAGATTAAGCAGGGGTCCCCGCAACAACGCCTTAATAATAAACGTAGCTTTCACTAATTTTCAGCGCTTAGTAAATTTATAACTCTAGATTAGGGGCGGATTTCTGAACTTCTTTAAAGGGTTTGCGCGAAAAGAATAAACCTTTTCGTGTCTATGTTGTTCTAAATTTTCAGTTTTAGAGCGTCTAAATAGAATTTGAAAATTTTCTTTGTTTTCCATCCTGCACGCTGCAAATAACTCATGTTGTAGACTTTAGCTTGAGTATAGTTATCGGCAGCTACTGCTCTTACAACATAAGGAGGATGCAATAATGGAAATTCCATTTCTTCTGAAGCAAAGCTGCTAAACTGCCTTTTTTCTACTGTGTGTGTTGCGTCTGCATTAAATCCGATGTTGGTTACTAAGTTGAGGGCAGGATGAATGCTTAAGCTATTTTGCAGCCAGCAAGCGAGAACCCATCTAGTATCCCAAGTATCAATTTGGAGATTGTAGGTAGACTGAAAAAGCTTATTCCAAGTCTCGATTGCTTTGGAATCCAGCAAAATATCACGAAGGATGTTTTTATCTTTGACTTCTTGCCAAAGCTGCATCTCATAATCAAAATGTTGCCATGCTCTTTTCCACGTTGCCCATCCCCAACAGAGAGGATAGCGGGAGAAGTGGTAACTATATTGTGAATTCAAGTTTCCCGTGGCGAAGTTTTGCGCAGAAATGCTATTGACTCGCTTATCAAATCGATATCGTTCTAGTAACTCCTCGCAAAAACGAAAGAAGGTTGAATGCGGAACACAATCATCCTCAAGAATAATAGCTTCTTCCACTTGCTCAAATACCCAATTCAGTCCACTCGCAACTCGTCTTGCACATCCTAAATTGACTTCAGAGTAGTTTTTGATGACTTCACAGTGCCAGTCTACTTGTTCAACAATCGCACGAGCCGCCGCGCATTTTTCCACCTCACCTTCACGATCGCCACGAGGACCATCAGCAATGACAAACAGAGTGGATGGTTTTGCTTGTCGAATCGCTTCAAAGACTCGTTTGGTGGTATCTGGTCGCTTGAAGATGATAAAAACAATGGGAGTATTCATATTAGTCTGTGTCTAAGAACCGCATTTGAGCTATGGTGAATCTGAATTTTTGAAAATGCCAGTATTAAATGTCTTTGCAACTAAGCTGTACTGCTGAGCACCTAAAAATTTACAGATATCAGTGTTAAGCACTCCATCAACTGTTGGTTCCAAGCACTCAACTAATACATATTTCGGTCTAAACCGTTGCCAGTTGCTCGACTGTATGACTTCTAGATCTAGCCCCTCTACATCAACTGTCAAAAAGTCAATCGTTTGATTTAATGCAACGTATTGAGTCAAAACATCTTCAAGGCGATGAGTTGAAATTTTTTGTGCTTCAATGACGTGATATTCGTTCTTATCATGGCGGCGTTCAGAAATATCAGCGTTAAAGGTGTTTAAGGCTGGTTCGTTAAAAATTCTAAATTCAAGATCAAGCTTATCTTTAGAGATGCCCATTTCTAAATTGATGTCCCTCGGTCTGAGCCGCTCAAACAGGCGCATACTTCCTGGCGTTGCATCAATATTGATGCCTGACCAACCTCGTTTATAAAATAGGTAAGTATTTGAGAAACGCTGAGGATGATGAGCACCGACATCTACATAAAATCCATGCTCTCTGTAGCCTAAAAAGCGCTCTAAGATTCGGTCTTCTCCTTCTTGCGAATACGAAGGAGAAGCGTATCCATCTAACGCAATTTTTTTTGCTTCTGACAAAATACGTGTAGTTGACTTTGGTAAGACCGACTTAACGAGGTTTTTCATAGAATATTTGCTCACCATGTTTATCGAGATATAGATTTCATAGCTTTAAACACCCAAACGAGGGTCAGCGCATTAAGCATCAATTTGCCAATGCTCCGTAATCGTGGATAAAATGCACATGAAAGCAAAACTGCGAATAAATAAGCAACTACGGTTGCGATCGCAGCACCCAAGCCAGCATATTTTGGAATTAGGATCATATTTAACCCAACGTTGACAATCGCTCCTATGACAGTCGTTTTCAGAGAAAAAATCACTAAGTTTTCAGCAGTTAACCAAATACTTCTAGCAACTCCCAAGAAGACAAATACAGAAGCCCAAATGTGTGTAACTAAGATAGGGATCGCTTCTGAATAGTCCGAGCCATATAGCCTCAAGATAATTGGTTCTGCCAGAAAACTCATAGCAATGGAGATAGAGTAGGAAATTAGAACCATTCCATCAAAAACTGTCTGGATTTTTTGGTAATACTGCTTAGGCTCGACTTGTCTTGCTTTGATAATGGCAGGTGAGACTGAGGACGCAACTGCAACTGGAATGAAATACCAAACTTCGGAAACCCTCAACGCTGCTGAATAGACACCAACGGCTCTATCACCTAGCATCTGACCTATCATGATTTGATCAATTTTCATGTAAATCAGGATTGCAATGCCTGAGAAAATTAGAGGGGAACTGTCTTTGAGCAACTGCCGCATTAGCTTGGCATCGATTTTCCATAGGCCAAATCGCTGATTTTGAATTTTATAGACGACCACTAATCCTAAAACGCTCAGAATGACCTCTGTCAAATAGAGATAAGCGAACACTTCAAGAGGTGCATGAAGTTGAAGACAAATAACCTTGAGAACCGTTGTGATAGCAAACGCAGTATTTCTAGCTAAAACTGTATTCTTAGCTTGGACTTGTGATTGAAACCAAAGATCAATGACCTCAAACGACTGAAAGGCAAATCCTGCTGTGAGGATGGGAACAAGCGATCGACTTAAAGTATCAGAGCGAAAGAAGTAAATACTGATAGTTGCTAGCAGAGTGCCAATTAAGCCGCCAGATAGCTTCAGACAAAATGCAGAGCCCAGCAAACTATTCTTTCGAGTAGGATGCTGAACAATTTCACGGATCACAATACTGTCTAAGCCCAGCGCCGCGATGGGCGTAAAAAAAGCAGCAAATGCGATCGTATAATTCAGAAGCCCAAACTGCTCCACTCCAAGATATCGTGCAACCCAAATACCTATTAATAGTCCGACCAACATTCGCAGAACTTTATCAGCAGTTAACCATAAGCCATTACCAATTATTTGACGTGTACCAGGAGTAACCTTTCGTTTAATATTCGCAAGTTTACTAAGCATGTAATTAATTAGTTTGAAAAGCGAAAATCTGCATCAAACTTAAGCCCCAATTGAGCCTTCCAGCCGCATTTCAAAGGATAAAAATTTTGTGATTGAGCTAATTGAACTAAGTTCAATTAGCTCAATTTAGTAGGAGTTCTATAACAGTTTAGCCCTAATCTAGATTGGGCTTGACACCTTCAATGAATAACGAGTCAGGTTTTTTAGCTTTGCCCTCTAAAACATCAAGACCATATTGATTAAAATCAGGAATTTGGCTCTCGTCTGGGCAACAAACTTTAATGTCCTGAAATCCTGTTTGTTGCAGTAGACGCTTTAAGGAGAATCGATCGTACATCCAATGATGAACTTCGCCAGCGTTACGAAATATGCCTTCTTGAAAGCTTTTTTGAGCAGCTTTTCCAGCAATTATTGCAACAACCAATCCAGCGATCTCATATCTTGCTTTCTGGATTAAGTGACTCAGACTCATCCCTGCTAGTTTCTGCTTTAACGTCATCTGAAAGCCATTCTCACAGTATTCTATTTCGGTTCCAACTCGTGAAAGCACAAAATTTTGGTTTTCAACATCTTTCAGATATTGAAGATATTCACCCATCTGCCCCCCACGCACATCACGCGCCACTTGGTCGAGCAACTCTAGCATCATCCAATCATAATTTGTTTGTGCTTCACTGGTACCTAGATCTGCTTGCTCTAGTTCATGTAGATAACTTCGTGTAATTTTTTCTAAATCTGGAACAACTACACGAATAATTCCGCCTGATTTAAGCACCCGGAACTGTTGCTGCAAGAACTCCATTGCTTCTGGCTTCTTAAGATGTTCAAGAACATGAGAACTGTAGCAAGCGTCGACAACATTGTCAGGAAATGGAAGTCCCCGTCGAGCGTCATATCGTTGAACTTCCTGAGTACAAGGAACTAAATCTAAATTAATCCATGCAGGATGGAAGTTATAACCACAACCAATGTTGAGTAGCTTTAGAGATTTCAGTTCGCAGGGCCGGAAGGGCTGCTTTCGCATGATTTGAGCCATAACTTTATTTCCTTTTAATGGCTAAACGTCTCTACTATCGTACTGTTACGCAAATCCAACGTTGTCTTAATTAACTTAAGAGCCGCCAACTGCTTTTAAGCTGTGTCGAGAACCGTTGAAGTGCGCCTCGTTTGCAGCTCACCGAATAAACCTGAAATCTTTGGCCCCTCCACATCCAACTATCCTGGATTGTCGCTGTGTGAATTCGCTCACCGATGGATTTCCATGTGGATCAATCACGCCGCTCACCGTTTCCACATCTCCACTGAAGGAGGCGATAGCTAATAGTCTCGCTCTCCCACTTTCCGCACATGAAATCACTGATTGCTCTGACAGTGCTCGCACCAAAACGCTTCTAGCCACTCCCCGTTCTGAGCAACCGTTGTTTGACTCGCAATCAGCATCAGCGCACTGCGTCGCCCTATGCCCCGTTACCGCAATTGCCCAGGGCAATCGGCAAATATTTTGTGCTTCTGACTCACACTATCTAAATAACAACCATGGACTGGGCGATAAATAGCGCGTCGCAGCGATCGCTTTCGTTTTCGGTTACACTTATCCTGCGATTCGACCTTCCTAAGCTGCACACGTTCAACGCCAAGGAAAGGTTACGGCGGAGAAACTGAGATCCGAAGATCATCAAAGCTCACTCCAAACAAATCACCTACTCTATCCAGTTGTTAGATTAGTTGAAATTTCTTTCACATCAATTGAACATTTAGTTCAACGCTTTTAGAAGCAGCAATCTCAAGCAAAAAAATCGTTTAGTCTATCTAAATTTTGGAGCGCTCCTGACGAAATGATAACATAATACGCTGGCTCTTGCAAGCATATTTAATAATGGGAATATAGTGATTAAAAACAACATACTTGAGAATAAGCGGAAAAAGCCAAAAAGCAAATTAAGATTCAACATGAAACTTCTTTTGAATTACTGGAGATACTAGAATTCAACCTGAAACGAATTAGAAAATGAAACTCAAAAACTATCGCTGATTCAACGAATCGCTCACGCTTATATCCCGCTCTGATTGAACGGTAGGCTCCATTTCTTTGTTGTAGTAGAAGTAACTATCCGGCTCATTTCCAGTATCAAAGTGATTGACCACCATTCCCAAAACGGTTTGATCTGACTGAGCTAAATAGTGTTTCGCTGCTTTCCCATCCGCTGCATTAATGACGCCCGGACGAACCACCAATAAACTTCCATCTGTCATCTTATTAAGTACCGTTGCATCTGCCGTTCCAGAAAGCGTTGGTGCATCAAAAATGACAAAATCATAGTCCTGAGTGAAGGATTCGATCAGATCTGCCATGCGTTTAGAATCGAGCAACGCTAACGGATTAGGCGGAAGCACACCAGACGTCATAACATGCAAATGAGGCGTAATGACCTGCACTGCATCCCGAAATTTCACCTGACCCACGATCAAATTACTCAACCCGACCTGATTCAACACACTCCACACATGGTGCTGGCAGGGGTAGCGCAAGTCTGCATCCACCAGCAGCACCCGCCGTTGAACTTGAGACATCGCTGTTGCCAAATTCGCCGCGATCGTAGACTTCCCTTCTTTGCGAGCTGAGCTTGTCACCACAATCGACTTCAACTGTTTATCAGAGGTCAAAAAGCGTAGATTCGCATGGAGCATTTGGTAGGCTTCTTGCGCTGCAAAACTTGGGCGATCGCGAGAAATGACTTGAGGAATCGCCTGATCGCCGCCGAGCCGCTCAGAATCTCCAACCGTTGGAATCACACCTAGCAGCGTGTACTGAAACAACTCTCTGGCTTCTCGCAGCGTCTTCACCGAGCGATCGCTATAGTCCACTAAGAACGCTGTAGCAGTTCCAAGCAGTAGCCCCGCGACACCACCCGCCACCAAATAAAGCAACGTTTTAGACTCCACTGGTTCGGGCTGCACTTCCGCCGCCGATACAATGGTGGCATTCCCCACCGCTTGATTTTCAGCAACCTGCACTTCTTGCAACTTTGTTAACAGCGTTTTGTAAGTTGTTTGTGCCGCGTCTAGCTGACGTTCTAATTCCCGTTGTGTCTTTTCTAAGGCAGGTAAACTCTGCGATCGCGCTAGATAAGCTGACTGCGATCGCGCGAGTGCCTGAAGTCGTTGCGCCAAACTAAACCGCTCTACCTCAGCTTTTGCTAAATCAGCCACCAGACTTTGCGCTGTCGTTCCGATTTGCAGCTTGCCGTTCGGCACTTGTAAATTTGCTCCCAAAATTTCAGCGACCTGCTCTTGCAAAACTCCTCTTGCTGCCGTCTCCTGACGTTGCAGCAGATCAATTTCAGGATGCTTTGGGCTGTAGATTGTTCGTTGTTTCGCCAGTTTTGCCCGCACTTGCTGAATTTCTGTCAAGGCTTTCTGAACATTCTCTGACTGATTGAGCGCTGTAATCGCCAGTGCCGTTTTTGCATCCATTCCCACTTGGCTACGAAGTTCAGACGTTCGGGCATTAGCTTGCGTTAATTCCGCTTGTGTATCTGTAATCTCTTTATCTAGCGTTGATAATCCTGTTACCGTAGCCGATGCTTCTTGCTCTAAGGCAACAATGCCATTCGCCTCTTTAAACTGACGCAGATTTGCTTCCGCTTGGTTAACCGCTTTCTCGGTTTCCGGTAACTGCTCTACAATAAATTTCTTCGCCGATACAGCTTCCTTCCGATTGAACGTAACGTTGTCTTTGAGATAAGCTTGCATGACTCGATTCACTACCGTTGCTGCAAGCTCTGGGTTTTTTGCCCTGTAAGTTAACTGCAAAATATCAGTTCCCACTACAGGTTTAGCAATCAGAAGATTGGAAAATGCTTTAGGAGTCAGCCGTTTGCCTTGATTGTCAGTTAGATTGAGCGATTCAATCGTTTCCCTGGCGATCGAGAGAGAGCGCAGAAGTTCTGCCTGTGTGCTTAACGGATCGCTTTTTTGGGTCAACGCCTCTAGCTGTCCTGAATCCGACTTAATCCCCACGAGTGTAGACGTTTTATCTGACTTGAATAGCAGCTTTCCGGCTGCTTCATAGACAGGCGCTCTGGTGAGAGCGTAGAAAGCAGACAGCCCAAGCAAACTACTGGAAATGAGTGCGATCAAAAGCCATCGGCGCTTCAACACCAACCAGTACTTCTGAAAACTAATCTCTTCAGAATAATCAATCGCGTCCATGGAGAGGAGAGGGGGGGTAGAAGGGAGCATTCTTTACCTGATTACGAGGTGGGCTTACTTTCTCCGGAACCTTATCGAATCAATTTGAGAAACGTAGCTAAGCACAAACAACGCCTAAGTCAATGGCAAAACAATAACTTGTTGCTGATAATCAATAAATCCAAACTCTGGAACAGACACAACTTGCTTAGCTTCTTGGGTAAACCTAGCCCAAGCGTTCTCGTAATCCTTCATTGGCAATCGAAACACCTGAAAATCACCTAATTCGTTCGCCCTAGGAATTACAGTTGTGGCCTGCTGAGTAAGCGGTACAACGGCAATATTGAGATCTTTAGGCAGTTTTTTAGATACGTCTAGAAAATGGCGAATCGTCTGTGCGGCATTAATGCTTTGGCTAATCTCTGGAGACACGTTGCCTAAGGTGACATTTCGACGATTTACATCTACTCTTGCCTTAATTTCGTTCAGCTTAAGCGCAGATTGGGCGTCTTTAAGGAGTAACTTTGTAAACGGCGGCAAGGGGAGTGATTCTGCTTTAGGAAATTTAGAACCCGGAGCCAAGCTTCCGGGGATTGTGGCTTTGCCAAGCTCCGTACCCGGTTGATCCAGTTCAGCAGAGCGCAGGAGTTGCAATTGGGGGCTTAAATCTTTTGAATTTGACTGCGATCGCGGAGTGGCTTCAGAAGGTGACGTTAGAATGGATTCAGAAGACAACCCGTAGACAGGCTCTTTAGGGGTTAAAGCAGCCGATTCACCAGTCCTTAAGTTAGATGTTCGGTGAGCTGAATTTAGCTGTCCTTGCACCCACTCTGGCGCAGATGGAGTCAAGGTTGGCAGGGGGGTTGCTGAAGATGAATCAGAACGAATTGGACGAGCAACGATCGTGGTTGAGGTAGAGATGTTTTTGGGTGAAACAGAACGAGTATTAGGTGCGCGCCTTTGGGAAGTTTTAGGATTAGGCAGCTTAGCCGATGGACTAGAAAGGGATTGTAAATCAATCGACTGACGACTAATGACTTGACCAGGCAACGGAGCGCGAATCGCGGGACTGATGACTTTAGGAATCCGAACTTTCGTGATTCCTGGTGAAGGGGCTCCGCCCGAAAGCTCCATTGTCGAAGCGGGAGGTGCAACAGCAGACGAGCTAACCCGAGGAGATTGAGTCGCTGAGTTCTTCTGATTGAGCGTCGCGTTAGTATCTCTAGTTAGCGTGGGTTGAGCCGCTCCTTTTAGCAAAAGAGATCCTGTAACCGCGATCGTAGATAACCCTCCAACCCCAATTAACCCAACTTTTACCCAAGGATGACGCCAAGCGGTCGGCGGTTCTGAATTCACTCCAAAAGTCTGACTGTGCCAAAGCAAGGGATCTTCAATCGAACGCTCAACAAATGACTCGTAGTAGGCGAAGAACCCCTCTGCCATAGAGACATCACTGGTACAGTACGTCAGATTAGTGGCGTTTTCCACAGAAACCAGTTCAGCATCAATGGCATTAGAGGAATCGTCTACGCCGCTTGGCGAATCAGTTAAGTTTGGCTCAACACCGTTCAACTCCTGATGGATATCAGAGTTAAGAGTGGATTGAGTATGAATTGGTTTAGCGGCGTCTGTCATAGAGTCCATTGAGTTTTCTAAAAAGATTCAAACCGTTTGATATCGGAGAAGCCACACAGTAGAAATTTAACTCTCTCAACCATCAGCGCCAGTTAGGGTTCGACATCAATAAGCTCCCGTTCTGCAAAGCACGACTTGAACCGTTTTCAGCAGTATCTTCAAATCCAACCAGAGCGACCAATTTTGGATGTAAGCCAGATCTAACTGAATTACGTCCTCAAAGTTATTTATGTTCGAGCGCCCCGAAACCTGCCAAAGCCCTGTAACTCCTGGCAACACCTCATGACGCACAAAATGATGAGAAGCAAATTTTTCGACATCACGTACAGGTAACGGGCGAGGACCGACAAAACTCATTTCGCCCAGTGCTACGTTAAATAGCTGTGGCAATTCATCCAGACTATATCGCCTGAGGATATCTCCAACGCGAGTCACCCGAGGATCACGCTTCATCTTGAATAGAATTCCATCTTTTACGTCATTCTGAGCCTCCAGTGACTTTTGCAGTTCGTCCGCATTCTGTACCATTGTGCGGAATTTCCAGACCTCAAACGGTTTGCCATGCAGCCCAATTCGAGTTTGTCGATAGAAGATTGATCCCGGTGAGTCAAGTTTGATCAGTAGCGCGATCGCAGCATAAACGGGAAACAAAATGCTTAGAAAAATCACCGTGCCTAAGAAATCGAGGGATCGTTTGATCAAAAAATCGATGCTTGTAATCGAAGGCGGTGAAAAGCTCAAGGCTGGAAATTGTCCCAACGTCCAAAACCGCGACCCCTGAAACAGGGATTCTAGCCCAAGTGGAATGACGTGCAAAGTAATTCCTGCCGATTGAAATTGCCAGCAAAGAAACAATTGATCCTGAATTGCCCTCCACGAGACAAATGCTTCTACAACTCCCAACGCCTGAATTTTTGCAAACGTCTTCTCACGTTCAGAACTGCTGAGCGACTTTATCCCAGCGCTTCCAACAATGTTATAGCGGTTTTCTTTGAGAATGATGCGAGTCGAGCCTTCTAACTCTTCGCCATCAGAAATGAGAAATACTGGATAGCGAATCGCCCCTTTCTGCCGCAATAGATTGATAGAGAGATCGGCAACAAGATGATTCGCGCAAATGAAAACAATGCTGAGTAACCAGAATGTAATGAAGTGCGATCGCGAAATGAACTGACCAGGATGGTAAAAGTAGGCGATCAACAACAGCAAGACCTGCGCGATCGTCAATGCTTTGATCAGCCCTATGTAATTCCGGCGAGATGCACCAGATTTATAAAAGTCTCCAGTAACGAGAACACCTAACTCAACACAAAGAACAAGGAGCGGCGCAAGCGGATTTTCTTGAAAGTCCCAAGTGGGTAGCCAAGGAGTACTTACTGCTGCTGCGATTTGCCACGCGATCGCTACTAATACAAGATCTGACCCCAGGAGAACAACTCGTAGTCCTCTAATAGATAATCCTTTTTGAAAACAGATGAACGCTGGGGAGCGAACATCACGTTTCGCTTCCGAACGAGATACAGTAGGGAGCATTGCTGCACTCTCGATAATTAATTAAACGTGAAGACAACCTTTAAGACAAGAAGGTTATCGGAGAGCTACCCTTTAACTAAAACTTAGAGCTGAAACTAGACTTGTCATTCAAGACAACTGCTGTGACAAAAATACTAGACCAGTCGGGAAGTAAGATAGAAAACCCCTGAAAGATGCATACAACAGACTTTTTAGTCTAGCCTTTGAAGCTACGAGCCTTTCTGTCGCTTTTCTGTTGCTGCTTAACAATTTCACTTTGATGCGTTAGTTGAAACAGTACTTCATTAGAATCAGAAAGCGCAATTCCCAGTCCTACAGTTTCACGAAATCTTTAACTTACTAGCTGCAGATCGAGTTCACCGAGGTGAACTCTCTCACCTTTACTACTGTCAAAAATACTACTGTCAAAAACATTTCACAAAGGTGCAACTCCGAAAAGCAAAGACAAACAAAACCGCCGACTTGCTGAGCCGACGGTTCCATGCAAAATTTTCAGTCCTACCAAATAGGGAAGCCTAGAGAACGTGCTGATTTTCAACACCTGTAGCGATCGCTCACACTCTAGCTCAATGGGCTGACCAGTTCACCCAATCTTGAGGCTTGAGAAAAATATCATAGAGGCGGGCTTCTGGACTTTCAGGTTGTGGCTCAAACCCATACTCCCATCGCACCAAAGGCGGTAAGGACATCAGAATCGATTCAGTCCGTCCGTTGGTTTGCAACCCAAAGATTGTGCCGCGATCGTAAACCAAGTTGAATTCGACGTAGCGCCCGCGTCGATAAAGTTGGAAATTGCGCTCGCGATCGCCATACTCGGTATTCCGACCACGTTCTGCAATCGGCACATAAGCGGGCAAAAAGGCATTGCCGCACGACTGCACAAACGCAAACAAATCTTCCCACGTCCGATCTTTCACCGTACCGGCTGCCTGACTTCGATGAGCAGCAGGGCTATCTAACTGAGAACCCGGATAGGAGACTGGATAGAGAATTCCTTGAGTGTCCTGGTAGTCAAAGAAAATTCCGCCGACGCCACGGGTCTCATTGCGGTGCTTAAGGTAAAAATACTCATCACACCATAGCTTAAAGGTCGGATAGTACTCCGGATGGTGAGCATCACACGCCGACTTCAAGGTTTGGTGAAAGTGGATGACATCTTCTTCAAACGGATAGTAAGGCGTTAGGTCAATGCCGCCACCAAACCACCATACGGGGCCTGCTTCAAAATAACGATAGTTGAGGTGAACCGTCGGAATATAGGGGTTACGTGGATGCAACACCATCGACGTTCCGGTGGCATAGAAGCTGTGACCCTTTGCTTCTGGACGTTGCACTAAAATCGAGGGCGGTAGATCCTTTCCCCAAACCTCCGAGAAGTTAACGCCGCCTTGTTCAAATACATTTCCCTCGCGCATGACTCGCGATCGCCCACCGCCACCTTCCGGACGCTCCCAGCTATCTTCTTGAAATTTGCCTGCGCCGTCAACGGCTTCTAACCCTTGGCAAATCTTATCCTGAAAAGATTTAAGCCAATGACTAACACGATCGCGAGAATCCGACGGAGGTAGTGCTTGGGAGGTAGTTTTTTCTGAGGTGGAAAAAGCAGTCATATATTGCGGTTCCTGAACAGAAAATAGCGTTTTATTAGGTGGCAAAGAGCGCAGCGAAGGCTCTGGGTCGGCGGCAACATAACTTTACTCAACTTATTGCAACCATTTAGCAATCCAGTTAAGAGTCAGCACTCCGCAAATGCAGATTTATCCAGACTATCGTGGATTGGCGATCAAAATCACCTCTAGCGGCTATCCGGAAACCAGAATGAGCCTTTAGAAAGCAGAATGATTGAGTGTAGAACTATTTGAGCATCGTTAAGTTCTATGAACGCGCCATTTTCGCTATAACAGATGAACGTCATCTTTAAAGGCTTGATGAGGTGGGCCTGCGAATCTTGCGAAGTTATCGCTCTCACGTAAGCTTTTAGAAGATATCCAGCATCGGATCGCTGAGCTTATATCGCTTCTTGTCTGATTGATCGTCACCTGTTATCCCATTTTAAGGAGGATAGCCATGTTTTATAGTCCGTGGAAATTCTTCCGGCGCAGGCAGCGTCGCGTGCAGCGATCGCTCGCCAAAACCTATCAAGCGGTTAGTACTGCCTCGGTGGATGTTCTATGGAAGAAGATTATCGATCTCGATGACGTATCCTGGCATCCCTTACTGTCCAGCACCAATGTGCCTCGTGGACTGGTTGCTAAGCCTGGATTAATCTATGAAGCTGTGACTCGACTGTCACCCTTTCCGATTCGGATCTTTGTCGAGCGGGTTGATCCAGGCGAACTTTTGAAAGTCCGAATTCTCGCCATTCCCGGCATTGAAGAACGGGTGACTTACGAAATTAAGTCAACCCTTTGCGGCACTCGGGTGACCTACTCAATGACGCTACATGGATGGTTATCCCCCTTAATTTGGTCAATTATTAAGCCCTATGCCGCTAGAGTTGCCTCTGATTTAGCTGAAGCGGCAGAGCATCCAGAGCGAGAAATTCCTCACAAACCGTCGCAACAAGGCTGTTTTGACTTCTAATCCGTTTTTTTATTCCTGGAGGAGACCTCCGCATAGCGGTAAGATCGAAAAGACGCTTTTTACGTCACATTTCCTTGCTGAGCAATTTACCTAAACCGCCCAGCGATCGCATCCTGCTCAAAACATGCCGACAACCCTCAGTTCTGAATCTGTTTTAGAAGTCCTTAAACCCGTTCAAGACCCCGAACTGCGAAAGAGTTTGGTGGAACTGAATATGATTCGCAATGTCAAAGTTGAGGATGGAACCGTAAGCTTTACCCTGGTTTTGACAACGCCTGCTTGTCCATTGCGGCAGTTTATTGTAGAAGACTGCGAGCGGGCCGTGAAAACGCTACCCGATGTGAAGCACGTCGAAGTAGACGTGACGGCTGAAACGCCTCAGCAAAAAGGATTACCTGATCGCGTTGGCATCGAAGGTGTTAAGAACATCATTGCAGTTTCTAGCGGCAAGGGCGGCGTTGGCAAAAGCTCTGTCGCGGTAAACGTGGCCGTTGCGTTGGCCCAAACCGGGGCAAAAGTCGGACTGATTGACGCCGACATTTACGGCCCCAACGCGCCGACTATGCTCGGGTTGGAAGGCTCTAGCATCACAGTGCGGCAGTCCCCTCAAGGCGAAATTCTGGAGCCTGCGTTTAATCACGGCGTGAAGCTGGTGTCGATGGGCTTTTTGATTGACAAAGATCAGCCCGTGATCTGGCGCGGTCCTATGTTAAATGGAGTGATTCGCCAATTCTTATACCAAGTGCAGTGGGGCGATTTGGACTATTTGATCGTCGATATGCCCCCTGGAACCGGAGATGCGCAACTGACGATGGCGCAAGCTGTGCCTATGGCAGGAGCGGTTATTGTGACCACCCCTCAAACCGTTGCTCTGCTCGATTCTCGTCGCGGCTTAAAAATGTTCCAGCAACTGAACGTTCCCGTACTGGGAATTGTTGAGAACATGAGCTACTTTATTCCGCCGGATCTGCCCGATAAGCAGTACGACATTTTTGGCTCTCAGGGCGGCGAAAAGACGGCTCAAGAGCTGGATATTCCATTACTTGGCTGCGTTCCGCTAGAAATTTCCTTGCGGGAAGGTGGCGATCGCGGCATTCCGATTGTCGTTGCCGCTCCGGATTCTGCGTCTGCCAAAGCGCTCATTGCGATCGCAGGGCAAATCGCTGCTAGAGTATCGGTTGCCGCACTGACTTGATTTTAGAAAGATCGGCATTTCGACGACATCTTCGACATCAAGGGCAATCAAGAGGGTTCGTCTCCGCCCCTATCTCCCCATATCCCAACGCTATGTTCCGCAAATCCAAATCGTTCTTACCGCCTTATCTCAAGGGGCTGTTGCAGCCGTGGCAAGAAATGGACTGGCTGCTGTTTGCAGTCCCTATTGGCTTGAACATTTTAGGCGGACTCATGATCAGCAGCGTGGAGGCAAACGCTGGATTAACGGACTGGTGGCGGCATTGGATCACGGGCGGCATTGGCATTATTTTGGCGTTGCTGATCGCGCGGTGGCGCTACGACCAGTTATTGCAGTGGAAATGGTGGGTCTACGGCTTAACCAACAGCATGTTGCTGCTGGTCATGTTCTTTGGAACCGAAGGACTAGGGGCGCAGCGCTGGATCAACATCTTCGGGTTCTACCTCCAACCCTCTGAGTTTGCCAAGCTGGGAATTATTATTACGATCGCAGCCATGCTGCATCAGCGATCGGCGTCCACCATTCCAATGGTGATCAAGGTTCTAGCCGTTGCTGGTGTACCGTGGATACTCATCTTTTTAGAACCTAATTTAGGCACATCCTTGGTATTTGGAGCCATCGCAATTGGGATGCTCTACTGGGGAAATGCTAACCCAGGATGGCTACTCCTGCTCATCTCTCCCATCATTTCAGCGATTCTGTTTAATATGCTGCTGCCCGTTTGGGGAGTCGGAATTGCCGCGATCGCGGTTTGGATTCTGTTAATCGGATTTGTGGCTTGGAGAACGTTGCCTTGGAAACGCTATGGCACGTTAGCTCCCGTTGTACTGAATCTTCTAGCGGGAGGATTGGGGCGCGTCCTCTGGCAGTTTGTTCTCAAGGACTATCAGAAAGCTCGCATCGTCATGTTTAGAAACCCAGAGCAAGACCCGCTTGGGGGCGGGTATCACTTAATTCAGTCCAGAATTGCGATCGGGGCTGGAGAACTTTGGGGACGAGGACTCTACAAAGGCACACAGACCCAGCTAAACTTCATTCCCGAACAGCACACCGACTTTATTTTCACGGCGATCGGCGAAGAACTCGGTTTTATTGGAGCGGCGGCTGTCCTTCTATCATTTCTGCTGATTTGCTACCGATTACTAGTTATCGCTCAAAACGCCAAAGACGACTTTGGTTCTCTGATCGCGGTCGGAGTTTTTTCGATGATTGTCTTTCAGGTCACCATTAACATCGGCATGACAATCAATCTTTCTCCAGTTACTGGAATTCCCCTGCCGTGGCTGAGTTACGGAAATGCTGCGTTGTTAATGAATTTTCTCGCCCTTGGATTGGTCGAATCGGTTGCCAACTTTAGGCAACGGTTGAAGTTTTAAGGGCACTGGAGACACCCAAAAATCGAGATTTATGCCCACAAGCAAGCCTCGGCTTGTAGACTTGAGAGTGAATCCCTTCTTTTTCCCATTCATTATGCTTTTACCTGGTGCTGCCGTTCGGGTCACAAACGGTGATGATACTTATTACGGCTTTCAAGGCCTGGTTCAACGAGTCAGCGACGGCAAGGTTGCCGTTCTGTTTGAGGGCGGCAACTGGGACAAACTTGTGACCTTCCGTATGACTGAGCTAGAGCTTGTTGAAAGCGGAAGCAAAAAGAAAAAATAACGAACTATGCGTCTTCCGCTTCCCCAATTTGCGGCTCAACAGCGATCGCCAGATCACATTGCCGAGGTGATTGAAACCGCGACTACTGAGTTCTTGTGTCAGTGCCTAGAGCCTGACGACCTCAGCTTTCCGGTGATGCCGCCGTTTGGCAGTTGGGTCAAATCCGTGGATGAGGAATCGGGAAACATGATTTATGCCGTGGTTTACCACGCTACGACTAGCCCGATCGATACCGTCCATCGGGCTAGAGCGTTAGGCATGTCGCTTCAGGAATTGCGAGAACAACAGCCGCAAATCTTCGCCATGCTCAAGACTGAATTTCGCGCCGCGATCATCGGCTATCGTGCGAACACTCATAAGAAGAACGGAGCCTCGTTAGGGGGCATTTTTCAGCACCTACCGCCGCGTCCACCGCAAATTCATCAAGCCGTTCATCAATGCACCGCCCAAGAAGTCGTTGAGTTTAGCGAACAACTCGATTTTCTCAGAACCCTGCTTCAAGTTGGGGGCGCTCCAGTAGATGCTTTAACAGCCGCCACCATTCGAGAAATTTATCAACTTAGAAAAGCAGATCGGGCTTGGCTTGTGCAAGCTGGACGAATGCTGAGTTTGTTGCTGAAAGACGACTACGATCGCTTGCGGGTGATCCTTAGCCAAATTCATCTCTAGGCAGATTGTAGAAAGAAAAGTCACCTGGTATCTGTAAGGTTGCGACAGAACGCTTTACCTCCCTAACCCCAAATCTTGCATGCTACTAGTTGCTGGTCCGACTCAACAGGAACCCATCGTTCCTTTCCTCATCCTGCTTGCCGTAATTTTGGTGATTCCCCTCCTGTTTGAGCGGATGCGTTTGCCAGGATTAGTTGGACTGTTGGCAGCAGGTGTTGTGCTGGGTGCCGACGGACTACAAGTTCTTAAGCAAGAATCAGAATCAATGCGGCTGTTATCAGACATCGGGTTAGTCTACCTGATGTTTGTAGCGGGGCTAGAAGTTGATATTGAACAATTCAACCGCACCCGCAATCGATCACTCGGCTTTGGCTCATTTACGTTTCTCGTTCCGCTGCTGACTGGAATAGGCATCGGACGCCTATTCGGTTTCGATTGGAATGCATCAGCTTTAATTGGTTCGCTGCTGGCATCCCACACTCTGCTGGCGTATCCTATTGTGAGCCGATTGGGCGTCGTCGGCAACGAAGCGGTGACCGTGACGATCGGTGCAACCATTTTTACGGACATTGGTTCGCTGTTAGTTTTGGCGGTTTGCGTTGGCATTCATGCAGGAGACTTTTCCCTGCTCAAGCTGGGTATCCTACTTGGGTCATTGGCCATCTACACCGTTGTGATTTTGGTCGGGTTCGATCGCGCCGGGCGAGAATTCTTTAAGCGCTCTGGCGACAATGAAGGCAATCAGTTTCTATTTGTTCTGCTGGCGCTATTTTTAGCTTCAGTTGGAGCACAACTCATTGGCGTTGAGAAGATTGTCGGTGCGTTCTTGTCTGGGCTTGCCGTGAATGGAGTGGTCGGCAACGGTCCGGTCAAGGAAAAAATTGTCTTTGTTGGCAGCGTTTTATTTATTCCGATTTTCTTTGTTGATATGGGGCTGCTAATTCGAGTTCCAGCCTTCATCAAAAACTTGACTAGTCCGCAGCTTCTAGCGCTGACAGGGGCGATCGTACTGGGTTTAATTGTAAGTAAATTCGTAGCAGCCTTATTTGCAAAGCTTCTCTATCGCTATAACTGGCAAGAAATGCTGACAATGGGGTCGTTGTCGTTACCCCAGGTAGCCGCCACGTTAGCTGCTACTCTAGTCGGATACCGCGTCGGGCTGCTGTCAGAAGGAGTTTTGAATGCCGTCATCATTCTGATGTTGGTGACTTCCATATTAGGACCTGTTCTCACAAGTCGCTTTGCTAGTGGTTTGAGGGTAGAAGGTAGTGATCTCCAGACCGCAGGGGTTGCTTCAGGCTCTGCTTCAGCGACGTTCGATTCGTCCAGAATCGTTGTTCCAATTTCCAACCCCAATACAGAGCGGTATCTGCTTGAAATGGCGGCAGTAATTGCGCATCATCAGCCCGGGCAAATCTTGCCCCTAGCGATCGCGCTCCACCAGGGTCAGTTAGATACCCCTTCTGTGCAAGCGGCGATTAAGCGCAGTGAGATGCTTCTAGACAATGCAACCGCTATCTGCAATGAATTGAATGCCGAGAAGGATTTGAATGCAGAGGTTGAACCTGTGCTAAGAATCGATGACAAGGTTGCTCAAGGCATTGTCCGTTCTAGTCGAGAACACCATGCTAGTCTGATCGTGATGGGCTGGCAAAAGCGCAGTCGCTTTCAAGAACGCTTGTTTGGAAGTGTGATTGACACTGTGTTGTGGTCGTCTCATTGTCCGGTCGCGGTGAGCCGGTTGTTGAAGTCCCCTTCCGACATGCAGCAAATTCTAGTTCCGATTGAGAACTTGACTCAGCGATCGATCGCGGCACTGCAACTCGCTGAAATTATTGCGACTGAAAATCAGGGACGGCTGACTATTTTGCATGTCTGCGATCGTAGAACGCCTCCTAACAAACAAGCCTGGATTCGTTCTCAACTAGCATTACTCATTAAGAAAGACAATCCAACGTATGAGTATGAGGTGCAACTTGCCCCTAGCGAGGATGTTGCCAGAGCTATTTTAAGTGCCTCTCAATCTAGTGATTTGCTGGTGCTTCGCTCGTCACGTCGCCCTACTAGCGCTGGAGGGTTGCTAGTCGGTGACATTACGTTTAAGGTGGCGCAGCAGGCGACATGTTCGGTTGTCATGCTAGGTGAACCAGAACGAATGGCGAGAGCAGTTTTATCTACTCCACAACCTGTTCAACGCCCTTCTCTAACCTGATATTAGACCCATCCCTTAAGAGTTAAACAACCTTGTTCTCAGTTCAACCCTCACTCTTAATACATTCACTCTCGATACAAAAATACTTGTACCTTTCTTCAAGCATTGGCTTGGAGGCGCGGAGTTGAATTTCAACTTCACCTTGATCAACTGAAGTTGAAATTTTCTGTAAATTTGCTCGGATTGACTTGAGTTTGTTTGAATAAGGATGTGAAATTCTATACAAGCCAGTCTGTCCGTAGCTGGCGACGAATTTATATGGGTAGCAACCTTTCAATAAAATCGCTCCCCTAATCTCTATCGTTGACCGACAATGATAGTCAACACGGGTGCATACGCGATGACAACTCAAGAACTAGGTTCCGATTCTCCAGTCCGCGTTTTACTAATTGAGGACAATGAAGCGAACCGACGATTGATGAATGATTACCTCAGTTATTGCGGGTACAGTGTGCTAGCTTTAGCAGAAGGTTGCTTATTCGAGTCGGCGATCGCGGAATTTGACCCTCACGTGATAGTGCTGGACTTGAAACTGCCAGATA
The DNA here is from genome assembly GCA_019359275.1 of Myxacorys chilensis ATA2-1-KO14. Taxonomy (GTDB): domain Bacteria; phylum Cyanobacteriota; class Cyanobacteriia; order Leptolyngbyales; family Leptolyngbyaceae; genus Myxacorys; species Myxacorys chilensis. The sequence continues at coordinate 83,025 of JAHHHP010000001.1, read as the reverse complement.
TCGACGGTTATTACCTACTAGAGCGGTTCCAGCAACATCGAGAGTGGCAACATATCCCAGTCATTATTGTGTCTGCCTATGCATTTCAAAAAGATCAGCAACGCGCTTTAGATCTAGGCGCAAGGCGATATCTCGTTAAACCGATTCGGCTCACAGATTTGATTGCGATTATTCGCGAAGAGTTGGCAGAACCAGAATTAGGCAACTCTGAACAGTAGCCGATTACAGAGACTTCCGAAACGAGGAGGATCAGCGACTTTTGAAACAGCCTTTCTCATCCCTTGCCTCACGCAATATTTGGGGATTGCCATTTGGGGATTGCCTCAGCCTAATGTTGCTACGGCTGAGAGCGTGCGGAAACTTCTACACCGTTTTGCTGACTTGCGATGTAAGTTTCGATTGTTCTGCCAAGCTCTTTAACCGTATTTCCTGACTCCAAGATTTGTGATTCCACGGATGAAAGCAACAGCATTGCAGCCTGTAGCTGATTAAGAGCGATTTCCAGGCTCTCGCGAGTCTGACTCTCAAATTCGTCTAAATTCATGTTTCCGTACTGGCAAGTCTAAATTTATACCTATGACTATAATCACTACGGTTCGGTGATCGGCAGTATGAAGCGAGCAGATTGATTTAAAATTTAAACATGGCTTCCTCTATATAAAGCTTTGAAGTTTACCTTACCTCTGTGACTTCATCCACAAAAACACTCGCTCTAATTCAAGATCCAGACCGTTTAGAAGCACGCCTTAAGGAGATCCCACAAGAACCTGGCGTCTACTACATGCGGGATAGCAGTGAGCAGATTCTGTATATTGGCAAATCGAAGCGGTTGCGATCGCGCCTCCGCTCCTATTTCAACGGTCATGACACTCGACCTCGGATCGCATTGATGATGCGGCAGGTGATGGAGATTGAGGTCATTGTCACTGACACTGAAGCAGAAGCTCTTGCCCTGGAAGCAAACTTGATCCGGCAGCATCAGCCTCACTTCAATGTGCTGCTCAAGGATGACAAAAAGTATCCCTACCTCTGCATCACCTGGTCGGAAGCGTATCCTCGAATTTTCATTACCCGAAAGCGCCGCATGGCAAAGGAGCGCGATCGCTATTACGGTCCTTACACCGATAGTCGCACCCTGCGGACGACGCTTCATCTAGTCAAGCGAATTTTTCCACTGCGGCAACGCCCGCAACCGTTGTTTAAAGATCGCCCTTGTTTGAACTACGACATTGGCAGGTGTCCTGGCGTCTGTCGGTCCATGATCTCTTCAGAGGATTATCGCAAGACGGTTCAGAAAGTCGCCATGATCTTTCAAGGACGAACAAGCGAGTTGGAGGAGACTCTCACCGCTCAAATGGAGAAAGCCGCAGAAGATCTAAATTTTGAACACGCGGCGCGATTGCGCGATCAGATTGTGGGACTAAAGAGCTTGGGAGCAGAGCAGAAAGTCGCGCTGCCGGATGATACGGTGTCGCAAGATGCGATCGCGCTTGCCGCAGATGAACATCATGCCTGCGTTCAACTCTTTCAAATTCGTGCAGGTCGCCTCGTCGGACGGTTGGGATTTGTAGCCGATGCTCAATCGGGAGAACCCGGAGCCATTCTGCAACGGGTGTTAGAAGAACACTATCAAAGCGTCGATCCGGTGGAGATTCCGGCGGAAATTCTGGTGCAGCATGAATTGCCAGAAGGGGAGATGCTGGCAGAATTTCTCAGTCAGGCCAAAGGACGAAAGATTGCGATCGTGCATCCTCAACGCCAAAAGAAGGCAGAATTGCTGGAAATGGTGGAGCGCAACGCTGAATTTGAACTGGCTCGGACTCAGCGATTTGCCGATCGCAACACTCAAGCCATGCTTGATTTGGCAGAAATTCTAGATCTGCCCGAGCTGCCGCGTCGGATTGAAGGCTACGACATCTCTCACATTCAAGGCTCAGATGCTGTGGCATCTCAAGTTGTTTTTGTCGATGGAATTGCGGCAAAGCAACATTACCGACACTACAAAATTAAGAACCCGAAAATCACGTCTGGGCATTCAGATGATTTTGCAAGTATGGCAGAAGTGATTTCGCGTCGGTTTAAGAAGTATGCAACGGCAAAGGCACGAGGCGAGACGATCATTCCTGCCTCTCAACCTTCAACGCTGAAAGCGCAGTCATCCTTGGCAGACTTTCCAGATGTGGTTATGATTGATGGCGGAAAAGGTCAGCTTTCTGCGGTGGTTGCTGTTTTGCGGGAGATGAATTTGCTCGATGATGTCAAAGTCGTGAGTTTGGCAAAGCAGCGCGAAGAGATCTTCCTGCCTGGTGAATCGCTGCCGTTGCCAACCGAGGCAGAACAGCCCGGAGTTCAACTACTCCGGCGGCTGCGAGACGAGGCGCACCGATTTGCTGTGAGCTTTCACCGTCAGCAACGCACGACTCGAATGCGGCGATCGAGCCTTGATGAGATTCCGGGGTTGGGACATTATCGCCAGAAGCAACTTCTCGCTGAGTTTCGCTCGGTTGACTACATTCGAGAAGCCACCCCTGCTCGACTGGCAACAGTTCCAGGAATTGGTCCGCAAGTGGCTCAACAAATTTATAACTACTTTCATCCGAGCCAAGCCTTTGCATCGGATGAAGGAGCAGATGAATGATTGTAAAACTGGAATCTAATTCTTGAGTGATAGATGATAAGTTTGCAAAGTTAGATGTAGCGATTTTAAGTTAAATTGCGTTTCTCACAAAACCTTGGCGAGATTGATATTGTTAGATAACTCGCTAAACTTTAGGAAAAATTAACATTATGCAACCTACTCAAAAGCACCTTGGTCAATCGTTCGGAATGGTCTTACTGTTTGCTGTGACTTGTGTTGGACTCATTGCTATGATGTCTCGCTTTGCTTAATTTATTTCTTAAGCTCGCATCACCATCACACTTTCATATTGCCTAAGCGGCAGATTCTCATTCAGATTCTTCATTTTGCTTAACAATTTTTTGGTGCGAGCGCTAATCCTTCTCATAATACAAACTATAAAAAAGGGCAGAAGCATCTTCAAGATGCTTCTGCCCTTCATTTTTGGTAGAAATTATTAAATCCGCTGCACCAAACTTAGACCATGGGTATCGGTGCCGCAGGTGTTGAATAAGTTGTACTTTGCACCTAATTGCTGGACATGCTGTGTCTCCTTAGGGCTGGGTCGCCAAGGTTTAGGATTGTTGTACGAATAGAAAGCTTCTACTCCATCGATACCAGAGTTAGTGGCGGCGGGAATCAGATCATCTGGTGTTCGGCGGTACCGGGCTGGGTGCGCGAGGACGGCAAGCCCTCCCGCCCGATGAATAGCAGCGATGACATTAGATGCGATCGCGGCTTCTGCCAACGGAGCCTTTCCCTGCAAATAGGGCGCGATCGCCTCGTGCTCAGGATTAAAGGCAAACCCTAAAATGTGAACCTCAGTATCGAGCAATCTAGACGTAATTTCAGTTCCTGTCCATAAATGCGGCACGGCCTTCTGAGTTGACTGCTGCCACGCTTCGAGCCAACGTTGGGCTGCATAAAATCCAGCAATTTGGTGATGATCGGTAATGGCGAACCCTTTCAAGGAAAGCTTGATCGTTTGTTGTGCTAACAACTCAGGCTTTAATTGACCATCCGAACAGTGAGTATGCATGTGAAAGTTGTAGGAGCGCGGGCAACTTTCGGCAGTTAACGATGCGAACACCTGCCGAAGAGACGCCGCATCCTGCGCTGCTGGCTTCTCAAACGTTGAAACTGGAGCAAGATTAGCAGCCATAAGTGCCTCAACCATGAACTGGCTTAGTCGTTTACTATTCTTAATTTAGTCTATTCGTTGAGACATTATCTTAACAGCGATCTTCGTTTCAACTTCCTTATCAATGGTTGCGATAGAGCTAACCTAGTGAAAGTGGCACATCAACAAGGTTTCCACCCATAAATTAATGATAGCTTGTATAGTCAATTCTTCTGTATTCCGTGTTTTCTCTATAGCTTTGGGCGTGCATCCTTGAAAATGTGGTGGTAAGTTCAGTAATAACCGCGATGACAAGGCATCTTAGCTCTAAATCATCGGTGGTATTGTGAAGTATTGATTTCGGTCGAGTTCCCGAGAACGTTGAATGAGTTCGGATGTTAATGATGATGGGATTTCCCAACAGCTAGAAGCAATCTGCCAACGGCTAATTTTATTTCGCAATTCGCTCCGTGAAGCTCTAGAGGAACGTACAGAGGCGCAATCCATTTTCAGCGCGGAATTACAGCAAATTTTTGAAGAACTACAAGCCGCACGAATGACAATTCAGCAACGATCTTCTTTGACTAAACTGTTTGAGGTAGAACGGCTGCAGACCTCGTTACAAGAAAAAGAAGTCTTGCTGCGAGAAATTCATCATCGCGTGAAGAACAATTTGCAAATTTTTTCGAGTCTATTGGATTTGCAAGTGATGCGGACAGACGATCCGAGCGTTCAGGAGTTGTTACGGAGCAATCAGAGCCGGGTTAACTCGATCGCGCTTGTCCATGAGCGCTTATCCCAAGCGAGTGATTTAACTGAGATTAGCTTAGGCGAATATATCCAGGGCTTAGTTGTTACGCTAGTCCGCATCAATGCGATCGATCCAAATCAAATTGCGTTACGTATCCAAGCTGACCCTAATATCCAGGTGCTAGCCGATCGGGCAATTCCGATTGGGTTAATTCTTCACGAACTGATCTCAAACGCTCTAAAGCACGGCTTGCAAGGCGGAGGAGGCGAGATTTTCGTTGAGCTAGACCAAAATTTAGCAGGACAGGTGACGCTGGGGGTGAGTGACAATGGCAATCGGTTGTCCGCAGATTTTGACCCCAACGTCACGGATTCATTGGGATTTCAGCTAATTAATTCGTTAGTGCAGCAACTTAGCGGCACACTACAGATTGAGCGAGGAACTCAAACGACAGTTCGAGTCAGGTTTAACCTCCTCAGCGATCGCTAACGATAGGACTCACTATCTCAGAGAACTGACTATTTCGTGAGACCATGCTCTAGCGCAAAGCGAACTAGCTCTGTTCGGCTATTCGTGCCAGTTTTACTAAACAAACGACTGACATATTTTTCTACATTTCGGACGCTAGTCTCCAGGCGACGGGCGATTTCTTTGTTCATCAATCCGTCCACCACGAGTTCTAAAACGCTTTGCTCTCTGGGCGTAAAATCTAACTTCATCGGCGGGGGAGTCGTTGCGATCGCGCCTCTCTGAGTCAAGATCGCCCGAATCTCAGCAATTTGACGCGACAAATCGGCTACGTCTGGATTCTCGCCGTCACTACTTGCCGCTTTAATGGCTGCCCGTTGCTGAAGCAGACGAGTGACGATCGCGACCAATTCATCTGGGTCGAATGGTTTTGGCAAGTAGGCATCACAGCCTGCGCCATAGCCCTGAATCCGATCGTTGGTCATGCCGCGTGCCGTCAGAAACACAACAGGCAAGGTTTGAAATCTAGGATCTTCCCGCAACTGCTTTAGAAACTCATAACCATTGACCTGGGGCATCATCACATCTGTGATCACAAGATCAGGCAAGACTTGCTGCACCAGTTCCCAACCCTCGCGGGCATTGCTGGCAGTCTGCACTTCAAAGCCACTGTCTTCTAAGTAGGCTTGCACTGCCTCGCGAAGTCCTGGTTCATCATCTACCAATACGAGTTGCCCCGGCATTGCTGATCCTCTGTTTTGTTTCTCTTAATTTAGCGAACTTTGGGCGCGAGGATGCGATTTAAGCCGCTTTACAGCCATTCAATCTCTCGTGCTTGTTCGGGTAAAGTAGCTTGGCGTTGCCCGATCGCCCGGGCGTGAGCGCAAATCAAGCCGAGTGGAGTTCCCACTAAATCTACTGTTGCTGCTGTACCCAACATTCTCTGACTAGCTGAGAGCGGTAGTTCCTTCACGATCCAACGGGCAAGGCGGTAGGTGTACTCCCGTAAATTCGGTTCACGCATCAGATCGACGCCGTGCAACTCGTGAAGATAGCGATTAGAGCGACCATAGCGCCGCCATTGGCTCTTCAGTTCCGCTAGAGTAGCACGGTGGCGATGACGTACGATCGCTGATTCTGCAAATCGAAATTGCCAAGAAGTTTGTTTCAGAATTCGCCAACACAGATCGGCGTCGCCACCTGTGGTCAAGCAGGGACGAAACAACCCGACTTGCTTGAAAGCATCTAACCGGACGGCAAGATTTGCGGTTTGGCCGTAGGCGCAAAAGGGATGCGCGATCGTATGCTTTTGGGACAGCGTTTCCTGCCGCTCGGCATGTTGCTCTAACAGGGTCTGCCCCAGTAACGCTTGAATTTCTCCTGCGACTAATCCCACCACCGGATCAACAAACGGTTGAACTAAATGGGTGAGCCAGTTTGGTTTTGGGCGACAATCGGCGTCTGTGAAGGCGAGAATTCTACTCGTTGCGGTTCGGATACCCTGATTTCTAGCCGCGTAAGAGCTTTGAATTTGAGGTTCGCTGAGCGGACGGATTGTGATGGCTTCGGTTTGCGCCGCGGATCGGAGCAGATCGGAGGTGCGATCGCGGCTGCCGTTATCGACCAGCAGGTATTCCACACGATCGCGCGGGTAGACTTGCGATCGGAGACAGGCGAGTAGATCAGGCAAATCTGCTTCGCCGTTATAGATTGGCACAATCACAGAGACATTTGGCAGAAACAGGGAATCCATCGGTTCGTAGTAGTAGGTCTTGATTACAAAAACGATCCAGAATATCGTTCTTCTGTAAAGTACCCCCATCTAAATTTAGAATCGATGCCCAACATCATCATTGGCGTTATGGGAGCCGGCGAACAAGCAACGCCAACCGACGTTGAGAATGCTTATGCTCTGGGTCAAGAACTCGCTAAAGCCGGATGGGTGGTGCTAAGCGGAGGACGAGATGTAGGGGTCATGGATGCGGTGAGCCGAGGGGCAAAGCAAGGTGGAGGACTGACGATCGGAATTCTTCCAAATCAAACGACTGCCATGTCGGAAGCGATTGATATTCCAATCATCACCGACATGGGTAACGCTCGAAATAATATCAATGTTCTCTCAAGCCGCGTTGCGATCGCCTGCGGTATGGGAGCCGGAACCGCATCAGAAATTGCCTTGGCGCTCAAAGCAAATAAGCCTGTCATTTTGCTCACAGACGATCCTGTGAGCCAAGCTTTTTTTCAGCAATTGGGAGGAGAACAGGTGTTTGTTGTGCCAACGGTAAAAGAGGCAATCAGCACCGTCACGCATCTCCTGAAGAACAATTGAGATGTTGATTGGACTACTAATTTTTCTCGCTTTTTAGCACAATGCTTTAAAACAAAGAAGTAGCTTGACACATTTTGAGGTGCAAACAACTGTGGTAGACAATCGCGAGCCGTCAGAGATGGGCAGAGCCGATCGCAGCAAAGAAGAATTTCTATATCCGACTGCGCGCTATCGAGGAGAGTTCACCCCAGAGCATCTTGCCTTCAATGCCAATCTGCAAGAATTTGCTCAGAGAGTCTCGTTGCTGTGCGGGCTAGAAACATCTGGGAAAATTCCACCAGAGGAGGCTTACGACGATATTAAACGCCTTTGGAAGCAACTCAAGGAATCAAAGGAAAATCTGCTCAGACGCCCAGACGGCTCAGAATAGTAGGCGACTCACCCTTGGGTGCTGTTCACGCGATAGAAGCTTTGATTCGTGCCGGATTCATCGTGTGACGGACATCTTTAATTCTCCTTTTGATTGCCGTACCAGGGATTAATTTGCAAGACACCGCTTGGCTTAAAAACTACCTTAAATGAGGCAACTGACTCTTGCAACTGAGCATTCGGATCAGATGGTTTGCCAAGCTGGACTAGCGGTGTGTCTTTGATGTACTCACTAGCAGTTTGACTATCAGGCTCATAATCGACAATGGAACCATCTGCTTTCACACGCACTCGATACACCAAATCTTGGTCGAAGGGGGGCGTCCCTTTCCAGTTTTGGTCGATCGTATCGTACAGCTTCGGTTGCAAATTCTCTAGCTGCGCTTTATCTGTAATTTCTCCGGGCGTGGTTGAAACCGTGGGAGTTGGGAGGTTGGGAGAAGGGCTGGACGACGCAGGACTTGACGCGGCGGCTGAACTACTCGTAGGCGTAATTTCTAATTTGCCTTGAGGCGTGAAGACAACCTTGTACTGCGCGATCGCTTCTTGCACCGGAGCGCTACCGTTTGCTGGAATATAAAGCAAATTCAGCAAGGGCGTTTGCCCAACGTTGTTCAGCGCAGCCTGATTTTCAGCTTTGTAACCTACAATGTCGCCATTCCTCGCGACACCAAGGCGATATTCTAAATTTTCAGTGAATTTAGGCGTTGTCGTCCACTGCCCGTTGATTTGGTCATAGAGCCGTTTACTAAGAGCATTTAACTCTTGCGGATCCGTAATAGCGGCTGAAGAATTCAACGTCTGCTCTAACTGCGTCAAATCGGGAGATGGACTGGTAGATGCCAACGCCTCAGGAGAAGCACCGGCAGATTGGGAAGCAGACGGACTGGCAGACGGACTGACGATAGGACTAATAGATGGGCTGGGCGTGTTTGAAACCGTCCCTGGACAGTCTGAGGCTCCGGGCGTTAGACATTCTGGAGTTTTCACCTTGAAGGTTGGCAAGCTCACAAGGGCTAACGTGGCTAGCGCCAATCCAGACAATCCCACGGTTGCTGGGACAACTTGCTTGGCGATCGGCTCTCTACTCTTCGCATAGCGCTTCGGTACGGGTGCTAGGTTGAGTGACCAAAAGGGCAACGTTTGAGTATCTGCCACAAATTGATCGATCGCTTCAACCAAATCAAACAGCTGTACCGTGGTTAGATCCACCACCTGATGAGCCGTTATTGTATTGTTTTCATCTGGATCAACGCTGAGACGATGATGATTGCGATCGAGCCGTTCTAGCTTCACAAAAGAGGGGCGATCGCTGTAGGTATGGCGCGGTAGATGAATGCCGCTCAAAAACTCTTGGGCATACAAGCTCACTGCCGTCACGAGGCTTTCAAAAAATTCTCGACCGCCCAAGAGCGGCTTTTCTTGGCCCAAGTGGCATTCTGCATTGATCAGCAGCGACATCACCGGACGCATTTCAACATCGGTCGCCCCGTTTTGATCGGACAATCCTTCTAAAACGAGCGTGCAATTTGGCAAACTGTACTGGCGTTGAATGGTCATGACACTTCCCCATCGAACAAGCTAATCCACAAGCGCTGCATTCCAGAAGTCCCGGTGCAGAAAAGCAACTGGCTCAGTAGGTCTAATGCCAACTCGTTTAGTTTTTCATCGGAACTGTAGGCCATTACTCCCGCTCGACGCGGATTCATGCGGCTGCGAAAATGGGCGCGGAATCGCTCTAAGTACTCGGACAACCGGAAGTGATGATCGGGCGATAAATTCTTTTCGCTCAGTTGCTGATATGCCAGCAACAGTTGACGAATCAACACCGTTAACCGCCGTGCCAGGTAGCAGGTGACAACAACCAGGGCTTTGGCTTCAAGCAAGGTCAGAGGCCGACGTTGAGCATAGCGCCGAAAGGGATTTGTACTCCGCATTCGCCAGAGCGCGACGCGATTTTTGAGAATGCCACGCAGATCAAAATCGTTGGCGATCGCTAAAACCGCTTCTGACCCGCCTAAGTCGAGGGCTTCAATCGCTAGCAACAATAGATCAATCTGCAACCGCGTTCGAGGAGGACATACACCCTCCGCGACGGGAGGATCAGGCAAATTATCCAGAATAATAGGCGTGGAAGGGATTGACGGGGCAGATGGACTATTCAACTGCATTACGCTCACGGAGACACTCATTCCAATTGCGGCTTACTAATCAACGAGACAGGATACACCTGAATACAACAAGAACCTTAAAAGTTCCTGGTTCTAAGGCGGGCAACTTGATCTTAATGTTGAGCCGATTTACTCGACATCCACGAGAATTCTACCCAAATCGGGATCGCGATCGATAGATTCTCATCAAATGTCAAGCTAAATGTTTTGCAATCAATCAACTTTTTATTCTAATCGGCTAACGATTGCTTCTGTGATAAGTTTGCTCATTCATTCTGCCAAATCAGCCGAAGATCGGTGGATAAATTGATCGCGCCTGACAAGAGAAATGGGAGAATGGGAAGAACTTACATCAATCTCTAAACCTCCTGATTTCAAGCTTGGGCTGCGAAATTATGGCTTCAGAAAATGGGCGTAAGGAATTATTTTTCGAGTTGATCACATTGCTAGGAAACAGAGACATGCTCAAACGAATGGTTGCTATCCTGCTGGTTGTTGTTGCCTTGAGTTTGCAGGGTTGTGTTGCGGGGAGCGTGACCGGAATGAAAAGCTTTTCTGACAGCATTGATGGTTATCGGTTTTTGTATCCTAACGGTTGGCTGCCAATTAAAGTGAGTAACGGCCCAGATGTGGTGTTTCATGACATTATTGAGCAAACCGATAATGTCAGTGTGGTGATCAATCCGGTGCAAGGCAAGAAGACGCTGGCCGATTTGGGAACGCCGAGTGAAGTAGGCTATCAGTTGGGTAAGAGCGCGATCGCGCCTGAAAATTCTGGGCGAACTGCTGAATTGGTGTCGGCTGAGGCGCGGGATGTCGCGGACCGGCAGTACTATACGCTGGAGTATTTGGTGACGTTGCCGGATCATAGTCAGCGACATAATTTGGCCAGCGCGATCGTGTTTCGGAATAAGCTGTATACCTTCAATGCTTCGACACCCGAGGATCGGTGGGGCAAGATGAAGGATGCGCTGGAATTAGCCGTGCGATCGTTCTCGGTTGATTCTTGATGGGATTGGGATGAATTTGGGTTGATCGAACGATCGGTGGATTTTGGATAGCAGAGACGCGATATATCGCGTCTGTACGGGGGCAGCATATTTTTTGGTTTTTATCATGATTCCTTTTGTCTTGGCGTCTGCATCGCCTGCCCGTAAACGATTGCTGCATACAGCGGGAATTGAACCGTTGGTCTATCCCAGCGATTTTGATGAATCGCTGGTCAAGGTTACAAATCCGTTAGATTTAGTCGAAATTTTGGCGCGGGGAAAGGCAGAGGCAACGATGAGAGCGCTTTTTTCTCGCCAAACCGAACTTCCATCAGGGTTCTTCTCCCGCACTCCAGGTTTAATTCTCGGTTGCGATTCGATTCTGGCGATTCATGGTGAAATTCATGGTAAGCCTAGAGATGCTCAAGATGCGATCGCGCGATGGAAACTCATGCGTGGACAGATGGGCGAACTCTATACAGGTCATGCCCTCCTGCGCCCCTTCACGACCGAACAAGGCTCCTTGATGCCCTATGCGCCGCTGGTGCGAACCCAAGTCACCCGGGTTTACTTTGCAGAAGTGAGCGATCGTCAAATCGAAGCGTATGTGGCGACCGGAGAGCCACTCAACTGTGCTGGGTGCTTTGCGTTAGAGGGGCGGGGTGGCTTATTTGTCGAAAAGCTGGAAGGCTGTCATACCAATGTGATTGGCTTAAGCTTGCCGCTTTTACGACAAATGCTGAGCGAGGCAGGCGTCGATGTCATCGACTATTGGCGCTAAGGCCATTTAGATTCAGAACGTTTAGATTTAGGACATTTAGATTCAGTCGGAGCGGCTCAGAGTATCGATTACTAAAACCGTGAAGATTTGCCCGCACCCCCAAATCGCTTCCTAAACTAGAGGTAACTCTAGTGCTCTTGCTGCGACCACTCCCCCGGTCTCCAACTTTTCTAACCGACGTGCCGAATTGGAACAAAATTATTTTGGACGAAACACATGTTGGACGAGTGGATCGCTCGAACCTGTTGTGCGATCGCTACGAAATCCGTAAACGAATCGGTCGGGGTGGATTTGGCGTTACCTTTCTAGCGCGAGATACTCAGCTTCCCGGAACGCCGCTTTGCGTGATTAAGCAACTGTGTCCTAAAGTGAGCGATCAAGGGCTGCTAGAAAAGGCTCGTCAGCGATTTGAACAAGAAGCTACCGTTTTAGGTCGGTTAGGTACTCATTCTCAGATTCCGCATTTGCTGAATTATTTTGAGATTGAAGGCGAATTTTACTTGGTTCAAGAGTATGTCCGTGGTTTGACACTCAGTAAAACCGTGCGTCGTACTGGAGCCTGGTCAGAAGAGAAGGTCAAACGCTTCTTAACCAGCTTCCTACCCGTTTTGCAGTACGTTCACAAAAATCAAGTGATTCACCGGGACATCAAGCCCTCAAATATTTTGTATTGCCCAGAGGATGGACGCTTGGTGTTGATTGATTTTGGAGCGGTAAAAGAAAAAGTGATGACGGTTGATCCGGCAACCTGTCTAACGTTTTCGACTCAGTTTATTGGAACCGTAGGATTTGCGCCTCCAGAACAGCTTTCCTTGCGCTCTGTGTTTGCTACCGACCTTTATGCGTTAGGCATGACTTGCCTCTTTTTGCTGACGAGTAAGCCGCCTCTAGAGTTTGAATACGAACCGCGCACCGGAGAAATTCTGTGGCATCAAGATGTGCTGGTGAGCGATTATTTTGGACAAGTCTTAGACCGAATGTTGAAGGTGGCGTTAAAAGAACGATATCAATCTGCCGAAGAAGTATTGAGGGCGTTGGAATTGGAGTCACACTTAGAGGTGCTGCTGCCCTGTATGAACAATCAGCCCCTCGCTCCCCTTCCAGAGCCGCCCCAACCCGAAGAATTTATTTCCCCAATTATCCGAACGGCAAACGCGATTCGCGAATGGCAAGCTCGCCTCAACACCAAACGCCCTGAAGACAAAGCTTGAAGATAAAGAGAGTCAACGCCTAATGACAGAACCTTAGATCAGCCCGTGTTTCTCATTCCGGCCGCAATACCATTGATCGTCAGCAGTGCGCCCCGGAGCAGTTCCCCTTTGCTGTAGCGCGATCGCACCACGCCAGAGGCAGCCAATGTCTTGTGCTGCCGCAGTCGCTTCAATAGCGACACCTGCAAGAATCCGAGCGGAACGATCGTTCCGTTGCGCAACTGCACCGATCGCTGCAACTCCGGATCGCCGTCTAGCAATCGCTTGTGTCCGGTGATTGTCAGCACCAGTTCACGAGTGAGATAAAACTCGTTGCGAATCTGCTCGAACACAGGCGCAAACCGCTCTCGATCCTCTGGAAGCGTCAGTTCTTGAACGTAATAACTTGCAATTTGGAGATCGACTTTAGAGAGCGTCATCTCAACTCGTGAGATCGCCATTCTAAAGAACGCCCACTTGTAATAGAAATAACGCATCAGGGCAAGATGTTTCTCCGGGTTTTCGTCGAGAAACATCTTTAGTGCCGTCCCGACTCCATACCAAGAAGGCAACAAAAATCGGCTTTGCGTCCAGCTAAATACCCAAGGAATCGCTCGCAGACTACCGAGATCTTTTTTGCCGCCACGCCGGGCAGGGCGAGAGCTAATTTGCAGTTGGCTAATTTCTTCAATCGGGGTGACTTGATGGAAGAAATCAATAAAATCGGGCTGTTCGTAAATCAGAGCACGGTAGTGAGCACGCGATCGCTCGGCCAATTCTTCCATCACTTCATGCCACGGCTGGATATCGTCAAATCCGGTTCGCAGCAAACTTCCTTGAATCACCGCTGTGGTGACGGTTTCTAAGTTGTAGAGTGCCAACTCCTGCAACGAATACTTCGACGCCAACACCTCTCCTTGTTCGGTAATTTTGATGCGACCGTTTACACTCCGCCCCGGTTGCGCCAGGATTGCTTCATAGGCCGGACCACCTCCCCGCCCCACCGAGCCGCCGCGCCCGTGGAAGATTCTCAGCGCCACCCCATAGCGATCGGCGATCGTTTGTAGGGCTTGCTGGGCCTTGTGAATTTCCCAATTGCTGCTGAGAAATCCAGAATCTTTGTTGCTATCAGAGTAGCCCAGCATCACCTCTTGCAGCGAAAACTGAGGGAGATCCTCTGGCTGATTTTTCCGCTGTTCGTACTGCTCAAAGCCACCCGACAGCATGGCGCGATAAAATGGTAGCTCAAACACGCCTGTCATGACTCCCGGCGCTTTCTGCAAGTCTTCTACGGTTTCAAAGAGCGGCACCACTCGCAGCGTCCCGATTCCAGTCACAGGATCGTACAGCCCAGCTTCTTTAGCGAACAGCAATACTTCTAGCAAGTCGCTCAAGTCATGACTCATGCTGATGATGTAAGTGTGGCAGATGTCAAGACCAAACTCCTGCTGCAACTTGCGCACCATGCGGAAGGTTGCGATCGCTTCCTGAGTCCGCTCTGAAAACGGCATCCCAGCCGGGATCAAGGGCCTACGAGTTTGCAGTTCAGTAATTAGCCAGTCGCACCGTTCTGCTTCGGTCATCTCGTTGTATGACTTCGGCAGCACTTGCAGATACTCCACAATCTCGTTCATCGTCTCCGCGTGGCGCGGACTTTCTTGGCGAATGTCGAGATGAGACAGATTGAACCCAAAAATTTCGACTTGAGCGATGAGATGCTCCAAATCGCGACAGCTTAAGCCCGTTTCAGCTAAATTACGCTGAATCAGGTGAAGTTCCGTTAGAAAATCGGTTCCAGACCGATAATACGTCGATTCGTCGTATTCCGGGACTTCCTGATGGAGGTAGTCACCACCATAGAGAATCTGGTTGCGATCGTGGGTGTTTTGCAACCGCTGGCTAATATAGGCCAGCTTTAAGCGATAGGGTTCCTGGCGGTAGCGAATTGCCAATTGATCATACACAGAGGGCATTCGCTGCTGGTCTTGCTCTAGCGACTCCAACAGATCAGGCAGAACGTCGCTCCAGTGCAGCGACAGGCTGAGCAAATCACTCAGACGCTTCACCGATTCAAGATATTTCTCTAGAATTGTTTGACGCTGATAGCAGGCCGTTTGCCAGGTGACTTGAGACGTGACGGATGGATTGCCATCGCGATCGCTGCCTACCCAAGAGCCAAATTGACAGAAGTTTCGTCGGGGCATCTGCATGGCTGGAAAGGAAGCATGAACCGTTTGCTCTAGCCGTTTAGAAAGATGCGGAATCGCATCAAACAGAACTTCGCGGAAGTAGTGCAAGGCGTTATCGACTTCATCTAAAACCGTCGGCTTAAATTGATGCAGTTCATCAGTGCGCCACCACAGGCGAATCTCTTCCGTTAACTGCTCTCGCAGGGCATCCGCGTCCCATGATGCTGCTAGACCCATTGCTTTAAGGCTATCTTCTACCCGGTCAAGTTCTCGCAAGATTTTGACAATCCGGCGCTGCTTATCGCGAATTGTGGGGCGCACAATCTCAGTCGGATGGGCCGTAAAGACGAGCCACACATCCAACTGATTGATCAGCCGTTGAATCTGCTGAGGCGGAACATTGAGTTGCCGCAATCGCGGGAATAACCAGCGAAAGGTTCCGATTTCACGGCGAGAGGCATCTTCATGCAGACTGCGCTCTAGAAAATCGGCTTCGGGTCGATTGGTTAATTCTTCATCCTGGCGACCGCTGCTCTTTGGTTTCTGCGACGGAACGCCTTCACTAGCAACTCGATACTGAATTTGCTGATCTCGTTGCTCGTAGTGTTGCTCAACAATGTTGATTAGTTGAAAATAAAGCGCAAAGGCGCGGGCAGCCCGAATCGCCTCATTGAGATCGAGCTTTTCGACGACCTGCAACACTTCTGATCCGGTGAATGTGTTTGCTTGTCCTTCGGGGGAACACATATGTCTTAGCTGATTGAGCAAATCAACGAGTTCTTGACCGCACTCCTGTCGCAAAACAGCTTCCCAAAGATCCTCAACTGTTTTAACCCGAAGCCGCAAAAATAAATCAGACGTCATTAAATTATCAGACGTTATCAAGTTAGCAGAGGCTGTCGGTGCAATGTCTTCGGGTTGTGGCGGGGTAAAGCTGATATCTGTGACGAGACCAGAATCATCTTGCGAGGGGAGGAGTGAACTCATAAAAGATAGTCCAGCAGGAGTCTTAGATGGGTAGAGCGAGAGGGGAATGGGAAGATGAGCTAACGCGCGAAGATGCGGTTAGAATTTCTGAATTATCGGATAACTGCACTCAAAACTCAAAGTTTAGAAGGAGCTAAGTTCAGAAAGAGCTAACTTTGGTCGGTCGGCGTGTCCGAGTCTTCAGAGAAATCTAGCGTGGGTAAGCGATCGCCACGAAACACCTCCTCGCTCATCGCGCCGACCTCTGCGATCGCTCGCGCTAGGGCTTGTGCGCCCACGAGTCCAACTAACACGGGAACGGTTGCCACACTGAGAGCAATTTCTGAAGGAATAAATCCAAATAAACGCGAGTCACGAGATTGAGCGGAGGACGAATCAGTAGACTGCATCGATAGTAATCCTGAATGGGGTGCTAATTAGTGATTAAAGTAGCGTTTAGCTAACCTTGTCAAAGAAAATTGGGAGCAAAATTGTAAGTCTCAAGGTCTTAAAGTGGCTAATCTTAGTGTTGTTCTTGTACACTTCTGTCTGGTGGACGATGTGTAGTAGCAAAAAACACCCCAAATCTTCGGAGTCATCTTTTCAATATGAAATTATAATTCTGCATAACAATTAAAAAGGCATGCCATTGAAAAGGCCGCAAGAGTGAAAAACTACTTCACCAATGCGACGGCTTGTGCTTACCATAGCAAAGAAAAGATTGCGAAAAACATAAAGTCAGCGTAAAAGCATCGACGTAAACCTAAGGTGTACCGATAGGCACCGATATCGAGCAGAGTCCAGCCCCGAAGGAACCGTAGCCGTCAGTCGAATAGAGCAACTTGATGTTAAATCCCCCTGAGTCTAAGCTATCTGTGTCCGACCCGATTCGCCGTCAGCCGTCGTTGATGCAGTGGCTCTACCGAGTCGCTGGAGTGCCTAACGTTCTGATTCAAGTTCGCACACGCGGCAACAATTTGTACATTCTTTACGAAGCGAAAGAATGTCCTAGTCAGTCTACGGTTTTGGCTCAAATGGTGCAAGCCTTAGCAGAGACTGAGCTACAGATTTTACTTCCAGCCGATCAGCCAACGGTGTATCAAGTCGTTCTCTACGGACGCGCTCAGAACGAATCGCGCCCTCAGTGGGCAGAGGTGATTTATCTCGATCAGATCGAGCGGTATCTAGAAAAACTCCAAGAGGCTCAAGCCCAACGCCGCCCGATCGCGCTCGACTCGTCGATGATCGTGTCGAATTTTAGTTTAGCGAAACAGGGGCACTCTGCTGCGATCGCGCGGTATCTCAGCGAAGCCTTTAGTAACTTAGGCGTCGCCGTTCGTGCCAATGTCAAGTCTGTTGTGCTGCCCGAAGACGCCAAGCTACCCGAAATCGTGAATCTGTCTTCGGTTTTTACCAGTTCTCAATCGCTCACTCCCAAAGCATTGCTGAACCGCTTGTGGGTGCTGTGCGAGTCCGCCTATAGCCCTGATCCATCGCTGATGGCAGAGCCAATCGCCCAAAAACTGCGGGATCTCGAACTGAATGGATTCCGCGATGCCATCGTCTTTAGCCAAGTCCGGGGAGAAGCAGAACCCGATTGGACGCTGAGAGTCGATCTGACGCCGCCCAATGAGATGCTGAAAGAATGGGCGCGTTGGGGCGATGTTGAAGCGCTGACTCGTTTGTTTAATCGAGTTTTCTTTGAGCAGAGCATTCAGGTTTCTGTGGACTTGCTGGACATTACGCTGCATATTTCTTGCCAGGGGAAATGTGTACCCGACAAGCCGCGCGTGTTGGCGACCCTGCTGCCGCTTTTAGAGACGATCGCGCCTCAAGGCATTCACTGTGCTACGGTCTACGGCATCGGCGACGAAACCGGAGACCACGCCGACGAAGATCCTACCTCGCTTGCGCCAGCTTGGGTTGAGTGGATCAATTTACCTGCTGCTGAGCATCCAGCGCTCGCCGATTCGACTTCGGCATTGGCGAAACAAGGCGATCTCAGCGCGATCGCCTTTCAACTGACGCGCCTGCTCAATCCAGATCTAGATGTACAGTTAGCAACTGGCGGCATTCGGCTTCAGCTGCGTCAACGGGATGAGTTGATGCACATCATGACCGACGCGCCGATCTGCCCACCTCAGAACACGGTCACGACTACGGTTGTTGACTTGCTCAAATCTTTAGAATTGCCAGAACTGCAAGGGGCGCGAATTCATGGACGCCGTGCAGGGCAATCGCGCCCCTTGTGGAGTTACGGAGTAGATTTCGTCCGGAGCGATTCTTCTGTCGCACTTCGCGCCAATCGTCTTGTTCCTGAAGCGACGCCCGAATTTGCCGCATCTGATGCCTATGTCGGCGATTTGCTCAGCAAAGATCCGGAAACGTTGACTGTCAGACCCGATTTGAGTGGAGATAATCCGGTCTTTCGTCATCGAGTTGTTGATGCCTTGCAACGATTGCTGGTGCGATCGCAGCTCTTCATGCTAGAGACGCCGACCGCTTTGGCGGCATATGAGAAGCCAAAATCCATTCTGAGTCATGAACGCAAAGTTGCAATCGTCTGGGGAACCTTGGGACTACTGCTGACCTTGCAATCCGATTGGGTGCTAGGGCAACTCGTAAAATCCCAAGCTCAAGCGCCACCAGAACCCTCACCAACGCTTCCGGTTGCTTCACCGACGCTCCCGGTTGCCTCACCATCAAGTCCGTCGCAGCCATTAAATTTACCGCAAGTCTCTTTGCAGAAGTCCTCTGGGTTTAGCGGCGAGCAGGGGGCAAGTCCCTCTGGCTTTACCCAAGATGGACAAACAGAATTAGCCACCCCGAGCGAGTCACCCACCCCGACAGAGAGCGCTCCCAGAGCGCTGCTAGCGTCTCCTCTAAGGCCCAAAGCGGCTGTTGATCCCGCGCGATCGCCCTATCCTACGTTCAACGCCAGTCAACTCAACGAAAAACTCGTGCTGTATCGTCAGTATGTTTCCCAGTTCGGTGCGCCCGATATTTTGATTGTGGGCAGTTCTAGAGCGATGAGAGGCATTGATCCCGTCATCCTTCAGCAGACGCTGGCAACGCAAGGGTATCCAAATTTAAAGATCTTTAACTTTGGCGTGAACGGGGCAACCGCGCAGGTGATCGATCTAATTGTGCGGCGGATCTTGCCCTCTGAGAAAATGCCGAAACTGATCTTAGTGGGTGATGGTTCACGAGCCTTTAACGGCGGCAAAGCCGATGCGACGTTCAATGCGATCGCGTCTTCGCCGGGTTTCAAGAAGCTTCCCGATGCGTCAACGGCTTCGGTTACGGTCGCAACGACGCCCACCGAAGCCTTTACCAAACCTCTAGAAACGATTTCTCAGACTAATTCCGTTGTGGCTGATAGCTATCAAGCGGTGAACAATCAGCTCAATGGGGTGTTGAGTAACCTTTCAACGCTTTATGTTCACCGAGAAAAACTGATTACGTTCTTGCAGGCTGGGTTGAAAGGTCGCTTGAGTCAGCCCTCGGCAGACGGCGAAGAGACGATCATTTCAGACGGACAAGGGCTGATTGATATCAACGGATTCTTGCCGCTCTCGGTTCGGTTTAACCCAGCGACTTACTATCAAAAGTATTCGCGAGTTCCAGGTAACAGCGACGCAGATTACGCTAATTTCTCGTTAGAGGGGCAGCAGTTTGAGGCACTAAAGTCGCTGGCCGCCTTTACGCGATCGCAAAAAATTCCCCTCGTCTTTGTCAATTTGCCACTCACTGAAGCGCATCTCGATCCGTTCCGTCGGGAGCGCGAACAGCAGTTTCAGCAAAAAATGCTGCAAGTGTCAGGGGAATTAGGCTTCACCTACCGCGACCTGTTGGATAACTGGAAAACTGAGAATGACCTCTTCTCCGATCCCAGTCATCTCAACCGCTACGGGGCTTATGTTGTATCTCAACATCTGGCTAAAGACCCGCTGATCCCCTGGGTAAAGCGATAGAAGAAAGTTACTCTCGCTTGCCCACCTACCAAAGCTGAGAAAGCCCCAGCGTCCACTCCTGAGCCATTTTCACACCCGAAGGTGAGGTGAGATTGTAGTGCAGGGGCGTAATGGTGATGTAGTTTTCCCGAATCGCTTCAACGTCAGTCGGTGCAGTATCGGTTACATCAGGATCTTCAACATCTTCAAGCAACTCGCCTGCCAACCAGTAATAGGTTTTGCCTCTTGGATCAACCCGCTTCTCAAATACATCAACATAGCGACGGACACCTTGCCGAGTAACGATCGCCCCGCGAATTTGATCCCGCTCGACTGGAGGCACATTGACATTGAGCAACGTCAACGTCAAGGGATGTTTTGCAAGCTGTTGCACTAACGCGCAAGCAAAATCGGCGGCAGGCTGGAAGTCACGAGAGGAAAAGCTCGTGAGACTGAGCGCCACGCTAGGAAATCCCTCGATTAGCCCTTCCATCGCGGCGGATACGGTTCCTGAGTACAGCACGTCTGTTCCTAAATTGGCTCCGTGATTAATTCCAGATAAGACTAGTTCGGGCGGTTCATCCAACAGGGCCCAAATTGCTAGCTTCACGCAGTCTGATGGCGTGCCCGAACATGCCCAAACCTGAACCGAGGGATGAAAAAGTGATTCGATTTTTTCGGCTCGAATCGGCTGATGCAACGTCAGTCCATGCCCGGTAGCAGACCGTTCGCGATCAGGGCAGACTACCGTTACCTGATGTCCCGCTTCGGCTAGGGTATTTGCCAAAGTCCGAATCCCCAGCGCATAAACACCGTCATCGTTGCTGATCAGGAGTCTCATTGAATCCATTACACTGATATAGACAAACGCACTTTCTTAGTATGACTGCTCAGACGATCGAACTCGAAGCGCAATTAGACGCAATCCGGCAAGAAGCTCAAGCCGCGATCGCGACCGCTATCTCTCTTGACCAACTCGAACAACTGCGCGTGAAGTATATGGGCAAGAAGGGCCCCATTCCGCAAGTGCTAGGCGGTATGGGAAAGCTCGATCCGGCTGAGCGTCCCCGGATTGGGGCACGTGCCAACGAGGTAAAAGAAGCAATTCAAGCCGACCTCGATCGCAAGAAAACCGATCTGCAAACGGCCGCGATTCAGGCGCAGCTTGAGGCAGAAACCCTGGATGTGACGATGCCAGGAGTGTATCGATCGCAGGGCAGAATCCATCCGCTCAACGGCACGATCGATCAAGTACTCGATATTTTCGTGGGCTTGGGCTACACCGTGGCCGAAGGTCCCGAGATGGAGACCGACTACTATAACTTCGAGGCGCTGAATTTTTTGCCTGACCATCCCGCTCGGGATATGCAAGACACGCTTTATTTGCCGGATGGAAACCTGCTGAGAACTCATACTTCGACCGTGCAGATTCGCTACATGGAGACGAACGATCCTCCAATTCGAGTCGCGGTTCCGGGTCGCGTTTATCGTCGCGATACCGTCGATGCCACTCACTCTGCTGTATTTAACCAGATTGAAATTTTAGCGATCGACGAAGGCATTACCTTCACCGATCTAAAAGGCACCATCAAAGTGTTCTTGCAAGAACTATTTGGCGATGTTGAAATTCGCTTCCGTCCTAGCTTTTTCCCGTTCACAGAACCCTCGGCTGAGGTAGATGTGCAATGGAAAGGGCGGTGGCTAGAGATTTTGGGCTGCGGAATGGTTGATCCCAATGTATTGAAAGCCGTTGGTTATGATCCTGAAATCTACACCGGATTTGCCGCCGGGTTTGGAGTTGAACGGCTGGCAATGGTATTGCATCAAATTGACGACATTCGTAGGCTCTACAACAGCGATCTGAGGTTTTTGAAGCAATTCTAGATGTAAAAATATTTATGTCGTAAATTTCTATGTTGTAGATGGAAGTTTAGTCAATGGCTGATTCCCAATCAGGACTCCGTAAAAACGTTAATAGTTCTCGGTTTACGGTTTGCGGAGCTTCTTGTTGGATCCAGTGTCCACAGTGGGGAATTAGCTTTAATTTGAACGGAGCCACAATCAGTTGATCTAGTCCTTCTGTTAGTTTGTGGCTTAAGAGAGGATCTTCGTCTCCCCACAAAACAAGAGTTGGGACTGCGATCGGGTCAGGCGATCGCCATAGATCTCGAACCCAATTAAGCGGCAGAAAAAGCTGACGATAGTGATTTAGCGCCGCCGCAATCACACCTGGCTTGCTGAATGCTGCCTGATAAATTTGAGCATTCTCCTCAGAGAACTCGCCTTTACGAATGGCATAGTCTTGGAACATTCTGCGAATAAACGATCGCAAATTGAGTTGAATCAGCCACTCCGGTACTCCAGGCACTTGAAAGGCTAAAACGTGCCAACTCCGGCGCAATTGATCCAAGTTGCTCAGCATCTCTTGGGCGAACCGCTGCGGATGCGGGGCGCTCAAGAGCGCCAACCGGTTAAGGTGCTGAGGAAACTTCTGAGCCAGGTTCCACGCGATCGCGCCTCCCCAATCGTGCCCTACAACATGAGCGCGGCTATAACCCAAATTCTCTATTAGGCTGCGAATATCTGCGGTTAGCGTATCGAGATCGTAGCCCTGCGTTGGCTTTTCAGAGTCGTTGTAGCCGCGTAAGTCAGGAACAACAACCTTGTAGTGGCGAGCTAACGCTGGAATCTGATAGCGCCAAGAATACCAAAACTCAGGAAACCCGTGCAGCAAAAGAACAAGTTCGCCATCACCCTGAGTGACATAGTGTAGACGAATCCGGTTTGCTTCAATGAAATGATGCTGCCACTGAGATTCAGAATGAGATTCAGAAACGGTCATAGCGAAAAGCTAACAGCCCCTAATGTACTTAAACTGTCGTACATCCTTGCAAAAGGTTAGGCCGCATAAATCAAAACTCCGCTTTTCAGCTTATCACCGAACTACTACGTTCTAACCGACCATCACTGGAATGCCAAAGCTGAAGAGTGCTGTTACCCAACGCACTATGTAACTTAGTCAGAGAGCTAGCCGCCTGCAATGGGTCGAACTAGCGCAAGCTTTCCGCTGGAAGGGCTGGACGGTAGTCTGAAGGTTTAATTTGAAATTTGACCAAATTCGCGAGTTCTTGAAGCTGGCTAATGGCTTCCGCCCCTTCTAATTTCATTAACTCACGGTCATCTCGCATTTCTGTCCACGTGATTCCATAATCAGAGACCAGAAAGCGGATTAAATGGTTGTTGTCCAAGCTCACCATAAAAGATGCGCTGTTCATTTGACCACCGCAGGTATAGCAAGATGCAAGATACCCTCGGTTTTCCAGTACAGTCGCCAATGCTTGGAGATTCATGACCAAGTCTTGAACGAATTGTCGGTGTTGTTCAGCAAGTCTTAAGAACACGGGGATCTATCCTCCAATCACCACACTAAATTCTAAACCTTATCTTAAGATTTTAACGGCAGATTTTTTGATATTGACAGATACACCTTTAAGAAGGCAGATTTCGACAGATAGGTTAGAAAAAATACCCTAACTTCCCCGCTATGCTAACGAACAAAGGGAGGAATCTAAAGTAGCGATCGCAACAAGTCAACGAAACCTCTTGAAACTTGACGGTTCTTACCGTTTCGTAATGTGTTTTCTCGGAGAGAAACGGCTGGAACGTTGAAATAGATTGCTATTTGACTAATCCTATACATAGCACGATAGTCACTGAATCTGGAGAAGTCCCTCATCATATAGGCAGATTTGACAGGAAAACTACGGGATCACGAAAAAAAAGAGCGCTATGTAGACGCTCTTAATATATAGGTAATAAGTAGAGCTAATTAAACTCTAGTTAACTGTCCACCAACCGACAGTTGGACCAATAAATCGAATCGTTAGCCAAGCCCCAACCAGAAGAATAATGCCCGTCCAAGCTCCGGTTGTGGTGATCTTAGTAAATCGGTCGGCTTGAGTTTTCGTAAACGGTAGCCAAGGTGCGATATTTGGCTCTTTGCCATATTTTTCGCCCAGCGTTTCTTTGCGACGTTTTGCTTCTCCCACGGTGTAATTCTCCGTTGTTGCTATCTGCGATCGTAGGGTTCTTTTCGATCATAGCGCCTCAAGTGGAGCGACCGTTAATCTTCCCAAGGATGAGTGGGAGCAGGTGTGAAAAGGCTGGAGTCTAAGTAACTCGTTCGAGCGAGGGGGCTAAGAGCCGCCAGAACTTGAGTTCCATAGGTGCGGTGAATGACGCGAGTATCTAGTAAGGCAACGATGCCTTGGCAGTCGCGAACTGGGGCAACCGCGCGTTGCAACTCGCTCAAAGCGTCAGGCAGAAGGTAGAGACGGAACCAATCTTGGCGCAGTTGTTTGTAGTGGGCGACTCGTCCTGCTACGAGGGGATGTTCTAGCGATGGAATCGGCAGAGTTGCGATCGCTAGAACATGAGGCGCAGGCAAAACACTCTGATGCGCCCGCCAAAACTCCCAGCCCGCAATCAAAATGCCGTTGTCATCTAAACAAGTGCGCTCGACTTGGACTCTAGAACCAAATTCTGACGCCAAGATCGAGCCAACTTGAGCTTTGAGCGGGGTATCACCAATCAAAATCACCGATAGTCCCTGAACGGACGTGCTTGCTGTGAGCAGCGATCGCAGTTCCCGTAAGATTGCCTCTTGAAACTGGGGGGTGTTTGGCATCGGAATGCCTTCAGGCTGATAGAGCTGAATCACATCATCCTGACGATCAAGGGCAAATTTTAGACAGGTGAGGTCGTCGGTTAAGCCGATGCGATCGCGGTAAATGGTCGCTTCAGGCTCTAGATCTAAGGCTCCACCAATTAAAACAGTCGGCTGCTGAGACCAGATTGGTTTTAGGGCTGACGCAATTTCAACCGGAGCGCAATGCAGCAAAAATTGTCCTGACTGACGTGCAATTGTTGTCCAAACCAGTTCGTCCTTAAGCTCCAGCCGCTCAAAAAAGGTTCTCCAGCTTGGAGGGAGAGGGTTTAGGTCAGTGGGAGTTGGGTGTAGAGTGCGTTGGAGGGTTTGAAGAATTTCCCGTTCTGGCTGCTCAATGAGATAGCACTCGTAGGGATTGGCGGGATGTTGAAAAATAGTTCGCGTGAGTTGAATTCTCACGTCTCGGATGGTTTCTTGATGGCTAGGACAGGCTAGCATCAGCGCTTCCCAATCGGCGGCATTAAGATGAGTCGTGAGGCGTTCCCGCGTCCAAGTTTCGAGATCATCAACGCCATCGATAATCGTCGGGATGCCAGCCGGAAATCTGCCTTGATGATGGATGCGATCACTGAGCCATGCTTCTGGCGTCGTCAGAACAATGCCTTGATAGTCAGGAGCGATCCAGCGATCGCTCGTCTGAATCGGCTTTGGGTGACTTATCCATTGCCGTAAACGAGGAATTTCTACTAGCAAAATTCGCTGCTGCACCTGTTCTGAGGCAACCACAATCACAGGTTCTTGCCACATCAAGATTGGAACTAGGTAGCTCAGTCGGTAGCGCCCGTGATAGCCAGATGGCGCACCTGTTTGAATTAATGCACTCCGACCCAAACGCAGCGCACGCGCCACTAGACGAGCCATCGTTAGATGGTGCGCCCAATAGGGTTCGCCTTGCTCCCTTAAAAAAGCGCGGAGTTGCTGATGGACTTCTACCTCAATCACAGGGCTGCACTCACTGCGTACTAAGAGACCATTCTGACACACCTAAAAAAAGGAAAAAGGTAAAAGCGAGCAAGAAAACTTGCGTCTTTTACCTTTCATTCCCATTAGAGTGAGCCAAACTTTAAGGCGATCGCGATACTAGCGTCTTCTACCACCTACACGCGAGCGTCCACTGCCAAAGGAGCTAGGACGATTGATCCGAGACGGCGTAGAGCCAGTAGAACGGCGTAGTGTGCTAGAGCCATACCCCGACCCAGAGGGGCGTCCATAGGTCGTGGATGGGCGTCGCACAGTTGGATTGCTATAACCTGGAGAGCTGATGCGACCCGTTGAACGGAACACTTGCCGATTCCGTTCAACCGCAGGCGGAGCGTTGTAGCGCTGTTGATAGCGATTCACCGCCTGACCGTAGCTGCTGCCATAGCCACCAAATCCACTAAGCGGAACTCCTGGCTGATAAACCGGTGGCATATAGTACTGCGGACGGAAAAGCAGGCTACCAATCGCTTGACCTGCTAGTGCACCAGCAAACGGAGACCAAAAACTTGGTTCTTGGCGCACAACAACGGTTTCATTCTGCCCCGTCTGAGGATTGGTCTGCTGCTGAGTCACATTATGGACATACTCAATCTTAAAGTCTTCAGGAATGTGCAGCGACTGCTGATTGTTCTCGACTTTCAAGTAGGCTTTCTGCCCCGCTTTGACTTCCTCGTCCGTGAGACGAGCCATTTGCAGGTTCTCAGTTCTTAAGGTTGAAGGAGCGCCAGCAGGCGTATTCAGTAAAGTGATGTCATATTGCCCCGTCCCATCGTCAAATCTGGCTTGCTGAACAGGGTACTGTCCATTAGGCATCTGGGTTTGAGCACGGCTGGTCGCTACCGGATTGGATGTATTCGATGGGCGAGAATCCCCCAAAGAAGGGCCGCCACACCCAACAGTTGTCAAACATAGTGCTGCGGACATCGAGAGAGCTAAAAATTTTCGTAACATGGATCGAACGATCTTCATAAGAACGGTATGGGCTAATAACTCAGGCGTACATTCAGTATCCTAGCGAGCAAGATAAAACTCTTTCTACTGAATCTGGGTCTAAAGCGGAATCAATTCTGGAAAGAACTCTAACAGTTGATCAGAATCAAGCTCATCACCCAATCGAGAGGGAGAGAAGTGGACTTGAATAGCCCGCAAGCGATCGCTGTAGTGAAGATTGATGATTTCTTTAAGTCCTGCTTCGAGCGCTCTGATGCTGGCTAAATCGGTTTCTAACGCTGGCACTTCGCCCTCGGCAGCGATCGTAATCATGACGATCAAATTCTGAGTAATGGGTAGAGATAACGAGGCATCGACATCGTCTCTATCATCTAACTCAACGCCGCTCATATAGCGCTGAGCAGAATCGGTGAACAATTCGTTCACATAATCTCCAGCTTCCCCTTCATTCCAAATAACGTCCCCTTCATTGGCAGCCGACCGCCAGTAGGTTTGGTACTGCAATAGTCCTTGACAGATTTCGACTAGCCCTTCTCCTAAAACAGACAAGTCGCCGTCTGACTCGACCGCTTGACTTGCCGCCTCGTTCAGAACTCCCAGAAAGGGAGCAACCTCTTTCCCAGCTAGATGGATAAAGATCCGACAGACCGCAAAGCGAGTTTTGCCACTGAATTGATTGAAGCGATCGCGCCACGAAGCCATGAGTTTAAACCCGTGTTGCTACATATTTCCCCACTCTATCGAGATTGAACTCAAAAGGGGTCTGTCGTAAGGTCAGATTTCCCTACTTGAATTTTATTAATTTGCCATCTACGTAAAATGACGCCATTTTGTGTGCGTAACTTTACGGCACAGATGAAATCGGAACATTCCGAAAAACGTTCGTGCCAGGGATGCGAACATCAACTCGTTCTAAGTCTGCGGGAACGCGAAACGCCAGCGTTGCCTCGGTCGATTCGCCGGGACGCAGACGCTCTAGCGAAATTGGCTCATCCCCCGCCGTCTGAAAGTCTACGACTGGAAAGGATCGGTTGGTTCGGGTGTTGAGCGCGATCGCATCGCCTAAAAGAATGTTGTCTCCTCCCTCAGCTGAAGGGGGTGATCCTGTAGAACGGCTCGCTCGCTCAAATCGGACTCGCAAATTTACAAGATTTGCGGGTTCCGCCGTCCGCTCAGCAGAAAGAATCTCGACTTGCCCATTTCCTTCTAAGGTAGCCTGAACAAACTTACCGGGTTCAATGGTTTGAGCTTGAGATGGTACGCTTTGACGCACCCGTTCTACAAAAGAGCCGCTCTGAGTAGAATTGCTCGGAGTTGATCCTCCCCCAGTTCCAGCAAACGAATTGGTAACGGCGCTGCTTGTGGGCGAACGAACGCCCTCAACCTGACGCCGCATATTTGCCATCTGAAGCAGAGCAAAGCCGCTCAAGAAGAAGGCAAAAACCGATAAGACCAAGGCTAAACCTGATGCAATATCATTCAGCGTGCCACCCGAAGATCGAGGGGCAGATTGTACCTGTCTGACTCGGTCAGCGCCTGATGGATCAGAATTAGGCTCCTCAAGAGTGATGGGATTGGCTGTCCGAAGCTCCGGAGGGGTTCGCTTAGCGAAGTCCGTTGCATCGTGTCGTTCTTCTACCATAGAGATCACCTTGGAGAGACTACTATACCTTCGATCGTATTCAATGAATTCTGGATTACAGTCCTCTCTTAAGGGGGATTTAAAGTGTGAACTATTATTCTGCGCTGCATATCTAGTAGGAAGATATTTTCACTTAATCCAAGATAAAAGCCAATACAATCGTTTCAAACTTGTTTCCTCATTCTTGCGATCGCCAAGCTCTCCAAGATTCGTTCCATGACCACCTACCTCTGTGATCCAATCGACTCTGCTTCATTCCAGAAAGCTACATGGCTCAAGTTTCTCTTGCTCAGCAGTTGGATCAGTAGTTGCCTATTTGTATTGCTTCCTAACCGTGCTTGGTCTGCTCCACCTGCGCTGTGTTCCAGCCAGCTTCCTGCCGCGATCGAGGCGATTGCGAACCGACCCATGTTTCGGCGATCGCGCTTGGGCGTTTTGGTGCAAACGCTAGGAAAGCGAGAAACGCTCTATGCCCGCGATGCAGAGCAGTATTTTGTTCCCGCTTCTAACGCAAAACTGCTGACGACCGCTGCTGTTCTAAGTAAATTTGGGTCTCGATATCGGATTCGCACTCCCGTTTATGGTGCTCAGACACCTAACGGTTGGCAAATTCGATTAGTCGGACAAGGCGATCCCAGCTTGACGGATGCTCAGTTGGTTAGCCTCGCTCAGCAGCTAACGCAGAAAGGCATCCGACGCATCGCGCAACTTCAGGTCGAAGATAGCGATACCGAGCCGCTCAATGACGATTGGGCCGTAGGAGATGTGCAGGAAAGTTACGGTGCGCCAGTCAGCCGATTGATTCTAAACCGCAATTTACTAACGCTGACGCTTTCTCCTCAAGCTCTTGGGCAACCGCTACGCCTCCAGTGGGAAGACGCCGCGCAAGCCGATCTGTGGACAATCGAAAACACGTCCATGACAGGGAATGCTCAAGCGTCGGAGGATGTGGTTGTAGAGCGAGATCTCACCCAGCCGATTCTGAGGGTGTCTGGGCAACTCCGGGTTGGGGCGGCTCCATACTCTGACGTTGTCGCGATTAGTGATCCCACCGCCCATTTCTTGAAACACTTCCAGCAGGCTCTTTCTAAGGAAGGCATTGTGGTGGATCGCGCTCAAGTCAGTCGGATGCGTAATAGGTTCGGCACAGAGATTGCAAGTGTTGATTCGCCAACGATCGCTGAGTTGATCAAATTTACCAATCAAAATAGCGATAATCTTTACGCCGAGGCGTTACTCAAACTCTTGAGTCAGGGGACGCCTTCTAAACTCAGCACGTCTATTTTGGCTCAAGGACTATTGACCCTAACGGATGTCTTGAGTCGCTTAGGAATTAATAGCGAACGGTTTTCTATAGTCGATGGAGCAGGCTTAGCTCGTCAGGATTTGGTTACTCCTTCTGCCCTTGTCGAAACGCTGCAAACGATGAGCCAACAGCCTGAAGGCTCCCTCTATCGAGCTTCATTGCCAATCGCAGGTCTGAGTGGTTCGCTCCGAAATCGATTTCAGAACACTCCAGCTCAAGGAATCCTGCAAGCGAAAACGGGAACGCTTACCGGAGTGAGCGCCATGTCAGGCTATATTAGCCCCATTCAACACCCGCCGCTTGTGTTCAGCTTCATTCTCAATCAGTCGAAAGACTCAACCTCAGTACAACGAGATGCCCTAGATGAGATTGCCCTGCTCTTAGCCCAACTGCGATCGTGCCCTTAAAAGCGCACTCGCTGTCTGACTTGATAGAATCCTGACCACATAGAATTTACGTTAAGATCTCAACCGAAATTTGCCTTGACTGAGTAGAATGACGTTATACAGTCTTGCTGACTTGTTGACAACTGTTTTTACCTAAAACTGTTTGTGATTGATCGCATCAAATCCCCTGTCTAATTAACGTTAGAGGTTAAGCTTTAGCGGTCGATGCATTTTGGGCAGCGTTCTTGCTGTCTACCCCTTATCCACCCTTACCTACAGGTGCCTGTGAGCGAAAGAAGACCCAATCGAGACATTCCCATCATCAACGATCGCATTCGATTTCCCAAACTGCGGGTGATTGATGCTGACGGTGCCCAGCTAGGGATCATGACTTCGAGAGAAGCGCAGCAGCTAGCTGACGAAAAAGAACTCGATCTCGTGCTAGTGAGTGACAAAGCTGATCCGCCCGTCTGCAAAATTATCGACTACGGGAAGCACAAATTCGAGCAAGAGAAAAAGGCGAAAGAAGCCCGCAAGAAGCAACACACCGTTGATGTCAAAGAAGTTAAGATGCGCTATAAGATCGAAGAACACGATTACCATGTGCGAATCACCCAGGCGCAACGCTTCCTGAAGTCAGGCGATAAAGTAAAAGCTACGATTATGTTCCGTGGAAGAGAAATTCAGCACAGCGACCTAGCAGAAACATTGCTGAAGCGCATGGCTCAAGATTTGCAGGAAATTGCAGAGGTGCAGCAAGCCCCGAAGAAAGAGGGTCGGAACATGATGATGTTGCTTGCGCCTAAGAAGTAAACGGTTTACTGATTCACCTCATTGGTGAGCTGATATCCAACAGAGGATGGCTGAATAATGCCATCCTCTGTTTTTTCATGACATACCGATTTCTAACGCGACACTGTATGGGGGCACGGCAGTACCTACAGGAACAATGCTTTTTAGAGCGGGGATCAGCGAAACACGGGTAATTTCCATAGTGCAACCTCAATCTTGATCAAAAGCATCTTGATCAAAAAATGTAATTCGATTTGGGAATGCTAGAGGCAACTCATCTTTATCCACATTCTGAGTACGATTCACCAGATCACGCTGCACACATCTTTTATCTTCAGTGATTAGCCCTCTGGTAGGTTTGCTCAGTCTGATTTACGCATTCAACCCGGGACAGCACGCTTCATGGTATTGACAAACCAATTCCGCAAGAAAGAGGGGTTCGGAAACAAGCTCCTACGCTGGATTAACCTCCGTGAAGGGGAAGGCAAGCGAACGGCGTCAATGTTTGCGTTTTACACCACAACCTCGTGGGGTCTAATTTGGCTTGAGGCGTGTGCCCTCGATCTTTTTCTGTCTCAATATGGCGCGGCGACGCTGCCGCTCATTTACATTCTGAGTTCTGGCATCCGGATCGGATTAGGGCTACTTTACTCGTGGATGCAGCGATTTTTGCCTCTACGTTGGGTGATTATCCTCATTGCGATCGTCATTGCCATACCGCTTCCTGCCTTTTGGATTGGGTTGGGATATCCCGCAGGAGTTGAAGTTGCAGGATTTGTCGTTCTCAAGACTACGATTTTGTTGATGCAGCTTTGGCTAGAAGCCAGCCATGCCTTAAATGATCTCAATGCATCCATTACCGCCAACCAACTATTTAACGTCCGGGAAGTTAAACGCACCTACCCCCTGATCAGTAGCGGAATTCTATTTGCAGATGTGGTTGGAGGATTCTCGCTGCCGCTTCTGTTAGCTGTTTTACCCCGCGATCGCGGTTTACCAACCGTGATTATGGTGTCATTCGCCATGATGATTGTCGGTGCAGTCGTTTTGGTTTACCTGAGCCAGTCTTACCGACAGTCGTTTCCAGACGCGCGGCGGCGACGCGATGACACCGTTAGTGAATCGTCAACTCGTCGGATGCGGGGGGAGATGCGGCATTATGCTATGCTGCTGCTCGTTTTCTTTGCCTTGGCGCAGGTGCTGCTCTTGCTGGTTGAGTTCCAATTTTTGAGTCAACTTGGAGAACAATCAGGGGCGGCAGGCAATAGTTTTCTTCATGGAGAAGTGGCTGGCTTTTTGGGGTTGTTCAATGGATCACTTGGCATTTGTGAACTGGCGATGCAGTGGCTCTTTGCCAGCCGTCTGATCGGTCGGATCGGGGTCTTTGCCGCTGTGATGCTACTGCCTGGACTGACGATTTTGTTTAGCAGTGCCTCTTTCACGGGGTTAGTCCCAATCTTTTTCATCGTGGTCGGTCTGCGATTTCTCTATGAGCTACTGCACTACACCATTTTTGCTGGCACAGGTCCATTTCTGTTTCATGCCATTCCAGACCAGTATCGCGATCGTATTCAGTCTCAAGTCCGAGGAATTGCAGAACCCGTTGCAACAGCCATCACCGGGTTCGTCTTGTTAGGAATTGGCAGTTTTGGCTTGCAGCAATCAGGTGCCACTGGGCAAAATCTGGTGTTTGGCATGATGATTTTGCTTGCGGGGGGATGGCTTGTAGCGATCGCGATCCTGCGGTCAAAATATGTTGGGTTGCTGGTTCTCAGCGCTGGGCGAGGGCAGTTAAGCGGCTCCGAAGTCGATTTGCGGGCACTAAAACAAGCGGTGATCGAAACGCTAGAAAAACCGGGGGCCGAAGCAGACAAGCGAGCGTGTATCGAGTTGCTCAACCAAATTGATCCCAAAACCATCGGCGATGTTCTCGCCCCGCTTTTGAGTAAGCTATCGCCTCTCCTACAACACAAAAGCTTGGAGGTGATGCTTAACTATCCAAACGCAGCTCATTTGCCTACCGTTGAGAATCTATTGGCGGAAAAGCCGGTTCCTGAAGTGACCGCGATCGCGCTGCGCTATCTCATGCTGACCGACGGATCTCCTGACATCAAACAGCTTGAACCTTCGCTGCAGCCAGGCACTCATCCTGTCATGCGTGCAACTGTCGCATCGTTGATTCTGCGTTGCGGCAATCCCCATCAAAAAGCGCAAGCAACCAACACCCTGCGGCTGATGTTGACCAGTCAGAACAAGCAAGAACGGGTTATGAGCTGTCGGGCATTGGGAGAAGCAGTCTATCTGCAAGCCTTGCGGGTCTATGTGCCAAAACTGTTAGAAGATCGATCCATCCAAGTGCGGCGGGCAGTGCTTGAAGCGATCGGGGCAACGCGCTCAGAAGAGTATTATCCCCACTTGCTGAAAGGAATTCGTATTAAATCGACTCGTGAAGCGGCAATCAAAGCCTTAGTCAAGCTAGAAAATGACGCCTTACCCATGCTGGTGAGCTTGGCAGAGAATGTTCATCAATCTGACCTTGTGCGGAGTGCGGCTTGGGGTGCGATCGGAGAAATTGGCACAACCGAAGCCATTAACATTCTGATTGCTCACCTCACCACATCTTGGGGCAATAGCCGTCGCAGCTTACTCAAAATTCTGCTCAAAATTCCTCAAGAACGGGGAATTGAACGGGTGTTAGATCAGCTTGGACGAAGAGGAATTGAAGCGCTGATCGATCAAGAAATGATGTTTATTGGCCAAGTATATGGTGCGTTGGCCGATTTAATGCCTGAACGGTTGCGGGGGCAAGAAGCCGACATGCTGAGGAATGCGCTTCAAGATTCACCCACGGATGGGATTGAGCGGTTGTTTCTGCTGATGAAATTTCTCTATCCCATCAGTGCCATTCAGGTCGCTTCTTTCAATTTGCAGTCTGGGTCGCGAATTCACATGGCACAAGGGCTAGAAATCTTAGATAACACGTTAGATATTGTCAATAAACCTGCTGTTCTAGTACTGCTCGATCGTAATCTCCTAATTGACAAGCTGCAAAGCCTAGCTCAATTAGTGCCCTATGTACCGATGCGTCCCCACGATCGCGTGAAACATTTGCTGAATCTGCGCCACTTTGTTTCAGATTGGACGTTGGCATGTTGTTTTCATCTGGCTCAACGGGAACGTTGGACTTTGACGAGTGATCAAATTTTGTCAAGTCTCAGTCATCCGACTGGATTTGTGCGCGAAGCCGTGCTGAGCTATTTACGTCTTGCGTCTCCTCAAGCGCTCGCTCGTCTTTTGCCGAATTTACAGGGCGATCCGAATCCAATTGTCGCTAGTGAAGTGAAGAGATTGATGAAGGAGTTAGGAAGCGATGCGCAAAGGGGCGCTCTCCACTCTCATGCAAAGGAGAATTCGTCGAACCCTGTGGAGCCACAACCCCTGTAGCGTTTGACACAAGACTTCGTAAAATTTGAATAACAGTGCCTACCTCGTCCGACCATGCTAAACAGTTTTGACCGCCTGCTCCTAATCCGACAAGTCCCGATTTTCCAAGAGCTTCGGGATGATTTTCTGGTGCGGTTAGCCTCGATTATGGAAGAACAGTCATTTGGGGCACGGAAGCCAATTTTTACTCAGGGAGATGATGAGCGATCGCTGTATGTGATTGTGTCGGGTCGCGTCCGCGTGCATATTGGCAAACAGGAACTCGCCCAAATGGACAAAGGCGAATGTTTTGGCGAAATGTCTCTGTTTGATGCCGACAAGCGATCGGCATCGGTGACGACTCTTTCGGTTTGTGACTGTTTGGTTTTAACGCAGCAGCAACTCTACGAAGCGATCGACGAAACGCCGGGAATCGCGCTCAACATTATTCGGATTCTCTCGCGGCGCATTCGAGAACTAAATGAGAAAATCAAAGACCGAGACGCTGAGCTGATGTCCTTCAAAGGGCAGTCAGAACTGGAAATAGAGCCATCACGTCCGCTTCGGGTTGTGCCCAATGTTCGGCAGAATTGACAGGCATTGGCAGTGGATGTGGAAGTAAATTTAATGTGGAAGTAGATTGAATAGATGGAGGGTCAACAGATCCGTTTATTGATCCACTACAGCCGTTACCCCATCCACTGCTAACGAGACTCTGCAAGTTCTACGATCGCGCGTTATCTAATCCACACTAGTGGCTTGTCCCTCGCCCTCTGCCTTAGAACTACTGCTGAGCGATTCCTTCACAATCTGCAAAACTTCTGATTTCACCTGCTCGTAGTGGCTCGCTGCGCACCAAGGACGAAGGTACAACGTTGTTGTCGTTGCCGAAATCGTATCGACATGACAGGTCGTTTTTGGCTCTTGCAAAATTAGGGGATGATCTTGCAGCAAGGAAAGCAATTGGGTAATGGTAGAGTCGATGACGCGATCGCCAATATCAACCGTCAAATCGACGCGCCGAGTGCCCATCACTGTATTGTTTTTCAGCGTGCCGCTAAAGAGATTGCTGTTGGGAACTGTGATTCGCACGTGATCGGCAGTGAGAATAGTGGTCGAAAATAAGCCGATGTTATCGACCGCTCCTGCCACGCCTGCTCCTTCGATCGTATCTCCCACTTCAAAGGGGCGAAAACTAACCAGCAAGATCCCAGCCGCGAAGTGAGACAGACTATTTTGCAAAGCCAGCCCGATCGCCAGACCCGCTGCGCCCACCACGGCGACCACAGTTGTCGTTTGAATTCCAACCGTATTGAGGGCCGCGACAACGCCAATCATCCACACCAAAATTCCTGACATCTGCGCCAAGAATTTCTGTAAGGTGGGTTCTGCGTATTTGAGCAGACGAAAGGTAAGGTGTCTTGCCGTTATTGCTCCCCATCGCGTCAAGAGCAGGATTGCGATCGCTTTAACACACTGAAATGCCAAGTTTGACAACTGGTTCTCAAACACGGGTTGAGGAAAATTCAGCGAAAACCCTAAAATTCCTTCAGTCTCAACCATAGGCGTATCCTCCTTAACTCTGCTCGTTGGGGTTCTACATTGGCAGACGGCCAACTTCCATAAACCCCTTCTAAGGAGGATCAGTTTAACCGGTTTAGGCTCTAGATGGACGATGAACTTCAGAAATGGGAGGTTTAGCTCGGTAAGGCTTGCCAACCGAAACACGGGGCAACCGATGCTTAAAACTACACAAAATTTCCCAAGAAATGGTGCCCAGCAACTTGGCCCAATCGTCCGCTAAGATTTGCTCATTGCCGTCTTGTCCGATCAACGTGACGACTTCCCCTTCTTGCAGTGCTGGAATCTTGCTAACATCTAGCATGATCTGATCCATCGTGATCGCTCCAATTTGAGGAACCCGCTGTCCCCGAACGAGAACCGTCATTTTATCCGATAGATTTCGAGGAACGCCGTCTGCGTAGCCAATTCCAACGACGGCAATTTGAGTCTCGCGATCGCAAATAAATTTGTACCCATAACTCACTCCAGTTCCGGGTTGCAAAGTTTTTACCTGAGTCACTCGCGCTTTAACTTGCAGCACGGGTCTGAGATTGACTCGATCTTTCAGGTGGTCGGTTGGGTAGAGTCCATAAATAATCAGTCCTGTCCGTACAAGATCATAGTGAAGGCTAGAGTCAGTCAGTGTTGCTGCCGAATTCGCTAAATGAAAGTGCGGCATCGGACGGAGGGGGGCTGTGCTATTGGGATTAAACCCACAGGCACGAAGAGCAGACTCGTAGCGCTGTTGCTGCTGGCGCAGAACCGTTGGATCTGGATCGTCGGCGGTGGCTAAGTGAGAATAAACGCTAGCGATCGCTAAGTTTGGTAATCGCTGCACCAACTGCACAAACTCTGTTGCCTGTTGCCAAGATGTGCCCAAACGGGACATGCCTGTGTCTAATTTGATATGAACAGGTAAGGAAGCGCGACCGCTCACAGCTTCTGAAAAAACCAGCGCCTGCTTAGGCGTGCAGAGCGTTGGCTGGAGTTGCCACTGCGCGATCGCGCGGATTTGCTCTGCTGTATGAGTCGCTCCTAGCACCAAAATCGGCGCTTCGATTCCTGCCTCTCGTAGCTCGATTCCCTCCGGAATGGTAGCGACACCCAGCCACGTTGCACCTGCTTGCAGAACCGTTTGAGCAACGGTAATGGCTCCGTGTCCGTACGCATCAGCTTTCACAACCGCCATTAAGGCAGTTTGCGGCGACAACAAGCTTAGAATCTGCTGCACATTATAAGAGAGGGCCGCTAAATCAACCTCTACCCACGCCCGCTCTCGTTGCATCAGAGCAACACTCGGACTTTGCTCCCAACTCAACATCACACTTATCTCCTTCTCACACCCAATATCTGCGATTGACAGAGCCAAACTCCAAACGATCGCACCCTAGCACCTAAAACTCTTCATTTAAACTTCTTAAACTTTTGCAAAAATACTATTTGAACTTGAAGTTGAACTTGAAGTCTGGTTAACCTGAATTGCTCTTTACTTTATATTGTTTTACTCAAAAACAATACGATTGGTTAGAAAGGCGCTGTCTCGATCGCGGAGTCGTGTGTCAGAAAAATTCTGGTTCAGCATTTGCCCAGCGCTGTCGTTGCGCCTCAACTCTGCATTTTGAGGAATGTGTTAGCATCAGTACTAGTCAGATTGTCTTAAATAAATTCCTGGAATGGGCAAGGTTCTGGTGCTTAACGCTTCCTTTGAACCGCTTAACATCACAAGCTGGCGGCGAGCCGTGGTGTTGCTAATCAAAGGAAAGGCAGAGCAAGTCGAACACAACGGCAAGTACATCTATTCGGGATTTCCCTTACCCACGGTTATCCGATTGCGTCACTACGTTCGTGTGCCGTACAAAGAAATCTCTCTAACGCGCAAAAACATTCTGCATCGCGACGAGCAGATGTGCCAATACTGTAGCTATCGAGGAGACGATCTAACCCTCGATCACGTGATCCCGCGATCGCGGGGCGGAGAAGATTCTTGGGAAAACATGGTAACGGCTTGCGTTCGTTGCAATGTTAAAAAAGGCAGCCGGACGCCCAAAGAAGCCAATATGCCATTGCTGACGACGCCTCATCGTCCTCACAGCAGTCTTTATTTTGAGGTGACGAAACATGTCAAAAACGGAGTAAATCAAGAATGGCGTAAATATGTAATTGGAGATCTGGAGATTGAAGGCTAATCTCTTGACATAGAGTAGCTTTTATCGATTAGAGCTGAATTTCTCCACCTCAAGACATTCTCTCTCCATCTCAAGACATAAAGCTTTCATAAAGCTAACGCTTTTAGAGCTTTTTTGCGAAGATCAGAAAGTACCAACTGAAGCAAGGTTTCCAGATTTCGAGGAACCCCGCAGGGATGCCGCTAATTATAGGTACTGTCTTGGTTCTCTCGTCTGTCTCTATATGCAATTTGATTCGAGTCCATACTCCCCTAGCTCAACTACCTCAATGGAACCAGAACTTATCTTGACTGGTTCAAACTCCCGCTCCACTGAGTACGTACCCTCTGATGCTGTCGGTATGCCAAATGGTTCTGCCTACGAACAGCGAGGACGGTTCCCGTATGATTCAGCGCGATCGTCAGAGCAAGAACAAAAAGTCGAAGTGTTTCGGAAACTGTTAGAAAAGCATCGCGGCGATCGTCAGCTAGTCATTCTACAAGATTTTCCTGATCCGGATGCATTGTCTTCGGCTTGGGCCTATAAGCTGATCGCTCAAAAATACGATGTCAATTGCGAGATTGTCTATGCTGGAATGCTGAGCCACCAAGAAAATATTGCGTTGGTGAAGCTGACTGGCATTCCGTTACAGCGCTGGACGCCTCAGATTGCAAAAACGAAGGATCTGTCAAACTACAAAGGCTGCGTCTTCATTGACAATCAGGGCACGACGAGCCAGCTTTTCTCTGTCGTTCAGCAGGCGAATGTGCCGATTACGGTCGTGATCGATCATCACAGTATGCAGGATGACCTGAATGCTGAGTTTGTCGATATTCGGACGAACACTCGTGCTACAGCAACGATTCTGACGCAGTATCTGCAATCTGGGATGCTGAGGTTAGATAGCAATATTAGCGAGCATGTGAAATGTGCGACAGCGCTGATGCACGGGCTGCGATCGGATACAAATCGGCTGATGCAGGCTCAAGAAGAAGATTTTCTAGCCGCTGCCTATCTCAGCCGCTTCTATGATGGGCAGTTGCTCAACACTGTGCTGCAATCGTCCCGATCGCGGCAGGTGATGGATGTCATTGAGCGATCGTTGAAAAATCGCATTGTGCAAAACAACTTCTCGATCGCGGGCGTTGGCTATCTGCGCTACGACGACCGAGACGCGATTCCGCAAGCCGCAGATTTTCTAGTGACTGAAGACAACGTCCACACTGCTGTTGTGTATGGCATTGTTCACGATGACGACGATGAGTTAGAACTCGTGGTTGGCTCGTTGCGAACCAATAAAATTACGCTCGACCCCGATGAGTTTATCAAAGAGGCATTCGGGCAAGACTCTCAAGGGCGGTTCTTTGGCGGCGGGCGATCGCAGGCAGGCGGATTTGAAATTCCGATGGGATTTCTCTCTGGCTTCTCCGAAAGTAGCGAGTACGCCAAAATGAAGTGGTCTGTTTTTGATACCCAAATTAAGCAAAAACTCTTGCGCTTGGTGAATCCAGAACAAAACTATCCGCAGCAGTAGCGTGTTGAGTAGAGATCAAAAGACAAGATTTAACTGGGGAACTGGGAGGAGGTTCTCAGGTTGGAGATTTGAGCATTGAGAGTGATTGAAGTTCGTAAGATAGGCGCTATAGTCGAAATCAATCACTCTCAATGCTCTCTTGATCATGGATCTCTATCTCATTCGTCACGGCTTAGCTGGGCAACACGGCGACTATGCTAACGATGCAGAGCGTCCCCTCACGGATGAAGGTAAGTGCAAGACTCGGCAGGTGGCGAAGCAGTTGCACCAGTTGGGGTTGAAGTT
Source organism: Myxacorys chilensis ATA2-1-KO14 (assembly GCA_019359275.1). GTDB lineage: Bacteria > Cyanobacteriota > Cyanobacteriia > Leptolyngbyales > Leptolyngbyaceae > Myxacorys > Myxacorys chilensis. Next base: position 43,375 of record JAHHHP010000001.1, on the reverse strand, counting down.
TGACTTGATTTTGACTAGCCCCCTAACACGAGCAAAACAGACGGCTGAGATTCTTCAAGCCGAGGGCCTGAGCAAGCAGCTAGAGATCGCAGACAGTCTAGCGCCGGGAGGCGAGCTTCAGCAGTGGTTAGACTGGTTAGTGACATGGAGAGCGCCTAATAAAGTTTTGGCGTTAGTGGGGCACGAGCCAAATTTAAGTAATTGGGCAGAGACTTTGGTATGGGGCAATGCTCATGGCAGCTTAGTGCTTAAAAAAGCAGGCGCGATCGCGGTTACGATTCCAGATTCGGGAACCCCGATCGCAACGAGTCGCCTTTTCTGGTTAACACCGCCTCGCTTCTTAGGCGGTCATGAACTGTAAGCATCAACAAAACCTCAAGATGCAGAATTGAGGGGAGTCGTTCGATAAGATTACGTTATCGATAATTCTAATGTTTTATTACGTAAACAAATTATGTTCCGGTTTACCTCACCCCTTTATTGAAGCCGTATTGATACGAGATACTCTATAAACAAGTGCCCTCGATAACGTCGTAATGGTTCCTTCCCACACTGAACTTCAGATTTCTAAAGATACGCTTCGTGTGCTTGCACCTCACGGAATTGGCTATCGACTGAAATTGCTTTCTCAACTGCTAGGACGGCGATTTCAAGAGAAGCTCGATCCCTTTGGGCTGACGCCGTTTCATTGGGTGGTACTGTGCTGCCTGTGGCAAGAAGACGGACTAGCCACGTCAAGCATTGGCGATCGATTGCAGCAGGTGGGCGGAACCTTGACCGGAGTGCTCGATCGCATGGCAGAACGCGATTTGATTCGGCGAGAGCGCGATGCTCAAGACCGTCGAGTGTGGCGAATTTGGCTCACCGATGCGGGACGGCGATTGGAAGATTTGTTGCCACCCATTGGGGTTGAGATGCGAGAGACGGCGTTAAAAGGAATTTCTTACGCTGAGCGAGAACAGTTCTCCAACATCATCGATCGCATTATTGTCAACCTTCAACCCAATCCATCTGATCCGCCTACTACGTCCTCGCTACTTGGCTGGCAGTCGATTCTTGCGCCTTATAACATGGGCTACCGAATTAAACTGCTGGCTCAGTTGGGTATGAGAAAGTTTCAAGAACTGCTCGATCCCTTTGGGCTGACGCCGTTTCATTGGGTGGTATTGTGTTGCCTGTGGCAAGAAGACGGGCTGGCAACCTCAAGCATTGGAGAAAAACTACAGCAGGTGGGCGGAACCTTGACCGGAGTCCTTGATCGCATGGCAGAACGCGATCTGATTCGACGGGAACGCGATGCCCAAGATCGTCGAATCTGGCGAATTTGGCTCACCGATGAAGGTAGAGCGCTGATCGATGACTTGCCGCCGCTCGCGTTGAGTATTCAAAAATGTATGGTGCAGGAAATTTCGGCAGAAGACCAAGCGAAGTTATCGGGTTGGGTAAATCAGGCGATCGCAAACCTAAGTTGAGGCGACAGCAGCGGCATTTGTCGAAGCTTCTTTCAGCGTTTGAATCAGAGTGCAGGCTTGATGTTGAATGAGTGACCAATCGTAAAGTGCAGTTCCTCTGGAGTTGCGCTGATCGCTTATGGCTCCTTTCGGAAATAACCCGCCTGCGAGTCCAACCGCGATCGCGCCTGCTTCGATCAAAGCTTTAGCATTGGTTGGCGTCACTCCTCCGGTTGGAATGAGCGGAACATGTCCAAGCGGTTGTTGCAGCGCCCGAATGTAGTCTGCACCGCCCACGGCTTGCACGGGAAAAACCTTAACGCTACTCGCTCCCGCTTGCCAAGCCGTAACGATTTCAGTCGGCGTTAGCGCACCGGGAATCATTGGGATTTCTTTAGCAACAGCAAGCTCAATCAAGTCGAGATTGGTATAGGGAGAAAAGGCAAATTCTGCACCCGCCGCGATCGCGTCTTTTAGCTGAGCCGTGGTTAAAATTGTGCCGGTTCCGATTGCGCAAGTGGGTAGCTCAATTCGCAGTTGAGAAATTAGATCTGCCGCGCGCTCGCTATCCCAAGTAATCTCAATTAATTTAATTCCCCCTGCCGCAACTGCGGTTGCCATCTGTTGCCCTAAACAGAATTGAGGAGCGCGAATCACTGCGATCGCACGATGTTGTTGAGCTAATTTCAACCAAGTTTGGGAATCCATCTGGTTAACATTCAATTAAGAAAAACTGAGTTGAACTTAATGTTTCTTTACTTAAAACTTTCGCTTTTCTACTGAAAGAACAAAACACAATTAAAACTCATTCATAAGAAGTAGAGACAGGTTAGGTCGTTAGAAAGAGGGATGTTTCTGATTGAATTCATAGACTTGGGTTGTAACGACGAAATTTTACTTTAGGAGATACATGTATGGCTTTACATAAGATTAAAGACTTTGATCCTGATTATCGTAATCATTTTGATGGTGACGATGTAAAAGATCTAGACTTATATTCCGGCGATGAAAAAATCGGTTCTGTAAACGATGTTTTAGTAGATGAAAACGGCGAATTCCGTTATTTAATTATCAATACTGGTGCATGGATATTTGGTAAAAAAGTAATGCTGCCGATCGGTCGCGCGAGAATCGATTATAGCGCTCGTCGTGTTTATGCCGATGGCTTGACCAGACAGCAAGTAGAGGCTCTACCAGAATTTACCGATGACCTGAAGGTTGATTACGACCACGAAGAGCGGGTGCGGGATGTGTATCGCTCTCCTGGCATGACTGGTGCGGCTGGAATGACTGGCATGACTGGTGCGGCTGGAATGACCGAGGCTTCATTGGAGGCTTCTGCTCCTCTAAATTCTCCGGTTCCAGTTGAAGGAATGCCCTACACCGGCTCCTCGATGGGTGCTACAGCGGGTGCTTTCGGAACAGATACCAGCCTTCGTCGTGACTACGATCGCGATAGCTATCGCTACGACGAACACGATAGAGATCTATTTAACCTAGATCGCAATGACGATCGCATCCGGTTGTATCAAGAGCGCTTGATTGCTAGCAAGACTCGTCAGAAGACGGGCGAAGTCACTGTTGGCAAGCATGTTGAGACCGAAACGGCCCGCGTTGATGTGCCTGTTGAGAAAGAGCGGGTTGTGATCGAGCGGGTTAACCCGACCGATGCAACTGCTGTTACTCCAGGTGAAGCTACGTTTAGCGAAGGCGAAGTGGCTCGTGTGGAAGTCTACGAAGAGACGCCTGATATCCGTAAGGAAGCATTTGTTCGGGAAGAAGTGCGCGTGAAGAAGGTCGTGGATCAAGATACCGTGACTGCCGAGGAGCAAGTCCGTCGCGAAGAACTGGACATCGATACTCAAGGTCGTCCGATCATTGACAACGATCGCGCTAACATCGATCGCGCTAATCGGTAGAACTGAAAGCTTTGCTTTTGGGCTGCACTTAATTAGTAATTAGGTAAAAGTGGGCAGAGCTATTTGAAGTAGCTCTGCCTCTTTTGAAAGAAAAGAAGTGATTTACTACAGGAGAATGGCTGGCAAAATGTATACGGAATCACCACAATATTCCGATAGCAATCCGCTAGAAGATCGGCTGGATAATCTTAGACAAAAGTTAATTGGATTTGAAGTAGTTAATCAACAAAATGAGCTTGTTGGAATTGTTGAGAATCTAATTATTGATGCAACGCAACATTTAACTTTTGTTTTGACTCGTTCCCTGTCTGATCCTCTACAAAAAAGCTTTTTATTAGAAAGTAGATTAGTCGATCGTGTGAATCCAAAACCTCGCACGTTATTGGTTAGTTTAAGTCCTGCTGGTCTTGCAAATTTGCCCGTATATCCTATGCAATCCGATGCCTCAAGGGATCTAATCCAGTCAGACAATCGCCTTGGTTCTCGTCATTCACTGGCAGATCCGCAAGCGATTAGCGCAGAGCGTAACTTCGCAGGAACCGCGTCTGCCATGACGGAGCAACCAACAGGCACAACTCCGCAGGAACCGCTTCTTCCTAAGTTGGTTGAACAAGATGTTGTTGAACAGCAAGATGTGCTTAGACAGAACGTTGTTCAGGATGAAACCATTCGCTTGTTGGAAGAACGCCTTAAGGTTAATTATCAGAAACAAAAGGTGGGTGAAGTCGTTGTTCGCAAGGAAATTGAGACTCGAATGGTTCAAGTTCCGGTGCGTCGCGAGAAGTTGATTGTTGAGCAGGTTGGGGATTCCCCTCGCAGGCTGGCAGAGATTGACTTAGCACAGGGCGAGATTGAGGGTTTAGAGCTTCTCGGATCAGAAGTGCCCTCCAACCATTCCATCACGGCTGGCTCCACTGTTGGTTCTACGGTGCGAGGCGAGGTCTCGTCTCCTCGAACTGCCGCTTGGTTGTTGGATGCGATCGCGCGTCAATCTAACCACGGCTGTAAACGGATTCGGATTGAGATTGAGCTAGACAATCCGAGCCATCAGGAAACCTATCAAAGCTGGTTAGATCGCTGTCGCTAATTTCTCTAGCGATCGCAGTGATAATAGCTGAGATGAGTTTGTGTCAAAACAATGGCTGAGATCCAGATTTCGGTGGAAGGTAAAGACGCGATTGCAGCCACAACCGAGTTGTTTGCTATGCCAGAAATCGATGGCACTTGGGAGCCTGTAGAAGAAGCAGAACGAGAGACGGTGCTTGCAACAGTGGGTGCGATCGTAGGGATTGTTGGCGGAAGTCTTGCGATCGCAGAGCAAATCCGCAAGTGGTACAAGGAGTATCAGAAAGGTAAGTCGGGGATGCGGGTGGAGAAGGTGTTGCTGGTGGGGCGCAATGTGCGACGGTTGTTGCTAGAGAATGCCACGACCGAACAGATTAAAGCCATTCTTGATGAAGTGTGATTTGTAGCGGAGTCGATCGAATTCTTCATGTATAAGGAAAGAAGCCTCCCGCTTGCTTCTTTCATGAATATTTTGCATCTCAGCCTCCAGCTTCTCACTCCGACTACAGCCGAGATTCGCTATTTTATTGACAATCCCAATGTCTATCAGAGCCGAGCGCTGTTGCTCAGTGAGATTGATGATCTGATCCAATTAGCTGAACAGGATTATTTCAACCGTTTGCCGGAAGAGTATTTGCGGACGGGGCGAAGGCTGTTCAACTGGTTGGATGGGGAGAAGCGGTTTCTCGCTGGAGCGTTGCAGGGCGTTGAGGCGTTGGCGATCGCAACTTCGGAAAAGTTCGCCCATTTGCCGTGGGAAGTAATGGCGGATCAGGCGGGGCTTCTGGTCAGCCGTGGAATTGTTCCGGTGCGGTGGTTGGGGAATCGCTCCGCGTTGCGGGTTGATGATCGCAATCGAGAGTATGAATTGAATTTGCTGCTGATGGCAACGTCGCCGGAGAGTCAGAAGGTGCTGGACTTTGAGCAGGAAGAGTCGCGTATCATCAAGGCGACGGAGCGGGCGGGCTTGCAGCTTGTGGTGGAAGAGAGCGGCAGTTTAGGTGAGTTGGGGCGGCTTGTAACCGATTATGGACGCGACCATTTCGACGTGTTTCATCTAATAGGACACGCGGAGATCGCAGATGGAATGCCTGTTTTTGTGACCGAAACCGATGAAGGTGATGCTCATTTGGCGACGGCAACGGAGATTGTAGATTCGTTTGGGGGACAGTTTCCGCCTGTGGTGTTTTTGTCGGGCTGTAGGAGTGGACAGTCGGCGCAGCAGGGCAGGGTTGCATCGCTTTCGGAATCGTTGGTGCAGGCAGGGGCAACGGCTGTTTTGGGTTGGGGAAAGTCGGTGCTGGATACGGACGCGACGGTGGCGGCAGAAGCGCTGTATGGGGAGTTGGCGGCGGGTGTGAACTTGGTCGGCGCGATCGCAGCTGTTTATAAAACGCTGTACGAAAATCAGTGCCGGGATTGGCATTTGCTGCGGGTGTTTGTGGGCGATCGCATTCCGGGGGCGTTAGTGTTACCAAAGCGGCGGCGGAAGAAACAGCCGCGTATGAAGTTTGCGGAAACGGAGTTTCTCGATCCGGTGACGGGGACGATGCAGGTGGCGTCTCGGTTTACGTTTGTGGGTAGACGGCGACCGTTGCAGCGATGTCTGCGATCGCTAAAGAATGATTTTGACAAGGTTGGGGTGTGGATTCATGGCATGGGGGGCTTGGGGAAGAGCAGTTTGGCGGTGCGAATCTGTGATCGCTTGCCGCAGGATCGAATCGCCATCATTGGCAAGTTAGATGAGCCGCGTTTGGTGAGTGCGCTATCGAATAAGCTCGGTCGGCAAGCGGATTTGATTGAGATTTTGCAGCCAGAGCAGCCAGAGCTAAAGTTTCGGTTGTTGCAGGTGTTGGAAGGGTACGATCGCGACCTGTTGATGGTGCTGGATGATTTTGAGTTTAATTTGGAGGCGATCGATTCGACCTATCGCTTGAAGCCGGATGTGGCGCGGGTGTGGGCGGCGTTGGAGTGGGCGATCGTCCAGTCGGGGCGGGAGCATCGGTTGATTGTGACCTGTCGCTATGTGCTGGAGCCCCTGGGATGTTGCGGCGGTGGTTTGTGCAGCCGTTGGCGGGAATGGATGGGGCGGAGTTTGGCAAGAAGCGAAAGCAGTTGAGTTTTCCGGTGACGATCGCAAGGGCGTTGCCAGAAGAACGATCGCAGTTGCAAGCTCTGCAAGAGAGGGCGGAACGGATTGCGGGGGGAAATCCACGCTTGGCGGAATGGCTAGACAAGGTGTTGTGTGAGATTTCAGCCGATGCGGTGCTGCAAGCGTTGGAGAAGACGCAGGCGGAGTTTCGAGAAGATATTTTGGCGGAAACGTTGCTGGGGATGTTGAGTGCAGAGACTCGATCGGCGTTGGCGAACGGACTGGTGTTTGAGGTGTCTGTGCCGCGATCGTGTTTTGAAGCAGTGTGTGGCAGTGTGGGGTTGGATCGAGCGATCGCGCTGGGGGTGCTGGAGGTGTTTCCGGGAGGTGAGGTGAGAGTGCCGCGCATTTTGCCGCTAGAGATGCCGGAGGACGAGGAACTGGCGGAACGGGCTGCGCGAGAACTGTATCGAGTTTGGTGGGAAGAATCGGAGAGTTCGACGGAGGAGCAAGATTTAGAAATTCATCGGTTGGCGATGTTGGGGAAAGTGGAAGAGATTGCAGGAAATATTGCAGATGCATTGGCTTATCATTGGCGTCGCAAAAGCCGTTACCGAGAAGTTGTTAAGCTTTGTCGAGAGACAATGACTGATTTCAAACACTTGGGGGTTCTTACTGAACTAGCAATCGCAGAAAAAGAATTGGGTGAGTCTGAAACTGCTTTACAACTGCATCAGCAAGTTCTTGCTAACTGCTCATCAGAAGACAATCACCTCAAAGCAAGGACGTTGCACCAAATGGCGAACATCTACGTGGATCGAGATGAGGTGAATGAGGCGATCTTGCGCTACCGAGAGTCCTTAGCGCTTTATAAGCAAATCGGGGATGTGCAAGGCATAGCGGCATCGTTGCATCAATTGGCAGTCATCTACACGAATCAAGGTAAGGCAGACAAGGCGATCCCGCTCTACCAAGTATCGTTAGTGCTCTATGAGCAAATCGACAACATGCAAGGCAAAGCAGGAGTGTTGCACCAAATGGCAGTCATCTATACGCATCAAGGTAAGGCAGACAAGGCGATTGCGCGCTACCGAGAGTCCTTAGTGATTTATGAGCAAATCGAGGATGTGCAAGGCAAGGCTATTACAGTAGCGAATATGGCGCAACTGTTAGCAGCAGGCGGAGACTTTGAAACCGCGATCGTTCATCTCCAAGAATCGCTGCAGATCCTACAACACATCGGTTCTCCCGACGTGGCAACCGTTGAGAAACTCCTTGCAGGTGTAATACAGACGAGACAAAACAATGGAGATTGAGACGCAATCGCTTCCAATGTGCTTGCGATCGCGCTGTCGAGGTCTGATGCGATCGCCTCGCTATAATCCCTAAAAGCAGAGTAGGAGAGTTCATGAGAAGAGCGATCCTTTGGAGCTTCGCAAAGCGAATCGCAGTAAGCTAAAAGAACTCTGTAGCATCCTAGTTCATGGCAACCCTAAACCTGGAAGACTTACCCGACGAGCTATACCAGTCCCTACATCAGCTTGCCACGCAACAACAGCGATCGCTGAGCGAAGAAGCGATCGCTCTGTTAACGTTTGCAATCCAGCACCGCAATTCGCTTCACGAGACTTCGCAAGATCGTGCGTCTACTCCCATTGCCCAACTTCTCGCCGACATTCGCCGCGATCGAGAAGCCCTCAATCCTCAATCCCAATGGCTTGACAGTACCGCTCTGATTCGCGAGGATCGCGATCGAGCCCAAGAGAAATGATCCGCAAACTTTACAACGTTCGTGACGAAGGTCGTAATATTCGTGACGAAAGTCGTAATGTTCGTGGCGAAAGTCGTAATGTTCGTGACGAACGCTACGATAATCGCGACCAAACCTACTGCGATCGCGACCAAACCTGCAAACCCGATTCAACCTTACTCAAGCGACCTGCAAAACTTCCTTACAAAAAATATCTCTTTAAGGTCTTTGTCTCGTTTCTTTCCGTATCTTTCTAGATTTTCCTGATCCAGATGTGTCAAAATGTGAAGCGTGTGGATCACTTCTTCCCCCTCTACAGCCTTGACACCAACTGCTGTTGCCCTAGGAAACTTCGATGGCATCCATCTAGGGCATCGCCAAGTTATTTCGCCTGTTCTCAACATGCCAACAGGCAACCGCGCTACCGTTGTCACCTTTTCCCCTCATCCCACCGAATTCTTTACCGGGAAACCGCGATCGCTGCTGACACCTCTCGACGAAAAAGCCGCCTGTCTCGAAGCAATGGGCGCTGAGCAACTTGTGATGTTGCCCTTTACCCAAGAACTGGCCGCCCTCACCCCACAGCAGTTTGTCGAAGAGATCTTAGTACAACACATGCAGGCACAGCACGTCAGCGTCGGCGTAGACTTTCGGTTTGGCTGCAAACGGCTCGGTACAGCAGAAGATTTGAGCGCGATCGCGGCCACCTTCGGCATCAGCACCACGATCGTTCCTCTCCTCACCTTTCACGGCAAGCGCATCAGTAGCTCCTCAATTCGGGAAGCGCTTCTTAGTGGAGACGTGAAAACGGCGAATCGGATGCTAGGTCGCTCCTACCGTTTAGTCGGGGAAGTGGTCAAGGGACAACAGCTTGGACGCACCATTGGCTTTCCCACCGCAAACCTACAACTGCCAGCCAACAAGCTAGTTCCTCGGCAAGGCGTGTACGGTGTCAGAGTTTCTGAGCCAGGAAAAGAGCTATTGGGCGTGATGAATATTGGAAACCGTCCGACCGTAAACGGTTTGGCACAGACCATCGAAGTTCATCTGCTCGATTGGACAGGAGACTTATACGGGCACACGCTAACTGTTGAGCTAGAAGAATTCATTCGTCCTGAGCAGAAGTTTGCTTCCCTCGAAGAGTTACAAGCTCAAATTAGTGCAGATTGCGAGGTTGCAAGAACGACGTTAGCCGTTTCGTCGTACCGCGCCAATCAGATTTAGCGACTTCGCGTTTAATCAACACGCTAGAGCGCGCCAAGGGCGGGAACCCTGAGTATGATCAACAGGATTCTTCAACCCCTAGGATTTTCGCCATGAGAGACCGGATTGAGCAACTCGTTCAGAATTTGAACCGTGCGATCGTTGGAAAACATGAGGCGATCCGTTTGGTTCTGGTTGCCCTGCTCTCTGGGGGACACGCTTTGCTAGAAGACGTTCCCGGCGTTGGCAAAACCCTACTGGCAAAATCGTTAGCCAAATCCATTGACGGTAAGTTTCAGCGGTTGCAATGCACACCAGACTTGTTGCCGAGCGACGTGACCGGAACCAACATTTGGAATCCCAGCACTGGAAGCTTTGAATTTTTAGCAGGCCCAGTCTTCGCAAACATCTTGCTAACCGATGAAATCAATCGGGCTACCCCCCGCACGCAGGCTGCCTTGCTCGAAGTGATGGAAGAACACCAAGTAACGATCGATGGTCATTCCCGTAAAGTGCCAGAACCCTTCTTTGTCATTGCCACTCAGAACCCCGTGGAGTACCAGGGAACCTTTCCGCTGCCTGAAGCTCAAATGGATCGCTTTGCTTTGTCATTATCGCTCGGCTATCCCACGGAAGCTGAGGAACTGCAAATGCTACAGCGCCTCTCCACTGGGTTTGCTCCCGAAGCTCTCCAGCCCTGCATCAGCTTAGAGGACGTGCAGCAGCTTCAAAGATTGTGTACTCAGGTCACGGTCGAACTCTCGTTGCAGCAGTACATCTTAAACCTGGTGCGAGCCACCCGACAAGATGAAGAAGTCACGCTGGGTGCAAGTCCGCGAGGAACGCTGGCGCTACAGAAAGCCGTTCAAGCGTTGGCATTTTTAGAAGGTAGAGATTACGCGATTCCAGACGATGTGAAAGAACTTGCGCCGCATGTGTTGTCTCACCGCATCATTTCGGCAGGCGGACGGCGATCGAGTGCGATCGTGGATCGACTACTCCGCTCGATCGCAATTCCTTAAGATAGACATGAAGCTCCACGTGAATCTTCTATCCCAATCTTTCATTCACAGGAAATCATTATGCTTTCGTCGTCATTAGTTGTGCGTATTCCGCCCTCCGTCCTTGCGATGACCGATGATCAGTTTTTTGAGTTCTGTCGGTTTAACCGTGACCTGCAAATTGAGCGCGATCGCTATGAAGAAATTTCAATTATGCCCCCCGCAGGTTCAGAGACTGGAAATCGAGAAGCAGGTATTTTGGGTCAGCTATGGGTATGGTCTGAACAAGATGGGACAGGAATGATATTCAGTTCTAGCGCTGGCTTTAAGCTTTCGACATGGGCAGATCGTTCTCCTGATGCAGCTTGGATTACGATCGAGCGCTGGAACACCTTGACGCCAGAACAGCAGCAAAAGTTTGCTCCGATCTGTCCTGATTTTGTCGTCGAGCTACGATCTCCCTCCGACAACCTCAAACCTTTGCAGGAAAAGATGGAAGAGTACGCGCAAGAACCAGGATTTCGGTTGGGCTTATTAATTGATCGCAAGCAGCGAACAGTTTACATTTACCGACCAGAACAAGCCGTGGAATGTTTAGAGAATCCTGAAACGGTGAGCGCAGACCCCGTGTTGCCCAACTTCGTTCTAAAGCTAAGCAAAGTTTGGTAGAACTTCTGCATTCCTAAAAATTTGTAAGTTAGGAGCGGATTTCACCCAACGATTGGCAGGTCAAGCCCTGAAAGATTGCTCGTAATGCGCCAGAATTTAACTAGGGAAACACGCAGGACGCGATCGCATGGATATCAAACGTGGATTTGTAAGTGCAGTCGGCAATACGCCACTCATCCGCCTCAATAGTTTTAGTGATGAAACTGGGTGTGAAATTTTAGGCAAAGCAGAATTTCTCAATCCAGGCGGGTCGATTAAAGATCGGGCTGCCCTCTACATCATTGAAGACGCCGAAGCAAAAGGCTTACTCAAACCGGGAGGAACGGTAGTCGAAGGAACCGCAGGCAACACAGGAATTGGACTTGCCCACATCTGTAACGCCAAGGGCTACAAGTGTCTAATTATCATTCCTGATACTCAATCTCAAGAGAAAATTGACCTGTTGCGAACCTTGGGTGCCGAAGTTCGCACGGTTCCGGCAGTCCCTTACAAAGACCCGAACAACTACGTCAAACTGTCAGGCACAATTGCGGCAGAAATGGACAACGCAGTTTGGGCCAATCAGTTCGAGAATCTTGCCAACCGTGAGGCACACTACAAAACGACCGCTCCAGAAATATGGGCGCAAACTGACGGCAACATTAACGCCTGGGTGACTGCAACCGGGACAGGCGGAACCTACGCTGGCGTATCGATGTTTCTCAAAGAAAAGAATCCGAACATCCGATGCGTGCTGGCTGACCCAATGGGAAGTGGGCTGTATAGCTACGTGAAAACCGGCGAGATTAAGCCTGAAGGCAGTTCGATCACCGAAGGCATTGGCAATAGCCGCATCACCGGAAATATGGAAGGTGCGCCGGTCGATGATGCGATTCAGATTGACGATCGCGAAGCGATTCGGGTGATCTACCAACTGATGGAGAAAGACGGCTTATTTATGGGCGGCTCGGTAGGAATTAATGTCGCGGCAGCCCTTGTCTTGGCAAAACAAATGGGAGCCGGCCATACGATCGTCACGGCTCTCTGTGATGGCGGCAGTCGCTATCAGTCCAAACTATTTAACCGAGATTGGTTAGCATCGAAGGGATTGTTACCGAATTGAAGCTGACTCATGAGGATCGGACTAGAGCCACAATGCGTGCGAATTTGCCAGAATAAGTCGTGTCGCAAACTGGGAGCCGCTAAGGTACTCGCTGCGTTTCAAGCCCATCCCGTCGCAGGGGTCGAAATTGAGAGTAGTCGCTGTCTTGGGCAATGCGGGAACGGGCCAATGGTACTCGTATTGCCAGAGCAGGTTTGGTATTGTCGGGTGTCGCCTGAAGAGGTAGACGCAATTAAAACTCGTCACTTAATCAATGGACGCCCGATTCAATCGATGCTGTATCGTAAATTTCACAGTTAGAGCAAGCCCTTACGCGATTGGCTCTGCCAAGCTTCACAGAATCAGCGCAAAGCACAACTTTGAAGAAAATGGCTTTACTAAGCTCTGAAGGGGTTCGCTTTGGGAAGTCCGTTGGATTACCCGATCAGAAACTAAGCTTGGTGAAGCCTTAGCGATCGCTACCGTTCCTTCTGATAGAGAAGAGTTGCGCTTCGGTGGAACCCGTTTTAGCATAGGGCTAGTTTTTTACTAATTCTTTAAAAGAGAGTTGCACAGCTTTTTCAAAGCTAGGTAAAGAGGTGTCTCCTGTCTTTTTCTAACAACGAACTCAGCGTTGAGGCAAGTAGAATGAATCGACCCCAGCGACGATCCCTGCGGCTCTACGTCGGAGAAAGCGAAACTAACAATCATCCTGGAGAACTGCGAACTAGCCGTCATGCGACTTGGTTGGAACTCTTCTTTGACCTCGTGTTTGTTGTAGCGATCGCAGGACTGGCGCACTTTCTTCACGACCATCTCGATTGGACGGGCATCGTTAGTTTCGCTGTCCTGTTTGTTCCAATCTGGTGGCTGTGGATTGACTTTAGTTATTACGCGGATCAGTTTGACGTTGAGCAAGGATTTTATCGCCTAATTATGCTGGGCGTCATGTTTGGCATGATTGTGCTGGGATTAACCATTCCAGAAGCGTTGCAAAACGGATCAGCTCAGTTCGCGTCCGTCTATGCAGCGTTGCGCTTTGTGATCGTCGGGTTATATTTTCAGGCGTGGCGACTGGTTCCCGAATCGCGAGAACTCACGAAGCGCTACACGCTCAGTTTTGCGATCGCGCTCGTTCTGTGGCTTGCCTCGATCGTGCTGCCGCCTCCGGTTCGATTCGTTCTTTGGGGCATTGCCCTGCTAATTGAGATTAGCAATGGTCCGATTACCTACGCCACGATTCGATCGGTGCCGGTTCAGGTGTCGCATATGGACGAACGGTTTGGGCTATTTGTGATCATTGTTTTGGGGGAAGCGATCCTTGCCGTGGCAAGCGGAGTGTCTGACATTAAATGGCAATGGCAAGAAACCTTGACCGCAATCAGTGGGTTCATTGCCGCCGTGAGCTTATGGTGGCTGTATTTTGAATGTGCAGAAGATTCAGTGATCAACCAAGCGCTCCGAAGCAATCAGAAACGAGCGTTGTTGAAATCATTTGTTTATGGCTACAGTCATGTTTTGGTGTTTGCCGGGATTGTTGCTTCTGGAGTTGGGATTCAGTCGGCGATCGAAGGCGTAGACGTAGGACAGTTAAGCCTTGCAACCCGCACCGTTCTGTGTGGAGGAATTAGCTTGTATCTGATTGGACTGAGTGCGGTTCAGTGGGCAGCCCCGCGATCGCTACCCAATCGAATTCTCGGCGGACGGATGTTGGCCGCGATCGCCTGTATCGCTCTGATTGGACTAGGCGGATTTCTCGCTCCGGTTGTGTTGATGGGACTTTTAGTGCTGATTCTGATTGGACTCATCCAGTTTCAATGGCACAGTTCAACGGCATTGAAAGAATCGCAAGCTTAAGCTTGCAGCGGTTCCTGTGAAGCTGAGCCTTGCACTGAGCGCGAAAGGTAGGGCAAATCGACCACTTCGCCGTGACTCTCGCCCGCTTTCACCTCCAAGCCTGCGCCGCCTGCTTTCGTGCGGATGTAAGCGAGAGCGATCGCGCCAGATTGGGTTTCAACCACGCTGGTGAGCGTTCCGACTTTCGTATCTTCAACGGTTACAGTTGTGCCGACTTCAGCAAGGTGATCGAGTTGGACTCCCCACAGTTGTTGCTTGACTCCGTTGTACGTATCGAGTCTGGCGATCGTTTCTTGCCCAATGTAGCAGCCTTTGTTAAATGAAATGGTGTGCCATAATCCCGCTTCTAAAGGATTGTAATCATCGGTAAGTTCATGTCCCGGCATAGGACGACCTTGTTGGATGCGGAGATAGTTCCAAGCGCGATCGCTAATTGCGATCGCGCCCGCCTCGACTAAAGCAGAGTGAAGATCAGCAGGCGCAATCAAGGTGTAGCCTTCCGTGACTAAACCGCTTCCAACCGCCACTCTTACTTCCTGTCCAGCAATCGTGAAGACCCGATGCGTTCCGTAAGGTTGCCCAATTATCTCTGCGGCTCCCAGCTTCTCAAGCAGGGCGTGACTTTGTGGGCCGAGCAAGCTGAAGGCAAACGTTTGGTCTGTTCTATCCGTTAGCTTCACTTTATCGGCGAAGAAAATGTAGCGATCGAGAAACGACATAATCTTCTGGGTCATTCCAGGTGACACCATCAGCAAGACGGATTCATCGAGCATATAAGCCGTTGCTAGATCGATTGTTCGTGCTGTAGATGTGAGAAACACTGTATCGCAGCCTTCTCCCGGTTTGCGGAGTTTGAGGTCGTTGGTGCTTTGGTTGTGCAGAAAGCTCAGCCGATCCGCGTCGGATACTTCAATGCGTCCCCAAGCGCTGCGATCGTAAACAGCAACGCCAGAGGTTATGGCTTCAAGTTCTGCATTAAGGGTTTGATCCTGAGTCATGGCTGTGAGTTTAGCGTTTTATCGATTGTCCTACATATCTTCAGCATAGCCATGCTAATGCCCTTGTCGTACGACGAGTGCGCTTTAGTAAAATAATAGAGAGGCTAACGGAGGCTCTATGCTTTTAACTGCTAAAGACCTTGAGATCGTGCAGGCACAATATCCCGACTACCGATTGGAGTTGGTAAACGGAGAAATCGTGATTATGAGTCCATCGGGATACGAGTCGGATGAGGTTGCTACGCGCATGTCAGCAAAGTTGTTCAATTGGGTGGATGAGCGACGCTTGGGGCGTATAACAGGGTCTAGCGCTGGATTTACTCTGCCAAACTCCGATACTCGCGCGCCAGATGTTTCGTTTGTAGAGGCAAGGCGGTTACGTCGGAGTCCACGCAGTTTTGCTGAGCTTGCTCCTGATTTGATGGTAGAAGTCAAGTCGCCCACCGATAGCCTAACAAAGCTGAGAGAGAAGATTGACGAATTTTTGGCGTTGGGAACAAGAGTTGGAATTTTGATTAACCCAGAGCAGCGTTGGGTTGAAGTTCGCCGCTCTCAGCAGGAACCAATCGTGCTGAAAGATGGAGAGATGCTGACGATTCCAGAACTTCTGCCCGGATGGGAGGTGAAGATTGAAGAGCTATGGTCGCCGGAGTTTGATGAGGAGTAAAGGCGCGATCGGGGCAAGGTATAGCTAGTGCGCTGCTTGGTAAGGATATGTATAGTCTGAATGATTGCGAATTTCAAGTTCAAGCAGAACCTGCTTTACAGAAAGTATTTGCTGATTATGCTTCCACAGGTCAGTGGTTCTCACCTACTATTACTGCTCGAAAGGTAATTTATCCCTGTTTTAGCAGCTTCGAGGAAGCACTTCCAGTAGACGCTTTAGTTGCTGCTGCTACTGCACTCGGAGACGAAGGGTGTTACATCACGCTTGATTGGAGAGCGCTGGATGAGCCAAATCACTGCTACATTCCTTTATCAGAATTGCAAGAAAGCTATGCGGGAGAACCCGGTAGTGAAAAGCTAATTGGTGCTCGGTTAGGTATGAATGTTTTTGGTCACTACACAACAATTTTCTCTGCTAATGGTAAATGGGGAATCAAAATCCTCGAAGCAGGACTAGCAATTCTAGGAGGAGTACCGGAGTTTATGGACATCCTTCAAACGTTAGTCCCCAGTTTAGACGAACAAATCCACTCTTTCTTGCATCAGTTGTTTGAAGATACTCCCCAAGATAATCCTGAAAGGGAGCCTTATTTTTCAGCGGAGTGGTTATACGAGATCCTATTTCAGGTGTATGGTCAGGAAGTAGCAGCAACAATGGTTCGAGAAGCAGGATTATTGTAGTTGGATAGAATTTAGATGAACGCTGCCTCACGGATCATACGGGCAAGTTATCAAAAATCTCTGACACAAGCCGCTTCGTTTTGTCATCCAATTGATTCCAATCCACCTCGCCTGCTTCATCCATCAAACTCGTGTCTACCTCAACCGGGCGATCGTCGGTTAAAGGTTGATTATCGGTTTGAAAACAAATTTTGTAGCACAGTTCCCACAGATCAACCGTCACCTGCCGATCGTTGTGCTCTAATTGCAATTCATAGCCTGGATAAGGATTCGGAAGATGCGACAAAGACTGCTCAATTTCAACCGTTTGCTCCGGTGAAGCCGTTTTAAGCTGCTCTTGCAGCCCCGCTACCGTTGCCTTTACATCCTCAGGAATTCCATCTGCCCACACCAAAACATCGCGATACGTCCCTTTCCACGTCGTTTCGTCTAACTGCTTGCGAAGATTATCAATCAGGCGGATAAACGCAGGCTGCATCAGCACTTCTGCCTGTTGCCACGTTTCTATATCTGCAAATCTAGGCTTCATCTCAAAAAGGTGAAAACGTAATGGGGTATTGGCTTCATACTAAAGGGTATCGCCTTACGCCAAAGTCCCTCTGCATGAAGATTGTTTTCTTTGGAACGCCGCAGTTTGCCGTTCCCACACTCCAAGCCTTGCTGTCAGATTCTAGGTTTGATGTCGTTGCGATCGTCACTCAGCCCGACAAGCGACGGGGACGCGGAAGCGAATTGTCGCCGTCTCCGGTTAAGGCCATTGCAACATCGCATCAGCTTCCGGTGTGGCAGCCCCATCGCCTTAAAAAAGACGAAGAAACTCTAGAAAAACTTCGAGCAACCGAGGCGGATGCGTTTGTCGTCGTCGCGTATGGACAAATTCTCTCGCAACAGATTCTCGACATGCCGCGTTTGGGCTGTGTGAACGTCCACGGCTCGATTTTGCCGAAATATCGAGGAGCCGCGCCGATTCAGTGGTGCCTCTACAACGGTGAAGCGGAGACGGGCATCACCACAATGTTGATGGATGCGGGTATGGATACGGGCGCAATGCTGCTAAAAGCCACCGTTGCGATCGCGCCCCTCGACACCGCCCCCGATCTCGCCGCTCAGCTTTCCACGCTCGGAGCCGATCTCTTAATCGAGACTCTACTGAAGCTAGAAAATCAAGAACTTCAGCCGATTCCACAAGATGATGCTGAAGCAACTTACGCGCCACTAATTAAAAAAACTGATTATGAGTTGGATTGGTCGAAGAGTGCGATCGCGTTGCACAATCAAATCCGGGGGTTCTTTCCCAACTGCACTACGACCTTTCGCGGCAGTGCGCTTAAAGTCATGGCAACCCTTCCCCTAGACCCCACGGTGCTAACCCAGCTTCCGTCAGAGTTTGCCACACTTCAGCAAGAAACCTCTAGTTTGACTTCAATAGACCCATCCGAAACGGTAGCTCCACTCGGAACGATTGTGGCGATTCTTAAAAATCGTGGAGCGGTCGTGCAAACGGGAGACGGACTATTGTTGCTAAGGGATGTTCAGCAAGCTGGTAAACGCGCTCAGTCCGGGTGGGATTTTGCCAACGGCGTGCGGTTAGAAGTGGGCGAACAGGTGACCAGTGGATGAACGTTACCAGTCAATGAACACGTGAAGGCGTAATTCAACCGAATTGCCTACGCAGGATCGTAATAGCGGCATCCTTCACACGGCCCTTCTGGATTCACTGCACATCGCACAATCTCCGATCGCGCACTATACGCGCAGGTTGCATCGCCCAACACCCAACGCCCTGCAACTAAACTCCGTTCTACCGGATGTTGCGTTTTCTGAACGTAAATAGCAATTTTGTGCAATCGATAGCGTCCAGACCTCAACTGATAGCGATGCCGACGTTCTAAAACCGTATACGTCTGACCCTCTAAATCAAAGTATGTGCCCGGTTGCGGAGACCAATCGAGATGTACGTTTCCAAGGGACTGCTTTGGATGATTCAGAATAACCTCTGTTGGCAGAGTAGTTTGCTCCATGAGAAATCGTGGTTGAAAAAGTGTGTTGTCAACAACTCAGAATCTTCTCGATGGTAGCGCGATTACTTCGCAATACAAAATTCGGACAAAATTCGGAACTTGTAATTAGGAAAGCCGAAGCCATGACTTTACTTGCCCAAATACGCTTCTAGAACTTGAGAATTGGTTTGGATTTCCGCTGGTGTCCCTTCTGCGAGATTTTTACCTTCTGCTAACACCCACACGCGATCGCAGATCGACATAATCACGTCCATGTTGTGTTCAATCACGAGAAAGGTGAGACCTTGGCGATTCCAATAGGTAATGTATTCACAAATTTGCTTGATTAACGTCGGGTTCACCCCCGCCGCAGGTTCATCGAGCAGAATTAATTTTGGGCGTGTCATCAGCGCCCGCGCGATCTCTAACAGTTTGCGCTGTCCGCCAGATAATGCACCCGCATAGTCGTTGGCTTTCGCCGCGAGTCCGACCGATTCGAGGATTTCTAAAGCGCGATCGCGGGCGTCTCGTTCTTCTTGGGCAATGCGTCCCGGCAGAAACCACGTACTCCAAAATTTCTCCCCAGTTTGCTGCTGCGCGGCCAACAGCATGTTATCCATCACCGAGAGCCGCGATAAAACCCGCGCCACCTGAAACGTACGAGTCAGGCCTCGTTGAGCAATTTGGTAGGGTCGCAATCGCTCAATTGGCTCTCCATCAAACAACACGCGCCCCTGATCCGGTTCGATGAAGTTTGACAATAGATTAAACAAGGTTGTCTTTCCGGCTCCATTTGGGCCAATTAATCCAGTAATGCTGCCTTGGGCTACCTCAATCGATGCATCATTTACCGCTTTTACGCCACCAAAACTTTTCATCAATCCTGTTGCAGACAGAACCGGCATGGGCGATTTGGAAAGGTCAGTCATCGTGCTTTGCTTCAATCCAATTACGTCTTCTTAATTACTTCCCAAGGTTACTTACTTACCGAGGGTCAGTTCGTCTTTATTGCCTAACACGCCTTGAGGACGCCAGATCATCAGCACCATGAGAATTAAGCCGATCACCATAATTCGCAGTGCGCCCACCTGATCCGCGGCGATCGGGAGCCGTTCTAAGTCTCGTGTTAAGGCCGTATACGCCCAATAAATTCCCGCACCTAACAGCGTTCCGGCATTGTTTCCAGCACCACCCAGAATCATGATAATCCAAGCTTGAAACGTCACCAGGGGTTCAAAATTGGTCGGGTACACGGTACTCAACTGCCAGGCAAAAAACGCGCCCGCAATGCCCGCAATAAAGCCCCCCAGCATCAGCGATTGCAGTTTGTAAGCAAACACATTTTTACCTAATGCTTTCGCGACTTCTTCGTCTTCCCGAATGGCTTTTAGCACCCGTCCCCACGGCGATTTGACCACTCGTTCTAGCGCCCAAAAGACGATCGCTACCGTGATCAGCGACACGAACAGCAAACCATTGGCTGCTGGACTACTGCGGAAATTGTAAAGCGCGATCGCACTGACGAGCCAAAGCCGAATTCCCAGCAGTACCAACAGCCCAGAGCCTATCGCCACCATCTGCTTCTGCAAATTCTTTGCGCCTCGAAGTTGGTGAAGAAACCGCCTGCCTAACTTCCACAGCGCCAGCCCAAAAATAACGGTGATCACAGCAACCATACCGATCCGGGTCGCGACGGTCGGACGAAAATTCTCCAAGGGCAGCGGAAAACTTTGCACCCCAAACGCGCCTTTGGTGAGCCATCCTTCGTTCAATGCAACTAATCGCACGAGTTCCGACACGCCAATCGTCACGATCGCGAGATAATCCTCCCTCAATCGCAGTGTCGAAAACCCCATCAGCAACCCCAGCAATGCCGCTAACATCGCTCCAATCGGAACTGCGACTAGCAATGGCACACCCGCCAAACTGAGCAAAGTCGTGCTATAGGCCCCCACGGTCATGAATGCGACATGACCAAAATTAATCAGTCCGGTGTAGCCCCATTGGAGATTGAGTCCCAGGCTGAACAGCCCATACAGGGCAACCGACGTGATCAGAAAGACGAGATAGCCAATAATGCCCGTGTCAAACGAGAACAGATAGTTGAACACAGAGGTAGCAATGAACGATTCTGAAATCCTATCGTAATGAGGAACACGAACCGTAGAAATTGCTACGAAAGCTTACGAAGGCGGCTCAGTTTAGCGCAATTTCGGCTGGAGCAATGGGCACTCTGAAACCACACCTCGCCTGCGTTCGTTGGCACACCTGCTCTCCTCTGCCCTTATGAACTTCCTTCGTAGTCGCGCTCACAATCTGATTGATCAGCTCTCTGATGACGAATTAGAAACTCTGTGGGGAGTCCTCGAACCGCTCTACTGCGATCTCTACATGCTAAGAGCCATTCAAACCGCCAAACGCGCTCACAACCCCGGCGATACACTTACCCGCGAAGAAGCAATTCGACTCCTGCCCCTCCTCCAGAGCGCACCCCGTACCCTATGAACATCACCAAACCTCTGACAATGGGAGGCACGATTCTCCCGTCACGGCTTGAAGTCCGCTACGATCGCGCCTTTCTCCTGGATCTAAAAGGCTTAGAAACAGCAGCTTTTCAGCGCATTCAGCAGTTTGTATTTAACGAGTTTTTCCAAACTGGCCAACTGCAAGAATTAGCAGAATTTCAACCGCTAGGCACAAGCGAGATTTTTTATCGATTTACAATCGACGCCTATTTGATTAGTGTTGAGATCACGGGACAGATCATCAAATTTTTACGAATTCTGCCCAAGCCAACCGTCTAGAAAGGCCGTCCTTGGGTGGCACGATGTGACAAATTTCTTAAATTTCCCCCTCTAGTCCCTAGTTCGGTGTCTGTTGCGCTTATAAACTGAACGTTGCGCTTATAAACTGAACAGAGAAATGACGCAAGGGGCTTTGATATGAATGCTGCGGCACTTTGGCAACGCTACCAAGACTGGCTTTACTACCATGACGGCTTGGAGGTGTATCTCGATGTCAGCCGGATGCGATTTGATGATCGCTTTGTTGAGCAGATGCAACCTAAGTTTGAGAAAGCCTTTCAAGACATGGCAGCTCTAGAGGGAGGCGCGATCGCTAATCCTGACGAACATCGTATGGTCGGCCATTACTGGCTGCGCGATCCTGACCTTGCACCCAACGAAGACCTCAAACAAGACATTATTCAAACGATTCAAGACATTGAAGTTTTTACACGCAAAATTCATCTCGGTGAAATTCGTCCTCCCCAAGCCGAGAAATTTACCGATATTCTATCGATCGGCATCGGCGGATCAGCGTTAGGACCGCAATTTGTGTCTCAAGCGCTTGCCGCATCGCCACTGATGGCGATCCACTTTTTTGACAACACCGATCCCGCAGGCTTCGATCGGATCTTATCCGGGCTGGGCGATCGTCTGCGAAGCACACTCGTTCTCGTCATTTCCAAGTCCGGCGGCACGCCTGAACCCCGCAATGGCATGTTAGAAGCTCAGCGCGCTTATCAGCATCAGGGCCTAGACTTTGGCAGGCACGCGGTAGCCGTGACCGGATACGGTAGCGAACTCGACAAACTCGCCAAATCTCAAGGCTGGCTGACGACGTTTCCAATGCACGATTGGGTTGGTGGACGAACATCAGAACTTTCGGCGGTCGGTCTACTTCCAGCCGCTTTGCAAGGCACTGATATCCAAGCGATGCTCTCCGGTGCCAAGGAAATGGATGTTGCCACTCGTGTGCCCAAAATGAAGGACAATCCTGCTGCCCTGCTGGCGCTCTCTTGGTATTTTGCAGGCAACGGCAAGGGCGAGAAAGACATGGTGGTCTTGCCTTACAAAGATAGCCTGCTTCTCTTTAGTCGATATCTTCAGCAATTGGTAATGGAGTCGCTCGGTAAAGAGAAAGATCTAGACGGAAACGTTGTTCATCAGGGCATTGCTGTCTATGGCAACAAGGGCACAACAGATCAACATGCCTATGTGCAGCAACTCCGAGAAGGCGTCCCAAATTTCTTTCTCACGTTTATCGAAGTTTTGCACGATCGCCAAGGTACGCCTGTTACTTCCGCCATTGAAGTCGAGCCAGGTGTGACTTCGGGAGACTATCTATCGGGCTTACTCCAAGGCACGCGCAAAGCTATTTATGACAACGATCGCGACTCGATTACCGTGACGATCCCGGAAGTAACTCCCCGTCACGTTGGCGCCCTGATCGCGCTGTACGAACGCGCCGTGGGGCTTTACGGCTTTTTAGTCAATGTCAATGCCTATCACCAACCGGGTGTCGAAGCGGGTAAAAAGGCGGCGGCAGTCATTTTGGAGTTGCAGCGCAACGTGATTCAGGCGTTGAAACAAGAAAGCGGCCCCATTACGATAGACGCCCTAGCAGCTAAAGCAGGTGCGCCTGATGAGGCAGAAGCAGTTTACAAAATTATCCGGCACTTAGCGGCCAACGATCGCGGCGTCAAGCTTCACGGCAGTGCTGGACAGCCAGGACGTTTAACCGTAAGTCTATGAGCTTGATCTATGTAAATCCATAACTGATGAAAGTTTCATCAAAAGTTCGTGAAGTTTGCCCCTTCTAGAACAGTGACTTGCTATTCTTTTCATTGAGATGGAACGCTACTGTTCTAGAGGTTTTTTGGATGCGTAACTCACTTCGATCCGGCGTTTTCTTAGCTTCCTTGTTGGCGTCAAGCGCTTTAGCGGCGAGTGACACCATTGCGGCTGATCCAATTCCATCTTCCACTAGGCTAACTCCGCTGCAAACAACACAGGGGTCACCGTCGCAATTCAATTCCTCTCCGCTAGGACCGTTCCAACTTCCATCAGGAACCACTTCAAATTCCCTAGGAGCAACGCGAGATCCATTAAGGACGCAGCGATCGCCAGACTTTGTTCAGCCAAACTTCAACTCCCAAATTCGCCAGAAAGAAGCGGATGGGATTCCGCAGGTTCGTCAACGACGGATCGACGCGACTCCCCAAGTCCGCCAAAAAGATCAAGACTCCTTTCAGCTTCCGCCCCGCCGTCGTCAACCTCAATCTACAATCCGGCGTTATGAACCTACTCCAACGGGCGCGGTAGGGGGAATTAGAGGTCAAGTAACGGTTAAACCCATCTGCTCGGTTGCATCTGTGACCGATTGCGTTGCCCGTCCTTATGTGGGTACACTGAATGTCGTTAGCTTAGACCGCACCCAGCGTGTACGCATTAGAACAGGTAATCAGGGAGAATTTCAACTTCAGCTACTGGAAGGGATCTACGTCATAGAGCCTGAAACTGGATCTTTCCCTGCTTTGAGCCAACGGACAGTGAGAATTGTGTCTGGTGCGATTCGGGAAGAGGAGATTGCGTTTGAGGGCTACGTTCGAGACGCTGAACAACTCGGCTCCTCTTCCCAAAATGTTCGACAGGCCGAACAACGCCGCTCATCCTCTTTCTAAAAAGCTTTCTAGTTCTTCAGTCCGTTGCCGAGTCAGCCGTTCAATACAACTCTGCTCTATCATGGGCGCAATCGAACCCCCTGCATATCTCTGCTGGGCAAATTTGCAGTTTTCATCTCGAAATTTAATCCACGCGAGTTGAGCCTCGACCAACAGATTTCCCAATGCGGTGCGATCGTAGGCTGACTGAACTCGTCGATATACCTGATTGAGGGCGCGATCAGCGGCTTGCGATGCATTGGCGGCACAGAGGTTCATGTCTTGCTGAGTTTGCGGATCTCTACAATCGGGTTGCCTTGCTACAAGTTCGGCACTCACAGGTTTCGTCAGGATGACAACGCTACAGCAGGTTATCCACCCTATGAGTTGAAACAAAGGTTTTCTCATTGGAGTAGGGTCTTGGTTTTATTGATTAGAGTGTCTCAGGAGATTGTCTCAGGTTTCACACGATTCTTGGGCAATGGGTCAAGTAAATTGCCGTAGAACCTAATCTGTTTAGCAAGCAAGACTATGTTATTAAAAGACCAAAGTCATTAAAAAACCAAAGTCATTAAAAAACCAAAAAAATGGGTAAGCATTGCTCACCCACCCTAAAATCACAGTAAAAAAACGCTGAAGCGATATCCTCTAACGGTTCGGTTGAGGAGTCATCCGCAAATAGGGTCTCACTTCTGTCACCCCTTTCGGGAATTTCTCCCGTGCGGCATCTGTCGGAATCGACGGTACAACTACCACATCGCCGCCATCTGTCCAGTTTGCTGGAGTGGCAACGCTATAGTCGTCCGTCAATTGCAACGAATCAATCACCCGCAAAATTTCTTCAAAGTTGCGTCCAGTACTAGCAGGATAGGTGAAGGTGAGCCGCAGCTTTTTGTTGTTGTCGATAATAAACACCGATCGCACCGTCAACGTATTATTAGCGTTGGGATGGATCATGTCATAGAGGTCAGAAACTTTGCGATCGGGATCAGCCAAAATCGGGTAGTTCACACTACAGCTTTGGGTTTCGTTGATATCTCCAATCCAGCCTTGGTGAGACTCAGCGGTATCGACGCTCAGAGCGATCGTCTTGACGTTGCGCTTGTCGAATTCAGGCTTGAGCTTTGCTACTTGGCCTAGTTCGGTTGTGCAAACCGGAGTAAAGTCAGCGGGGTGGGAGAAAAGTACAACCCAGCTATCACCAGCCCAGTCGTAAAAATCGATGGTTCCTTCAGAGGAGTCTTGTGTAAAGTTGGGAACGGTGTCGCCAAGTCGGAGAGCCATAATGTTCTTGTTTTCCTTTGCGATCGCAGATAGTTACTAACTGATCATGCCATAAAACTCCGGTTTTCCGGTCGGAGTTTAGATCTATTCACGATTTTAGCGAATAACGGGGACAAATCTTAGGGATTGTAATGCAGCCTCAAATTAAGGATGTGACCCTCTCCCAGAAGCAAAGACTTCTCATTTAATCCTGATGAAAGCAATTAGTTATAGAGAATCTACTTAGGTCAATTTTTGTCATTCTCCGTTCAAATACTCAAACATGTTCGGTAAGGGCAGTCAAACTCTTTTAGAAAGTTTTAGCAATTGGTTGAAATTGCTGAATCGAAATGGGCGGGTTTTAGAGTTTAATCACATTGGTTTACGTTAAATCCCTGAACCACCTCTAAATGTTTATTAAAGTCCCATTTGCCCTGGGCAAGATACCATCTGAGTTAGACCCTCACAGAATTGACATTCATGGACGCTAAAGCTTTTCTAACAGTCGATGAGGAAGCCCTTTCTCTGAAACAGTGCCTCCGCTATTTACAAACATCAGGTAAGCTGCAAGGCTTCCTGGGCGATATTTTACGTCAGTATGTTTTAGAGCAAGAACTCAACACCCGCGCAGACTTAGCCATTAATCCTGCTGTTATTGAGCAAGCCGTCATTGATTTTCGCCTCCAGCAACAGCTTACCGATCCGAAAGTGTTTCAGGACTGGCTTAATCGTAATGGTTTAGACTACTCCACGTTTCATAATCAAATTTCATCTAACTTCAAAACAGAAAAGCTTAAGCAAGTTGCGACTGAACCGAAACTGCAAGAGTATTTTATTGAACGCAAGGTTTTTCTCGATCGCGTGGTGCTGTCTCGCATCATGGTAGAAAATCAGGATCTCGCCGAAGAACTCAAAATTCAGGTGAAGGAGGGAGCCAGCTTTGAAGAGTTGGCACGAGAGCATTCGGTAGCGGACGATCGCATTGCCAATGGCATGATGGGACCCGTTAGCCGGGGAACCATGCCCGATGTTGTTCGAGCCGCGATCGATTCTGCTAATGAAGGTGATCTGGTTGGGCCGCTTGAAATCGACGATCGCTGGGCGCTGTTCCGAGTCGAGCAAGTGTTGCCTGCATCACTTGATAATTCTCAATTGAGCCAGATGCTGCGAAATGAGTTGTTTGATCGGTGGATGGGTGAGAAAATCCAGAAAATGACCGTCAAGCTGCAAGTTGGTGAAGAATAATCGCGACCGTTTTGATCTGCTGTCCCCCAGTTCTGAGTGTTAGATGCTTACAAACGACATTACCGCCAATCTTCCGTGGGAAGCGCCGCCCCTGTGCTTCCTCAGCCCTGATCAGCAAGTCCAATTTAGAACAAAAGCCGACATTCGGCGGTATCGGTTAGGACAATTGCTGTGGTCAGAAGAAACGCCAGGGCTTCAATTAGTGGTATTGAGTGGCAAAGTCCGGCTGGTTTCGGAAGAAGAAAAGACGATTTTGCTCAAGCCCGGAGAATGGGTAGGCGATTTGCTGGATCTGCCGGGCTGGAAGGCACGGGCAGCAAGTAATGATGTCGTTGTCGTACAGTGGAGGGCAGAGACGTGGGCATCGTTGTCTTCGGCTGATGTTGAACGCTTCTGGGCGATTCAGCGCGCTCGCTACCAGCCCCAAACCGATGTTTCTCCCCAACCTGTCACAAGTTTTCCGTTTGTCTCGGGCATGAATCCGGGAGCGGCCTGTCTGACGATGGTGGCCAACCATCTGCAAAATCCGGCTCAGCTAGAGTGGGTGCAACGGCAGTTGAGAGGACAACGCCCCACAAATTTAGTCGATGCGGCTGAGAAATTGGGGCTACAGTTGCGGCGCATTGAGTCTACCTGGCAGAACTTACGGCTGCTGAATTTTCCGGCACTGATGCAATGGGGAACGCCAAATAGTGAGCCCCATTGGGTCGTGGCTTACGGCGTCAGGGGCGATCGCTTGATCATTGCTGATCCGATGAATCCCACCATGACGTGTGAGGCGATGCATCGCTCGGCGGTGCAGCAATCTTGGAACGGGACACTTTGGCAAGTCGAGGCGATTCAGAAGCAGGAGCGGTTTAACCTCAGTTGGTTTTTACCTGCGGTGTGGAAATATCGCGGGCTGCTGATCGAGGTACTTGTTGCCTCAATCACATTGCAGATTGTGGGTTTGGCGACGCCGTTGATTACTCAAGTCGTCATCGATCGCGTCATGGTGCAAGGTAGCGTTTCGACGCTAGATGTCATGGCGTTCGCGCTACTGGGTGTTGCGATTTTTGAGGCGGTTCTAGGTATTCTTCGCCTATTTATTTTCACGCACACTGCCCGCCGCTTGGATCTGAGTCTTTCGGCGCAATTGTTTCGTCACTTGATGCGGTTGCCTCTGGCTTATTTTGAATCTCGTCGGGTGGGAGATACCGTGGCGCGGGTTCAGGAGTTAGAAAACATTCGTCAGTTTTTGACGGGAACGGCGCTGACGGTTGTACTGGATTCGATTTTCTCGGTCGTGTATTTGGCGTTGATGTTTTTCTACAGCATTCCGCTGACGGCTGTGGCGCTGGCCGTGTTGCCCTTGTATGCGGCACTGACGCTGACGACAACTCCAATTTTGCGAAACTGGCTGAACGAGACGTTTAACCGCAGTGCCGATAGTCAGTCGTTCCTCGTCGAGACGGTGACAGGGATTCATTCGGTCAAAGCGCACGCGGCGGAAAAACCCTCGCGCGATCGCTGGGAAGGACTATTTGCTCGCTACATTCGCACCAGCTTTAAAGCCTCTACAACGTCGAATATCAGCAACAACTTAGCTGACTTTCTCACGAATTTTTCCTATCTGCTGATTCTTTGGGTCGGGGCGCATCAGGTGATTGGGCAAAACCTAACCATCGGTCAGCTAGTTGCGTTTCAGATGTTGTCGGGACGGGTGACAGGTCCGTTGTTGAGATTAGTTCAGCTTTGGCAGAACTTGCAGCAGGTGTTGCTATCGGTCGATCGAATTGGAGATATTCTCAACGTTCCCCCTGAAGCGGAGCCGGGATCAGGATTGGTCTTGCCGCCGCTTAAGGGACAAGTGACGTTCGATCAAGTGTTCTTCCGGTACAACCCTAATCAAGAACCTGTTCTAAAAGGCATTTCGTTTACGACTGAGCCTGGAATGCTAGTGGGTGTGGTCGGCCGGAGCGGTTCAGGGAAGAGTACGCTGTCTAAACTGTTGCAACGGCTTTATTTACCCGAGGCGGGTCGAATTTTAGTCGATGGATTTGATGTCAAGAGCGTCGATCTACATTCATTGCGGAGTCAAATGGGCGTTGTCTTGCAAGAAGATCTAATTTTCAACGGGACGATCGTTGACAACATTACTCTTGGACGCCCAGATATTAGCGCCGAAGATGTAGTAGAAGCGGCTCGACTCGCGGTTGCCCATGACTTTATCAGCGAACTGCCTCAGGGTTATGAGACCAACACAGGAGAGCGAGGCACAGCGCTTTCGGGAGGCCAACGTCAACGAATTGCCTTAGCCCGACTGTTTCTGTCTAATGCTCCGGTGCTGGTGTTGGATGAAGCAACGAGTGCGCTTGATAGTGAGACCGAACAACAAGTACTGCACAATCTTCAGCAAGTGGCGAGCGATCGCACGGTCTTCCTAATTGCTCACCGCTTCGCACCCCTCAAGAAGGCAGATTTAATTCTGGTGATGGAAAAAGGCGTGATTGCTGAGAAAGGGACTCACGATCAGTTGCTGCGATCAAAGGGTCTGTATTGGTCGCTTTATCAACGGCAGCAAGCATCAGTTTAAGCCCACTGTCATGTCTTGCAGAGCATGAACTTGGTTTTTAGATGTGTTTAGAGTTTTTACTTCACCTTCTAGCCTTCATACATAGACCTTTTTGAAAGAACAATGAGGGAAAATTTAGCTAACACTAATTAAATCGACAATCATTGGCATTGCTGCTGTTCTCAGCTTAACCCTTCTCCTCTAGGAGAAGGGTTAAGCTGAGGGCGATTCGGAGGCTAGATCGACTGTTACCAGGCTAATAGCTAACGACGTTTCCGCTTTTCGTCTCCGCCGCCAAATAACTTATAGACCCCATATCCAATGGCTCCAGCAGCAGCAACAGGAGCTAAAGCAACTACCGCAGTACCAGCGATAGCTCCTCCACCAACTACACCCCCGATACCAGCAAGAGTACTCATAATTGCCGCACCAGATGCTCCACCCGCTACAGTTACAGCACTAGCACCAGCGACACCAGCGGCAGCACCAATTCCTGTAGCTTTTCGTGCCACTGCACGGGCATCGCGTTCTTGCTTACGCAATCCTGGTTCATCTTTGAAGATAGTACTGTTGATGATCTTTGCACCAGCATACGCCGGACCTGCTGCTAGTACCGCTGGACCTGATGCCATACCTCCACCAATTACTCCACCTGCCGCAGCAAGACCTGAGGTAATTCCTGCTCCTGATGTTGCTGCCACAGACAGACCTGTCGCGGCACTAACAGCCGCACCGGCTGCTGCACCAGTATTGACAACTGACTGGACTGTCTTCAGATCTTTACGAATTCCACTGACCTTAGCAGCCTTATCGGCAATATCTTTCATGTCCACGGTTGGATTTCCCTTAGATAAAAATTGTTGCTAACAACAATTACGTCTTAAGAAAATGCAAAACAGCCTGAGTCCAGTAAAATTTCGCAGCTTCTAATCATGTTTATGCATCCGCATGAATCTTAAGTGAAGATCTTTACAACCTTACGGCAGGGTAGAGGCTAATAGTGCGTTTAGCTAGACAACGTTGCATTCACCTCATCACCCACACGAAGATATTTTCCGGCTTCAGACCGGGCAATGCGAGTATTAACCGCCATTCGGTAAAACGATTTGAACCGATTGCTGGCTACCCAATTTGGGAGGGTTTCTTCTCGCTTGACGGCAAAGGTCTTTTGAAACTGCGGTGTGGCTTCTCCAGAGATGGCGTCGCGGGTTGGAACCACGCATCGCAAACAGGGATTAATGCCTTGCACCTGCACATCCCCGATTTGAAAGAGCAAAGGTTCTTCAGTTTTGGTGTAAAGCCCATCTTCCCAAAATGCCGGGGTTTGACCAATTTCGAGATTGGTGCGGAGGCGCGATCGCATTCCCTCCACCGTCACCCCATCAAACCAATCTGCTGATACTTCTAAAGTTGCGGTGCTAATCAGAGTTGGTCCAGGCGAAGCTTCGTCGTCTGGAAATCCGGTCGTTCGATCTTGTTGCAGGCTGATAGGAAACCCGAAATAGTCGCTCAGCCATGCCGCGATCGCGCTGCGGGCATGATCCAAATGAAAGCTCACCGGATTTTCGCCTTGAATCGAAAGCGTTACTAATCGCGCTGGGAGATTGAACTGCGATCGAATCTGATGAACCTTGGCAGTGCGTTTGCCATTGACCCATTTTCCGTTAGAGTCCACCATGCAAAACTCGCGATCGCCCTCTAATGCGCCGCTCTCTAAAATTTTTGCCTGCCTAACTTCCACCGCCTCTAGCGATTTGATCGGATGGATAAAGATGCGATCGAGAGTTGGCATGGTTTGTCTCTATCATTCAATCTGTGAAGACTGCTTTTACTCTGAGTTTTACCTATCTGGGTTTTACCTAAGCTCGTCCTCAAGCTACAGTTTACAAGGTTCGAGCCGTTTGAAGCTGATAGTTTCAACTAGGACTGTTTGATATGCGATACTAGAAAGACGAATTTAGAAAAACGTCAATGTCGAAAAAATCAATAACATCAGAAAAACTAGCCAAACTAAATCCTCAGAGTGCTGCCAAACAGCCTTTTATGAAAACGCTGCGATCGCTAACAACCACCTATCAAGCCTTTTGTGCTTATGATGAGCCGCATATTCGTGAACTCGGATTAACGCCGCCTCAGTTTGATGTGCTGTGTACCTTGGGGAACACCTCAGGCATGTTCATGCATCAATTGGCAGAGCGAACCTTGGTCACAAAAGGAACGTTGACCGGCATTATTGATCGCTTAGAACAAAAAGGATTAGTCCGTCGAGAAGTGCCGCCAGAAAATCGGCGCTGCTTTCTCATTGTGTTGACGCCTGAGGGCGAGCAGGTCTTTCAAGACGTGTTTCCGGCGCATATCAGCTATCTAAAGGAGCGGTTTGACCAACTCGATGCCGCAGAATTAGAGCAAATTGAATCTGCGTTGCAGCGATTGCGACAAATTTTTAATTGATTTTATAACCAATATCGAAATCTATCGTAGGGGGCTTACCTTTCGCTAAAGTGAACCCTATCGTGTCGAAGAACAAAAAGAGGATGAGCGCGTGGATCAACGTTTAAAGCGATCGCAGGAGCTAAAGCAAGCATTAGTCGATTTTGTGTACGACGCGGAAGGAGAGTTAGCAACGGCTTTAGAGGCATTTGTCGCTGAGCAGTTATCTAAATCTCAGTCTAAAGACCGCAAGCAGCGCGATTTGGCTGTCGATTCGTTTCTCGGTCAGGGTCAGGTTGGTGATAAGACGCCGCTAGAGTTGTTTGTTAACGAATCGGAATTGTCAGAGAGCGATCGCACGCTTGTTCTCGGCTGGAAGCGCAATTTTGCTGGACTGTTTGTGATTCAGCACGTTCTACCCGATGGCTTTAAGCTAATGAATTGGCTCACGACCAATACCTATATCGTCAAGCCAACCGATGCAGCAACGCTAGAAGCAATGGCACGGTTAAAGCCAGGAGAAATTCTGCTGAGCCGGATTGCACCTGTGACAGAAGACGCGTGGATGTTCTTTAGTCCATACGTTCAATTAGGCAGTTTAGGTAAGCCAAAGTTAGCGGTTGCGATCGGTAACTTTAAACAGAACTACAAATCCGAACTTTACGGCGATGCTCCAGAGTTGTTAGAAGAAGCGTGGAAATCGGTGGAACGCTATCACCAAGATTTTCTCGACTTTTTTGGTGGCGCAGAAGTGAGCTTACCAGGCTATCAACTGAGTAAAAAGATTCCTGAGTTTCAAGATTTTCTGACAGAACGGCGACTCGATGAAGCAGGCGTCGATCGCAACAAATCGATGACTGAGCTGGCGCAAGAAGCAGGCGTTAGCGATGAAGAAATCGCAGAAATGGCCGAAGCGATGGGAATGGATGCGGACACTGCCGCCAAAATGATGACCGACAAAGCGGCGGCGAAAATGGTGACGCCTCAGATCGAATTGCCTCCCGAACTGAAGAAAGCAGAAGAAGTCACGATTTTGGCTCATCCTCGCTGGGGACAGATGATTTTACCGAATCATCAGCAGTTTATTGATCTGCTCAAATCTGACGATTGGAAGACGATTAAAGGGTCAGACAAACTGATTCGCAAATATCTTGAAAGTCGTGACATCAATACCTATGTCTGGAGACAATTAGCGAAAGATTACCCGACCCAGTTAGAGGCAGTGTTGCGCGAATTCTTGCAGCAACCTGACTTTGAGCTTGAGCGAGACTTGGATGATCTGCTGCGATCGCACCAAAAGCCTCTAGAACCTGAACTGCCCGAAATTGCTAGCGTTCCGCTCCATCTGCATAATTTGTTTCAAGAAGCATTAACTGAGGTGAGCAAAACAAAAGCAAAAGAGAAGAGCGATAAGAAATCTGCTAAGGGCTTTCAGCGTTAGCAAGAGTTTGGAGACGCCTAGTAGTTTGTTAAGTGGATTTTGCGAGGCGAGTTTTCTTTCTTGACAGACTACTAGGTATTTCAAGAGTGGAATTTTATGAATATCTTATAAAGATGCCGGTAATTTTGCAGTCATGG
The DNA here is from genome assembly GCA_019359275.1 of Myxacorys chilensis ATA2-1-KO14. Classification (GTDB taxonomy): domain Bacteria; phylum Cyanobacteriota; class Cyanobacteriia; order Leptolyngbyales; family Leptolyngbyaceae; genus Myxacorys; species Myxacorys chilensis. Next base: position 10,429 of record JAHHHP010000001.1, on the reverse strand, counting down.
AAGGCTGTATAAATACTGAAGTTATATTTCTCTTATTTCTTGCTCTAAGTAGTAGATCAGGCTGTGGAGACGACCTGCTGACCTAAGCAACCCACTCTGACTAAGAGTTTTGGAACAAATCAATTGCAAATAATGACACACTTCAACATTTACTCAAACTTTATCAAATCTTTAAGAAAGTTGTAGTTGTCCGTAATTACAAGTAGACTCCTGAAAATAACTTCGTTTAGAAGCATAATTGTTCGCTGACCATAGCGAAGCATAAATGATCAGGGGCATGGTTGCTTGTTTGCTTAATTAGAACTTTCAGTCGCGCACAAGCGATCGCATTTGAACGAGCGATCGCACCTTCAGCTTGACATTGCAGATTGCGGTCTAGCTAGGTTGTGCTGCAATTTCGGGAGATTCTAAAGCGTTTCTACAGTTTGACGTTGTTAAACTTCAACGGGTTCGTAGGATGCCAACTTGCTGTGTAAAGAGTTTTGAGAGATTCGGAAATGCCTCCAATCATCTTCTACAAGCGCTTTCAACGTCTGTATTCTCGCGGTTTACTAATTCAACTGGTCAAACTGACTGATGCTTTTGATAAGGCATACAACTTTTGTTGTCTTTTTCGGAAACATCAAGCGTTTGAAAAATTCTAGTTTAATGTAACAGAGAACACGGAATTCATTGATTAATCCATGGCTAAAGTAATCGATGCAACAGAAATTCGGCAATGCTATCAACAAAATCTGAGTTGCTAAAGTTAATGCTAAAATCTTGAAGAAAAAGCACTAGCACCATCATGAAGAAAAAGAGCCTGAACAGATGCTCTAATAACAACTACAGGCACAAACGACAGTGAACATAACAAAAATGAGCAAAGTTTTGGTTGTAGAAGATGCACCATCGGAAATGGAACTGCTAAGCCACTATTTACAGCAAAGTGGTTACTTGGTCATCTCTGCAATGAGCGCTAAAGATGCACTTAATAAAGCAATTGAGCTGAAACCAGATATTGTAGTCACAGATGTCATTATGCCCGGAATGAGTGGTTTTACCCTCTGTCGCTCTCTCCGCAGACATCCTGAAACTGAAAACGTCCCGATCATTATTTGCACTTCAAAAAATCAGGAAATCGATCGGTTTTGGGGGCTGAGACAGGGAGCAAATGTGTATATGACAAAACCGTTTACACAAGACGACCTGATTCGAGCCATCAAATCTGTAGAAGGGTAATCGAGTGCTTCTCACAAAGGTGGGTTTCAGCATTGCCTCGAAAGAATCTCTAAGTTTGCCCTCGCTCTAGTCCTCTTTCATGGGAAAGGGGACAGGATTTTCAGTGCATTTACGCGACTATTTCCTTTACTTGTTGCACCTCACCTTAGTTATGGTTGACCAAATAGAATCGCAGATCTCAACGCCACCGTCTCGGCGTCTCGTGACTCCGCGTTCTCAAGACTCATTTTTCACTCGGCTAACGCCCCTCGGTCTAGAAAAGAAGATCGCCGCGATCGCGATCATTCTAGGAACATTACCCGTATTTGGTGTGGGCGCGATCGGCTACGGTTTAGCAAATCGCGCTTTGACGCAACAACTGGCAGACACTCAGCAGGTGTCGTCTGTTCGCTTAAGCGATCTCATTAGCCGCTACATGGCGCAGCGTTACGCTGATATTCAGGCAATTGCTAGTTCGGCGGTGTTGGCAAACGCAAAAGTGCGAGATAGTTTAAGTTCGACAGAACGAGATGCGGCGCTGAAGCGGATTGTCGAACCGTATGGGATGTATGACGATGTCGCCATTTTTGATTTAGAAGGCAATGTCTTGAGCCAAACGGCAAGTCAATCGGTTGCGAACCAAGCCAATCAAGATTACTTTCGCACTGTTCTAAAAACCAATAAACCGTTTATTAGCCAGCCGATCATTTTTTCAAAAGAGCGAACCTCTGAAGTTTATTTTGCAGCACCCATCAAAGATGCTGACACAGGGAAAACCATTGCGATCGCGCGGGCTGATTTACCGTTAGCGAAACTGGCGGATCAAATCAAATCCTACACCTTGGTCGGGCAAGAGTATCGCTTACTCAATAACTCCAGTGAAGTCTTTCTCGCCTCACAAAGCGATCGCATTGGGCGCAATGCCATGAGCGATTTTCCTGAACTCCGCGAAGGACAGCGCGACCCAAACCGTTATTTTAGTGAGCCAGGCAACCGTCTGTTCTTCAGCTACGCTCCTTGGACAAAGCTCGACGGCTTGCCCGATCTCAATTGGCAAATTTTGCTAGGCAGTACCGTTGAAACGGCTTCTCAACCGAGGCAACAACTGCTGCTGATCTTAGGAATTGGCACATCCGTCGCGGCGGTCTTGGCGGGATGTATTGCGGCATGGCTGTCGGGTCGCTTAGCTCGCCGCCTGACCTCTGTTACAACTGCGATTCAAGCGTTGGGTCAAGGACAGTTAGAAACCCGCCTAACACTACGCGGGGATGATGAAATTACATCCCTCAGTGGCAGCGTGAATTCGATGGCAGATCAATTGCAATCGCTGTTGCAGCAGCAAGTCCGCCACGCCTCCGATCTCCAATGCTTTAATGAAGCAACCTTCCACATTCGCAAATCGCTCGATGTGGACGGCGTGATGCAAACCGCAGTACGCGAGGTGAGACGATTGTTAGAGTGCGATCGCGCCCTTGTCTATCTGTTTGATGAGCAGTGGCAAGGCACAATTGTGGCTGAATCGGTGGCGTTAGGGTATCCGGCGTCGTTGGGCGTCAATATTGCGGATCCGTGTTTTGCTCAACAGTTTGTTGACAAATATCGCCAAGGACGAATGCATTCGATCAGCAATCTGGATACCGTTGATATCGATCCGTGCTATCGCGGCCAGCTCGAACCATTTCACGTGAAAGCAAACTTAGTCGCACCGATGGTGGTCGAGGGCAAGCTGATCGGATTGTTGGCGGTTCACCAGTGTTCTGGCCCTCGCGACTGGCAATCGTCGGAGATGAATTTGTTCTACCAAATGGCGGTGCATGTCGGATTTGCCCTAGAGCAAGTGCGACTCGTCGAACAAGAGCAAAAATTACTGCATGTCGAAACGCTATCTGAGGAGCGACGGCAGCACAAAGAAACCTTTCAGTTTCAGCTACTAGAACTGCTGCAACATGTTGAAAAAGCGGCAATGGGCGACCTCACCGCCCGCGCTATGGTGGGAGAGGGAGAAATCGGCATCATTGCGGATTTCTTTAACGCGATCGTAGAGAATTTGCAGCACCTCGTGCAGCAGGTCAAACAGGCAACGGTTGAGGTGAGTGCGTCGCTGGGCAACCATGAAGTCGCTGTGCGATCGCTGTCTACGGATGCTGACCTGCAAGCTCAAGAAACCGCGTCAACGTTGGCTTCTGTTGAGCAAATGATCACGTCGATCAAAACGGTGGCTCAAAGCGCTCAGCAAGCCGCGATCGTGAGTCAGAGCGCTTCAGCAACCGCAGAAACAGGCGGACTGGCAATCGATGCGACGGTGCAAAGCATTGTAGAGTTACGGCAAACGATCGGCGAGACGGCGAAGAAAGTGAAGCGATTGGGAGAAGCTTCGCAGCAGATTTCTAAAGTGGTGTCGCTGATCAATCAGATTTCGGTGCAGACGAATATGCTGGCGATTAATGCAGGCATCGAAGCGGCGCGGGCGGGCAAAGAAGGTCAGGGGTTTGCTACCGTGGCTGACGAAGTGGCAGCCTTGGCGGTTCGCGCCTCTGAAGCAACGCAAGAAATTGAACATCTCGTCTTAAATATTCAGCAAGAAACAGGCGAGGTGATCGATGCAATGGAGCAGGGCACAGCACAAGTTGTGGAGGGAACTCAGTGTGTTGAGGATGCGAAGCAGAGTTTAGAGCAAATGATGAAGGCTTCTCACGGCATCAATCAGCTTGTGCAATCCATTTCGCTTGCAACTGAATCGCAAGTTGAAACAACGCACGCGATCGCAACGTTAATGCATGAGATTGCCCAAGTCGCAGAACGAACTTCTAATTCGTCGATACAGGTGTCTGACTCACTGCGCCAAACAACGGCGATCGCAAAAGAACTGCAAGGTTCTGTCGAGACATTTAAGGTGAGCTAAATGGCCATCTAGGAGCATTTGCTTTGCCGTGATCGCTAGAACAGGACTTACGCGAAGGTTTCTCGTTGCTCACGCATAAGTCCTGTAGGGCGAATTTTGGTTACTTAGTATTAAAAGAGGCGAGGGGCATTGCCCCTCGCCTCTGCTATTTCTCCGATTTTATTGTTTATGTCGAAAGCTTTTTTATTAGATTCCAGCTTTCGTATTATGGGGTTTTATAGGTTTCAGAGTGAAATAGCTCATTCCTAAATGTAATGCTCATTTCCTTTAGCGTCAGTACGATTTGGTACGCACTAGACAAAAGGGCAGAATTATGCAATCACTCGCGCTCAAGAGGCAGCGATCGCTCAGTCATCTCTTTGATCAGCCTATAACACTCACAACACGCTTCTTCTAAATGTTCACGATCAACTATCGTAATTCTGCCTCGCCCATAGCGGATTAGTCCCGCCCGTTGCAGCGTTCCTGCTGCGATTGTCACGCCTGCCCTGCGGGTGCCGAGCATCTGAGCAATAAACTCTTGAGTGAGCGGGAGTTCGTTAGAACCTATGCGATCGCTAACCATCAGCAGCCAACGCGCTAACCGTTCTTCAATCGTATGGCGGCGGAAGCAGGCTCCCCCCTGTGACACCTGAAAAAATAGAGTCTGCGTGTACCTTAGCAGCAGGCGTTGCAGCGGCCCTCCTCGCTCAAACTCTACCTTAAATGGGGCTGCCGCCATGCGTATCCCACTATCGGCAGATTGAACGACCATTTCGTGGTGCGCGGTTGGGTCGCCTAAAAATACCTCAACGCCTAGCACGCCCTCGTTTCCAATGATCCCGACTTCAACACTCGCCCCGTCTTCTAGAATGGTGACTAATGAAATGATCGATTCGCGAGGGAAATAAACATATTCAATCGAGTCACCCGGATGATAGAGAACTTTCTGTAGGGGTAGGTCAACGACTTCTAGGTGTGGCAGAATGCGCTGATAGTCCTCGTCAGGTAAGGCGGCGAGCAGTTGATTTTTAGGTGAACCAAAATTCTGTAACAAAATAGCCTCCTGAACCAATGGGTAAACCAATGGCACAAGGAGGGGAATTCAGAGCCTAGTCCTAGTGATAAATTTTTAGACTGAAAAGCTCGAAGGCATGAACTTTCAGTATCTAATCCTATTTTAGCCTAGACTGTGATCGTTAAGTGTTGGTAGTTTAAGCCACAGACTTTAGACTTTAAGCCGCAGATAAGGGAAACCCGGCGGCTAGTAACCATGCAAACAATAGTGCACTTGCGATCGCGTAGATCCACGCCTCATTTAATAGTGCCTCAACAAATGACAACAATCCTATTAACACTGGAAACAGTGGCAATAGTAGAAACATGAATCCTAGTTTAGGTACTACAGAAATCACTAGAATAAATCCGCCAATCAGTATCAGGCTTTGTCCGAACCACCACAGGAAACGGCTTCTGGTACTGATATCTTGTTGAACAATGCCAGACGCGAGAAACCAAGGAAAACACGCGATCGCAATCGGCAACCAAACTTTCAACCGGGGTAAAATCAACCACCACTGAAGCCAAACAAATTGCGCCATCAGCCCAAACGCAATCCAAAGCAGCGCAAACACAGCAAGTCCAAGTCCGACCGTTCGGACGCTTGGACGGGGAAATCGACCGAGAACCACTAACCACACGAGTCCTGCAATCAAAAACCAAACGCCAACCGCGCCGCCAACTTGCACTCCTCCTAACGATTGCAGTTGAACGAGAGGATTGAGTAACAGCAGCCCTCCGACGGCTGCGATCGCCGAGCCAATCAGCCCGATCGCACTTCTGGCAATTGGTACTTTGGCAATTGGTACTTTGGCAATCGGTACTTTGATTTGTGAATCGGTGATTTGTGAATTGGTTGAGGTTGATGCTGCAAATTTCGGTGCAATGACACTCAGCGCCAGCAGCCATCCTACTAAATGCAGAAAATACCAAATCATGCGGCGATCGACATAATGGCTTGTGGATTGCCGATCGAACGCGGCATCTAGCCACTTCAACGCCGCCTGATGACTGGCTCCATTAAACAAAATCGTGATGTGTTCAACGCTTGGCACAACGATTAGCTCTCGCGCCTTGCCTTGATTGAACTGCGAATTCGCTCCTCCCGCTTGAGCCAGCGATCGCTCAGCATACGGAATGAGCCGTCCTTCCCAAGCGCCAACCTGTAATTGCAGACTGCGGGGTGCTTGTGGCGTTATGCCTCCCCCCGCAGAAGACACAGCGATCGTCGCCGCAAATCGATCCACGTCATTCACTCCTGCCGAAAGAACGGCTGATCCGCCCATCGAATGCCCCAACAGCGCTAGACGACTCGCATCGACTCCGGGTTGCTCCGTGAGCGATCGCAACGCCACCTGAAGATTCTTCTGAAGGGCGTTACCGTCAAATCTTCCTAGCGGGTTCGGATTGGCTCCATGTCCGTCAAAATCCCACAGCATAACGGCGTAGCCTGCTCGCGCCAACACATACCCATAGCCCAACATCAACTGTTTCGAGCCTGAAAAGCCGTGGGCAACCAAAACGCCGGGTGCAGCCTGGGCTTGTTTAGGCGCAATGTAGAGCAACGGAACCGTTTCCCGTTCAAAAAATCGGATGGTGAGTCCGGTTTGGGCAGCGGCAATGCCTGCCCACGAGATCACAATAAGCAGAACAGCAAGGAGCGATCGCAGCAGTTGCCAGCGAGTTAACCGAATCATGCAGATCTAGAGTATCAACAACTCTTTGAGATTAGTTCATCAAGGTCTGATTGCCGTGTGCCGATAGAAATGTCGTGAGTTCTTCGCGAGTCGGCAAAGACGGCTGTGCTCCAGCTTTAGTTACCGATAAAGCCGCGATCGCAGACGCTTGGATCATCGCTTTCTGGAGTGATAAACCTGCCGCTAAACCCGCTGCTAACCCTCCATTAAACGCATCTCCAGCCGCAACGGTATCTACTGCTTTGACTGGAAAACTCGGAATTAAAAAGGTTTCATTTCCGGTTGAACAAAATGCACCCAACTTGCCTAGTTTTATAATCACGGTTGCAACACCGCGCTGATGAATTAGCGTTGCGGCTCGCATTGCACTCTCTTGATCATTTACCGTAAATCCGACAAGTTGACTGGCTTCTACTTGGTTGGGCGTTATGACATCAACCCACGAATACAGTTCCATTGGTAGCGTTTGAGCCGGAGCCGGATCGAGAATAACCGTCACCCCCGCCTGTCTTGCCGCTTGAGCCGCCGCCACGACCGCTTCTAACGGAATTTCAAGCTGTAACAAGAGAACCTTTGCCTGTGGCAAAACCTCCTGCAATCGCTCTAGGTCAGCCTGCCCGACTCGCCCATTTGCACCAGGAACAACAATAATGTTGTTTTCGCTGGCATCATCAACCGCGATCGCGGCTACACCAGAACCAATCGATGCATCGACCAAGACGCGATCGCACCCGACACCATTGGCTATTAATCCAGCCAATAAGTCCTGCCCAAATGGATCATTTCCCACTCGTCCAATTAACTCGGTTGCTACACCCAATCGAGCCACCGCAACGGCCTGATTGGCTCCCTTGCCTCCTGATATCGTCTCAAACGAATGCCCGGTTAACGTTTCACCAGCAACGGGCAGGCGAGGAGTCCGGGTCACGAGATCCATGTTGATGCTACCAAATACGATCGCGCTCATAGAAATTTAGGGTTAGGAATGAGATTAAAGAGGCGGCTGAGACTTAATATCACCTTAGCTTTGCTTCAGTCAGTTAAAACTTGCTTATGAATTGCCAATCTTCTATTCGCAAAATCGTTGTCGATACCGATCCTGGAGGCGATGATGCTTTTGCATTATTTTGGTTGCAAAGCTTAGCTAAACGAGGGCTAGCCGAGATCATTGCCATTACAACCGCCGAGGGCAATGTTAGCGCTCAGCAAACCTTTCAAAGTGCGGGTCAGCTTTTGCACTTGGGCGGCTTCGATGCGGTAGAAGTCGGGCGAGGAGTGCGCCGAGCGGTAGAAGACATTGCGGATGCAGCTTACATTCATGGAGCAGACGGCATGGGAAACCTGTCTCACACGCTTCCTGTTTCTGGACGATCGTTCGCTACGGCACGAGACTCAGACGATATTTTGATTGAAAAACTGCAAGCGATGCCGGGAGAAATTACGATTGTTGCGATCGCGCCGCTCACCAATCTTGCTTCGGCTGAGAAAAAATCACCTGGTATTCTAAAACGCGCCAAGGAAATCGTCATCATGGGTGGCGCGTTCCAAACCCACGGCAATGTTACGTCACAGGCAGAATTTAACATTGCTTTCGATCCAGAAGCCGCGCAAATCGTGTTTGCTAGTCGAGCCGATCTGGTGGTCATTCCGCTCGATGTAACTCATCACTTAATCTTTACGCCTGAAATGGCAGCCCAACTCCAGCGCCATTGGGAAAACGCAACTCCAAAATTGTTACACTCATCGCAACTGACACACTTTATTGTTGCTCTTTGCGATTTCATGACTCGAACGTCATTGACCTATCGAGAAACGCGAGGAGTCCAAGGATTTTTGGTGCATGATGCGGCAACGCTTGCCTATTTGTTTTATCCAGAAACCCTCACCTTTCGTCGCGCTCAAGTGGACATTGAAACTGAAGGCCGGTGGACACGCGGCAAAACCATAATCGATAGTCGTCATAGCACCAAATTTTCAGCCAATGCTTGGATCGCTACAATGGTGGATTGTGTTTCTGTGTTAGCTGCAATGCTCGAAGATTTGAAAGACTTTACGGAATGAGCAGAACGTACTGAGCTTTACTTCACCTTTCCTACTGAGTCTCGCTCTTCCCTTTTCCTTATACCCAGAGTCTGATCATTGCGCGCTTTTACTCTCTTCAAGGTCAACCATCCGAAAGATGAATTGTAACGAATCCTACGCGAACCTTGTGTAGGATGCCGATCCAAACTATTCAATAATTGGAGAATACGAAATGGTAATGACACTTGACGATACAAAGCGTATGGCGATCGCTACAAAGCTTGCCGATTTAAAAGCAATCCAAGAACTAATTATTGCCAACGAACAAAAACTTATTTCGGCAACAGCAGATTCTGAGATTAATAAGCGCTTTCAAGACATGCTGAGAGACGACCAGAAAAATCTGGGTGTCTTGGACACAGTAATTGTTCAGTACGGCGTGAAGTCAGAGCCTAAAGAAACCGTTACTCAGATGATTCAGGCAGTTGAAAAACTCATGTCTGGCTCTGAATTAACCGTGTACGAGAAAGTGTTCCAGCATGAATTGCTGAAGCATGAACAGGCAATGTCGGGTATCGTAATTCACAAAGCGGCTCAAAAAGTTGGAGCAGACGTTGAGGCAGCTATCACACCACTTAACACTGTTAACTTCGAGAACCGCGCTCACCAAGAGCAACTCAAGGGCGTGTTAGAAAATCTGGGCGTGCGTGAATTGACTGGCATGGATGCAGATCAAGGTCTGTGGTCGCGTGTACAAGACGCTGTTGCTGCACTAACTGGAGTAGCAGGTAGTGTTGTTACTCACAACACCGACAAGTCTGACATGAACTTGCAAGATGTCATTCGGATGGATCACCAGAAGGTAAACATTTTGTTTGGCGAAGTTGAGCAAACCAACGACCCGCAGAAGCGCCAAGAATACTTCGGTCAGATCTTCAAGGATTTGACGGCTCATGCTCGGGCTGAAGAAGAAGTGGCTTACCCGGCGGTTCGAGGCAGATATTCCGAAGGCGACCTGAAGGAACTGTACGACGAGCAAGCTGAGATGAAGGTGATCATGGATGAGATTCGCGGATTGAATCCTTCCTCTGAAGAATTCCTCAACGCTGTGCGCAGTTTGCGTGACATTGTGATGGATCACGTGCGCCAAGAAGAAAGCACCTACTTTGCGGCCATCCGGGATAACTTCAGCAGTGCTGAAAGCGAGCAATTAGCGACTCAATTTAAGGCTGCTAAGAGCAAAATTCAAGATGAACTAGCTTCTATGAAATAGTAAGTTTGCTGAGTTGAGTTGATTTAGGGGCGTAGATAGCGCCCCTTTTGTTTGACTAATTCTACTGCGCTGAGCGATCATTTCGCATTATTCAATAGCATAATTGAATCTCCAATTTTTTTGAAAAAATTGGAGATTTTCCCAGATGTGATAGACAGCGGAGAAGATCGGTTGCATCTACTATAGAATTCGGGTCGTGTTCTAGACGTGTGGATTTTGCGATACTGGAGGAGTGTGGTTTCAGCAAGGATAACTCTGATGGTTCTCGAACCCGTTCTTTGCCCGAGTTGCAGCAGT
>JAHHHP010000131.1 GCA_019359275.1 Myxacorys chilensis ATA2-1-KO14 | reverse complement strand
AAAAACTCTGATAACTCAACACTTCAGAGAACGTTTGCTTGCACTAGGGACAAAAGTAGCGTTGATGTCCGTGCTGAAATTCTCGTGCTTGCCTTCATCATAATGCGGTTTCTTTAGAAGGTTATGTTAGTCGTACTATTGGGTAGAGGAAACGTAGCCACGTGGTTTGTTAAGCTACATTAAGAACCCACGATTCAAATTCATTATGTTGCTCCGTCCCGATCAGCGCACCAAACTTGATGACTCAAACGACAACCAGTTTTACGACTATCCTCGCTACGTCACTCATGTTGATGAAGGATTCATTCAACAGTTGACCGATTTGTACCGCGATCGCCTTTCTCCTAACACGCGCATTTTCGACATGATGAGTAGCTGGGTCTCTCATCTGCCCGATAATATGAAATTTGAGCATGTTGAAGGACACGGACTGAATGAGGAAGAACTTGCTAAGAATCCTCGCCTCGATCATTACTTTGTGCAAAATCTGAACGAGAATCCAAAATTTCCCCTCAGTGATCAGTCGTTTGATGCAGTGTTGAATACGGTGTCCGTACAGTATTTGCAGTATCCTGAAGCGGTTTTCACCGAAATTCATCGGATTCTCAAACCGGGAGGAATCGCTATTTTCAGTTTCTCAAATCGGATGTTTTATCAAAAAGCGATCGCAGCATGGCGCGACAATACTGAAGAGGGTCGCATTGAGTTGGTCAAAACCTATTTCAATTCTGTTCCGGGATTTTCTGAACCAGAAGTCATTCAACGTCAGTCTCAAGTTCCCAGTTTCATGCAACTGTTGGGCATGGGTGGAGGCGATCCGTTTTACGCTGTAATTGGCACTCGTCAAGAGTAGCGGGTATTTATTTGCAAGGGACTGCATTATGTAGTCCCTTACAGATCTGACGATTAGACGCGCAGCTTAGGCTTGCGCTAGCACGTTTTCTCGACGAGGAAGTTTGACCTGCTGACTAAGGGCGATCGAAGGCTTCTCTACAAAGTGCCACATCACAGCAGCAAACCCAATAGAAGCCGCAAGACTGGCGATCAAGCAGACGACATCCGATAGAACGGAAACCCCTAGCAGCTTTTGGGTCACGAAGAAGACAACGCCGATAATCGGCACGTGACCGAGATAAAGACTGTAAGAAGTCTTTCCTAAAAACTGTATCCAACGTGCGCTGAGCCATTGCTGCATCCGGTTAGCTCGTCCGACTTCAAGCAGCAAGAATGCTGTTATTACCGATGCGATCGCAAAGCCATCTCGGTGAGCAATTCCGGCTACCAGCAAGACAGCACCATAGAACCGGAAGGCGTTGAGTGGCAGTTTGCGTGTCCAGGCCCAGTATGCGAATGCACCTAGCAGAAAGCTATACCACAAGGGCAAAAACGTCGTTGCTCGACCCGGAATCGCCAAAATGCCGAGGGGAAATAGAGCCGCTAGAACTGCCGTCGGAAGAAAGACTAGCGTTTGTGCGGAAAACGAGTTCAGCGCTCCATCAACGTTTAGTTGCAGCCGTCGCGCTGACCACTGTCCGAGCCAGAGCAGGGCACAAAACAGAAAATAGAACTGAATTTCTAAACAAAGTGTCCAATAGACATCATTAATATTTTTGAAGTCTAACAACTCTTGAACATAGCCTAAGTGAGCCACTAGCCTGCCGATAGAGAGAGGTTCATCCATCGGTGCAAGGGGTTGCTTTTTCACGATTGATGAGAGCAACGCAAAGGCGATCGTGACTGCGATCGACACATAATAAGGCGGCGTTAGTCGAGCGAGACGCCGGAGCGAGAACTGCCGGAAATACAAGCCGTCGATGTTTGCATTTCGAAGTGAGTGGGCAATCACAAAACCGCTCAGCACAAAGAAAATGGCGACTCCTAAGCTTCCCCACTCCAACAGGGGAGCATTGATCCAGCTCGGTAGAGCTTGGCTGAGGTGATCGAGACGCTCGTTTAATTGAGCGTGGAAAAGTACTACCCAGAGGGCGGCAATTCCTCGGAGGGCATCGAGGAAATAAAAGTGAGCCTTGCGCTCGGTAGTAGGGTGATGTGACTTCATAAAAACTCCGCTCTAGCGTGACTTGCAGGATTCACCTAGTTGACTTATGCGCCTCACAATTCACGCCGTTCCTACAATCAAATGGGTCTTGTGTCTAAACAATTGAAGACATAAGACTGGTAGGAGGCCGTTAATGGAGACTGGTTGTTTGAGTCAAGTTAGTAGAATCATGGCGACTTTTGATTCTGTAAAGCGTTCAAGGAGATGCAATTAGCGCACGTTAGTGTCCTTGACAGCTTCTTGACGGCTTCTTGAAAATGGCAGTTGATTTCTAGCACCCAGCGATGTTGAGCGTTCTCTTCATGCGTTGCCTTTGCCTTTATTTCCGCCTTAAGGAGGAAGCGCAAAGATAACGCGTAGGATAAAAAAACGCACGGTGCTATCTTTGCATTTATTCTTTAGATCTGCCCTTAAATCTACGTAGAAAACTCAATTCAACTTGAAAGCTTTACACAAGCTCAAGAAATCTAATAAATAACTTTAAATACAAAAAAGACAAACGCAGCCTACGTACTCACTGCCTAAATTGGCTCAGCGTAGGGATTTAGAAGAGAACATTCCGGTCGATTGCGTAATATAAGTTCTGATAAAGATAAGTAAATCAACTTAGATCTTCTACAAATATCGGCAACAGTGGTAGCAGATGTAACAGACGCAGTGGATGAGTACTTTGCAGGATTCTTGAGAAGTCGAGTTGCGACGCAGGACATCGAAATTAGCGATCGCTAACGGCTCACGGCGTCGATTTGTTCTAATAGGGTCTGTGCGATCGCACATAATTCCTCATGACAACTTCCATTGCTTGCTATGATGCCACCCCACTGGCTCACATCTTCGCGGTTGTACTGCACGGGTGTGCCATCAAAATACGTGAATTGTCCGCCTGCTTCCGTGAGAATCAGTTCAGGTGCGGCAAAGTCCCAATCTTTCGCGGCTGATTTACCGGATAGAGAGATGTAAACGTCGGCGGTTTGCTCTGCGATCACGGCAATCTTACAGCCAACGCTGCCCATTTGCTTTTGTTGCGTGCAGGGAAAACGTTCGAGCAGTTGCACAAACCGTTGATCGCGGTGGCTGCGACTTGCCACGATAGTTAACGCTTCGGGTTGAGCGATGGCTGAAACGTGGAGTTGTTGTGAAGCTTGACCCCGACGTTCAACGAATGCCCCTCCGTTTTGCGTGGCGTAATAGAGTTTATCGAGTTCGGGGCAAGCTACAACCGCCAGTACCGGACGCCCTTGATGGGCTAATGCGATGTGAACGGCATATTCTCCGGTGCGATTGATGAAATCTTTTGTGCCGTCAAGCGGATCAATAATCCAGACCCACGGTTTGCCTAAGCGATCGGAGGTGGGTTGAGAGGCAAAGGTTTCTTCGCTGAGATAGGCAAAATCTTGGAGTCCGAAGGCGGCTTGCAAGTTGTTGAGAATGTAATGATTGGCAGCAAGATCGGCAGAGGTGACGGGACTATCACCCGATCTTTCAATCTCAAAAGAGGAGCGTTGAGCGTTGAGCAAAATATCGGCGGTTCCCCAACCGATCGAGAGTGCGATCGCTAAAATTTCGTCTAAACGGTCATGTACGCTCACTAGTGTTGATCTCCTCAAGTAATTAATCCCTTTGCCTTCACCCTAGCCCTCTCCTGCGGGAGAGGGAACCGGAAGTCTTGCTCCCTTCTCCCCATGGGAGAAGGGTTGGGGATGAGGGCAGCCATATCAATGATTTTCGAGTTAACTAAGCGTCTTCTGTGATCAATGCTTCTGATTTAGAAGCAGCGATCCAATAGCGCCGACAACTCCACAGCAACGCTGCACCTACCGCTAGGTAAATCAATCCGCGAATCTCATAACTCACGCCTGCTTTTCGTAATGCCAACCCAATCGTCATCATCAGAATGATTAACCCAATGGTTTTTGCACCAAACATTTGAAACACACTTTTGAATGGGTTTGGCTCTTGTAGCGCATCGGCTCGTTCAATCACACCGTTTGCTGTTTTATCCAGGACAACTTTTCCTTTCAACACTCCAACCGAGAGCGCCACTGCACCTAAGCCTAAATGCTTTGCGTCAAGAAATCCGAGGTAGGGAAACTGAAACCAAAACTTCATGCCCATTGTGAGCAGCCCTGCCCCAACGATTGTCCAAATCGCGGCGGCAATCCACAAATGCTGACGACGGCTTAACCCTAGTTTGAGTGGAGTGCTTTCCATAATTGGATGCCTGTACACAGTTTTTCTATTATACGGAGGTTGTTCTCATCCAATTCCGGGTTCCAAAGGATTGACACGCACGAGCGGCAATTTGAGCCGATTGGGACAAGGCTTGCTTAAAGGTTGTTTGCAAAATGAAATGACAGAATGCGCCATGAAAGATGTCACCTGCGCCCACGGTGTCGATCGCAGCAATGCGGGGAACTTCAATTTCTTCCGCTTCACCATTGCTCAGGAGCGAAATGGCGTTTCCTCCATTGGTAATGGCGATGTGTTGGATCTTAAATTCAGAAAGATAATCGATCACGTCTTGCGGCGTTTTGCATCCGGGCGGATGGAAGTTTGCGGAACAAATCGCATAATCAACCCAAGGCAACACGGTTTCAAATCCAGGTTTCCAACTTCCGCCATCGATCACTACTGGAATCGATTGAGCTTGAGCTAATTGGGTCAGTTTGGAGGAAGCTTGCTCTGCAAGTGCGGCTCCAATCTCCATTTGATGTCCATCAATTAACATTACATCAACGCCTTCTAAAACATTGGGCGGGATGTGCTCGCGTCCGATCTGAAACTTCACAGCATTGATTGAGACTACGGCTCGTTCACCCGTCGATCGCGTCACCATAATCGATGACACGGGTGGAGATTCGGTGCGGTTTGGGGCGAGATCGGCGATCGCAACTTCCCATTCCTGTAATTCTGTCAAAATTAAATGAGCCGTCGGATGCGTCCCGATCGCGCCCATTAACACGGCCTGATTTCCGAGGTGTTGAAACGCAACGGCTGCATTCGTTGCTGGCCCTCCTGCTGAATTGATGGCATCAAGCGCGACAATTTTTTGATTGCTCGTTGGCAACTGCTCGACCAAATAAATCAAGTCCAGCGTCACCATCCCAACAAACAGCCCCTTACTCATTGGCCCCTCGCTGATTAATTGTATGATCCTAGAATGACTGGCACACTCTACATCGTTGGTACACCCATCGGCAACCTAGAAGACATGACCTTCCGGGCGGTACGTGTTTTGCAAACCGTGGATCTGATTGCGGCTGAAGATACTCGTCATACCGGAAAACTGCTGCATCATTTTCAAATCAAAACGCCGCAGATTAGCTATCACGATCACAATCGCATGACTCGTACACCTGAACTCGTCGATCGGTTGCAGCAAGGTACTTTGATCGCGCTTGTGACCGATGCGGGTATGCCCGGAATTTCTGATCCTGGATATGAACTTGTAAAAGCCTGTGCCGATGCAGGAGTGCTGGTTATACCCATTCCTGGAGCGAGCGCAGCTATTACGGCCTTAAGCGCGTCGGGCTTGCCCAGCGATCGCTTTGCCTTTGAAGGATTCTTGCCTGCGAAAGAAAAAGAACGTCGCGCTCAGCTAGACGTGTTGCGTTCTGATCCGCGAACGCTGATTTTCTATGAAGCTCCCCATCGGGTGTTGAAGACACTTCAGGACATGGCAGAGGTAATTGGGCACGATCGCGACATTACGATCGCACGAGAACTCACTAAACTGCATGAAGAATTCTGGCGTGGCACAGTTGGGGAGGCGATCGTTAAGATCAGCGATCGCGATCCTCAAGGCGAATTTACGCTCATTCTATCGGGCGCATCCCAAACAACAGCCCCGTTATCTGAGGAGACTTTAAAGACGGAATTACATAGTCTCCTAGGTCAAGGACTGTCCCGTTCTGAAGCGAGTCGTCAACTTGCTCAACAAACTGCTTTACCAAAAAGACAGATCTACCAACTCGCGCTCCAGATCAAAGATGACGAGTTAGCTCAATAAGTCGATCTATTTCTCGTCTTTAGGCTCGTGCCCTACTCTTGCAACCGTTACAAACTGGCGCACTGCTCTTACTACGGTGAGATCGTCTGTTGTTTCAAGCAGTTTCACCCATTCATTGAGCTGATCGGTCGTCACAATCGGGAAAGCTTTGCTAGTAGAAACGTTGACATACTGAGAATCATCTAACACTCGAATCGTTACTGTTCCAGATTGGAATGTCCAAAGCTCAGGAAACCCAAAGGCTTGATAGATCTTAAGCTTGTTGGATGAGCTACTGGTAATGTCTACTTCAATTGCTAAGTCTGGAGGAAGGTCATCTGGGATGATTGGATTCAGCCCAACGATGCGATCGGCGTTTTGAATGTAGAAGCAGCTATCTGGCTCAATACCGCGATCGAGGTCTTCGCGCTCAAACCTAGTCGATCCTAGTTCTCGTAATCGCAGATTTAACTCTTCAGCAATTGCAACGATGATTTTTGCCAACAAGCGATTAATAATTTCATGGAGTTGACTGGGCATTGTCAGCGTCAGCGTTCCTTGATTGTAGGCAAACCGAACGGCGCGATGGTCTCCCAACTCGATCAGCCATGCTTGATATTGTGTCCAACTCACGTCTGAAAGCGAAATGGAACTTCCAGGAGCAAGTTGGATTTGGCTAATGTGAAGCAGCGTGGAAGAGGACATAGCCTTGCGCAGTTGTGCGACGGTCTTGTGATTTTAGTTTAGCCGCAATCAGTTTAGCGGCAATCCGTGAGCGACAATCAGTAAGCGGCGGTTCCTTCAAGGTTTCGCACAGTCGATCAGATGAAGGAAACCGCACTTCACTTTCTAGCTCTTGGGCGCGATCGCGGCTTGCCGAACCGCACGCTTGCGATCGCTCTTGCGAGTGCCGCCTGCCTTTTGGTATTCCTGGCTGTCTTTGCCATATTTAAACGCAACACCAATCAACATCTTTTCTGAAAGCTCTGACAATGACTTCTCGGCTTCTACGACAGATGTTTTAGCCGCATCAATGCTCGAAAGCAGGGTGTTGTAGTATTCGATCTGAGTGCGGGTGTGTTCGATTAAAACCTTAAACGATTCGATGGTCGCACCATCACCGAGATCTAAGCGGGAATTGATGGACTTTAGGCTGGCAAACCGACGGTCAGCTTTTTCTAACGTGCGAGAGCTTAGTTTTGAACGGCTCATACCTAAATCTTCCTGGGTGAGTTAGGGTGTACGAGATCTAGAGTGCCCGTCGGAGCGAACCTTGGAAGCGGTTTAGACCTGCGTGCGATCGCTGAATTTTACAAGTGCTTTGCACTCCAATTGAGAGCAGTTTCGGCAGTTGTGCGGAGAGGCGCAATGCAATCTAATTCTTACTGATTGAAATACAGATGCGTAAAACACGGAAACGCGATCGCTGAATTAAGATCCACTTGTTGTGAATTAAGATCCGAATGGGCAAAACACGGAATCGCGATTGTTGAATTAAGATCCACTCGTTGTGAATCAAGATCCGAATGGGCAAAACACGGAATCGCGATTGTTGAATTAAGATCCACTCGTTGTGAATCAAGATCCGAATGGGCAAAACATGGAAACGCGATCGCTGAATTAAGATCCACTCGTTGTGAATCAAATAACGTAGAACATGAATGCGCGAAGTATGGTGTTTCTTGTGAGGAAGCTGCGATCGCATTCGATGATGGCTTGTCTGTCACCTTGCCTGCTTCACCTCAGTCAGTTGGAGAGATTCGCCCCGTTAGGATCGGCGTACCCAAGTTTGGAAAGCTTTTAGCGATCGCTCATACTGACCAAGGAGAAAAATACGAATTATCAGCGCCCGCAACGCCATTTGTCAGGAACGGAGGTTTTATGAGCAGGGAAGTTAATACGAAAAGTTAAGCCATCAGTGCCAAGGCCACGCTCCAACCCGCCCTCGCTTCTCAACCCATCCCCTCTCATTTCCCTTAGCGAGGGGGTTTCGGGGGACGGCTTCCGTCTCCTGACAGGCGGGGGCGCGGGGGGAAGTCCCCCGAATTGTGGCAACGCCACCCAACCCGTTCTAATACATCTCGTCTTATCCCGAATTCACGTTAAATATTTCTCTAAGCTAAACCCGAACGGGGGATGCTAAATGATTCTGCGATTTCTCACCATACTTCCCCAGCCCTTTCTTATTCAGAACTCAGGTTATTTAGTCTTTTATTTCTTCAAAATCATCCTTCGTTGCCCCGCACGTCGGACAAACCCAATCATCGGGAATCGCAGAAAAGTCTGTGCCTGGTTCAATACCGCTATCTGGATCGCCCACCTCCGGGTCATAGGTGTAACCGCAGACTGTACACAGGTATTTGCTCATAGAACATACTCTCTAAATTAACCTACTAATTCTACCAACAGCTATCTGTATGCATAGCTCCGGTTAGTCCAATTTATGCGATTGAAGGACAAGGATATTGTTGAAAGAATAAAGCCCCATCCATAGCTTGTGAATTGAGAACTCACCGTGTACAACTTGGAACTGCGATCTTAGAAGCTTGATGGGTGAACTACTGAATTGCGATCGCGGCATCAAGATCTAGACGTTGGGAATCAAATCACGAGGACTTAGAACACAGAACCGTGAACGGTAAGATAGTGAGTATGGGCAGAAGCCTCTGCATCAACGCAGACAGCCCAGTACTCCAGTTGAGCAGTTGCAAAGGGTTCTCATCTTCAGCAAGATCTCCTTCCGCTTCAGTCCAGTTGTTAGGCTGCATTTGGCTCTGTCTGCGTAGGGTCGAATCATGCAAGATAAAGATAAAGTAGTTATTCACTCTACATAATGCAGAATCAAAAGCAAGCTGTTGTCTTTGACGAAGAACGCGCCTCTACCTACAACGAAAGAGCAGCTAAGCTCGCTCCATTGCGCGACACACTTCATTTACTGACCCGCCTAATCCTTTCTGAGCTTCCTTCTGATGCGCGGATTCTCTGTGTAGGTGTCGGAACCGGCTTGGAATTGATTTATCTCGCTCGTGAATTTCCACAATGGCAATTTACAGCAGTTGAGCCTGCTCCTGCAATGCTTGACATTTGTCGTCAGCAAGCCGAAGCGTGTGGAGTTGCATCACGTTGTACATGGCACGAAGGTTATCTCGACTCATTGCCCGCCTCGGAGCCGTTCGATGCAGCAACTTGCCTGCTGGTTTCGCACTTCTTTATGCAGCAAGAAGAGAGGCGCAACTTTTTCAGTCAAATTGCTTCACGACTTCGCTCTCAGGGATACTTAGTTAGCGCAGATTTGGCTTCCGATATGTCCACTTCCTCATATCAAAGCCTTCGCAAGGTTTGGACTGAGATGTTGAAATATGCCGAATACCCAGATCAAGACATCGAAAAATTCCTTGACTCTCATGGTCGGGATGTTGCTGTGCTACCACCTCACGAAGTCGAATCAATCATTGCATCCAGCGGCTTTGATGTTCCTGTATTATTTTTGCAAACTCTTTTCATTCATGCTTGGTACGCAAAGCGACTATGACAAGATTAAAAGGTTTTAACAGCAGCCTACAATCCCGTTGCACACCAACCGTACAGAATTTCTTCATTGAATCCGAAAAGTTGTCTGCGACGAGTGAACTGGGTCGTTAGACAGACTGCTAATCTACACGTGTACCGATATAGGTTTCGTATTCGAGTGTTCATCAGTTCATTAAGTCTCGGGTAATCCGCATGAGTTTTAGTCAAGATTTTCTTGAAAAAGTTCTCCTTTTGATACTCACTGCTGGTGTAACTGGATTTCTCATACCCTATGTTCTCAAAATAGTTGACGAGAGAAAGGTTCAGAAGCAAAAGGAGATTGATGACAGGCGACTTAGAGAACAAAAACTATATGAAGCGGCTCTTCTAAGACAAAATAAAATCATAGATGCTCAGGTTCAGCTTCTCGATAATCTTGCAAACTTGATCTGGGAGTATCAGTTGTTAGCTATTGAAGTATCATATTTTGATCCTATTGAGCAAAGTAAGCTCTACTCTGCTGCTGTAGAAGAATACGATAAAAGAACAGGAGCAATTTTCGCCAAAATACGTGCGGAAATTAGCAAGGCGTTACATCTAACAAGCACTGATACCTATCAAGAACTCAGACGGCTATATTACAAAGAGCTAATACCACTCGATATGAAATTGTACAGGTTGATGAAGAAACAGCGTGACGCAGATCAGAAAATTCCTGATTGGAAGCATTTTAATAAAAACACTGTTCATAATTTAGGAGATGTAATAGATAACACCTTGAATAATCTAGCTAAAGAACTTCGGTTGAAGAGTGCAGAGCAAAAGTGAGCTTAAAGCTGTCTAACAATCGCGTTGCAGGCGGACAGGAGCTGAATTTTAGTTTTTTAAGGTTATTAGCTGCCGCTGAACGCGAACGTTCGATTGCTAGGTTTTCTGCGGGATAGCAGCTTGTAACATAATTATCTAAGTTCAAGCTACAGGGAAGTAATCATACTCAAGTTTCGTAGAAATTGTGTGAGAGCCTATCAGTGAAACCGAGCGTCTTCAGCTAATCAAGTCAGCAGAGGTGGATATGGAAGCGGAACCACCTGTAAACCGATTTTGGGCACGCATCAAGATTAAGCCTCAGAAATGGAACCTGTCGCCCTGGGGAGATGAAGGCGGCGGTTTTTGGGTTGTTGCTCTGATTGGTCAAAAGTGCATTTATTACAACGATATTGAAGACGGTTTCAACATCAGCCGTTTTAGCACCTTGGGTTATATTGATGACTACTGGTGCAACCAGACAGAGTTAATGCTCTGTATTCGTTTCTTCTATCAAGCATTTATGCGTGAGATTAGGAGCATTAGGATGAAAAGCGAAATTAGCGGATTTGGTGGGACTGACGTTTTAGACAACGGCCCCTTTTATCACGGAACGAAAGCGGATTTGCAGGTTGGCGATTTGCTGACAGCAGGGTTTAGGTCGAACTATAAACCCGAAATTATAATGAATCACATTTATTTTACAGCCCTGGCTAATGGGGCGGGACTTGCCGCCGCCTTGTCCAAAGGTGACGGACGCGAACGGGTTTATATCGTTGAACCGACAGGGAGCTTTGAAAATGACCCGAACGTTACAGATAAAAAATTTCCGGGCAATCCAACACGCTCATATCGCAGCCAAGCACCACTGAAAATCGTTGGCGAAGTAACAGATTGGGTGAGACAAACACCTGAAGATCTGCAAAGATGGCGCGAAAAATTAGCAAATATCAAAGGAGAAATTATTAATTAATTTCTAAATTGGAGCGAAAGCAGAAGATAAAGCTGGACTCACTGTTTATGATTTTGAAGGGAAGTTAGGGCAAGCTCCAGAGTAGTCAACAAGCAACACAATAAGGCGCTGCACCCGACCGCCTACAGCTTCGTTCATTTCTCGCTACGTTTCTGGCAGTGGGTGAGCTTGGTCGTTAGCCTGCCGCATAAGGGGTTAAAGAATGATTTGACAATTAAGTGAATGCTTAAGTATCATCTTAGTTAAGCATTCACTTAACTGTTTTTGATGAGTCGAACAACTGCCAGTGCCGATGTCTTTCAAGCGATCGGAGACCCTACTCGTCGCGCCATTCTCGATCGATTACAGCAGGGCGAACAGCCTGTTAAACAACTTGCGGAACCCTTTGCGATATCTCTACCTGCTATTTCACAACATCTGCAAGTGTTGTGTGAAGTGGGATTAGTGACGCAGCAGCGAAGCGGGCGACAGCGACTCTATCGTTTAAATCCAACACCCCTTAAACAAGTATCAGATTGGGTCAGCCAGTACGAACAATTCTGGACAACAAAGCTGGATGCTTTGGGTGAGTATTTAGAGGAACAATCATGAGCCAGGATGTCGTGCTCAATGTGTTCTATCCTCATCCGCCGGAGCAAGTTTGGAAAGCACTGACCGATCGCCGCGCTTTAAGTGCTTGGATGATGGACAACGATTTTGAAGCTTGCTTAGGGCACAAATTTCGGTTTCAGGGCTATTCTTTCTCAGGACAAGAAATCGCGATCGATTGTGAAGTGCTTGAGATAGAACCGCCAAAGCACCTAGTTTATAGCTGGAAAGAACAGTTAACGAGTGAACCATCGCGAGTGACTTGGACATTAACTCCTGTGGAAGGCGGCACTCAAATACAACTTCGTCACCGCTCCAGAGCACTTGCAATCATTCCTGCTTTTGGCATTCCAGTTCTTAATCGGGCAAGTCGTGTAAAGATGTCTGCTCAATCCTCGCCACTAACTGCAACGACGCGACCTTTACGGACAGCATCTTACATAGCGGACGATTCATATCGAGTTTCAGAGTTGCTCGACCGTCAAATCATTTGGCATTACTGGCTGGAGCAGCGGCTGGTTGAAGTGCTGACTCGATCGCAACTGTGAGAATTATCCGACCTGTTGACATTACGAAAACCCCTTTAAAGGAAACAATCAACTATGCAAGATCGTACTGCTTCAGAAATCGAGTTGCTCCGCGCCGCTTACGCAGCCTTCAATGCACGCGATATCGATGCCGCTCTCGCCATCATGGCTGCCGATGTGGCTTGGCCACGCGCATTCAAAGGCGGTTTTGTCCGTGGACCAGAGGAAGTCCGTGCCTACTGGACGGAGCAATGGAGCGAGATCGATGGGCGTGTGGAGCCGATGTTCTTTCACCCGGAGAGTGACGGGCACATCTTGGTTGAGGTGCATCAGGTTGTGCGCGACCTAGCGGGAGATGTTCTAGCGGATGAACGGGTCGGTCATCGCTTCACCTTGGAGGGCGGCTTGATCCAACGCATGGAAGTCTGTTCATTTCCCTCATCTGGATATCCAGCATAATCACGCGCTCTGGAGAATGCCTTCGTTGCTGAGCTTGGGTTTGTTAGATGCACTCAAAGGAGTTAGCTGCGTCAGTACCTCAATAACTTGGATTACTCTTGAAGTGCTATTGCGAAGGTCCAACAAGTTGATGAAGCAAACGTTAAAAGATTTTGGTGGTGTTGCCCAGGTTATCTGCCGCCGCTTATCTTTGTCGTTATGCTGCCGTGGTTGCTAAGATTATCAAACAACTTGAAGAGTCTTGGGTTCGAGGATTGCATCACCTTCTGCTTGCCAAGCTTCTAACTGGAGTTGAGACTAAGCGGAAATAAGCCCAACCCGTGTTACGGTGCTGAGCCAGAATTGAGAAACCATGAGCTAAACGTTCAGGCAGAGGTTTGAACTTGCTTTTTGCGTTTCGAGTACCGCTT
>JAHHHP010000130.1 GCA_019359275.1 Myxacorys chilensis ATA2-1-KO14 | reverse complement strand
CAATTGAGAAAGCGTTTGCCCAAGTCTCACCTGAGGATCTACAAGCCTGGTTCACGCATTGCTGCTACTGTACCTGACTAGATCGAAAAAGGCTGTATATGCTGCGCTCTCGCCGTCTGCTGCTTCGCCTATTTCGCGCTCCAGCTAGTGCTAACATTGCCCCAATTCTGTCAAATCATCGTTTGCTGCAAATCATCAGGATGCTCAACTCGTGACCAATTGAGCTAGCTTCTTCAACTGCCGTTCTAACGTGGCAACTCGTTTCATGAGTGATTCAACTGAGTTGAGGTCAGTGCGCCCCAGATATTAGGCTAATGCTTCTCGCACAATGTCACTTTCACTCTTGCCTGTCTCCTGACACATGCTCTCCATCTGATCTTTCCAAGGATGGGGAACCCTAGCCCCGACCATGGGCTGTTGACCCTTACTCATAGTGTAGTTAGTCCTTTAATGCGTTTTCTGAAGCAGGGGTTGATGATTCTAGGGAAGCTTTATAAGAGGCATACTCTGCCCTGAATTGTTCATAGCGCAAAACTGCATACCGGGGATGGTTGTAGTTCCGACGCTTGCGAACGTTTCCTTTGCGATCGTGGATGACCAATTCACAGCGTTGAGTAATGGCTAGGTTGCGCCCATACTCGATCGCGTCTCCCTGAGTTCCGAAGGTGGCCGTCACCCGATTGCTCCCTTCCTTCTTCACTGCCCACCCGTCAGAGTGAGGAACCACAAATTGATTTCGCTTTGGCATGGATCAGACTCCCAAAAGTTGACGCTGAAAACCGAGTTAACCGCTTGAGCATAGAATTCCCAAGCTGGAATCAGGAGTTGTGATCCTTCGGAGCTTGCGAAGCAATTGCTAACTGAGCTAACCAAGCTGACCCTTACAGAGCAATAGCAACAAGGCGGAGGTCATTCTCAATAAAGGGTAATTTTTAGACCGATTTTTCGTCCGATTGGTGAAAGGCTATCTGTACCGTTAAAATCAGCTTGCTAAAAGAAAAAAGGAGCAAGTCAAACGAAACCATGAAAGTTGATCGCAACGGACAAGCAGAAACTCTCAGCGAAGGTCAACTTGAGATCCTCTTCGCCGAGCTTAGTCCTGAAATGAGACTCATTTTCTCGATCTGCTACTACACGTCTTGTCGAGTCAGTGAAGCACTCAAATTGAAAGCGGGGGATGTCGTTGGCGATCGCATCGTGTTTCGGGCCAGAACCACAAAAACGAAACGAACTCGTGAAGTGAAGATTCCGGTCAAGCTACAAGCTCTACTGAACGAAGTGGATCTGCCCACGTCCGGCTATTTGTTTCCCGTCGTTCCAAAGGACATTTAACGCGTTAAGCCGCAGATTTAGCGCTAAGAGAAACCTGTGAGTATTTGGGCTGGAAGGGAATCTCAACGCATAGCTTTCGCGCACAGGCATTAGGAAGCTGCATGATGCGGGAGTGCCACTGCGAAGAATTCAGGCTCGGACAGGTCACGCGAGCTTGAGTAATCTTGCTTTGTATGTGGATGTCCGACGGGAAGAAGTAGACGCGGATGGAGAACTGCTTTAGCAATTCAGGATTCAATCAGAAAAAGCCCCTTCCTGTTTCAGTCAGAGGTCTGGACTAATCAATGTGCAGTTGGCATTCCCATTTGCCAAAGTGAAATTGTCCCGTTTCCTCAAAACCATGAAACTTCCTACTCTAAGCCGATTCGCCATCATCGCTGCATTTCTGGCTCTCAACGGTTGCACTGAGAAAACTAGGTTGATTCCAACGACTCAGTGTAATAGCGCGATCGCAGTCGCGACTCAAACGTGGGAAGTGAACTACTACATCAACAAAACCAGCGGTGGGTTGAATACGCAACGAAAGCAAGCCTTTCAAAGGAATACCCTCACCAATCTCAATGGTGAGAGACCTGTCGATGGAGTGTCCAGTGATGACAACGGAATTTGGTGGGCTGCTCTGCCTTCTCGTCCGACTGCCGATGAAGTGGATCAGCATCGCCAACTTCAGGAACAGAACGATCCGCCCCTATTGCAGCGTGCTGTCGATTACCAACTGCGCTGTGAGAATAGAGTGCTTAAAACGGATGCTCTAACATATCGAGAAGCATCAAGGGGAATCCGTTCAGGTCAAGCGATTCGAGTCAACTATATTGGCAACCAAGCGTTGGAGATCGAAGCGAATGAGCAACCGTGACTTTGTGGGTGATTATAATCTTTACAAGTCAAAAACGCTTGATATACGTGTTCTTGATATCTAGATACCTACACTTCTAGACATTCTGATTTAAGTCTTGTATTCTCTGCTTATCAAATTTAGATACCCCCCATGCAAACTTGCTCCTGTATCTCGCTCTCCGGTGGACAAGGCAAGACAACCAGCATCTTTTTCACAGCATTGCTCCTGGCTCAACAAGGGAAAAAAGTCCTCGCGATCGACTCTGACCCCCAAGCCAATCTCACCTTTTACCTCAATCACAAGGTACAGCCGAGTCAGCCAAGTTTGTTCGAGGTGCTGACGGACAAGTGAAAACTGAGGATGGAATCTACCCGACTGGCTATGAGAATCTATTTGTGATTCCTGCCGATCGCGGCTTATTCAAAATCTCAGATTTCCTTAGCAGCAGCGGAATAGGCGCATTCATTCTCAAACTGCGGCTCAAATCAGTGGTGGATCTGTTTGATTACGTTCTTATTGATGTGCAGCCGTCGCGATCGCAGTGATGGTTCTTGCCTTGAGAAACCTCCAAGAGCAAAAGACGCTGTTGGAAGGTAGCGATCGTCTGGCAATTTTGCTTTAGCAGTTTGGGAATCACACTATATTCACTCAACAATTTCTCTAAACGAGCAATACGATTCTCCAACGTTGTCGTGATCTGACTAGACTGCTCGATCTCTCCTGTCAGACTTTTAACATCGTTTGCTAACTCTTGCACTTCAATCAAGCGATTTTCCAAAGACGTAATTAACTCGTTAGACACTTGTGTTGATTGCTCTAAAGTCGCATTTTCTTTGAGCGAGGTTTCTACTGTACAAACACGGTTCTCTAAAGCAATCATGGATTGAGTGCGATCGTGCAATTGCTCGATTAAACCAATCACCTTAGGCACTAATTCCTCTATAGCAGTCATTGGCTTGTCAATGATTTCCTCTTCAACTTGTGCTGGAGAAGCCGCTTTGTTCTCTAAGCTGCTGTTCACTAACCTAATTAGCCAATAAGCAGTTGCCATGATTGTCTCTTCAACAACTGCTTGCATCACACCCGTAAATTCTTGTTTCTTAGGTGCATCTAAGCCTTGTTGAGTATCTTTAGGTTTCTCTCTATTAAAGAAATTAGCAAACGAAACCATGATTATTTTTCAAGTATTAGAGATGTACTATTATAAATCGCTTAATTTCTGCAAACCTCAATTTGAAACACACTCAAATTGCACTTAAGCTTGACCAAGGTGCAATTCAGATGTGCCTTAACTTAGTAGCGTTCTAGAATGTATGGCGAATTCACTTAGAAGGTGTATCTTGAGCAACAGGAACTAATCGGTAAAGCGTTTCTCCATCAGAAGCAGTAGCGATCTGTTCGGTGGATTCAGTTTGTGCATTAGCTTGTGCATCAGCTTGCTTACTGGAGCGAAGAGCATCAGGTTGTTGAATCGTTGCTACAGTGTTTTGGACTGCGCCAACTGTAGTTTCCATCGTTGCATTAACGCCATCAGTCGTATCCTTAACTGCGCTAACAGTTGTTTCTATGGTTTCAGTAACTTCGTCAGCCGCCCGCGTTATACCACTTCCAACGTCTCTAACAGTTTCATTCACACCTACAGCAACACTATTGACTGCGTTACCGACTTCTTTCACAGCTTCGCTAATACCAACTGCTGCTCCTTTAACTGAATTCCCAACGTCTTTGACAGTCTGATTCACCCGATTTACAGTACTTCTACTCGTCAAAGCACCTGCAATCCCGCCCAAGGCTGCTCCAATTAAAATACCGATCGCAATTTTTGAAAATCCATTTTTGCCTGGAGTAGCAGTTGTGTCATCGAATTGATTAGCAGACTCATCAGCACTTGTTTCTTCGGGAGTTAAAAGATAATTATTGTTACTCATGATGTCATTTCCTTAGTATCAAAATTAAGCTGAATATTTTTTGTTTGGGTTGACAAAAATATGATGCAGAAATGAACAGCTTTGAGTTCTACACTGCATGTAACGCTACCTTTTGAGATAGCCATAAACCTAGAATTTCTTCATGCTTATGGCTACCTTATGAGGTGAAAGTTTTCATCTCAGCCTTGCTCTAGGCAATCCTGCGGAAACCCTTGGCAACCAAATGGTTTCACGGTCTTAATCGTTTACTTTGAGTCAACAGTTAGTAAACAGTAGGATTGTCAGGATTGTCTTCCGCAATGATTACAAGCATTTCATCAACCACTGGATCTGAGCCAGCATTCCAGTAATTAGATGGGTCCTCGGTTTGATTCTGCATGTTTTGACTAGTTTGCATGTCAGCATCAGCAGCTGTGCTTTTAACTGAGTCTGCTGCATCAATTACAGACTTCTGCACTTCCTGAGTCGTTTCTTTCACAGAGGCTGCTGTACTTTCCATTGCTTGGCTCGCGCCTTTGACTGCGCTCTGAACTGCATTAGTACTTCCAGAAACAACTTGCTGTACTCCCCCAGCAATGTTCTGCGTTGCTTCCGAAGCTCCACCAACGACAGCGTAGCTCACACCCTGACCGACGCTTTGAGCAGCTTCACCGACCCCTTTAGCAGTTTCACCCAACCCGTGACCGATTGTACCAAGAGCTTTTCCTACACCGTTGAACGCATAGTTAAAGCCTTGCGAAACTCTTTTACCAGCCAAAGCACCCAAGGTAGTACCAATCAGTCCTCCGATCAAAGCTCTAGTTAATATCGGATTCATTCCACCATCAGACTGAGATGATTTAGATTGCACTTTAGTAGCAGTGGTAGCAGTAGGCTGAGAAACTGTTTGCGAACCCACATTTGTATTAATATCTGCTGAACGGCTGTATGTCTGCTTCGTGGATGGATTGGCAGAAATGTTGTCGTACTGAGATTTATCACTCTGAGTAGTGGGTTGCTGATTTTCGCTGATCATAAATTTTCTCCTTAAAAGCAGCTTAATTAACGCTTAACTAATGTGCATTAATCTTCGGCTTGTTCTCTAATAACATACTGATTACAAATAGAGACTTAACTCCTCCTAAGACATAGTTAGTTAAATCTTTTGTGTTGTGAAAGTGACAAGCTTAAGATAAAAATTGTATAAACAAATACTATATTTTTTACTTCTTAAAATGGATTGTATGGAAGTATCTATTGCATAAGAAGATTGAACGCATTATTAAAAAATCAGAGAAAATAACAGAGTTGCTGTTTGGTTTTCTAGCTAAGTATTTTAAGGAGATTGATGTTGTTAACTATAGACAAAATGCTCAATCTACTCGTCTAGATAATCAGTTATGCCGTAATACGAAACTGAGGTGTTACTACGGCGAGGAAGCTTTGTCGATGTTCGTCGTTCCGTATTTATCCTGCTTCTGTGTAAATAGCGTCTAGACAAATGTCATTTTGCTAGAGGTGTGCTGGGGCAATAGGCGTCCTGCTTGTAGGAGATGATGGGTGAGTTAACGCATTTAGGACTATGAAGGCCAAGCAGCATCTAACCCGGAGCATTGGATTTGGAGAATGAAATGAGTAGAGAGTCTTTAAGTCTACTCATTTCAGTACATTTCTATCAGTGTTCTAGACAATCTGGCGTCGTAGAAAGGGAATTAACACCTCATTGACTTTCTCATGCCAATCTTCTTGAGGGTAATGTCCCACTTCATCAAGTTCGACAAACTCTGCATGGTCAACAGATTTTCCCATTTCAATAGACAACCACGGGTCGCGCACTCCCCATCCAATTAGAAGCGGCTGTTTCCAGTGCGATAAGCCTGCTTCGATTTCGGCTGTTGATTCCTTAAGCTGCAAATTTTGAATCATCCTTAATAGCGATCGCCCCGCATCAGAAGTCTTAATCCACGGACGCCGGTAAATTCCTAAATCCTGTTCGTCAATTTGGTATCCGCCGCCGCCTTCTAAAATGCGATCGACAAGTAATGGATCTTGCGTCATCATATCCCCAGCAAGGGGAATGCCCATCTGCCGAATTTTCCACGGCAATTTTGCCGTCTGAGCAATCGGAGCATTAAAAATTGCCAGCCGCTCAACTTGCTCTGGATAACGCAACGCATACTGAATGCCAACTGAGCCTAGAAAGCCTTGAGCCACAATCGACATGCGCTCTAGTCCAAGCCTTTTGAGAAATTGGCTCAGCGCCTCAATATAGGTGTCAGGCGTGTAGGCAAAGTCGCGGCGATCCGGCATACTCGAATAGCCGCAGCCAATCCAATCGGGTGCGATCGCTCTAAATCCCTGTTCTTCTAGAGCAGGCAACACCTGCCGCCAACTGTAGCTCTGAGACACTAAGCCATGTAGCAACAGCACCGGAGGGCGGTCATTTTGTCGCTCTGGCTCGGCATCTCGGTAAAACCAAGTCAGTCCTCCAACCTCTTCTACATTTTGGGTAATTGCCATGAGGTGTCCTCCGGTCGCTGTGTGTTCGAGCTTACCTTTTGAGGGCAGCCCGAAACAAGCGATTAGCGCAACGTGCAACTTCAAAGAAATTGCTCCGCAAGCTGTGAAGGATTGCTTCAAAAGCGATTGTCAGCAACTCATAACATAGTTAAAATTCTGTATCTTAAACTACAGAATTTATCTGATATAGTATTCACATAGCCAAAGATTACAGAGGAGAAACAACTATGTCTGTTCAAGATCAAGCCCGTGCCCTAATGGTTCGTCATCGTCACATGATCCGTAACCGTGAGCAGACTATGTTGAGTCGCAAGGCATCTGAGATGGGAATGCCCGCTGAAACTGCTCACATCGTTTCTAACAACAGCAGCGCTAATTCTGAGACCTACGATCGTAGCAACGTTGGTTTAAGCTAAGCTGCATTACTGTTTAGCAAACTTTCAAGCCAAGAATTATTAGGCGTTCTTCTAGTCGAGGAACGCCTTTTCGCTGAGATTAAAAAAACTTGATTTTTTGTGAAGCGTAGGCGCACATCCGCAGCAAGATTAGACCTTCGCGCACATGAGCGATGTTTGACTCTCCGTAAGTTCGCGGCTGATAGCGAACAGGCACATCGACAATATGTAGTCCTAACTTTGTTGCACCAAACAGCAAATCGAAATCGCCAAACGGATCGAAATCGCCAAAATAACGGCGTCCCTCAGCAATTTTTTCGTAGTCGTCGCGGCGTAACACTTTTGTGCCGCAAAGCGTATCTTTAAGCGGTTGTCCGAGCAGAAACGAAAAGGCAAGACTGAAGAACTTGTTTGCCCAGTTATTGAGCCACGGCATCGCTTCGCCCGATCGCGGATACACGAGTCGCGACCCATTCGCAAATTCTCCTCGACCCGACGCGATCACGTCAAAAAAATGGGGCAGATCTTCAGGCTGAACCGTAAGATCTGCATCTAAAATCATCAGCACATCACCCGTAGCTTGAGCAAAGCCAAGCCGCACGGCATCAGCTTTTCCTTTCCCGGTTTGCTGAAAGGCTTTTAAGGTGAAATGAGGGTGTCCTGCTCTCACCACCCGCTGAATTTCTGCCCACGTTTCATCGTGAGAATGTCCTTCTACAAAAATGACTTCGGTGTGTTTGCCCAAGTGCGGTAAACGCGCGATCGCGCTCTCAATGTTACCCGCTTCATTTCGTGCAGGAATAATCACTGAACAGGTGTCTGACGGTGAGGATAAAACAACCTGTGGTCTGGCAACAATGTATTGCGTCAGGCACAAATGGTTGACGATTGGCAAGTGAGCTAATACACGATTACAGAGAAAGCTAATGCCAGGAATTGGTTTTGGCATTAAGAACCGACGCCCCGATCGCACCGGCAAGTAACCTGTAATTTGCAGCAAATTGAGAACATCAGAAAACGATAGCCAACTCTGCGGCGGTTGAGGACGACGTTGCCCAATTTTTTCAGCAAAATGCAGTAATGGTTGCCATAGAAAGTTATGGAACGTCAGAATTAATCGAGTTCGCGCATGACAAAACGAATGTAAATTTTGCAATACTCGCTGAATGTCGCCCAGATGCCCGATTACGCCTGATAAGACAATAAAATC
The DNA here is from genome assembly GCA_019359275.1 of Myxacorys chilensis ATA2-1-KO14. GTDB lineage: Bacteria > Cyanobacteriota > Cyanobacteriia > Leptolyngbyales > Leptolyngbyaceae > Myxacorys > Myxacorys chilensis. The sequence goes on along the minus strand of JAHHHP010000130.1, from coordinate 5,396 downwards.
AAACGTTTGCGCTGATTTAAAGCTTTCAGAATTAAGTGTTTCAGCGTCTAGGCAGTAGAACTGCAAATGGGGATATTTAGCCTTGGCAATACTGATGATAGAAGGCGAAAAATCGATACCAATTCCAAGTTTTGGGTTGACTGCTGCTAACAAGTTTCCCGTTCCACATCCAATCTCTAAAACTCGGCTGTTAGGCGGAATTAAAAATTGATGCAATCGGTCTAAATCCTGATAGTAATAGCGATTTCTTCGACTCCATCGATCCAGTTTGGGTGCAATCTGATCAAAGTGCGATCGCACCTGCTCTTTGAAGGCGTCTTGATTTCTAGAAATCGAGCGTTGTGTTCCAGATTGAATCACAGAATAATGATCAGCAAGTGAACGGTTACTGATCTTCTCATATTAATAAACTCTTAACGATACTTCTAAAAGTTAAAATTTGGCCTAAAGTAATGGCAATCAAGATTGATGCCCAACTGGGTCTTTCAGTTTAGTTCATGCCTCTCTTACAATGCCAAGTACAGTGCCAAGCCCAATTGATTTCGCTAGATTCTAAAGATTTTAATTCGCTTTAGTATGCGCTTGGACTTGTCTTACAGGACTGCATCGTTGTAAAAAAAGTTTTTGCTACCGTGGGTAAAAAGTATGGTGCATTCAAAATCTTTATCAGCCGTCGGATTCGCGCTTTCCCTTAGTCTTACGTCTATGGCACAGGCTCCAGCTGAGGCACAAGCAACCGCATTCAAGCTTCCCGGTTCTGTTCCTAAAGGAACCAACGTCCGGATCGATGGTTCTAGCAGCATGGTTGCCGTCAACCGAGTGCTAGAACAGCGCTTCGAGAAGCAGTATCCAGGCACAAAAGTCACAGCGGCCTCCGCAGGCGCACCGCAAGGATTGCAAGCTTTGGTCAATGGCAAAGTTGATCTAGCCGCGATCGGGCGTCCTCTAACCGCAGCCGAAAAAGCGAAAGGACTCGCCGCCGTACAGATTGGTCGTGACAAAATCGCGATCGTGGTCAGCCCCAACAATCCCTTTACCAAAAGCCTCAACAGCAGTCAGTTCGCCAAAATGTTCCGAGGCGAGATCAAGAATTGGTCAGAAGTCGGCGGTCCATCTGCGCCCGTTCAATTTATCGATCGACCCGCTAGCAGCGATACCCGTCAAGCGTTCCAAAACTATCCGGTTTTTAAGCAAGGAAAATTTGAAACGGGTAGCACAGCCAAAAAGCTCAACGTGGACACGACTGCTGCGCTGGTCAAACAACTCGGTAAAACCGGCATCGGCTACACTACCTCAAATCAGCTCAAAAACCAGTCTGGCGCAAAAGCCTTGCCCATGCAGGGTATAGCACCGAGTGATCCCCGCTATCCTTTCTCACAACCGCTCTACTACGTCTACAACGCAGCGAAACCCAGTCCTGCAGCTCAAGCGTTTCTAGGATTTGCGACTGCGCCTGCCAGTCAAACCGCGATCGCGCAAGCTGGAGTTGCCGATCCGGTTTCTGCAAGTGCAGGCGCGGTGAAAGCAGGTACTGGAGTAGCTGGAACTAGCGCCAGTCCAGCAGGCGATCAGTCGACCTACAACGCTGCAAAACCTTCTAAAGCCAACGGATCTGGCTCTGGTGGTGGCTTATTTGGCTTTTTACCTTCATTCGGCGGTGACGGAACCGCCAATGCGGGTAGAGCAGATGGGCTGAACTGGTGGTGGCTGTTCCCGATCGCGTCTGGTGCAGGGCTGCTATGGCTGCTAGGCAAGAGTCGGCGCAGTGGCAGCAGAACAGGCGGCTATGGCTCTAATGAATTTCAGGAAGAAACGCCCGGTCAGGGCTTTACTCCTCCAGAGACCGATCGTTCGACTGAGCAACTCGGCGCAGGCAGAGTGGACAACATCCAGGAAGATCGGGCAGCGCGGCAGTGGGGGAGGGAGCCTTCCCAAGCTGGCTCTCTCCAAGCTGACTCTTCTCAAGCTAGCTTTGTAGAAACTCCGGATCAGACGATCGAAAGCGACGATCTGATAGGCGATCCAATTGTAGAGATGGGCGACCCAATTGTAGACAGTGCGAATAGCGCACCGCTCAACTCGGCAGGATTTGCAGGGGGTGTGGCAGCCGGTACAGGAGCGGCGGCGTGGTCTGCCTCAGGCAATCGCAATATGGCAGGACGCGGTGGAGAGTCGCGTGTGGTGCTAAAAGCTCGGTCTCCGCAAGAAATAGAAGCGTACTGGGACATTGCCCCCGAGCAGATGCAGTCGTTACGGCAGCAAGGCGGAAACAACCTAGCGATTCGGCTGTATGACGTAACAGATATTGATTTGGATACCCAAAGCCCGCATAGCGTACAGCAGTTTGACTGTGATGAACTGACCCATCGACAACGGCTGGCGATCGCAACGCCCGATCGCGATTATTTAGCCGAGCTAGGCTCCCTCAATGCGAGTAGTCAATGGATTTCGATTGCTCGGTCAGCCCATGTGCATGTCCCTGCTTCGTCTACCTTTCTGGGCCGCACCGCTCAAACTGGTGGTGCAACTGTCGCTGGTGGCACTACTTTGGCAGGTGGTGCTGTCAATTCTGATCGACCGTTTTTAGCTGGGGATCGGGACTCCGCGATCGGGCAGCCTGACTTCCAGAACTGGACGACCGAAGAGCAATCAGCGCAACGCGCAACTCCAAAGGAATCGCCTCAAGACGGAAGCGGCAACGTGTTTGAGGGCCTCAAACAAAAAGCGCCGGACGTTGCTGAAGATACGACTCAGACAGAGAATGCAGCATTAACGGGTGGGGCAGCCGCTGCCACAGGAGCCGCCGCCGCTTGGTCATTCCTGTCCGGTAAGAATGTGGAGAGAACCTCAAGATTAGAGCGGGAAACGTTAGAGCGGGAGCCGACTCGCAATGCCTCTGCTCCGCCAAACGGTTCGGAGGTTGACAGCAGCGATCGCACGATCGATCGCTACGATTCATCGGCTGTGGGCACTAATGTGAGCCATCAAGCGGGCATGTCTACTGCACTGGAAGGACGAACTGTACCTGAAGGAAGAATTGTGCTAACCGCTCGCAATGCTCAATGGGCCTATGCCTACTGGGATGTACCGAGAAGTCAGCGTGCTGCGGTCAATCGGGTGGATCAGAATCTCGTTCTTCGGCTGTACGATGTGACCGATATCAATCTTGAGGAGCAAGCCCCGGAGAGGTTCCAGCAGTTTGATGTAGACGATTTGGCACTCAGTTGTGATCTGCCGATTCCTCAAAGTAACCGCACGTACATGGTAGAGCTTGGCTATGCTAGTGGGCGAGAATACTGGGCAGTGTTAGCTCGCTCGACTCCAGTCCGGATATCTGACCAGTAAAATATTCCTGCTTCAAAATAAGCCCAAAGTGAGGGGGTGTTTCGTTGAAACGCCCCTTCATCTGTTAATGAGAGCTTTGTGAGCTTTAGGAAACGTTCTACATCCTTTGTCGGTATTAGGATTGGTAGACATTAAGAATCATTGCTAGCCAAGCTTACCGTCTGTTTAGTTAGGAACTGCTCAAACGCATACCAGGAGGAAGTTTAAGCGATTTTGGGCAAAGAGATAACGGCGCGATCTCGCTCCCTGCACTCTTCATCAGGTTTCCGTAGTTTGAGACAATGCTGAAAGCAATAAAACCCAAAGTTTCTAAGGGTGGAGGATGAGGGATGAAACAAGTAAGCTTCTTCATTCCTCATCCTTCATCCTCCACCCTTCATCCTTCGCACACGGGAGACAGACGATATGAAATTGGCTTACTGGATGTATGCAGGCCCCGCTCACATTGGCACACTCCGCATCGCCAGTTCTTTTAAGAACGTTCATGCCATCATGCACGCTCCCCTAGGAGATGACTACTTTAATGTGATGAGATCGATGCTAGAGCGGGAGCGCAACTATACGCCTGTCACTGCAAGTGTGGTCGATCGCAACGTTCTAGCGCGGGGATCGCAGGAGAAGGTGGTCGATAACATCGTCCGCAAAGACCAAGAAGAGCACCCGGATCTGATTGTGTTAACACCGACTTGCACCTCTAGCATTTTGCAAGAAGACCTGAAGAACTTCTGCGATCGCGCCCAGATTGACTCGAAGGGCGACGTGATGTTGGCAGACGTAAATCACTATCGCTACAACGAACTGCAAGCCGCCGATCGCAGTTTGCATCAGATTGTTCAGTTCTACCTTGAGAAAGCGCGTAAGAAAGGTGAACTGCCAGAGAGCAAGACCGAAAAGCCTTCGGTGAATATCATCGGCATGACGACGCTAGGATTTCATAACACTCACGACTGTACCGAGCTAAAGCGGCTAATGGCAGACCTGGGCATCGAAGTGAACACAGTCATTCCTGAAGGCGCATCAGTAAATGAACTCAAGCAGATGCCTCGTGCCTGGTTTAACCTGGTGCCCTACCGCGAAATCGGCATGATGACAGCGAAGTATCTAGAGCAAGAGTTTGGCGTGCCTTGCATTGATATTACGCCGATGGGCATTGTAGACACGGCTCGCTGCATTCGCAAGATTCAAGAAGTCATCAATGCCCAAGGCGCAAATGTTGATTACGAAGCGTTTATTGACGAGCAGACTCGCTTTGTGTCGCAAGCGGCTTGGTTCTCTCGCTCAATCGACTGTCAGAATTTGACGGGCAAGAAAGCCGTTGTATTTGGCGATAACACGCACGCCGCCGCACTGACTAAGATTCTGTCGCGAGAGATGGGGATTCACGTTGTCCTGGCTGGCACGTATTGCAAGTATGACGCCGAGTGGTTTACGAACGAAGTGAGCCAATACTGCGATCGCGTCTTGATCAGCGAGGATAATGCCGAGATTGCCGATGCGATCGCGCAGATAGAACCCTCTGCCATCTTTGGCACTCAGATGGAGCGTCACATCGGCAAACGCCTCGACATTCCTTGCGGCGTGATTGCGGCTCCGATTCATATTCAGAATTTCCCCTTGGGCTACAAGCCGTTTGTGGGCTATGAAGGCACGAACCACCTCGTTGATTTGATCTACAACTCGTTCACGCTAGGGATGGAAGATCACTTACTCGAAATCTTTGGTGGTCACGACACGAAAGAAGGCATTACGAAAACGATGTCTGCTGAGTCTAACTTGGGTTGGAGCCGCGATGGTTTGGCTGAACTGAATAAGATTCCGGGCTTTGTACGCGGCAAGGTGAAGCGTAACACTGAGAAATTTGCTCGCGATCGCAACATCCCTGAGATTACGGCTGAAGTGCTATACGCCGCTAAGGAAGCGGTGGGCGCATAAGGCTCTTCTAACTAGGGTGTCGCTAATCGAATAATAACTTAAGTTGCTAGTTAGAAGCGGCAGGGGAAGCAAAGCAAATAAAATCTCTTCAAGGAGTTGGACACCTCAAAGAGAAGAAA
>JAHHHP010000129.1 GCA_019359275.1 Myxacorys chilensis ATA2-1-KO14 | reverse complement strand
AGTCTCACCTGAGGATCTACAAGCCTGGTTCACGCATTGCTGCTACTGTACCTGACTAGATCGAAAAAGGCTGTATTACCGTCAAGTAATAAAATTCAATTCGTTACCTACCGTAAGTGAGCATAACAATTCGCTTGAAGCAGATTTTTGCAATCCTTCTGTACAGCCTAAAGTGATTTGTCGCCGTTCAAGCGCAGCGTTATGTCGCGTCTTTCGTTAGAACAGTAACTACAAGGTCATTGGTTCAGTGAAGCGATTATGCTCTAATTTAAAGTGCGATCGCAGTCGAAACTTTGATCTAGCGATTGCCCAGATTAAAATGAAAGGGCAACGCCTGAAATTAAGGTCAAGCCCATGACAGTTCGCCAACGACGTTACAGCAAAGAAGAGATAGCTCGACGTGGGCAAGAGCTCTATGAATCTGGCATTCGGCAGCAAGTCGAACCAGGAAATGAGGGTAAAATTGTGGCGATTGACATCGAAACCGGAGCCTTTGAGGTCGATGAGAATGTTGTACCCGCAACTAATCGACTGTTTGAGCAATATCCTAATGCCCAGCCTTGGGTGATTCGGATTGGACATCGCGCCGTTGATCATTTTGGGGCGCGGAGTCTGAAGCAGAATCAATGATTTACGGAGTTGTGAATTTACGTCGTGAAGCAACGCTTCCCCTTGTAGTTGGTAACGCGAATAGACAACAGCAAGTGATTGATACCGTTATTGATACAGGGTTCAGTGGATTTCTGTCTTTGCCATCTGCACTTATTGTCACCTTGAATTTACCTTGGAGTGCTTCTGATATCGTCACCTTGGGCGATGGCAGCGAAACTCTGTTCGATCTCTACACTGCAACCGTAATTTGGGATGGGCAGTACCGCGAAATTTATGTTGCAGAATCAGAAACGGAACCCCTGCTTGGGATGGCGCTACTCTACGGTTATCGATTGCAGGTCGATGCCATTGAGGGTGGCAGCGTCAAGATTGAAGCCTTGTGATCTTAGTTAGAAGCTATCTGTGGGACAGGTTTAACCAGTCGTTGGAACGGCGAAAGGACAATTTCCTTGAGGCAAACTGGTCAAAGCAACAACTCAATTTTGCTGTTGATTGGGATAATACACTCAAGGAAGTATTTAAACTTTGTAGAAAGCGAAAGTTATGATTGACCATACCGGCATTAACGTTAGCAATTTTGAGAAAAGCAAAGAGTTTTACGTCAATGCCCTAGCCCCACTTGGTTATCAATTAGTAAGAGAGTTCGATGCCACTTCTGGCGCAGTTTTTGGAATAGACAGAGAACCAAATTTCTGGATTGGGCAGGGAGAGGTCAACACACCTAGAATTCATGTTGCTTTCCGGGCTGAAACTCGCGAGATGGTTCAGGCATTCTACAAAACAGCCTTAGAAGCGGGTGGTCGAGACAATGGCGCTCCGGGTCTACGAATTCACTATCACCCTAATTATTATGCTGCCTTCGTTTTAGATCCAGACGGGCATAACATTGAGGCAGTATGTCATGTCTCTGCATAACCCCAACCTAACAAGTCAAATTGTTGGAGAGTCAGCCAAGGGCGTTTGGTAATTGTGTCCTATACAGAGAGGAGGGATTCAATTCGTCTCATTAGGGCTAGAAAAGTAACACGATTTGAGCGGGAAGCCTATGAAGAAGGATAATTCAGAACTGGAAGATGAACTTCGGTCAGAATATGACTTGAAGAGTTTAGGAGTCAGAAAATTAGGCGCTGGATGAAAAAGCTTCGGTGGAGTGGTTGTGAGCCTGGAACCTGATGTAGCAGAAATGTTTCCAAGTGCTGATGCTGTGAATGCGGAATGTAGGAGTATTCTTGACTCTTACATCCTGCGAAACCCAAATTCTTCCCTACCGTTTTGCCAATCCCCTGATAGGATCAATCAGTCCCACTCCGATGATTGATTGCCGTGACGTACATTCCACTCCACCACAAATATCGTCCCCAAACGTTCACTCAACTCGTCGGACAAGACGCGATCGCAACCACGCTATCAAATGCGTTGCTGCAAAACCGGATTGCGCCTGCCTATCTCTTCACTGGCGCACGCGGAACGGGTAAAACATCGAGCGCACGGATTTTTGCCAAATCGCTGAACTGCTTAGCATTCGACTCACCCACAGATCAGCCCTGCGGTGTGTGTGAAACCTGCCGCGCGATCGCAAATGGTTCAGCGTTGGATGTGATTGAAATTGACGCCGCCAGTAACACCGGAGTAGACAACATTCGCGAATTGATTGAGCGTGCTCAATTTGCCCCCGTTCAATGTCGTTACAAAGCGTATGTGATTGATGAAGTTCACATGCTTTCCAATGCCGCCTTCAATGCGTTGCTCAAAACATTAGAAGAACCACCCGATCGCGTTGTCTTTATTCTTGCCACAACCGATCCTCAACGTGTTCTTCCAACCATCATTTCACGCTGTCAACGATTTGATTTTCGACGCATTCCACTAGAGCCAATAGTGGAACATTTGGGCGCGATCGCACAGAAAGAAAACATTTCTATCACCAAAGAAGCCTTACAGTTAATCGCGCAAATCTCCCAAGGCGGATTGCGCGACGCTGAGAGCTTGCTCGATCAACTGAGTTTGCTCATTGGAGAGATTACGGCAGAACGGGTGTGGGACTTAGTCGGTGCAGTGCCAGAACGCGATTTGATGACCTTAGTCGAAGCGATCGCATCCGATAACCCAGAATCTGTTCTCGACACAACCCGTAGATTGATGGATCGCGGACGAGAGCCGTTAATCGTATTACAAAATTTAGCGAGTTTCTACCGAGATTTATTGATCGCAAAGACAGCCCGCGATCGCGGCGATTTAGTCGCCCTCACGCCGCCGACTTGGCAGCACCTCTGCGACTTCGCCAAAAACCTCAACATCGGCACCATTCTGCTAGGACAAAAGCATCTCAAAGATAGCGAGGTGCAATTAAAGAACACAACTCAACCGCGTTTATGGTTAGAAGTGACTTTATTAGGATTGTTACCCTCAGCCAGCATCCAACCAACCATCAATGTAAGTCCTTCACTAAAAGCTCTGCCCAAAGCTCAGGTTGAATCGACGGAACGGGCAATCTTTGGGAGCTTGGCAGAGCCAAACGCGGCATCAACGCTCACTCCACCATCAGACGCGCTTCTAAGCCCCACAACGTCTAGTCCCACACCTTCCAGTTCCACAACGCCCAATGGCTCATCGGCGACTCCCGACGCTGTGCCCGTTCCTGCCGAGGAGGGTGTTCAGCGTCAAGATGCAACACCCGCTCAACAAGATTTAGCAGAACTTTGGCAACGAGTCCTTTCAAACTTACAGCCGCTTGGAATTCAAGCTCTGCTGAGCCAGCAGGGAAACTTACTCTCCTTTGATGGTCAAACCGCTCAAGTTAGCATCAAAGAAAAACTGTTTAATATCGCTCAAGGACGAGTAGCTAACATTAAAGCTGCATTTTTAAAGACGTTAGGCATCGAGATTAAATTAAGTCTTGTTGTTGCAAACGCTGCTCTGACTGAGCAAAGCAGCGTCTATTCTGACATGAGTAACAATGATGTAAAGCCGCTCAGCACAGAACAACGTTTTGAAGACGTGCCATCCAACCCAGCCCGGTCGGATCTGCCACAGCCTGATTCAGAACTTGCGATCGCCGACCCGCCTCCAGACGCTCTTTTACCAACCTTTGACGCGCCTCCAGCCTACTATCATGACTGGGAAGATGAAGCCGCCAGAGCCGCCCTCAATCTTGCAGATGCGTTTAATGGGGCAGTTGTAGATCTCGACAACCCTTCGCTCGAACCGCCAAGCCTATCGATTGAAGAACAAGTATCTTCTCTAGATGAGGCGGCTCTAGACGAGTTGGAAGACAACGAAGATGAAGATCAAGATGTGGACTTTTGATCACAGCATTTTGATCACACTATAAATTTCGACTATTTTGATCACACTCCGATGTCACAGAGTCGTCATTGAAGCCTAAAACTCTAATGCAGATAGAAACATACGTTAGAATCTGCTTCCGTCAATTGATAGAGGCGTTGCGGTTCGCGATCGTATTAAATGACCGAGGTATAGATAAAGACAATTTCTACATCTTTCAGTTTTCCTTTGACCCCTACCAGATAGCAAAAACGTGGTGTTTTCAGCATTCTTTGGCCTCTTGATCATCCTGATTGTAGTCGCCGATGTCTTTCAATCCATAGTCGTTCCGCGTCGAACACCACGAACCTTCAAGATGTCATCCTGGTTGACCAGAACACTTTGGCTTCCTTGGCGGTATCTCAGTTTGCGCAACAAACAACGCCGAGAATATCTGCTTAGCCTCTTCGCGCCTTTATCGCTGATACTGCTACTGACCGTCTGGGTTGTGGCGTTAGTGTTTGGATTTGGGCTAATTCTATATGGACTGCGAAATTCAGTTCAACCTCCCATTAAAGATTATGGAAGCGCCTTTTACCTGGCAGGAACATCACTCTTTACCCTTGGATTCGGAGATTATGTTGCAGATGGAGTTGCCCGTATTGTTGTGCTAACAGCAGCAGGATGTGGGTTGGCTGTGATGTCGCTAGTGATCACATTTTTATTCTCACTCTATAGTTCTTTGCAAAACCGCGAAGTCTTTGTCGATTTAGTTGAGGCGCGGGCAGGCAGTCCTCCATCGGGCGTGACGTTGCTAGAAACCTACGCCCGACTGAAAATTCTGGAGCAGTTACCCAATGATTTGGGCAATTGGGAAGCTTGGGCAGCCGAAATCCTGGAGGGTCACTGCGCCTATCCAGTGCTGTCGTTTTTCCGTTCAACTTTAGAGAAGGATTCTTGGCTGGGAACACTGGGTGCGATGCTGGATGCTTGCACGCTCCTGTTGACGACAGTGGAAACCGAGAATTGCGGCATGGCATATCTAATGCACCGAATGGGATGCCGAATTGTTTTGGAGCTGCACCGCTTGTTTAGGCTACCTCCAGCAGAACAGCTAGAAGTCGATCGAGAACAGTTTGAGCAAGCCCAAAGAAGCTTGGCGCAGGCAGGGTTTACAATCCGCGATGATGAGTCGGCATGGTGTGCTTTTGTGGAGTTACATTCTGCTTATAGCAACAGCCTCAACGCACTCATCCGGTATTTTGCAACCACCCCGCCAACGTGGACAAGCTATCCTGTCCCGATTCCTCATCCATTTGAGCATCATCTCCGCACAAAACTTGCCTCGCGTTCTAAGCGAACCTAACCGCGCCATTTCTTGATCTCAACTTGCACTCGGTGGTTCTGACGACCACTAGCGTTATCTAATGTTCTGCTTGTGTGGCTTTTGTCCAGCATCTCATCTATCTCTCAAGCTCGCTGTTGTCCCTTAACATCAACTATTCCTTGACATTTACCCATCCCAATTCTGATATACCCTTCTCTCTCACAATAACCCCAAAGAGTAACCTCGTCCCCTTCTATCAAGAACGATCGCACTTCTCCGGTCGGTAGCACGATCGGCTGTGTTCCCCGTTGCGTGAGTTCCAACAAACAGCCTTGTGTGCCTGCCTCGCTCCCTGAAATCGTTCCACTGGCAAATAGATCTCCAGGACGAAGATTGCAGCCATTGCTGGTGTGGTGAGTCAGCATTTGTGCCACCGTCCAATACATCTGTTGGAATTCACTCTGGCTTAAGCGCAAAGGCGCTATTTTCTCCTGACGCATCCGCGCAGAAGACAACGACACCTCTAGAGTTAAGTGAATGCTACCGAAGCGTTGATTAGTAGATGACGCGAGGTAGGGCAGGGTGGATGGATCATTTACAGCCCGCGCAAACGCAGAACCTCGAAATGGGGCAAGGGCTTCCAGCGTCACAACCCAAGGAGAGATTGTCGTGGCAAAGCTTTTTGACAGAAAAGGGCCGAGTGGCTGATATTCCCAAGCTTGAATGTCTCGCGCAGACCAGTCATTTACGAGGCACAGTCCGAATAGGTGGTCTTCTGACTGATCGAGCGCGATCGCGTCTCCCAATTCATTCCCCATGCTCACAAAGCAACCCACCTCAAGCTCATAGTCCAACATCTGAGAAGGGGCAAATGTAGGGGTTGAGTCTTTTGCTTGTTTCTGTTGACCATAGGGACGTTTGATTGAGGTGCCACTCGGAACGATCGATGATGCTCGTCCGTGATAGGCGATCGGAACATATTTGTAATTTGGCAGCAGAGGATTGTCGGGGCGAAATAGCTTACCAACATTGGTGGCGTGAAAAATAGAGGCGTAGAAATCGGTGTAGTCGCCGATGGTGGCAGGCAACAGCAATTGTGCCTCTGACATCGAAACAAGGATGGTGCTGTCAGATGGAGGGGATTGTTCTGCGCGGAGTAATTGACTCAGATGATGGCGCAACGACAATGAAGCCGTTCTCCCCATTGCCATCAACCGATTTAAGGTCGAAGCGCAGCAGGCCGCTTTTAGAGACTCTGGTAGTTCCTGAAGTAGCCCGATCTGCTGGCAAGCCGTTAAGTCCAGAATTTGATCGCCGATCGCAACCCCGATTCGAGGCGTTTCAGCGCGACCTCGTTCTTGAAATACTCCAAACGGTAAATTTTGAATTGGGAAATCAGTGTCGGCTTGATTCGCTGATTTAACCCAACTCCGCAAACTTGGATCGTGAGTAGAATCAATCGCGCAGATCATAGGAACCTCAAGTCGTAAAGATCGTTGATGGGTTCTTGAAAAGAACAGGAGCCGAACGAGCGAAAGAATTGCGATCGCGAATGCTCAATCTCACGTAGGGAGAGGGAGTGATGATGCCACCTGACTTCGGCCTCGCTGAATTGAAATGGGTCGATCGACGGCTCCTCAAGGATTGCCGCAGCCTCATTGGGCGTGATGGCGTGATGGTAAGCAAAGGCTGAAGCGATCGCAACATTCAAAAAACCGTGCATTGTTGTGGAGACTCTAGTTGTAGAAGTCTTATCCAAGGCGTGAGTGAAGCTGTGACCGCGCAAGGGATGATGTAACCCAGCCGTTGCCTTGAACGGAATTCGAGCATTCGCGAACGACAGAATGCGCTGACCCAGTTGTGTACTGTCAGGAAACGCATCGCCAGTAATGCCGCCTGTTCGCAGCTTTGCGCCTGCTCCTATTTGTTGCAGAATATTCAGATGCGGTTCTAAGTCAGCATCAAACGGAATTTCAAAAAAAGTGTCCACTTCAGCAGGTAGATCTAAATACCCCTGTTGAATCTCGACGGGTGAAAGTGGGGCAACTTCCAAGGCACTAATCCTAATGGAATCTTTGCAGTGAAGTTCTGCTTTGGTGATTCGATGTATCTGCTCCAATTCCGCTAGCCAGTTTTTAGACAGAATCACACTCAATGACCAGGGCTGAGATGAAGGGATTTCTTCACACATTTCTTCAGTTAAGATTGGCAACAGCTTGACGAACTCAGGTAGCCGAGTGGCAGGCAAAACAAAGCGATCGAGCATCCAGGAGTGTGGAGAAGAGTGGGCGCGATCGTAACTATGCATTGCTTCAGGTAAGCTTAGCTGTGCCGGTGGAAAGAGTCCGGCATAGTCCACAATCGACGCGAGAAGCCGTTTGAGCGATGTTAACACTCGGCTGCACCTCCTCTAAATCTTGGCTTCTAAAAACGGTGTACCAATTTGACTGTTAAGACCAACAGATGAACTAACTGAAACGTCGAGAGCTAGACCGGTATTGTCCGGCTCTCTCTCCTTCGGGAGAGGGCAGGGAATCTGTATATTGCTTAAACCTCCCCTTAGATTGATCGTGATCATTATTACTAGCAAGTCTGAGAAGTTAAATCTATAATTTAATTATGGCTTCTCAGATTGGTTTATTAACTGATTCTAAAAAGCCATAGAAACCCTACAACCTAAACGACGCTTCAAGCCCGGTTGTTGTCTACTGTTTGCATTGCAAACTTTTATTTACAGTTGTTTAAAGCTGCTAGCTGTTTCAGACGTTACTGTTTCTCTACACGATTTTTATCGAGATATAATTCTTGATGCATTCTGTTGGTTCTACTAATTTCAAATGATTGTTTTTCCATTTTTCCTCTGTTAAGGGGGAACCTAATGACTGATTCATTTCCTATTCTCGGTTTTGATCACCTTGAGTTTTACGTTGGTAACGCAAGGCAAGCCGCGAGTTTTTATGAAACCTTCTTTAAATTCACAAACACAGCGTATCGAGGCTTAGAAACAGGGAGTCGCAAAGTTGCTTCATATGTTATGGAGCAAGGCAAGATTCGTTTGGTTCTGAGTACAGCACTCAATTCTGATCATCCCATTGCTCGTAGTGTGCTGAAGCATGGCGATCATGTGGCGGTGATTGCGTTGCAGGTGCCCAATGTCGTGGATGCTTACCAACATGTGACTGCACGAGGAGCGATTAGCGCAGAGCGCAACTCCGCAGGAATCGCAGTGATACCGCCGACCCTTGCAGAAGATGAGTCGGGGCTACTTCACTATGCGGCGATCCATGCCTACGGCGATGTCATTCTCAAGTTTGTCGATCGGCAGGACTACCGGGGTGTTTTTGCGCCCCAGTTTCAACCTCGACATTCAGTTCAGCCTGGTTCTTATGGAGTTGCGCCTTGCGCTAATCGAGAAGCAGGACTCCAAACCATTGATCACCTTGTTGGCAATGTTGAACGGGGCGCAATGGAACACTGGGTGAAGTTCTTCGCCGATACGATGGGGTTTCAGCTATTGGTTCACTTTGATGACGCAGCAATCTCGACTGAATATTCAGCGTTGATGTCTAAAGTGGTGCAAGACGGTTCTGGTCAGATTAAATTGCCTATTAATGAACCTGCTTTAGGAGAGGGGAAATCGCAGATTCAAGAATATTTGGAATACCATCAGGGGCCGGGGGTTCAACATATTGCCTACTCCACCCACAACATCATTGAAACGGTCACAAAACTACAGCAGGCAGGCGTTGAGTTTCTGCATGTGCCAACTCCTTATTACAAAGAGTTAGAAGCACGAATCGGCAAGATTGATGAGTCAATTGAGCGTTTGGCAGAACTCGGAATTTTAGTCGATCGCGATCGCGAGGGTTATTTACTCCAAATTTTTACGCAGCCCGTTGAAGATCGTCCCACTCTGTTCTTTGAAATTATTCAGCGACACGGTGCCCAGAGCTTTGGTGAAGGCAATTTCAAAGCATTATTTGAGGCGATCGAACGCGAACAAGCCCTCCGAGGAAATCTCTAGACAGCAATCTCTAGATCAGGAGCTAGAAATTAGACTCTCAACCTTTCTGTTGTAGACATCCAGTAAAACGGTATCCGGCGATGACGTACTACTACCAGCTAGGCACGGTTCCCCACAAGCGACATACCCAGTTTCGTGATCCAAATGGTTCGCTCTATCACGAAGAATTAATGGGCATTCACGGTTTTGCGGGTATTCAATCGCTGCTTTATCATTTGCACCCACCAACGCAAGTTGACAAGATTTTTCTAGAGCAACCGATCGCGCTGGAGTTTGAAGAGGTTGGAGCACTCCGTCATCGTCATCTGCGGACTGGAAACGTATCGAGCGGAGGAGATGCGATCGCGGCTCGAATTCCGTTAATGGCGAATCGGGATGTGTGTATTTCAGTCGCACAACCGACAGAACCAATGTTGTATTGGTATCGGTTTGCTCACGGGGATGAAGTCATCTTTATTCATGAAGGTAGCGGGGTATTAGAGAGCCAGTATGGTCGGTTGCCCTATCGTCCGGGTGATTATTTGGTGATTCCGACCGGAGTGATGTGGCAACTGTTGCCAGATACCAACATGGCTCAACGGATGTTGGTGATCGAAGCGCAAGGACACATTGAACCGCCTGCTCGCTATCTCAATCGCTATGGTCAATTTCTGGAACACGCGCCTTACGGTGAACGGGATCTACGCCCACCAGAAACACTAATTCCGCACGACGAAATCGGCGAGTTTGAAGTGCGAATAAAAGCTCGCGATCCTTCGGAACTTGGCAAGATCAATCGCATCACGACCTACCTTTATCATCATCATCCGCTCGATGTCGTGGGTTGGGATGGCTATCTCTATCCCTATGCCTTCAACATTGCCGACTTTGAACCCGTGACCGGACGCATCCATCAACCGCCGCCTGTGCATCAAACCTTTGAGGCCCCTGGGTTTGTGATTTGCTCATTTGTGCCCCGCTTGTTTGACTATCATCCGCTCGCCATTCCTGCGCCCTACAACCATTCCAATGTCGATTCTGATGAAGTTCTCTACTACGTTGAGGGAAACTTCATGTCCCGCAAGGGGATTGAACGATCGTCGATTACGGTGCATCCCAATGGCATTCCGCATGGCCCGCATCCAGGCATGTATGAAGGGTCGATCGGCAAAGAGCGCACCGATGAACTTGCTGTCATGATCGATACATTCCGTCCGCTGACCCTCACTCGACAAGCGGTTGAGTTGGAGGACTCGCAATATTCTTACAGTTGGGTTGCTTGAGTATCAGGCAATCTCTGATTCGCTTCACAAGTTGGTCTTAAAAGGAGAAACCTCTCTATGGCTCCCGTTCTCACAACTCCCTCCACCCCCCTATCTGTCTCTGATCGAATTCAGAAGCGCTTGCAGCAGGGGGAGTTAACACCGCAACAAGTTGATGACTTTCAGAATTTTCTTCACCAAGTCGATCGTGAACTTTTGCAGCATCCCATCATTACGAATAATGCTTATACTCGCTGGTTTCAAGCAGGCAACGCCACGGATGAGCAGTTGCGGCATTTTATTCGCCAATTTTCCGTGTTCTCGAATCAATTTCTGGTCGCGGCATTGTTGAAAGTAATTAACTCCCCAACCCTTCAGCAATCACGGGCCAGCCGCGAGATTCTGCTGAATGAGCTAGGCGTAATTTATCGCAAGCTGGAAGGAGCAACCAATCTACAAACACCTAAAACAGACGAGGAAAAAGACCGAGAAGGTGATCCTGAAGTGGTTAGTACAGAAGGAACCGTCGATGGTGGAATTTGTCGCTTTCGGGCGGCTCATTTTGAGTGGCTGACTGCTGTGGCAGAAGGGATCGGCTTGCACTACGAGGAGATTGGTCAGCGCAAGCACGGCAGCCCAACCACGCTGCATTTTTGCGATGAATTGCAGCGTCTGTACGGCAGTGATGATCCCAATCTCGCTGAAGGTGCCAGCTTTGCCGTTGAAAATTGGGCGGCAGCAGGGTTCTGGCAAGAGCTAGAAGATGGATTGACCCAGATCAAACAAAGTCGGTATCCACAACTCCGTTTAGCGTTTTTCACGTGGCACAATCGCGTGGAAGCCCAACACGCAGGACATACCTTAGAAGAACTAGAAGCGGTTTATTTTAGACCAGAGTTCGATCACGCCAAATTTATTGGGGGAGGTCAACAAATCTTGGATGCGATCGCAGTCTTTTGGAATGGATTACAGCAACTCGATTAATCGTTCCAATTCGTCTGCCCTATTCATTCAATTAGAACATTGAGCGACTAACAATTCACCGTTGAAGGATTTTCTTAGCAGGCATCCAATGAGGAAGCGGCAATGCACCAAGAACTTTCTCCCGCATGGGTTCCATCCCCCCAACAAATTGAGGCAACCAACATTGCAGCACTCATGCAGGACTTGAACATTCACACCTATGCAGACCTGCACTCTTGGTCAACTCACAATCGGGGCGCTTTCTGGGAGGTTATGATTCAACGGCTCAGGATTTGCTTTCAGAAACCCTACACGCAAATCGTTGACCTATCTAGGGGCGCAGAATTTCCGCAATGGCTTGTGAATGCTCAATTTAATATCGTTGAAAGCTGTTTTCAAGCTTGCGGAGACACAGCCGCGATCGTTTTTCAAACAGAAGGCGGTTCCCTCTGCACATGGACATACAGCGAATTACAGGCGCTCACCAATCGCGTTGCAAATGGCTTAGTCGAGCTAGGGTTTCAGCCAGGAGATGCGATCGCTATTGCGATGCCTATGACCGCCCAATCGGTAGCAATTTACTTGGGAATCATCAAAGCGGGTTGTGTCGTGGTGTCGATCGCCGATAGTTTTGCGGCAATTGAAATTGCAACTCGGTTACGGTTAGCAAACGCAAAGGCAATTTTTACTCAAGACTCTATTCATCGAGGCGGAAAGCAGCTACCGCTCTATGCCAAAGTAATCGACGCCAAGGCTCCACTGGCGATCGTGCTATCTCAACAGCCAGTCCCAAACGTTGAATTGCGCTCTGGTGACTTAACGTGGAATGACTTTCTCAGCGCGATCGTAACCTTTGATGCGATGCCAACGACTCCAGCCGCCCACACCAATATCTTGTTTTCTTCTGGCACAACCGGAGATCCGAAAGCAATTCCCTGGACGCAAACGACACCGATTAAATGCGCGGTGGATGGACATCTCCACCACGATATTCATCCGGGTGATGTGGTGGCTTGGTCAACCAATTTGGGATGGATGATGGGGCCGTGGCTGATCTATGCGAGCCTGATTAATCGTGCTACGATCGCCCTTTACGATGGCGCACCAACCACACGAGAATACGGTCAATTTGTTCAGAATGCCCAGGTAACAATGCTGGGTGTAGTGCCCAGTCTCGTGCGGGTTTGGAAAACGACCCGCTGCATGGAGGGATTGAATTGGAGCGCCATTCAAGCCTTTAGTTCTACAGGTGAATGCGCTAATCCTCAAGACATGTTGTACTTGATGTCGCTAGCAGGTAACAAACCCGTTATTGAATACTGTGGTGGTACTGAAATTGGAGGAGCTTATATTACAAGCACTCTTGTTCAGCCTTGCATTCCGGCAACGTTCACAACCCCTGCGCTGGGTTTAGATTTTGTCATTCTGGACGCTGATAATCGTCCTGCAACCGAAGGGGAAGCCTTTATCATTCCTCCCGCGATCGGGCTGTCTACAGAATTGTTGAACAAAGACCATCATCAGGTTTATTTTGCGGAGACAGCTAGTGATGTTGAGGAGCCAGGTATTAACACCTATAGCTTGCCGTTGCGTCATCATGGCGATTATTTGGAACAATTGCCGAATGGTTACTATCGCGCCTGTGGTCGCGTGGACGACACGATGAATCTGGGCGGCATTAAAGTGAGTTCTGCCGAGATTGAACAAGTGGTTAGCACCGTGGCAGACATTTGTGAAACTGCCGCCATTAGTACTCCGCACAACTCGCAAGGAACGGTGTCTGAGTCTGAAGGTGGGCCAAGCCAGTTGATTATTTATGCCGTCGTTGCGCCTAATACTCAAAAAACGCACGCAGAACTCAAAGCAGTGTTACAGGCCGCGATCACTCAACGCCTCAACCCGTTATTCAAAATTTCGGATCTGGTGATAGTAGACGCTTTGCCCCGCACCGCATCAAACAAAGTAATGCGGCGAGTCCTGCGCGATCGATATCCAGCGGTTCCTTCGGAGTTGCGCTCTGCGCCAATCGCCGCTCAACAGTCCCCTTGTCTACACGATGGTCATTCACCGTACGCACTGAACCGTTAGGGGGATGATGCGCAAAGTCTACATTAACGTCAGTTCGACAGAAGTAGTTCGCTCCGATTATAAATTCGGGAAGCCCCCTAAATCCCCCAATTTTGGGCAGGGCTGGTTTATTGTCAGGGTAGAAAGGTTAGGCTGGCGGTGATCTCTTAATTCACTGAATATGACCATCAGTTTAATTGAAACCCTCAAACAAGTCGAAGACTTTCGCAGTGCGCGAGGCAAGCGCTATGAGT
>JAHHHP010000128.1 GCA_019359275.1 Myxacorys chilensis ATA2-1-KO14 | reverse complement strand
AGCGACAGATGTACGGCAGGGCTGGCTTAGAGCTACTCGCTAAGCGCTTCATTATGACTGCATAACGGCAAGCTCAACGTAGTGCAGCAATCGTTTTCTCAGCTTCACCAAAAGCTCGGAAGAGCCGTACTTAGACCTCAAAGTTGGCAAGGCAGACGGCAAAGCATTTCTGTCTCAAGAGCAGGCGGATTTACTGCGATCGCTGCGTTCTCATGTGTTGGAGACAAGCAAAATGGAGGGCTTTGCTAACAGTAATAGTGGAGAGTTAACCGTTGCTAATCCATCCAACCTGACTGAATCTACTGCATCAAGGGCTGAGGAAGCGACCATTGAGAACGACTTAGGCAAGCAGATTTTTCGAGCCGCCGCAGAATTAAAAGTCTCGGAACTAGCGATGATGCCTGCGATCGTGTGAGAAGTGGCAAACCGCATGACGAAGGAGGACTTACCCGAAGACCTCAAACAGAAGATTGATCAGACCGAGGAGGCAACCCGCCCAAATTTTCATCCAGGGGCGATCGCCGACAATCTGATTCAACAATTCCGTCAGAGCCGCGAACAACTCGCCTAGATCGTGAAGCCTTCGATCGTGTCTGCGCTGTGATCAATTCGGGTCACAGCGCTTTCTTTAGTCATTGGGGAAGCGGGATCGGGAATTGAGGAGTTCTGGAAGGCGATTTACAAACAGTTTGAGAGTGAGTTGACCTGTGCCAGTGTCACCTATAAGGGCAGTACAAAAGTCTTTTTTAAGTCCCTGGCAGAACAGCTAGACATTCCGACTGAAGCGGTCAGTTTCAATGATGAGTGTGAGGACGGAGGAAAGCCGCTGACGGTCGATGAGTTGAAAGAAGAGATTTTGTCTAACCTCACCCACGACACGCTGATCATCTTGCCTGAAGCGAAACGGCTCCCGGCATCGGTACGGTATTGGTTGGAAGACGCGATTAGCGCAGAGCGCAACTCCGTAGGAACCGCATCAGGTGCGAGAATTGTTTGCTTTAGCCCGGTCAATCTGGGGCGCGATATCTTTCTCTCGCTGTTGGAGGTTGAGTTGGAGTTTGCCGGACGATCGCAGCATTCGCGAGGTGATGGAGCAGGAAGCCAAGAAGTTAGGGTTGTCGCTTAGTCAGTCTAAATTGGCAGAATTGCAGCCTTTAGCGGGTCGTAACCCGATGCTGGCTAGAAAGGTGGTTCAGCGTCAGAAGCTGGGGATGATAGCAAGACCAGGTGCAGCACACGCAATACGTTGTGATTATGCCAATCATTCTCGCGGCGTTGTTTTTGTTTGCGGTGGTGCGTTTCATTGGGTTGGGCACGAATAACAAAGGCTTGTATATCTCGGGTGGAATGGCGCTTACGGTAGCGATGGGACTAAAGCAACTAGGACGGGTGCAGGGGTCGAGGAGAAAGTTAGGGCAGTGATAGAAAATGGCTACATTCCTCCGGAAGTCTTTTTGCTGTCTAGAAAACTGTAGAAAGATGAAAGAAGAATTAGTAATACGAGAGGCTTTAGATGTCACTAGCCCGTCAAGATAGATTTGTAGAAAGCTTGAAGAATATGCAGAGTAAGTACCCTGAGTATTCGCAGATTTTGAAATTTTTAATTGAGCAAGTTCAACAAGGAAAAGTAGCAGCAGTTCAAGCGAAACTTCAACAACTACGAGAGGAAGACTGGTAGGTTACTAATAGGACAGTTTAGGACATTTAAGTACTGTCCCCAACTGTCCTGGATATGCTTAAAGAACTCCGTTAGCTTAGTTATTGTAAGCACAACAGGTCTAATAGCTAAAATGGCAAGATACCGCGGTGACGAGTTTATTCACCAATTGATTCAACTAATGAAATTCTATCCAGAATATGCTTCTGTTCTAGAGTTATTAATCGACCAATTAAATCAGGGCAAAGAATCAAGAATTAAGGAAAAGCTTCAGGAACTACGAGAGGAAGACTGGTATTAATTTCATTCAAATTAATCTCTCTTGAATTCCTGCTTGTAAGACTATCTAGAATCTTATAGGAAGAATCCTAATTAGATAGTCTAAGCATAGTGTTATGGCTTGAGAGGACTCAGGAGGTAGATTCTGGTTGACTTTTTGATCTTTGATGAAAGTTAGTGCTTCTATGTAGAGGGAGATTTCCCGTGTTATAGGAAGTAATGATTCTTGTATAGCGCCATCTATAATTTCCCAGCTTCCCTCTTCCAGGCAGAGATACACTGTTTGTAAATATTTTCTGATTTCTTGAGAAAATTGCTCAAGATCTAATTCATCTGTACTTGTGTCGTTAGAACTTCGACTAAAATTTTTTGTCAAGGCAGCTTCAGCAGCTTCTCTTGACAGGAATTTTCGATTCGCTTTTAACCATTCCATAGCAGGAAGGCTATCTTCCTCGCTTTGTTTCAGCTGACTTAATGCCATCCCTAGTCCTTCGATCAATTCTTTTGCTCGTCCTGAATCAGTCGCTTCTCCACTTTCAATCTTTCTAATAGACTCTTCTATCAAAGCATCTTCTAAAGGCAGCACATCTTTGTCTGCTAGCTTTAGAAAGTTGATAATTGCATATGCCTTGTCTTTATCAACTCCCTCTCCCTTGAAGAAACGCTTAATAGTTTTATCACTAATTTGTAAGCTGCTTGCTATTGCCTCGTAAGTCAAGCGCCCATTCTCGAAGCTTCCTTTTGCTGCAAGGAGAAGTTTAATTCCATCAGGAGTGGCACGAATGCCACGTTGCCGCTGTTGACTCATGAGGATAAAACCTATGGTTGTAGATTGAGATTGAGTAACTTAATGGCTGTTGAACTAAATATAGTATTTATTAAATAGTAAGGGAAAATCGCTGAAACTTATCTGCACTAAACGTTCTAAGAATTTTTATAGTTCATTTGAACTATATTTTCAACAATTTCGATTACTACTTTCTAACGGACTTATCACTTAGGGGGACACAAAAGGACATTTATTCGACTGAAATTACCTCCTAGAAAACTGAAAAAGTAACTTAATGATTTGACCTTTACTGATCTGGTTTACGCGCTTTAGAGAGCCTACCTTGGTTTTATACGAACCAATTAGGAGACGAAAATGATAAATTTGTTCAATTCCTTTAACCGTTTTACGCAGCTACAAATTGACGCATATATCCAGCAAACGGAGAGGTTAAAAATCACGAAAAGGTCATCTCTAGAGTGTAAAATTGATAAATTTTCCACAGTAAGGCAACCGTTTCCAATCTGGCAGATTACTGTACCGCTTGGAGTCGTCCTAATTTTTGCAACAGGTTCTCTGACTGCTTACTTTATGGCTGAAGGTCGGTTGCTTTTTGACTTATACGTGAGTCGGGAACAAATCAAAGTAAGAGCAGATGTAGACAAAAGGGAGGGTGATTTAAGCAGACAAAAGAGTTTAAGGAGTAACGATCGAGATACAGAAACCGCAAGATAAATAGGCTGGTAGTCTTTCTGTAAGCTCCTGAATAGTGATTCAGGAGCTTTAACTAGAGTGAATGGTTTGAATTCTAGGGCAATCTATCGGTAGCCTTTCTCTATGAAAATTGCCACACCTAATGATGTCGATCACCCACGCTACGATCGCAGCCGCTGGAACCTCCCTCACCCTCAGCACCGCAGACCCGATCACTTTGGGACTCGCGCTTATTGGCTCCCAGCTTCCCGACATCGACACTACTACTAGCACAATTGGGCAAATACTCTATCCGATCTCGGCAGGGTTTGAGAAACGCTATCCACATCGCGCAATCACTCACAGTTAATCGGTTACGTTTCAGGACACATTACAACCGCGATCGCGCCTCCCTTGGGTCATCTACTCGCCTGTTTCTCAGATTGTTTCACCAAACAAGGCGTTCAGTTGTTCTATCCAGTTCCGGCGTGGTGCATCAGTGTTGCCAATCCGAAGAAGCGACTGACGACGGGCGGAACAGGCGAGTATTGGGTATTGTCCATCGCACTAGGCTTACTCATCCTGGGGCTGCATATCGGCAGTTCTGGGGGCATTACCGAGCAAGTTACCACAGCGTTAGGCATGACCGACGGCGCGATCGAAATCTATAGAACCCATTTGGGTTCTATGCACTTACTAACCTCTTAAGCATTAGACGAATAAAACAAAGGTTGAGCTTCGCTGTAGCATGGTCAAGCGTTCTCTCAAAGTTCTTGACCAAACTCTTGCACCGCTCCATCCAGGCATTCGAGCGCTCAACTATCCATCGAGTTGCTATGGGGACAAAGCCTGTTTTCCCCTGTGCTGTCTTCTCTGCTTGGGTCGGCTTAGAAGCAAGTTCAAAGCGAATTTTCGTCATAATCTGTGGGTAGAGTTGCTGCAAAGCAGCGATCAGTTTGTCGGGGTGATAGCCGTGGTCAAGCAAAATCGTAATCTTAGGAATATTGACAGGCTTAGCCCGAAAGTAATCTAAATTGCGGCCCAGCAGTTCAATCAATCCCTGGTCGTCCGAAACATTGGCTTTAGTGCAATGGGTGAAGAAGGGCAACCCTAACGTATGGATGGCGAGATGGCGTTTGATGCCATTGGTGCATTTGTAGTGACAAAACCCTTTCGATGCAACACTGGCATTGCAGGTGTTCTTCACGGCTTGAGAGTCGAGGATGAGTCAGCGCGTCCATTTTGGTTTTTTTTGACGTGTTGCCGTACCTGTCCATGCAGAGCCGTCATGATTCGTTCCAGTACCCCTTCAGCACGCCATTGTTTGTAATGCCAGAAGACGGTGGAGTAAGGGGGCAAGTCTTTGGGCAAATTACACCAATTGCAGCCATTCTTGAGTTGATAGAAGATGCCATTGAGGATTTGTCGTTTGCTCCAACGGGGTGGTCTAGTTTTCTTCTTTTGGGGCAGTAACGGTTTGATCAGTTCCCACTCTGGGTCAGTTAAGCTGCTGGAGTACACCATTTATTTCTAATCTTACCTTGTCAAATAAGATCCCAAATGGGTTCTATAATCAAAAGTCACCGAGCTATCACGTCTGGGCGGAAGTGAAAGGAATTTGGACAGCAGATCGCACCCGCGCTGATGGCAAATACTTCATCCTTGCCAATGAGGGAGAGTCGTTCATCCTGAGCGATAACAAGGGTGGAGTCTATAAGAGTGAACAACAGATTTTGATCGAGAGAATGGCTGCCAGTCTAGGCAATCCCGCCACAACGCAGCTTACAACCATCACCTTCACGGATGAAGAAATCACACCGAAGTGAGTGAACTCGCCGCCACGCAGCCCAATGCATTGATTCTCCTCAGTGGTTCATTAGCCGTGGACCTGCCTAAAAATATTCAGGTCCCGGTTGTGGCAAACCAATTTCAGACCGCAAAGCTAGCCGATAAAACAATCACGCTGACCTTCCATCCCCTCGAATCGACCTTGCAGCAATTAGCTGAACAGTATGTAACGGGAACTCTAACCGCGAAACTCATTGCCCCACGCCCTCAATGAGGGTACGGCAATGATTGGGTGAGAATAAGCAGGGCAAGTTTGGGGTAAAGCTGGGTGAGCGGGAGATGGATTCGTGGGTTATTGATGATGTCGAGTCCTCCTCAATTTAGCGATTGTTCCTTTGCTCACCACATAAAGAATCAGCGTTGGAAAGGCGAGGTGCAGCAGTAAAGCCAACATTGCTGAAATGAGCTTAGACCAGTCAATTGCGTTCGGTTGGCTCATGCTGGTGAAAATCGGAGGAAGTGCCTCGGACAGGAGAATAGAGGCCCACAATACTGCCGGAATTGCAAACACCAACCAGCTAGAGATAATAATCCACCACGGCATTCTTCCCCTGCCGATTGACCGATAAGCTCGACCTTCGAGCGCAATCCGTTGCATGGGAGCTAAACCAGATGGAGCCGTTTCGGCGACGGGGTAGCTTTGAGAAGCAGGAATGTCAACGGTGTATTTCTGAGGCTGAATCCGGAAGAAAGCGTCTTGTGGAGGGTCTTCAGGAGGATCGGTTTCGGAATGCTCATTCATAGCTCAAGTTGGCAATGAAGCTCTTTGTAAGTTGAGATTCATTCGCTTTCATCCGGTTTCCGGAGTCTGATGCTACTGGCTTCACAGATCGAAACCATTACGTACGGGCACACTAACCCTGATGCTGATTGCCCCTGTCCGTTATGAGGCGATTCCAACTGACTGCTGTTCTTCTATTGATGGCGGGCTGCACCGCACAAGCGCAAAACTCACAACCGGCTCCTTCGCCAACGGTCGCGCCTATCTCGCAACCTTCCTCGGCCCCGCCTGGTCGAGCATCGCAGCGGTTTACGTTGAGACTGACGCTCTCAGCGCCGAAAGACCTAAAGGTGAAAGAGGGTGACGTTGTAGTGGTGAATCAAGTCCTGAGCGATCGCACTCGTGAACGGCAGCGCTTAGAGGCACAAAAGCAACAGCTTGACATCCAGATTCAACGCTTAAAACAACCGATTCCCGCCCCATTGCCACTGCGGAGAATCCCCGATATTGCGCCATTACCAATCGATGCCTTCGACGAGGAACAAGCCGCGATCGCTCAAGCAAAGCTGCATCTGGAAAAGATAGAACGCGATCGCGACAACCAACAGCGCAAAATCGATGCGCTATCCATCTTGCCACCAAATGAAGTGCCTGTAATTGTGGTTGCCCATGAAGGCGAGAAGCTAAAGCAGCGAGATAGCGATATGCAGGAGGCACAATCAGAACTGCGACTGGCAGAAGCTAAGTTAGAGAACGCGAAGCGGAATTATCAGTATCAGAGCTACCAATACTCTCTCGAACTGAGTAAACGGGATATCTCGATTCAACAGCAGCAATTAGAACATGAGCGACAGCAACAAGAGCAAGGGCAACGCCAGCGAGATCGCGACTTCCAAATCGCTCAAGTGACCGCAGGATTACAAAATATCGAAACTCAGTTAGCGGCATTATCCATCGTTCGGAGTCCCTACAATGGCAAAATTCAACGGGTTAAATGGCAAGGGCAAGACAACCAGAATCTTTCTGTCGAGCTTACTCTTATCACTGGCGATTTGCGGAACGTGCCACGCGCAAACACCAGCACCCGCAACGAAGCCACCAACCGCGAGAACCGGATCGAACCTTTCTCCACCGCCCAAACCACCAACGACTAAGCCATCGGCTGAAGTAGAAGAGTCCTCAGTTGAGCCAACCTCCAACGATGAGACAGAATCCCCTACGGCGTTGCTGAATAGCAGGATGAATCAGGCAGGAACAGGGACATCCCAGAATTTGAGATAGTGTAGAAGCAAGCGAATGGCATGTTTCAACATCTCCTTTGACTTGGAGTAGCACAAGGTCTTGCGATGTAATCGTGCTAGGTAGTGGCGCAAGCGTGTGTTTTCGCCTTCAACCCGAGTCATGTACGTCTTGCTAATAATCTGATTCCCATCGGGAATGAAACCTGGATAGACAGACCACCCATCCGTGACGTAGAAGTAGCACTGCCAGAGTGCCACGACTGCCCATAAGGGCTGAAAGGTCTTAGCGCTGTGGTCTCCCAACGTCCACCCTAAGATGCCAGGTCGGAAGTGGTCTACTGCTGTCGGGATCCAGACCTTGTTTTTTTCGCTCCGACAAACGTTTCGAGTTCATCGAGTTCTCCCACCTCCGGTATCTGCTCTGGGGCATAACTATCCGGAAGGTTCTCTCCAACCTGCTTGAGCCAATGAATGACGGTCGTGTGATGCACGCCTTTGACCCGCTCAATGGCGCGAAAGCCCATGCCGTTGACCGACATCTTTAAGCAGTCTCGCTTGACCTCGTCGGAATAGCCTCGAACGGTATAGTCATCTAAAAACTGACGATTGCATTCGGCGCAAATATAGTTTTGCTTGCCTCTGCGCTTGCCATTTTTGCGAATGTGGGTTGAGTGGCACTCAGGGCATTCCATCATAGGTTAACCTCCATTCCTCCCCTCATTATGCAACGCCGATTTCCATTGTCCCGCTCGGTTTTGAGAATGGCTTGGGTCGCTTCACGTTGCCCTTTCACCATCGCGCCTTGAACCTCGTTTTGCTGATTGAGGGCTTTGGCTTTGGCTTTAGATTTTGACTTCCGCACTTCCGGTTCTGCTTTTTTGTCACTTCCAGCGGGTTCGGAAGTGGTGGAAGTGGTGGAAGTAAGCAGGGCTGTTTTATTGATAGTAGAAAAACTAAGATCAAGCCACTGTTGATCTGTGAGTGACCATGAGCTTAATTGAGCATCTCAAACAAGTGCGCGATTATCGGACACAACCGCGTTACCCATTGTGGGCAGTGTTGGTGTTAATCATCATGGGGACAATGAGCGGTGCAGTGGGCTATCGAGCCTTGGGCGAGTTTGTCGAGCGGCATCAAGCAGTGCTGCTCGAATTGATGGAGTTGCCGCATCAACGCCTGCCGTCCTATTCGACGTTGCGACAGGTGATGATTCGGATCGACTTTGCTTCGCTGACTCGTACCTTTAATGCGTGGGCATTCGAACAATTAAAACTGCAACCTGGAGAGCACCTTGCTGTCGATGGCAAAAGCATCAAAGCCAGCGTCGAGGACTACGACAGCCGATATCAGGATTTTGTCAACATCGTGTCTGCGTACTGTGTCCGTCAAGGTGTTGTGGTCGGGCTTGCGCCGATGCACACGCAAGCAGGCAGTGAAATTGACATGGTGAGAGTGCTGCTCGAAACGCTGAAATTGCAGGACGTTTGCTTTAGTCTTGATGCGTTGCACACCCAAAAAAACAGTTGAGCAGATTATCGAGAGTGGCAATGATTACATAATCACAGTTAAAGGCAATCAGCCGAAGCTGTATCAGTATCTGCAAGCCCAGTTTGAAAAACACCAAACACAGGATGTCGATAACCAAACTGAACAAGCTCGCAACCGGATTACACAGCGCACTGTAAGCGTTTTAGATAATGTTGAGGAACTCGATACTGCTTGGGTGGGCGTGCGGCGCTTCATTCGAGTAGAACGTATAGGCATTCGGGGTACAGAACCCACGCATGAAGCGATGTTTTATATCAGTTCCGTTGCCGCAGATGCTAAAGTATTTAGCCGATTGATTCGAGACCATTGGCACATCGAAAATCGATTGCACTGGGTTAAAGATGTTGTCTTTAAAGAAGACCTAACCCCAATCTGCTCAGGTCATGCTCCAGAAAATATGGCAATCCTGCGAACGATTGCGCTCAATCTCTTTCGACTGCATGAATTTACTTCCATTACTAAAGCCATTCGAGCAGTAGCGCATGATGTCCGTCGCCTCTTTTGCTTCTTTCAATAAACTCGCTTTTTCATCGAGTCTCAACGCTCGTTGCCGAACTTATTCACAGTAAAGACTGTTATCAATCATTCGAGTCTCGGCGAGAATACAACCAAAAGCTTGCAGAATCTCGATATTTACTCCCTCAGCACCCCGCAGGTTAGCACCCCGCAAGTCAGCCCTGTCCAAATCAGCTTCACCCAAAACAGCCCCTCTCAAATCAGCACTTGTGAAATTGGCATCGCACAGCACGACTTGTTTGAATGCAACGCCACTCAGATTCGCATTGGTCAAATTGCAACCAGTTAAATCACATTCGATAAACATCGCCCCACCGAGGTCAGCTTGACTCAGGTTCACTTGTTTCAGGTCACATCCATCAGCAATGATTCCACGCAAGCGAGCATGACTTAAATTGGCTCCACTCCAATCACCATCCAATCTACTCCCACAAAGATTGACTCCATTCAAATCCCTTCCATTCAGGAGCATGGCGTACTCTTCAGCATATAATCGAAGTCCGCTGAAGTTCCTTTCTCCAGTAGCATAACGCTGCAACAATTCCTCAGCAGTCATAACTTCAACCTTCAAACACAATCATTCCCACCTGAACAGAATTCCCTCAGCGACAAGCCCTATTTCATTTCGACTTGAAGAAAGGGTTTTAGCCGCCTTATTTCTCTACTTCCCCATCAGCGACGTTACTTAGAATCAAGTACAAGAATGGTGGTTTTAGGATAATTCTATTTTCAATAAATCAGCCCTGGTGGAAGTAAGCAGGTTATCAGCAGCGGTACGAATAGCTAGAAGTTCCTCAGAATCAGGGTCGTAGCTGTCTTTTAGGTCAATTCCGAGTGTGGAAGTTACTTCCAGTAGAACTTCCGCCGAATATTCGGCTTCAAGTTGGGCAAGGGTGATCATGGCAGTTGCTGGGTGAAGTGTTGGATTTCACGGTCGAGGTCAACGCCGCACTGCTGAAACTTCAATTTCAAGAGGGCAGGCTGGGTACGGTAGCGCTTGAAAGCTTCACGGCTATTGACGCCGGGACGGGCAGATAGCCAGAGGCGGAGTTTGAACAGTTCGATTAATTCGGGTTGGGTGAAGTGGTAGGTGTGTTGCAGATTGAGGGCGGCGCGATCGGCGTTGAAGGTAAGTCTGTGCCTGACGTTGAGGACTTCACGCGCCTTGATTGCGCTGACCACAGGCAAATCATTAATTGCAGTCACTTCGATCGTGGGCATCGTTCAGGGGTGTTCAGGGGTGAATAAGGGGTGAACGCTCAAGTCAGGGGTGAACGCTTGACTGAAAGGATAGCACAAGATACCCACTAAGGAACCACTAAGGAACTAAACCGAGCTATGATTTTGTCACATTTCTTAGTGGTTCCTTAGAAAGAGCGTAGGATAATGACGAACGAAGTATTGCAATAGCCGGAAATGCCTGAAACCGACGCCCCAAAGATGGAATATATTCGCTTTGCTGTCCCTGCTCCATTGCTGCAAGAGGCGCTTGAACTAGCCGAAAGCGAGGGGTGGAAGCCTGCTGAGTTACATCGAATATTTTGGGAGCGAGGCTTCGCGGCATACGCAGAAGGCAGCAACAAGCGACGGGTCAATAAATCGCTTAGGAAAAAGGACAATGACGACGACTAACTCAAAGAGAATTATTGTTGCGAAACTTGATGAGGTAGTAACGCCATGATCACCCTCGAAACATTAGAACGGTGGCTCCTCATACCCACAGAAACAGAGCGGGTTGAATTTAAAGAAGCTAAGCGACAGTACGACACGACCAAACTGCTGCGCTACTGCGTCGCTTTAGCCAATGAAGGGGGTGGTTATCTAGTTTTGGGCGTGACCGACAAACCGCCGCGCCGTGTAGTCGATTCTCAGGCTTTTTCATCGGCAAGCGACCTCAACAGCATCAAAGCCTTCATTGTTGAAAAACTCAGATTTCACGTGGAAGTCACGGAATTGCAGCATTCTGATGGCCGAGTGCTGGTTTTTGAGGTGCCAACCCGCCCCGTTGGGCAAGCATTAGCCTTCGAGGGAGCTTACCTGATGCGAGTGGGTGAAGACTTGGTACCTATGACCCCTGATAGGCTCAAGCGCATTTTTGCCGAAGACCAGCAAGATTGGTTTTGTCAACCCGCCCGATCCGACGCCAACCCTGATGATGTAATCGCCCTACTCGATACACAGAAGTACTTTGAGCTATTGGAATTACCATATCCGACCAGTCGCGATGCTGTACTGGAACGGTTACAGGGTGACGACTTCATCAGTCAGACAGCTAACGGTCTGATGATCACTAATCTAGCTGCCATACTCCTGGCTAAAAAGCTTGATGCCTTTTCACCAAAACTGGCTCGTAAAGCACCTCGCGTAGTTATTTATGAGGGCATCAACAAGTTGCAGACTCGCTACGACAGGACAGACAACCGGGGGTACGCGGTTGCCTTTGAAGATTTGGTAGATTTTGTCTATTCATCCGCACCGCAAAATCGCTTCATTGAAGAAGTTGTTCGCGAAGAAGTCAAAATGTTTCCGAGACAGGCTCTGCGAGAGTTAATTGCCAATGCTTTAGTGCATCAAGATTTTCTAGCTACAGGAGCTTCAGTAATGATCGAGATGTATAGCGATCGCATTGAGATCTCTAATCCCGGCATCCCTCCCATTCAAGTAGAACGTTTTATTGACGAACATCGTTCACGCAATGAACAACTGGCTGATGTCATGCGCTGTTTCGGTATTTGCGAAGAAAAAGGCAGCGGCATTGATAAAGTAATCGATGCTGCAGAAGTCTTTCAACTACCTGCACCAGATTTTCGGGTTGGCGAGACACGTACTACGGCACTCTTATTTGCTCATCAGGATTTTGCTGACATGAGCAAATCAGACCGGATTCGAGCCTGCTACCAGCATTGCTGCCTTCTATATGTCAGTAACCGGCGAATGTCGAACCAAACCCTACGGGAACGATTTCGTTTAGGTGAGAAATCAGCGGCTGTTTCTCAAATTATCGGACTCACTAAGGAAGAGGGCTTGATTAAGTCAGATGACTCTGACTCTACTTCCACTCGCTATGCCCGCTACCTTCCCTTCTGGGCGTAAGAGTGCTTAAAAGCAAATCGATATAAGTAAATGCTGAAGGGTGAAACCCTTGCTAGATAGGCGTTTAAGTGCTTAAAAGCAAATCTAGGGACAGAGGGTTTGATCAAACTTTAAACCCTTACAAGAAGCGTCCCTGTGAGGGTTTCTGTTAAGCGTCAATTGGAATGAGATCATGAAATCTAATCGCCCTTCGCAAGTTCTCATCATCCCAGTGATCTGAGTGCTCAATCCAAGCGATCGTTTCTGAATCGATTGAAACGTGGGTTTCATGGGGGCAGTTTGGCGAGTTGAAAATAGATTTGGCTAATTCTTCCTGCTGTCGTTCAAGTTTTGTAAGGGTTTGCAGTAGCTCTTGGCGCTGCTGATCTAAGGTCTGGAGTTGTTTGAGTTGGGTGAGTAGGGCCATGCTGCCTCTGCTTCTACAAAGTGTGCGGTATCAAGCGAGCCTTGAGCGTATTCGCTAAGCGGTGGATGGTTGAGAACCAAGAGCCTCACGAGTTCATTGGCAACTCCTTCAGTTTCTGCGCGAGTGCGTGGATGTCAAGCAGCAATTCTGAATACTGCCATCCGTCCGTCTCCCAGAGGGCTTGAGCTACTCTTGTTTGCAGTTGCTTGTTGAGCCAAGGCTTAGCTGCCATTTCCAAAGCCTCCAACCAACTCCCGATTGTCGTTATCCGCCAATTTCTGAGCAATTTCCATCCTCATTTCCAGTTTTGCCACGCTGAACTCGTTGCGAAGCCGATCGAGAGTAGCCGCTATTTCTGCCTGCTCTCGCTTCAGGTTGCCGATCTGATGCAAGCATTCGGAGTAACTTCTGTTTGCTAGACAGCACCTCCCAAACTTTCGCTTTACGCTGAGCCTCATTTTTGAGGGATCGAACTGGATGTCGAGATCGACGACTGATTCTGCACTGATTTTATCGTCGGTGAGGGTAGCGATCGCGGCATTGATTTGATTGAGATGTTGCTGTGCCGCGTAAATGGCTTGGGGATACTCGGCTGTTCATGAGTTGCGTCCTACTTGTACCATTTGATTTCTGCCCAAAATTAGAGTTCAGCTTACAGCGCATTCACGAAATCCGATATCGGCAATGAGCCAAAACTTGCCATCAATTTCGATCACGCCTATGCTGGTTGAGCAATGCTCGCTATCTCCAAGCTTTGTGATGTCTGGATGGCTCCCACCAGGCTTTTGTATCGTACTGAGTGCGGGCACAGGAGTAGCCCAGCATGTTTTGAACGTCTGCCAATGACTTCGGAGACTCATCCATCTGGTCAACTGGCTGGAGGTCAGCGCGACCAATGGTGATGATTTGGCTAGAAAACATTGCAGCTTCAAGATTATGCCGATACTCTGGACTGCTGAAGATTCGAGCGTTATGTTAGCTAGCTAGCATGGCTCCCTTGTTGCGTAGAACAAAATTTCACAGAGTTGGTTGCAAATTGTCTGATTCTCCGGTTTTGCTTCTAACACATCATAGAGCAGCGCGATCCAAAGGAGCTTGGCAAAGCCAATTGCATCAATCGCTCCGACCTCCTCAACAACTTTCTCAAGCTGTTTGATTGCCACAAGTCGTCTCACTTTCTGATGGATGGATTGCAAATTAGGCAGTAGATCCGGTTGTTGTGGGCTTCCTTGAGCCAAATCTCTAGCTCTCG
>JAHHHP010000127.1 GCA_019359275.1 Myxacorys chilensis ATA2-1-KO14 | reverse complement strand
AACTCGGGCAAAGAACGGGTTCGAGAACCATCAGAGTTATCCTTGCTGAAACCACACTCCTCCAGTATCGCAAAATCCACACGTCTAGAACACGACCCGCAGCTTTGATACAACCGAGTTTCATCCTGAAGTTCTCGCTTTCCCAGTTGCATCGCTTCGTCATCACAGCTTAAAAGTTGGCTGATATAGCTCAATCTACCTCGCCCTAATTTCAGGGCTTCGACTGCTGCATATCGCCGCCGAACACGTTCCGTGCAGCGAAGCTCTCTTTTTCCGACAAGGATTGGTAGAAGCGTCGCATTTGTTGTTCAACTTCAGGCGGGTAAGGTTGCATTGATTCACCAGGTCAATCTGAATCTCTTTACCCTAGCATCTACTCCGGTCTTATTTAATCCATAATCCTCAGAGTAGCGATCACACATTCCCTAAAGTCGCGAACAAGCGAAAGCCCTAAGCTGACGTTCACAAGAATGCTCTAATGCAGAAAGAGCAGCTACCTCAGATGAAGTAGCTGCTCTCGAGTAACGTTTAACGAGTTGTAACAGTTCGTTTAGCCCACAAGCTAAAGCAGTGTTTAGATATCCAAGTCATCAAACTTCAGCTTGGAGCCAAACGTTTCAATAAATTCCCGACGAGGGGCAACGCGATCGCCCATCAACACGGTAAAGACTCGATCGGCTTCTGCCGCATCCTCAATTTCAACCCGCTTCAGCGTCCGCGTTTCAGGATTCATTGTGGTATCCCAAAGTTGTTGCGGCATCATTTCACCCAATCCCTTAAAACGCTGGATGTTATAACTAGCGTTGGCTGGAAATTCTGCAATCCGAGCTTGCAAGTCGCGATCGCTGTAGCAGTAGTAGTGATTTCGACCCCGTTCGATCTTGTAAAGCGGCGGACACGCAATATAGACATAGCCTTGATCAACCATCATGCGCTGGTAACGGTAGAAGAAGGTGAGCAACAGGGTGCGAATATGAGCACCGTCTACGTCCGCGTCCGTCATGATGATAATGCGGTGATAGCGCAGTTGCGATGCATCGAATTCTTCGCCCTTGATGCCTAACCCGAGGGCGGTGATCAATGCTTGAATTTCAGTGTTCTTGTAGATCTTGGCATCGTCAGTTTTCTCGATGTTGAGGATCTTACCCCGGAGCGGAAGAATTGCTTGGAATCTGCGATCGCGTCCTTGCTTTGCAGATCCTCCTGCGGAATCCCCTTCTACAATGTAAATTTCTGATTCGCCCGGATCACGCGAAGCGCAATCGGCAAGCTTTCCAGGCAGCGTTGAAGATTCTAGAACCGACTTACGGCGCACCATTTCGCGGGCATGCCGTGCAGCTTCTGCCGCTTTGTAAGCTTGAACTGCTTTCTCAATAATCGCGTCACAAACGCTTGGACGGAAATCGAGATACTCGGTTAAGACTTCGCCGACTAAAGAATCAACAATGCCTCGAACTTCAGTATTTCCGAGCTTCGTTTTGGTTTGACCTTCAAATTCGGGGTCAGGAACCTTCACCGAAATAACGCCGGTTAAGCCCTCGCGGATGTTTTCACCGGCAAGATTGGGTTCGCCTTCCTTAAGCTTGTTGCGCTTCCGAGCGATCGCGTTCAAGGTGCGAGTCAGAACAGCTTTTAATCCTTCTAAGTGCGTTCCACCATCGACGGTACGAATATTGTTGGCAAAGCCAATAATGTTATCGGTATAAGCATCGGAACACCATTGCAGTGACACCTCAACCTGAACGTTGTTGCGCTCGCCTTGCACATAGACAATCTCTTCGTGCAACGGCTGCTTTTCACGGTTCATGTAGGCGATGTATTCCCGAATGCCGCCTTCATAGAAGTAGACTTCAGTATGCACATCCTCGCCTTCAAGCAGGTGGGAGCGGTAGTCAGTGAAGGTGATTTTGACGCCGCCATTGAGGTAAGCTAACTCCCGCAGTCGACCAGAAAGCAGTTTATAGTCGAACTCAATACCCGTGGTGAAGATGGTGGCATCGGGCATAAAGGTCATTGATGTGCCAGTTTTGACGGGAGACAGAGGCTTAACCTCTAACTCGCCCACCGCTATACCCCGCTCAAACCGTTGCGTATGAACTTTTTTGTCGCGCCAAATGGTAGCTTCAACCCAGTCCGACAGAGCATTTACAACTGAAATACCAACTCCGTGTAGACCGCCTGATACTTTATAGCCGCCGCCGCCAAACTTGCCACCTGCGTGCAGGATGGTCATTACAGTTTCGAGAGCAGACTTGCCGGTTCGTTCGTGAACATCAGTTGGAATGCCGCGTCCGTCGTCAGTAACGGTGACAGATCCATCAGCATTGAGCGACACTTCAATATTTTTACAGTAGCCAGCGAGAGCTTCATCTACGGAGTTATCTACAACCTCGTACACTAGATGATGCAACCCACGCGGTCCAGTTGTGCCGATATACATACCGGGGCGTTTGCGGACTGGCTCAAGACCTTCAAGGACTTGGATCTGTTGGGCACCATAGTTCGTCGTCATATGTGAAGCGCTCTTTTAGGGCAACTAAAGCTGGAATTAGTAATGGAAGACTAAAATCTATCAAAATTCTAGCACAAAAGGCTTGTAAGCGATTTTCAGGCAGTCTCGCAGGAAGTTTGAAATGGGGATCGATCAGTCTGTTTTGTATCAGAAGGAAAAAAATGGCTCTTTAGACCTCGGATCAGAGCTTGGCAGGACTCCAGAAAAATCGATAGAAGATACATTTGTACCATTTCTTATTATACTCTGTGGCGCAACGGCATCAGGAAAATCTGGTCTGGCAATTTCCCTAGCGCAGCGTTTGAATTCAATCATCATTAGTGCAGATTCGCGCCAAGTGTATCGAGAGTTTAACATCGGAACGGCAAAACCAACCGCACGAGAGCAAAATCTTGTGCCGCACCATCTAATTGATATCTGTGAACCAACGGAAACGCTGACAGTAGCAGAGTTTCAGGAGATGGCGAGGGAAATAATTGAAGGAAGGAATAAAAGTGGAGAGACACCTTGCGGTATCGTCAGCACCAAGCAGGATGCAAAAGTGAAGCCGAAACACTCTCATCCCTCATCCCTCACCCCTCATCCCTTATTAGTCGGCGGCACTGGGCTGTACATCAAATCGATTGTGCGGGGCATGAAGATTCCGAGGGTTGCTCCTCAAGCGGAGTTACGATCGCAGCTTCAGACATTAGGACAACCGCAACTTCACGCCTTTTTACAACAGGTCGATCCAACGTCGGCTCAGCGAATTCATGCCAACGATCAGGTGAGGACGCTGAGAGCGTTGGAAGTTTTCTATGTTACAGGTCGCCCAATTTCTGAGCAGCAGGGCGAAGAGCCACCCTCGTATCCGATTTTGCAAATTGGATTAGAATCAAGCATTCTAGATCAACGGATTGAGAAACGCACGGCGCAAATGATTGAAATGGGATTTGAAACAGAAGTGAAAATGCTGTGTGAGAAGCATGGTGAGGATTTGCCACTCCTTAACACCTTGGGCTACAGCGAGATGAAGCAGTATTTGCGCGGCGACGTTTCGTTGGCAGAAGCAGCACGATTAATTGTGCTGCATACACGACAGTTCGCGAAGCGTCAGCGCACATGGTTTCGATCGGATCAGACAATCGAATGGTTTGATTCTGACTCACCGGACGTGCTGGAACAGGTTTGGCAGCGTCTCACCCAGTTTTTGCAGGCTCATACAAAATGATGCGGTTGCCGTCTGGATCGTAGGCATAGATTTCTCGACCGTGGGACGGGTGGAGAATGGCTCCGGGCGGTGGGTAGCCGAGAGAAGTCAGGTGCGCGATCGCATCATCCAAATCCTCAACTTCGAGACAAAGGCTGATAGTCGGATGGGACAAGAGTAATGATTCAGCGTCACGGGGTTTGTAAAGTCCCAGGCGGATGTCCTTGATTTGAAATTCTGCATAGACGTTTGGTAGGTGAGTTGTCGCGCTTTGACTTAGCAATTGCCCGTAGAACGTTACAGATTGCTCAATGTTGGAAGCGGCGATCGTGGTCAACGCTCTGCTAATTTTCATCTTCCAAAATTCTCATGAACTACGAATCAGAAATCGCTAGATTGAGAGGGAACCTTCTTGAGGATATGGCAATGACTGCTACACTCTCTGCTCCTCAGTCTATTGAAACGTGGCTCGGTGATGAAGCTGAAGATTTGCTTACGTTTAAAGCGAAAGTGTCAAAAGACATGCTGCATTTGCCTGGAGCAGATTTCGTCGATCGAATATTTGTTGGAAGCGATCGCTCTCCCCAAGTCCTGCGAAACCTGCAACAGCTCTACTCAACGGGACGATTAGCGAATACAGGTTATCTTTCAATCTTGCCAGTTGACCAAGGCATTGAGCATTCGGCAGGCGCGTCGTTTGCGCCAAACCCCATCTATTTTGACAGCGAGAATATTATTAAGCTGGCGATCGCGGCAGAATGTAATGCGGTGGCAACGACGCTTGGAGTTCTGGGCAGTGTGTCTCGCAAGTACGCTCACAAGATTCCGTTCATTACCAAAATCAACCACAACGAACTGCTGACTTACCCCAATCAAGCTGATCAAATTTTGTTTGCCTCGGTTGAGCAAGCTTGGAATTTAGGAGCGGTGGCGGTCGGGGCGACCATCTATTTCGGTTCAGAAAGCTCATCGCGCCAGATTCAAGAAATTAGCCGTGCGTTTGCCCGCGCTCATGAGTTAGGCATGGCAACGATTCTTTGGTGCTACTTGCGAAATCCAGTGTTCAAGCAAGACAAAGATTATCACCTCGCTGCAGATTTGACGGGGCAAGCCAATCATTTGGGCGTCACGATCGAGGCAGACATCATCAAACAAAAATTGCCTGAATACAATAACGGCTATGGCGCAGTGGAAAAGGCGACTGGAAAAAGTTACGGCAAAACGAACGAACGAATTTACACCGATCTGACAACTGACCATCCGATTGATCTGACTCGCTACCAAGTGCTCAACTGCTACGCGGGACGGGCAGGACTGATCAATTCAGGTGGTGCGTCAGGAAAGTCTGACTTTGCGGAAGCCATTCGGACGGCTGTGATCAACAAACGCGCAGGCGGAAGTGGCTTGATTTCGGGTCGCAAAACCTTTCAGCGACCGTTTGAGGAGGGCGTCAAGCTCTTTCACGCGATTCAAGACGTTTACCTCTCTCCGGAGGTCACGATCGCGTAGTTAATTTAGCGTTAAGGTTTCTCGGCTAAGGATTAAGGTTTGAGTTAGAATCCTCTAGAATCCATGCCTGCTTCGGTTAGGTTTTGGATCTAAATTTTCTACTCAACCTTAATTTTTAATATGAAGTTGGCAGCACGGGTCAGTCAGGTTACGCCTTCATTAACGCTTGCGATCGATGCAAAAGCCAAAGCGATGAAGCGCGATGGGGTTGATGTTTGTAGCTTTAGTGCCGGAGAACCTGATTTTGATACGCCTGACCATATTAAACAAGCCGCCGTAGCGGCGCTGCAACAAGGTAAAACGCGCTATGGCCCAGCGGCGGGAGAACCCAAATTAAGAGACGCGATCGCACATAAGCTTCAGTCGGACAACAATCTCTGCTACAGCGCCGACAATATCATCATCACCAATGGCGGTAAGCATTCGCTCTACGGGTTGATGATGGCGCTGATTGAGCCGGGAGATGAGGTGATTATTCCGGTGCCATTTTGGGTGAGCTATCCCGAAATGGTAAAGCTGGCAGGTGGAACGCCCATCATGGTGAACACCACGGCAGAGGCGCACTACAAAATTACCCCGGATCAATTGCAGCAAGCGATCACTCCGAAAACGAAACTATTTGTCTTGAACTCGCCCTCGAATCCGACAGGAATGGTGTATACGCCGGATGAAATTCGCGCGATCGCGCAGGTGATTGTCGAGAAAGATATTCTGGTGGTGTCGGATGAAATCTACGAAAAGCTTTTGTATGACGGAGCCGAGCATCTCAGCATTGGAGCGGCTAGTCCAGAGGTCTTCGATCGCACGATTATTAGTCATGGATTTGCTAAGGCGTATTCGATGACGGGATGGCGGGTTGGATATTTAGCGGCTCCGGTCGAGATTATTAAAGCGGCAACGAAGATTCAGGGACACAGCACGTCGAATGTGTGTACGTTTGCTCAATATGGCGCGATCGCGGCGTATGAAGGATCTCAAGAGTGTGTCGAACAGATGCGCCAAGCGTTTGCAGAACGGCGACAGGCTATTTTTGATCTGATTACTGCTATGCCAGGATTAACGTGCGTCAAGCCAGATGGGGCGTTCTATCTGCTGATTAATATCAGCAAGTTTGGCATGGGTTCGTTGGAATTTTGCGATCGATTGTTAACCGAGCATCAAGTGGCGGCTATCCCAGGAATTGCGTTTGGGGTGGATGATCATATCCGGTTGTCCTATGCAACAGACATGACCACCATTGAACGGGGAATGGAGCGGTTGGCTATGTTTGTGAAGTCTAAACTGTAGAGGATTGAGCGCTATTTTCTAAAATCGTTCTTGTTTAAGCGGCGATCGCACTGCTTCAATCTGCGATCGCTGCCTGCAATTGTGCGATCGCGCTCCCCAAATTTGCAATCGCTGCTGACGATCGTGCTTTGTGTCTTGATCGTTCTTCGCTTGTAGTCTTTGGAGCACCGAGTGCAGTTTCAAAACTCAAGGTAGTCGCGATTTCGCATCAAAGCGTTCTGATTTCTAGCTCTAGAATGGATCTCTGTCTATCCCGCTCGGTTCACGAAAGTGAGTTTCTACATCTCTAAACACGCCGAACAGCAACTAGAGCGGCGTCAGATTCCCATCGAGCTACTCGATTCTGTGTTAGAAAGTCCTCAACAGGTGATTGAGCAAAACGATGGCACCCGCATTTATCAGTCTCAACTCCAATTCGAGAATGGGAGAATTTATTTGTTGCGCGTCGTTGTCTCAGACCGGACAGAACCGGCGATCGTGATGACTGTTTATAAGACAAATCAGATTTCTCGCTATTGGAGGTCGGAATGAAAGTTGTTTATGATCCGGAAGTGGACATTTTAACGATTGTGTTCTCTGAGGCGGAGGTTGAGGAGAGTCATGAAGATCGATCGGGGGCAATTTTAGACTATGATGCGGCTGGAAATTTGGTAGGGTTGGAGATTTTAAATGCATCGAAGCAAGTTAATAATCCACTCCAGTTAGAACATGTGATCACGGGGTAGGCGGCTTGAGGATGCAAGGAAAGATCTCTGCGATCGCACTGCTTCAATCTGCGATCGTGCCCTAATTTTCCGCATTCTGAATCTGTTGCAACAGCGATCGCTTGCAAACTCCAAAGGATTGCTTCGCTTTGTGGAGTGTTGGTTGCACTTGATAGAGCGCTTGTGCTGTCTGGTTATCGGTTAGGTTGGGTGCTTCTGCTTTTGAATGAAAAAGGCAATTCACAGAACTGAGAAAAGGAACCTATACTGAATTTAACGTTGGGAAAGGATGTGAATCAATGCAAACGCCAACCTATGAAGAGGTGTTAGATTTGGCTCAACGCTTGAATCTTGATGAACAAGTTCAGTTGTTGCAAGCGTTAAGTCACCTGATTTACCGATCTGCTGCCGTCGAAGGAAGTGACGAAGTGATTTCACCAGCAGAAATTGCGGAGAGTGAAGCTGCAATACAAGATTATTTGGCAGGACGAGATCGCGGCATCAGTTCAAAAGCGCTAAAACGGCAATTGTTGGGAGAGCATCTTGGCTGATTGGGATTATGTTCTCCTCAGACCTGCTCAGCGCTATCTAAAACGGATGCCAATTGAGGATCAGCTGAGGGTGATTGAAGCGCTCGATCGATTGGTGCAAGATGCAACGGGACTCGAT
Organism: Myxacorys chilensis ATA2-1-KO14; assembly: GCA_019359275.1. Lineage (GTDB taxonomy): Bacteria > Cyanobacteriota > Cyanobacteriia > Leptolyngbyales > Leptolyngbyaceae > Myxacorys > Myxacorys chilensis. The sequence continues at coordinate 6,173 of JAHHHP010000127.1, read as the reverse complement.
ATTAAACCGCTCAAGGGTCGCCCTGAACTGAAATTACGGGTTGGGAAATATCGGGTTTTGCTTGTGGAAGATCAAGAGAATGAGGTTTATGTGGTGACGACGATCGCACCTCGTGGGGATGTGTACAAGTAGCGATCGCTAGGGTTGTTTGGGAAAGGGCGATCGTACCCCTTCAATCTGCGCTCGTTCCTCAATCCGATGCGGCTTGCAATTGTTGGAGGAGCGATCGTGTCATTGGATCATCCGAGAGTTCATCGGTGCGATGCTCTTGCAGGGCGTTTTGGAGGAGCGATCGGAAGGTGTTTGACGCTTCCTGTCTCCAGATATGGTTTTCCTCTAACTTGCCAGACAAAATCGGTAAAGATTGCAGGTAAAGCGTTTCTGCCTCAGCATAGCGTCCTTGCAAATCGTAGAGGTGTGCCAGATGACTCATGACCCTTGCTGTTAAAGGATGTTCCACAAAAAGCTGATTTTGTAGAATGGAAAGTGATCGTAGAAAAAGTGGTTCTGCATCGCTGTAACGTGCTTGAGAACAGTAAAGCCTTGCCAAATTGTGCAGGCTCATTGCCACATCGGGATGGTTATCGCCCAACTGCCGTTGATTGATTGCGAGGGATTGTAGATAGAGGGGTTCTGCTTCCGCGTAGCGCTTTTGGGAATCATACAAGTTTGCTAAACGGAACAAGCTCCTTGCCACGTGGGGATGGTTGTCCCCCAACTGCCGCCGCCAGATTTCTTGAGATTGCACAAAGAGCGGTTCCGCTTCCTCATACCGTCCTTGAAGCCGATACAAGTTTGCAAAGCCGTGTAAGCTTACTGCCACGTGGGGATGGTCATCGCCCAACTGCCGCCGCCAGATTTCTTGAGATTGCGCAAAGAGCGGTTCCGCTTCCTCATATCGTTTTTGAGAATTACACAAAAATGCCAAGTTGCTCAGGATTTCTGCCACATCGGGATGGTCGTCTCCTAATTGCTGTTGCCGGATTTTAAGAGAACGTAGATAGAGGGGTTCCGCTTCTCCAAATCGTCCTTGGCTACAGTACAGTCCGGCTAGAGCATTCAAGCTTTGAGCCAGATCAAGATGGTCGCCTCCCAACTGCTTTTCCCGAATTGAGAGCGATCGCACAAACAGCGGTTCTGCTTCCCCATATAGTCCTTGCAAGCAGTAGAGTTCTGCTATCCAGAATAGACAGGTTACCAACTCAAGCGCTTGCTCTGGTCTTGCTAACCGTTCGGTCGCCGCTTGCAAATGAGCGATCGTCACGGTCGATTCCTGGATGAGCGATCGCTCAGGCTTCTTCTCGACTCTTTCTGCCTCAGCAATGACAACCTCATAAAATTTTCGCTTCAATCCCTCCACATCTGCCCGTTGCTCTCGCTTTGATGCAAAAAATTCCCGCAATAATTGATGGAGTTGGTACATCCCTTGATCCACGCGCTTCAGCAAATTACTCCCTAAAAGCACCTGATCTCGAATCTCCTCCAAGTCCTCAGCATCCATCTCCGGTAAACACTGCTCTACTATCGCCCACGGAATCTCGACTAAGGCAAATAGGCTTAATACCGCTGCCACTTGCTGGGTAGACTCCTCCAATGCCTGCCAACTTAACTCAAATGCGGCGGCAACTCCTAACGATGCGGTCATCCCAGGCTCTGTTTGCTTAAATGCTCTCGCTTCCAAGCGTTTTTCTTGCAACCGTTGCCACAAAAGCTCGATCGATGAATCCCGTTTCTTCGCCAAATACCGCCCGACTAGCTCCACTCCCAATGGCAGATAACCCAACCATTCGCACAATTGTTGCGATCGCTCCAACTGTTGATCAACTCGATCATCCTGCACTAACACTCTCAATAATTCCAGCGCTTTCGCTTCTGACAAGGCATCGAGTTGTAATTCTTGTACTGGCAATCCGAAGTGCGATCGCGTCGTCATCAAAACTTTGAAGCGTGAGTCTTGAGGCGGAAGCATGGATCGAATATCTTCATAGTCCTGCACATCATCAAAGATGAGTAATGCCGTTCCCTCGCGCCACCGTTCCCAACACCACCGCACCTTTTCTGCTAAGTCCAGATCCTCTGGTGGCGTTAAGTCCAACAGCGATCGAGCAAAACTAATAATTTGGGTTCCGACTTCCTCGCGTGCCCGCAACCAGCAGAGTCCACCAAGATAAGATCCCTCAAGACAGTGTTTAAGAGCATATTGCAATGCTAATTCAGTCTTACCAATGCCACCCATACCGGAGATTGCAGAAACCGCTACAGTCGTTCCCTCTTGCAACTGCTCATGCAACGATTTGAGGTCATCCTCTCGACCAACAAATGAGATCGCTCCACTGTACGGAAGGTTGTTAATACAAGACACCTTTTCATTCAAGCTCACAGACCCGATGCCCCGATTGATCTGCGAGCTTTCTAAGGGTTTTGAATCTTCTCCTTCAAAACTGGAATTAAATGTCCTGTAACACCTGCCATTTGAATGGCGTTGCAGCCGAGCTTATACGCAAAATGGATCGACTGTCCTGAACCCAAAGCATCGTAAAAGGCAACCGTAAACTCAATTGCGGCTCTACCATCAATGTCTTGGCTCATGCCAATCACGTATGGAATATGTTGCGCGATCGCCGTTGCTTGGTCTTCGCTATAGCAAGCATTCAGAACTACGCATTCCACACAATCTGCAAATAATTCAAACAATCCTGCCAGTGCTTCTGTCGAAACAAGCTGTGATTTGCCAGCGTCATTCTCCAGCACTAATCCTTGCCCGTCTTCCCCCCGTCCAGAAAACTGAATAATCTGGGGTTGAATATCCAACATCGCACGCCGCACATCTTTTGGACGTACCGCCCACTTTTGCTCAAGCTTAAATTGCTCTCTCTGCTGCGATCGCCGCAAGCCTTCTTCAATTTCGCGGGCTTCTTCATCAAGCCGCAGGGGAGATGTCCCTTTAGGATTCGACGCCAATATCAGAATCTTCTTCGCCGACACTTGTTTCTCCCCGCGATCTGTACGTTTCTCCACGTGTTCCGCCCTAGAAGAGTGATAATGCGTTCCCCCAACAAACGCTGTGCCTCCTTCTATCTTGGTTTGATAGCCCGTACTAGAGCCATAGTTATTCTGGGTCATCGAGCTATTATCTTGAATCTTGCCTGCATTAATTTGCTGCGCCATCACCCGAATTTCATCGGCAAACTTCGGATCATCATCGATAGCCACCTGCAAATAAGCAATGAGCCGATCAAATTCTGCCGTCGATCCTTGCTCAATTGAGGTAATTGCCAATTCCGCAGATGGCTTTCCCCGCATTTTTTCCCAAATCTTCTTGCGAAGGTCGCCCATCCTGACAATTGCACCCTCGGTAAACTTCTTCGCAAGCTCACCTGCCCCCGATTCAATGAATTTTCTGAACGCAAGATCCGCGATCGCAGCAGCCGTCAACGCTGTCACAGGATCAGTCATCACCACTCCTAGGTAGGGCTACTTCTTTTCTACTTCAAGAAGCAAACTTTTTCCGCAAAGCTTCACCATTTTTGTAAAAAATGGCATTCTTCCTATTTGAGATGCCATCATTCCTGTTTCAAGTAGGATTGTTCCTGTTTGAAATGCCATCGTTTCTGTTTGAAATGGCATCATTCCTGTTTCAGGTAGGATTGTTCCTGTTTGAAATGCGATCGTTCTTGTTTCAAGTAGGATCATTTGGGGTCAAAGCTCGATCGTTTGAGCTTAAAGCTTGACCGTCGGAATATGGAGAGCGATCGCAGATTAATAGAGACTCAAACCTGCTCCTTTCAAACCTATCGACAACACAGCGAGAACCCCCATTCTCCGCAATCTAGGGTTTGTCACCGCAATTTTGCGAGATGTTGTCCTCAGATATAAGCTACTTTAGAGATCGGGATTTCTTACGGTTGCTTCGCCAGTTCCGAAGAGATTCGTCACGCGAGATTCCAGCGATCCTCTGGAGCTTGGCAAAGCCAATCGCGCCTCTCCATCTATTTCTTTCAGCCATTAGCCTTCCATGAACATCCTTAGCAACCTGCTTCCAGCTCCCAAAAAACGTCGGGGAATCGAGATCAAATCCCCTCGAGAAATCGAGATCATGCGCCAAGCGGCCAAAATTGTCGCGATCGTCCTCAAAGAAATCTCCGAAACTGTCAAACCCGGCATGACCACTGCTGATCTCGACGCTTACGCCGAAAAGCGGATTCGCGAAATGGGCGCAACCCCAAGCTTCAAGGGCTATCATGGCTTCCCAGCCTCCATCTGCTCCAGCATCAACAACGAAGTCGTTCACGGCATTCCCAACCCCAAGAAAGTAATCCGCGCCGGAGATGTGCTGAAAGTCGATACTGGTGCATTTTACGAAGGCTTTCATGGTGATTCATGCATTACGATCGCCGTGGGCAACGTAACGCCCGACGCTGCCAAGCTCATTCGTGTCGCAGAACAAGCTCTCTACAAAGGCATTGAACAAGTCCGGGCCGGAGCCTTCTTGCTTGATCTCGCCGGAGCCATTCAAGATTACGTCGAAGAAAACGGCTTCAAAATTGTCGAAGACTTCACTGGACACGGCGTAGGACGCAACCTCCACGAAGAGCCATCCGTATTCAATTTCCGCACCCACCAGATGCCGAATGTGAAACTGCGAGCAGGCATGACCCTTGCGATCGAACCGATCGTCAATGCAGGCTCAAAAAATACGCGCATCCTTGCCGATCGCTGGACAGCCGTAACCGTAGACAAATCCCTTTCTGCACAATTTGAACACACGGTTTTGGTGACAGAAACCGGCTACGAAATTTTGACCGATCGCACGAAGATTTAGGGTGGCTCTGAATTGCTAATAAAGCTGGCAGGCAGCGGATCTGATAATAATGTAGCGGACGCCCTCTGCTGTATCTGTTATCAAATCCGCTGCCTGCCGAATGTTAAAGCCTTTCAGCCCCCATTAGCGCTACTCAATCAGCGATGTTACCCAAGTTGTTTCATTTTCAGTCTGCTGCGGCTGAGCCAATCGCCACGTTTTTCCTTCGCGTTGACGCTGCACATACACCTCGAAAGGATTATCGCGCTGGTTGGCTTCTTGAGTCTTTAGTTTAAGCGTGAAATCGTAGGTTCCTTGCACCCGGTAGGACGGCAGATCTTGAATTGTGACCGGAGTTTGCTCAGCAATTTCGACGCGATCGATCTTCAGCGCCGATTTAGGCAACGATAGTTTTAACTGCTGACTCAATTCTTGCTGAGTTTGACCGACCTGAAGCGCGATCGCTTTTCGCACCAAGTTTTTGCTCGGCAATCCATTTCCACTACAAGCGGTTAACAACGCCACTAGCAGCACCGACAACACAACTCGAATCCATCGATTCACGGCTCTATCCTCACCATATCGCTCCTTCTCCTAGCCTATCAGCGATAGCATAAGCCAGACGGGTTTGAGATGGAAATTTCACGATGGCTGAGAAATTTATTAGTTTAAGCGATTCGATTTACGAGTATCTCGTGTCTCATTCGGTGCGAGAGACAGACGCACTCGCTCAACTCCGAGCAGAAACTGCCACTCATCCGCAAGCTCGAATGCAGATTGCGCCAGATCAAGGTCAGTTTATGGCGCTGGTGGTTCGGTTGATGGATGCGAAAAAAGCGTTGGAAGTTGGGGTGTTTACAGGCTACAGTTCATTATCTGTGGCGTTGGCACTGCCGCCCGACGGCAAACTCATTGCCTGTGACGTGAGCGAAGACTACACCGCGATCGCGCGTCGCTATTGGCAGTTAGCAGGCGTTGCCGACAAGATCGATCTGCATATTGCACCCGCTTTAGAAACCCTCGATCGCTTGCTTGAGGAAGGACAGGCAGAAACGTTTGATTTTGCGTTTATTGACGCCGATAAAGGCAACTATCAACACTACTACGATCGCGCTCTGCAACTTATGCGTCCGGGTGGCCTCATCGCGATCGATAACGTGCTTTGGTCAGGTCGAGTTGCTGATCCAACCGATCAAGACAAGATTACCAACACACTCCGGGCGTTTAATCAAAAACTGGCAGCCGACGATCGGGTGAGCCTTAGTCTAGTTGCGATCGGAGATGGCTTAACGCTGGCCCTCAAGAAGGGTTAGGTTGAAAGGCTAGGTTGTGGCAATCCCGTGGATTTGACTCCGTGAATTTGATAGTGGTC
>JAHHHP010000126.1 GCA_019359275.1 Myxacorys chilensis ATA2-1-KO14 | reverse complement strand
CGAATGAATCGGGAAATTTCTACGGACGGCGCTTATGTCAGAAGAACGCCTCCTGATCAGGACTGGATTGATCCAGCTTGGACTGTTGGGCTACTGCTTGGTGCAGTAATTTTGCTAACCGTCAACTTGGGGAGCTTGCCTCTGCGAGATTGGGACGAGGGAATTGTCGCTCAGATTGCGCGGGAGATGGCGCGATCGCCGTTTGACTCACTCACCTGGCTCTACCCCAAAGAATTAGGCGGAAACCCCTATTTCAACAAACCGCCTCTGATTCACTGGCTAGTTGCCCTAGCGTACCGAGCGGGTGGCATTAGCGAATGGACATCGCGGTTGCCGGGAGCCTTGCTGACGGCTCTATCGGTTCCAGTGGTGTATGGGATTGGTCGAGAAGTCTTCTTTCAGCGCTCGGCTGCCGTATTTGCGGCGTTGGTCTACCTGACGACGCTACCCGTGATTCGGAATGGACGCTTGGCGATGCTCGATGGGGCAGTGCTGTGCTTTTTAGTCGTTATGGTCTGGTGTGTGCTGCGATCGCGGCGGGATTTGCGTTGGGGACTCGGCGTTGGCATTAGTTTCGGGCTGATTTGTCTCACTAAAGGAATTCTAGGGGTTTTGCTCGGCGCGATCGCGCTTGGTTTTCTGGCGTGGGATACTCCGCGTCTGCTGGCATCCGGGTATCTGTGGGGCGGTTTTCTGCTGGGTTGCGTTCCGGTGGCTTCGTGGTACGGCGCACAGATTCAACACTACGGACAAACCTTTATTGACGTGCATCTGCTGAATCAGTCGCTTAAGCGCATTTCAGACAAAGTCAGCAACAATCAGGGTCCAACTTGGTTTTATGGGTTAGAGATTCTCAAGAATGGCGTGCCCTGGGTACTGTTTTTGCCATCTGGATTTCGTTACGCCTGGGAGAACCGAAATTTAGGCTGGGCAAAGCTAGTGTTAATTTGGAGCGGGCTTTATTTTGCTGTGATCTCGGTGATGCAAACGAAATTGCCGTGGTATGTGTTGCCGATCTATCCCGCACTCGCTTTAGTAGTTGGAGCGCAACTCAATCGCATGTGGACACCGCTTACAGCCGCACTCCGGCAATACCGGCGCATTGCTCATGCTGGAGTTTGGGCTGCCTGGTTTGGGGTGTTGGCGATCGCGGCTTGGGGTCTCTGTGCGTTCTACACCTTCTCTTCGCCATTCCAACCGGATGTCCAGCTGATCTTTGCAACGCTGGCGCTCACCCTCACGATCACCGCAATCTTGATTCTGCGGCACGATACTCAATTCATCGCTTGTCTCATCTGGGGGATGTACTTGACGCTACTGACCTTTGTGATGTCAGATCACTGGGTTTGGGAGTTAGAAGAAGCCTATCCGGTCAAGCCTGTGGCGGCGATGGTGAAACAATTTACCCCCCGAAAGCAGATCATCTACACGTCCTATGCTTACAACCGCCCCTCGCTCAATTTCTATAGCGATCGTCGGGTACTCCCAATTTCGGAGACAGAGATCAAAGAGCGTTGGCGGGAAGACGTTCAGCCCTACTTTTTGCTGGAGTCTAAGTGGCTAGAGAAGTTACCGCCCAGAGAACGGCAAGTATTGGCAGTCCAAGAAGAGTGGATATTGGTAGTCCGAAGAACTAACCGATTCTTTACACCCAAGATCATCGCCCTCCATCCACAAAAGTTTGATCTTGATTAGTAAGGTGCTATTTCTGCTCAGTTTTTTGAAACGCTGCAATGATCAAACAAACAATGCCAACGTTAATGAAAACATCCGCTAAATTAAATACCGGAAAATTAACCAGTCGAACATCGATGAAATCGACTACATGACCTAACACAAAGCGATCGATGCCATTTCCGAGTGCGCCGCTTAAAATAAACCCGTATCCAAACTGTTCCCACCGGGGAAAGCGAGGACCGAACCACGCCATTGCCATCAAGCCGATGCTCACCGCCAGCGAAAGCCAGCGCAACCAAATGCTGCCCGAAAATAGACTAAACGCTGCGCCTTTGTTGACGACATACGTGAAGTGAAAAACGCCTGGAATTAGGGGAATTGACTGGAGTAAAACTAGCGTCTTTACCACCCAAAGTTTAGTGATTCGATCGAGAATTAACCCCGCGATCGCCGCGATCCAAAAAAAGCGATTTTTGAGCATGAATCTAGTAAAACATGACACGTCTGAGGCAATAGGCAAGCACTGCGATCGCGCAAATCACCGCTAATTGTCCTGGTAGCAGATTAACAGAATACGTCATCAGTGCCTTTGTAAAGGGCATAGAAGCAGCATCAATCCACTTCAAGAAATAACTCAATATTAGATAAGCGATGCCGACGGTGTGAACCACAATCACACCACACAGTCCGCTAAATGCTAGCGACTCCAAGCGAGGCGGTGCTTTAAACGCAATGTATCCACAGATCCAAGCTGCCGGAACAAACCCAAGCAAGTAGCCAAAACTCGGTTCTGTCAGATACTTCATTCCCCCGCCTTGAGAGAACACCTGGAATCCTGCCAAACCAAGCGCGAGATAGGCAATCTGCGACATTACCGCCGCATTTCGGCCGCCCAAGCACCCGACCAGCATCACTGCACCAATTTGATAACTCACACCCAAAAAATGCAGAGGCACTTGCCCATTTGCCCACGTCCAAGGCATTCCTGTGGTAGATGCTTTTAGTAACGTCCCACCGATCGTTAGCAGCAGCCCAATCAACGCCCATAGCAACTCTGTCAGCGTAATCCTAAAACGCTGTGATTTAGCAGGAGCACGGCGACGACGACGAGAAGGAGACGGTTTCATAGCCATGGCATTGTACACCACGAGTTGGGAAGCAGGGCGATTTGTGTAGAGACAGAAGAGGGAAGAGGGATGAGGGATGAGGGATGAATGACAAATGAAAATTTAAGCACGTGAACCCAAGAAACTTGTATTGGGATCCTCCGATTCCTTGAAAAAATTGGAGAGCTTTGCCCAAGTCTCTACACAAGGGGACGCAAATAATTCTGTCTCTCTGCTTATGGTGTTGCTTTAAGGAGCTTGATCATTGATGATCAAAAGCTGTAGTTGTTTATCGCGCTCATGGTTGCCAACTTCACGACTCTCGACCGGATTACCCACATTTATGAACAACCATTGCCCGATCTGCTGTTTGAAGCCCAACGGATTCATCGAGAGCATCATGATCCGCGTGCAGTCCAAATGTGCACCTTAAGCAGCATCAAAACGGGTGCGTGTCCTGAAGATTGTGGGTATTGCGCTCAGAGTGTCCACCACAGCACCGGACTGCCACCCGAACCGTTGATGAACATCGCTGACGTGCTAGAAGATGCAAAAGCCGCAAAAGCCGCAGGCTCAACCCGGTTTTGTATGGGGGCAGCTTGGCGAGAAATTCGGGATGGGGCGCAGTTCGATCGCGTTTTAGATATGGTGCGACAAGTGGCAGCGATGGAGATGGAAGTTTGCTGCACATTGGGAATGCTAAAACCGCATCAAGCGCAACAACTCAAAGAAGCTGGGTTAACGGCTTACAATCACAATTTAGATACGTCACCGAGCTATTACGAAAAAATTATTTCCACTCGCACCTATAAAGATCGACTCGATACGATTCGAGCCGTGAGTGATGCTGGTATCTCAGTTTGCTGTGGTGGCATTTTGGGATTAGGAGAATCGGTGCGCGATCGCTTAGAACTGTTAGAAACTCTCTCCCATCTTGATCCGCCACCTGAGTCGATTCCGATCAATTGCCTCATTCCAATTGAAGGAACGCCGCTAGAAAATGCATTGCCGATCGATCCATTTGACATGGTGCGGATGGTTGCTACCACGCGCATTTTATTTCCAGCGGCAATGGTGCGACTCTCGGCAGGTCGAACAGAGATGAGCGATGAACTGCAAGCGATGTGTTTCTTAGCTGGAGCAAATTCAATTTTCACAGGCGCAAAGTTGTTAACAGCCGCAAATCCAGAGCGATCGCATGACGAACAACTGCTTGATCGCTTAGGCATGATTCCTAAACCGCTTTAAGCCAAAGGTAGTGAATGATCTCTGAATCTCGATCTATATCTGACGCGATCGCGCTAGCAGTCTATCAGGTTTAGATCGATGAGTTTGGAAGAAGCACTACCGTTTAATCGGTTAAGAATTAGGATTAACAATCGATCCTATAAACAAAATTTCGCCTGTTTTGTTATCTCGAATTGCGCAGAAAAACGGTCGGTTCACAATCATTTCAAACGGAGGAGTTTCGACCTGAACCGAAGTAACGGTTATTCCTACCGAGGTCACTGCTGCTGCTTCAGTTCCTTCTTCATTCACTTCTACAAATGTTTTATGTTTTACTTCATTAATGTTAGTTGTAGCATTGCTAAGGTTAGAGAAATTGGCCTTTGATCGGTCAAACGCAACTTCCATTCCTAATGCAGATAGCGCCTCTTTTAACTCAGTGTCATAAGATAACTTAAATCGTGGAATTTGAATTGATCCTTGACGTTGACTAAACTGCTGCATCCAAGCTTGCCAATTCTTCTCAGTCAACGTTTTATAGAATGTTGACAAGTTCGATTTTTCATTAGGCAGAAAGACATAAAGGCTCATTTGTTCGCTGCCGTAGGGTAAGCTAACCGCTTGAAACTGCTCGTTTTCGTAGTAGCGGTATTTGCCTTTTTGCTGCATCAACGGATGCTGCTTCTGCATTCCATTTGCCAAGTAGAATGGACGAGTTTTGGTTTGCTGCTTATCAAACTCGTCTGTCCACTTGCCTTTGAAGTAAACGGCGTTGAGCAAAAACATGACTTGATCCGGTCGGATCTGCTCAACAATCTGATTGATTCTGCCGCGAGTACTTTCTTTAACCCAGTTATTAATTTCACCAGGGGCAGCCACAGAAGTGAAGTCTAACGTTTTAACTTTCGCATTGTAAAAAGTTTGATTGCGATCAATAAATCCAGAATTAAACGAAACTCCCTCTCGTGCCCACAGCGAATTCGCGATCGCAATTTGTACACTCGGATCGGCTTTCTCTAAACCAGTTTTCAAATCTGCATTTGCCTGGTTCAATTCACTTAAACTTAACCCTTGAATTTGCAGCGCTTTTGCCATTGCCTTCTGCGTTTCGCCGCTTGCGCCGTTATAGGTCATCGACAGCGCGATCGCAACACTCGACGGCGACACAAACACATTATCCTGACCGTCTTGCTTCAAAATTTCTGAAAATAACTTGAATCCAAATTGCGTATTTGCCTTGACTAGTTTAGGGTTCACCTGCTGCGATTTCCTCTCTTGTTTTAAGGTTGGAGGAGATGGCGTTGATTCTGCCATCTCCGAGCAACTTAAAGAACTCAACGCAACGATCGCGGCAATTAAAACAACCCCAACTCTTGGCAACATTCGCAATTCCATATCGTTCAACCTAGTTCTGCACGCTCTAAACTATTAAGCCCAAGAAAAAGTCGTAATCCGTAAAGATTGTGGTTTTCGCTACAAGCCGGATTACGGATTACGAATGTTACTGACCTTTTCGTGTGCGGACACCCTGTTAATTCACACTTTAACGTTGCCCTAGTTAAACTAAAGTCGTGGTTACAGTTTTTGAGACGCTGGATTTCAAGATGCTGGAACTGTCCACCATGCCAATCCATAGGACTGAGTGGGCTGATTCACCTGTTCGTGAAAGACGACGCGAATTTTGTAACGTCCGGTTTGGGGAACTTGCTGAAAGATGTGTTCTACATTGTCGATCGCGCTGACCGACGACCAGATGCTTCGTCTAACGTCCGCATCTTCGGCTTTCATAAGATAAAGATCGAGATTGTTGAGACCGCGATCGCGGAAATTCTCTCCCACGTCATACTCACCATTTCGATTTTTATCGTTCAGTTCAACCAAGCGATCCCAAGTCAACGTGGCTGACACGTAGCTTCCCTGCTGAAGCGGTTTTTCTAGCACGTAGTCTTGATAATTTTGAGAGGGCGCGCGTCCTGAAGGCGTTTTTAAGCCCACTTTGCCATAGTCCCACGCGATCGCAGGTACAGGCTGAGTTGGGTTCCATTTTCCTGCACTAAACTGCTGATAGGCCCGAAAGGCGTTCAGTTGCCCGGCTCCCATTTGAATATTCAGCGGGATTTTTGGATTTTTATACGCATCAGAATCCGTCCAGATCCGATTGTTTTTCTCCAACATGGTTCGCGTCATTCCCAACATCAAGCCGTTGCCACTATCTTTAAGCTTGTCAGCAGAATTCATCAGAACAGCTTTCATGACTTCATGGCGACGCGCATCAGTTGTCCAGGGAACCTTGCAGCCAGCACCCCGTTTGCAGCTTTGGCGGAGGTTGCGATCGCCAAATTCTTGCAGAAGCGCCACAGTTCCAGTGACATGCGGAGCCGCAAAGCTTGACCCAATTTGATTCAGTTCATCTCCTTTCAAACTAGCGACCGCAATTTTAGTTCCGGGAGCCGCCAGCGAAATCGAGCGGCGTCCTCCCAAACTTGTTTCAACTCCATCATTGCGTTTAAGAATGCTAGGAGCAACATCACCGATATTAGAGAAATCAACTTTTGCAAACAGCTTTTCCAATCGGCGCGTAAATGAAATGGTCATGCCATTGTAGTTGTCCGTTGGAATCGGAATTCCGCCCTTTCCTTGATTCCCCGCGACAACGTAAAGCACATCATGAACTCTCGCAGACCAATCCACACATTGGGTTAAGAGCGCATTTCCATCCAGCTTAGGATTCGGGCGTGGATCTTGCTGTAGAGCTTCTCCAAAGCTAAAGTTAATTGCCCGCACATCTCCTCCGTTCTGCATCGCCACGTGCTCTGCGGAGCGACATTCTTCTGCTTGCCCGCCCCGTTGGGGAGTCGCTGCCGCCGAGGAATATAGTTTCGCGCTCGGAGCCACACCGCGCACCGCTTTACTATCTCCGATCATCACACTCGCGACCTGGGCTGCATGAGTATCGAGATTGGCATTCCCTTTTGCAGGTTGGTCGCGGTAGAAGGCGCGAGTCAACGCCACAACCCGATTCCGACTTGCTGCCTTATCGACGCCAAACTGCCCCGGACGCCCGATTTCAACTTGCCCGATCGCGATCTTTTGCCCAGTCAATCGGTAGGGCGGAGACTGCAACTTCAACGCATCGATGCCGTCTTGCCCGATTGATGAATCTTGCACCAGCACACTGTAAACAGGAACTCCGCCCAATAGAACGACTCCTACAATTCCAATTCCTAGCGGCCCAACTCCTAGCCGCCCAATTCCTAGCCGAAATCCTCTCACCATCTTCGTTCCCTCGTCATACCACTCTCTATTTTCACTTGATCCCCTCAACCCGATTTCCCAAACTTCAAATTAGGTATTTCTTCCTAAAGATTTCTCAAGTTCTGGCTAAGTTATGAGAGAAAAGATTCACAATTTGTTAAACTAATTACAACTTTTGGAACCCAAGGGGACTAGCCATCATGACTCAATCGTCCAAGAAGCCGATTGTCGTTGCGCCATCGATTCTATCTGCTGATTTCAGTCGTTTAGGAGAAGAAATCCGGGCTGTCGATGCCGCCGGAGCAGATTGGATTCACGTTGATGTAATGGATGGTCGCTTTGTCCCCAACATTACGATCGGTCCCTTGATTGTGGAAGCGATTCGTCCGGTTACCCAAAAGCCGCTAGACGTTCACCTAATGATCGTTGAGCCAGAAAAATATGTCGGTGATTTTGCGAAAGCAGGCGCAGATCACATCTATGTCCACGCTGAGCATAATGCCTCACCTCACCTGCACCGGACACTTGGACAAATCAAAGAATACGGGAAAAAAGCAGGCGTTGTTCTCAATCCAGGTAGCCCGTTGGAATTGATCGACTACGTTCTTGAACTGTGCGACCTCGTGCTGATTATGAGCGTTAACCCAGGATTTGGGGGTCAAAGCTTTATTCCTGGTGTCCTGCCTAAGATTCGTCAGTTAAGACAGATGTGCGATGAGCGTGGTCTTGACCCGTGGATCGAAGTTGATGGTGGTTTGAAAGGGAATAACACTTGGCAAGTAATTGAAGCGGGAGCGAATGCGATCGTAGCGGGTTCCGCCGTATTCAATGCCCCAGATTATGCCACTGCGATCGAAGGAATTCGCAACAGCAAGCGCCCTGCTCAAGAGTTAGCAGCCGTCTAATTACGACCATTTAATTTTAGAGACAGGTTGCTTTATAGGCAGCCTGTCTTTTTAATTTTATTTTCAACGCAGTATCCCTAGCTGGCGATGAATTTCAAAAACCTATAGGTCTATCAAGTTTACTTTCTCTTAGCCCCTTCAGTGTCAGGAAACAGCACAGATCTTGGCTTGCGAGATCGAAACCACACCATACCTCCTGTAGTTGCAACGAACATTAGGAGAGCTACTGTGTTGGAAGGTTCGGGAACCGCACGACCACAGGAACCCAGCCCTTGCGGAGCTTGAACACAGGCTTTCGTCTCTACGCGCTGTACTAACCTAAGAGAGGTTGGACGGTCAAATGTGCGAGAGTACGTTCCCCCAACTTCTGCTACGGCGAATTCCTGACGTCCTCCGATCCTGGTGTCCGTGAGGTTAGGCAACAAGGTGAGATTGTCTCCAGTCGATCTAATCTTGAGACGATCGCCGCTTCCTGGCGTATTCAGGTTGCCTAACACCGTAATATTGAGTGAATCTAGAAGGGTTTCTACTCCGTCTGTAACGTCATACAGTGCCAGCGAAATAGCACCCGTTGCCCTTGCAAGTTCTAAGCTCGGATTGTCGATCGCGGTTCCCAGAGCCAGTAGAGCGAAGAAGTCGAAGCCAAAGCGGATAGGAGCGGTTTGACTTGCCGAGAGAAAGAGGTTTTCTGTGCTTGCCGCCGATCGAGCTAAGTTCTGAAAGTCAGTTCCGTTCCCAGCGGCAGAACTATTCGCTTTAGCTTCGGCTGCAAATGGTTCTGTTGAAGTTGGGGAAGAAAGCTCACCCGCAAGAATAGTTTGTGCCTTGGAGAATGCTAAACTAGCGGCGTTGGTAGGGGAAGCTGCGATCGCGATCGCAGCAAACGGCGCAGTGACTAACAGCCACGACTGACGAATTCTAAACTTTAATTTCATGCAGTTTGCTCACAACCTTGACTAGGGTTGAGTTCCTATTTCGAGGGTTTGCTGACGCTGAATTCTGACGACGTTTGATACCCTGAAAGACGGCAATTGATAGCTATTAGATCCGCAGTGGACAGGGTGTATCTTAGATAGACCTATCTTGGATCTACGGCGTACCTAGCTGGTAGTGCTACAGAGATAATAAACAGAATACGGGAAGATTCAGTAAATAAACTGAGGTTTCACGAAAAATCTATATAAATCAAACGCGCTGTACTCGTACAAGTTCGTAATGGTAGTATATTCCTCCTTTGGCATGATGTTACCGCCATCCTTTAACGCCTATTTCTTAATACAGAACGAGAAAGGCTTTGGATAAAGTACATCATGGCAAATCTTTTAGAAACAGCAGCACAGGCAGGGTCATTCAGCACATTTTTAGAAGCGGTGAACAAGTGTGATCTTGCGTCTACTCTAACTGCAGAAGGCTCTCTAACTCTACTCATACCGACCAATGATGCATTTACCAAACTGCCGGAAGGGACGCTAGACGCACTGCTAGAAGATGTAACCAAGTTGAAGAAAGTGCTGATGTATCACGTTGTCTTTGGCGATGTGCGATCACAGGATCTCGCTGAGATTGACGAAGCGCCAACTGTAGAAGGCTCCATCATTGCGGTTGATCATTCATCAAACGGCATTACTGTAAATGACGTTCGTGTTCTCAAGACAGATATGCTTGCCGACAATGGCGTGATTCATGAAATTGAAGGGGTATTAATGCCTGCAATAGTGGCAGGTCATTCATAGGTCTGCGAGTCTTGATGCTACGAGTGCGAATGATTTGTTATCCTAGACTCCTCTCGGACACACTTTCAACAGGAATAGGGCATTGAACACATTTGCCGCACTGAACCCTCAAATCCGGCGGAGCTTGGGGGTTCTCTTTATTGCGGGACTGTTATTTTGGTCAAGTCTAGCAAGTCTACTGCCGACGTTGCCGCCTTACATCAAATCCATCGGAGCGGCAGATGATTTGCTGGGGGTCGTTATGGGATCCTTTGCGGTAGGGCTGCTAATCGTTCGTCCTGTTCTCGGACGCATGGCAGATACTCGTGGACGCAAAGGGGTACTGCTAATTGGAATTGGTGTGGCTGCGATCGCGCCCGTCTGCCACCTGTTGACGCAATCAATTCCGTTGCTCATTCTCGTACGGATGTTTCACGGAATCAGCATTGCCGCCTTTACAACCGCCTACAGTTCTCTCGTGGTCGATCTTTCTCCACCTCAAAAACGCGGTGAACTGATTGGTTACATGAGCTTGGTTAACCCGATCGGCATGGCGATCGGTCCGGCAATCGGCGGATTTCTAGAGGCGTGGCAAGGATTTGCTCCGGTCTTCTTTCTCGCATCCGGCCTCGGCGCAGTGAGCTTCCTCTGTGGATATCAAGTCAAGCCACCTGCTTTGAATCCACAGCCTGAAGCAGAGCAATCTAGAGAAAATGTATTTTGGCGATTACTGCTCAGCGATCGCATTCGGATTCCGACGATCACAATGTTACTAGTCGGGATTGCCTTTGGCGCGATCGCAACGTTTGTACCACTCTATATTGCCGAAGCGAACGTCAATTTGAATGCTGGATTGTTTTACACGGCGGCAGCAATTACGAGTTTTGGAACACGATTTGTTGCTGGAAAAGCTAGCGATCGCCACGGCCGCGGACGCTTCATCACGATTGGACTGCTCTGCTATGGTTTGGCAATGCTAGTGCTGTGGCAAGCTCGCACGGCTGAATGGTTTCTTGTGGCTGGATTGCTAGAAGGAATTGGAGGCGGAACCTATTTGCCCATCATGATTGCCTTGGTTGCTGATCGGTGTCAGCCGCACGAACGCGGACGCATCTTTGGCTTGTTTATTGGTGGATTTGATTTGGGCATTGCGATCGCAGGTCCGCTTTTAGGGTCGGTTTCAAAATCACTCGGTTATCGTGGACTGTACGGCGTTTCAGCTTGTGTTGCATTTGCTGCACTGCTAGTGTTTGTAACGCTTTCGAGCAAGAGTGTTTCTCACTCAGTTAAGTTCGCATTGGGCTACAGCAAAGATCCTTATGCCATTCCTAGAGACAGCATAGTTTCTCAGTAGCGCATCTAACGCTGCTAATTGCTACTTACGCTTCGTGTACTTTGCCGTTGGGCATCACTGCCCCTGAAAGTTTCGCCCCCGTCATCTTCACCATCACGCGATCGTCAAACCCCACTTTTGCCCCGCGCAGATTCGCGCCGCTCAAATCTGCGCCGCTCAAATCTGCGCCAATTAGGTTGGCATCTTGCAGATCTGCCCCACACAGGTTTGCCCCTAGCAAATTCGCCCGGAACAAATTTGCTCCTTGCAGCTTTGCTCCTTCTAAATTCACTTTATGCATGAAGGCATCGCTCAGGTTTGCATTGTTTAAGTTGGCATGGCTCAGGTTATAGCCCGACAAGTCTTTCTCTTTCAAATCGCGACCGCTGAGATCGGTTCCGGTCAGATCACGCTCTTGAGAACGTGGCGGCGTTTTTGGCGGTTGATGATACTCCGCCCGATAGTGCGACTGCCGATAGTAGTTTGACTGTTGAGAGGTGCTGGACTGTTGAGAGGTATTTGACTGTTGAGAGGTGCTGGACTGTTGGGAGGTACTTGACTGTTGGGAGGTATTTGACTGTTGGGAGGTGCTGGACTGTTGGGAGGTACTTGACTGTTGAGATGAAGACGACGGCTTAGGTGGAGACGGCTGAGCTTGCGGGGGTTTGTGATACTCCGATCGATACTGCGACTGCGAGTAGTAGTTTTGATAATTTTGAGAAGATTGGGCGGCATGCCCGTTGCCCTTTTGACTATTCTGCGAGGAGTGCCCGTTGGACGAGTGCCCATTTTGAGACGAATGAGTAGAATACCCGTTCTGCGAAGAGTGCCCATTGGACGAGTAACCGTTTTGGGACGAATGGGTAGAATGCCCGTTGGACGACGGACGGTGATAGTAAGAATGATAATAAGTCTGTCTCGATTCGCTTCTTGACGGTTCGTGCGATCGCGTGGGTTGCGGTTGAGGTTTCGGGTTGCGCTCATGCTTTCGCAACACATCACGAGCATGATTGAGTTCCTTGATTTTCGCTTCCGCTTTCTGCACAAGGCGGGGATTATCTTTCGGCACACGGTCAGGATGCCAAATGAACACTAGATCTTTGTACGCCTGATTAACCTCTTCCCAAAGCGCACCAGGTTCGAGTCCCAATACTTGATAACAGCGTTCTAGTTCTCCCATCTACTTCACCACCCGACTAGCCCGAAGTTTACAAGAAGTGTGATCACTCACTCACCATGTTCCCTAGTGAAGTAGCCATCGCGCGTTTGATCTAGTCTAAACGGAACTCCTACCTATTGGGTCTAAGTAAAGACTGATTTAATCTCATTAACCCAAAGATTAGTAAATTGAATCATACTCTCCCCAAAACGATCAATAAAAAGGGGACGTCAAGCGTCCCCTTCTCTTATTTAAGAGATTGAATTCTACTTTCCGGTAGAGTTAATCTCTTAAAATATTGAGAAGGCCAAATGCACTTCCCAAAGGATTTAGAATGGTTCCTAACACAGAACCAATCCTAGCCAATCCATTTTTGCCGACCACGATCGTATCGTTGTTCCGTAGCGCCGGATTGTTCTTTGAATTGATGCCTTCTTTAAAGTTCACCGCAAGCTGACGTCGATCAACAGTTCCATTCGGTTGAAGTCGTAAGAAGTCAACTTGCTTTGTCCGAGAACTAGTGATAAACCCACCTGCCGCTAGAATGGCTTGGTTCATTGGCGTATTGGGTGGCACTTGAATCTGACCAGGCTTACCCACTTCACCCACTACATTTACTGTAATGGAGTCAGGCGAGAAGCTAGCCGTGGCAACGGTTGCTGCATCTTCTGGAGAGAGAGCAACGGCGGTCGGAATGACGATGCGATCGCCTTGTTGCAATCGGAGGTCTTGCTTAGCATCCCCGGCTTTGAGCAAATCCATCAAGTTCACATTAATGCTGCGCTCTGTGCCGTCACGAGCCGTTCGCTTCACTTGAATTTCGCGAATATTAGCCCGTTCTGTAATGCCGCCTGCGATCTGAATGGCTCGCGTTACGGTTGGCGCTTTTACTTTCGCAGTAACATTCGTTTGTCCGGTCGTGGCTTGACCAGGTGTCACCGGAACCTGTTCACCCACTACGCTATGAGGACCCGGACGGTTCACCTCTCCAGCAACAACGATGTCAATCGGCTCATTGTTGTTTGACTCTAAGGTTGTTCCGGCAAAATCGTTGCCCATAGCGGTCGTTGCCGTGCTTGCCGGAACAACAATGCTATCGCCATCGCGCAGTTGAATGTCTTGGCTCAAGTCTCCCGACTTTAACAGTGCCTGCAAATTAACTTGAATCGGTGTTGTGCCCGCGTTGGTTCCAGGCAGACGGCGTAGAATCTGAACTTGCTGAAGATCAGCGCTCTGGGTAAGACCTCCAGCGAGTTGCAGCATTTTTGTGAGCGTAGGCGTTCCCGCTTCGGTCAGCGATGTCGTGTAAGCTCCTGGGCGCGTCACTTCTCCTGAAACCGCGATTTGCACCGGACGGGAACTCATCAAGCTGACTGTCACAACTGGGCGCGTCAACCATTCTCTGTAGCGAGATTCGATCGAGCCAGAGGCTTGGCGCAAAGTCAAGCCGCCCACTCGAACTGTTCCAGCTAATGGCAGGTTCAGCGAGCCATCGGCTAAGACCTGGTACTCACCGCTGTACTCAGGCACCCCAAAAACATCAAGTTTTACCTTGTCTCCTGCCCCTAGCAAGTAGCTTTGATCTACTATTGGAGCACTCGCTGGAGCCGAAATTGGGGCGGGACTAGGCAATACTGGGGCACTGCTGGGTGGTAAAGCTCTTCCTCCAGGGGTAGTCGTCTG
>JAHHHP010000125.1 GCA_019359275.1 Myxacorys chilensis ATA2-1-KO14 | reverse complement strand
GCGTTGTCCACGGGCGGCACGAAACTCCGGGATTTGTTGCAGATAGTCTATCAAGCTCATAGCAGTTGAAGCCGAGTCACGACACCGCTGAGTCTAGCTTTTCTACACTGACAATGAAACAGCCCTGCCAGCGAGGTGTCCTGAGACAGCAAGTTCAAGGCAATATGGCGAACAGCTGCAAAATTCTCAGGTGCAAAGTCTTTGCGAACCCGACAAGTATCTTCCACAAACGCAAGGTCTAAGACCCAATGGAGAGCATTTTCCACCAACCAATGACTGCGAACCGCTTGGGATAATCGAGCCGCATCGCTGGATAAACTGCTGATGTAGTAACGAGTCTCACGTTCGACTTTCCCTGAGAAGCGGCGCTCTGCTTGAATCATCCCGATGGTGGTGAACTTTTTCCATTTCTCGGCATCCACTAAAAACTCCACCTGTGCCATTGTCCAGCAGCGACGAATTTCCACACGCCCGTGCCCTTTATCGATGGTTTGGTCAAACGTATGCTCAATGCCCGCAAAGTTGCGAGATTGGGCATGAGCAAAAATCTGCTGCACATCGGCAAACAAGTTGCCTTGATTGTCTTTGAGTGCCAAAATATAGTCCGCCTTGCGTTCGACAATCTGTTTGGCAATTTGTTTCTGACATCCCATCGCATCTATCGTGACGATGCACCCTTCCAGTTCAAGCACTTTGATTAATTGGGGAATCGCCGTGATCTCATTCGATTTCGCATCGACTTTGCGCTGCCCTAGCACCAAACGGTTCGCGGTTGCCCAAGCACTGACCATGTGAATCGCAGCTTTGTCGTCTGCCGTATCGTAGGATTGCCGTAACGTTTTGCCATCAATTGCCACCACCTCCCCCGCACTCAAGCGCACAAACGACTGTATCCAATTGAGAAAACACGTCTGAAACTGCTCTGGATTCAACCGCGCAAACACACGAGCAAACGTATCATGAGAAGGAATCCCGTTCGGCAACTCCAGGATACGTTTCAACCAAGTCTGCTTAGCTTGTCCGAAGCTTTCCATGCCCACCCAACTGTCCGCCCCGCAAATCACGGCAAGAATCGCAATCGTGAGCAGGTCTATCAATTTGTGCCGTTTGCTGCGCTCGATTCGAGGGTCTTCGATCTCGCTAAAGTGGTCGGATAGCTTTCCTGCCGGTTTGAGTTTCATCGGTCTGTACGCATTGGAGATGAGTGGATCTTCCCTTAATGAACACTCGAAAAGACACGCCGTATCAATGGATCATGTGACACAGGGCACAGCAGCGGCGGTTATGCGTCAAGGTCAACAAACCTTGGGCACTCAACAGTATGACAAAGATAATCTTCGAGGAAAATGGGGGTATTAGAACATGAGAAGACACTTAGCGCTTTTATTGGCGGCTTTGCCTGTATTGATTGGTTCAACAGGTTTAGCTCTTCATTTACATACCAAGTCCTCGACTTCAGAAGTAAAAACGAGCGTTGTTCCGGAGTCCACTATTTCCAGTTCTCTCGCCACCCATCCTCAAGAATCTATTAATGGAAAGCCTGTTAGTCGAAGCTTTGGTTCCATAATGCCAATCTCAGGACTTGAGGACTTAATTGCAAGAGCCGATATCATCGTCATTGGCAAAACTGATAAATCCGTCACAGACGTACCTGCAATCCTCATCAAAGATTTTGAAGGGTTTGTTCATCAAGCAATCAGTGAAGTTCCGTTCAAGGCTACAAAAGTTTTCAAAGGAGATCCAGTACTCAAAACGATTCGAGTCGGACAACAAGCAGCCATGGTTCAACAGAACGGTCGTATGGTCGTCCGAGTCTTAGATGAGTACTCGCCTATGGAACCGGGAAAAAAGTACTTGCTGTTTCTCAAAAAAGGTGCTGCTGGAACAGAAGGAGAAAATTTGTACTTTCCTTTGGGAGTTATGTACGGAAAATATAACCTTGATGGTACAGATAGCAAAGAAGAAGCAACTTTTCCAGATCCAACGTTTAAAGAGATTAAAAAAGCAGTGAAGGAACGGTTTAAGGAATAACAAGCTCGCTTGGCAGGTTTCTATTGCTTAAACTTCCTTGATCAAACTTGCGCTTAATCAAAGAAGTTTAGTCAGTAGAGCTGTATTGATTGTTGTAGCATGAAAGAGCTTGTTCGAAGGGCTATCATCTGCTGCCTTTCTCGTCTTCGTAATTGTTCAGGTAAGATGCGTTTGCCCTGTCTCAGTCGCAAATTCCCTTTAAAGTTCTCGATCTTTGGCATTGGTATATGTTCTTCTCTCAGAACTCGAAGCGATTGGTATCGCATACCAGTTTCATACCAATATCTGAATTTCTCCTAGCTGAAGTGAGGCTTTATGGGGTTCCTATTGAGAATTGGGCATTTTTGAAAACCTTGCCTAGAAACGACAAAACCCCCTGCTAGAGGAGGTTTTATCAATCGGAGCGACAGGATTTGAACCTGCGACCCCTACTACCCCAAAGTAGAAGTAGATTTTCATGAAGCTTTTGCAATAAGCCATTTCAGTCGCTACTTAGACTGGGTATACCTTAATGTATGACCATAGTGTGTGAGAAGCCCTATTAAATAACCGAGAGTCTTTATATAGCAGGTCTCACACACCTGGTTCAATGCAATCTTTGAGGATTGGGACTGTAGATAGAGCAATGGAACTCTTGCCTTCTGCATTTCGCCAATAGAAAACCGCCTCCAGTTAGAAGCGGCTCCAGGTGTATTTCGGTTTGATGGGCGATCCTTCGGAGCATCACCATGTCTAGCCGCTACCAGAACTTTTAAGACTCAACCACTGCGCTCCAATCATCATTCTCAATCGCTGTTTCTAAGTTCCGCCGACGCTCAGCCTCTGCATCATCCAGCGTCTCGCTCTTCTCTAATTCATGGACGAGGGTCGTATCTGCCATTGCCTTGCGTAACTTGAGCTTTTTGTCCTCGTAAGCATTCCGCTCAAAGGCTGACTGAGTTGCTCGAGATGCCTCGCCAACTGTCCTTGCCCATGTTCCTTGTCCCTCTTGATTCCCAGGCGGAATCTGATCCAGCGCGGCAATCCACTCATTTTGCAGGGCTTCCATCGCTTGACGCTTCGGAACCTTAAACGTCTGAACTCGTATAAATGCGCAGACTTCAGCCCCATTTTGGGCGATGTGTCCCTCCAAAGACTGCTGCACATCCCGTGAATAGCCAATGTACTGGGTCTGGCGATCGGCATCTAAAACGGCATATACCCCAGCAACCTTAATCCTGTTGATCAGCGATCGCCAAGTTTCTACTGGCACCACTTCGGATTCGTCATTTACCGGGGCTGTTGGTGAAGGGATTGAACAATGCTCATCATCAGAACCGTACAGAAAGCTATGCAGCCCCTGATGATCTGCTGGAACGTTCTGATGTTCAATGGGGACATTGTTTTCGGATTTCACAGGATAAGCCTCAGTTGAGTCAGTCAAAGCTGGACAAGGAAGATCTTACTTTGATTTGGAGTCGAACCGCTCAGGGGGAGAAGCCGCCTCAGAAATGCATGTTCTGAAACTATTGCCGATGCTGCTGATCTTGCTCGTGATTCTGGCTTCACTAATGCGGGCGATCGCCCCTTGATTGCGGTGATTTTCTTTGCGCTGCTCTGCCTAGGGGTGTGGTTGGGCACTAGGCAAAAAGAACCTTGGAAACCTTAACAGTGTCCTCTCATCTGTTCGGTCAATCGCACTCGGCGGCTCCATAGTGAACTGCCTGTACCTTGCCAACTGAATTCACATCAGCACACCAGTCTCCGTGATTGAGCCAAACCATTACGGGGTGGTAGAAGACCGTGGTCGCTACTGCTAGGACACCAAGCGCTGTCAGCGAGATTAGCAGTGCGATCAAGAGCTTCTTAGGGCGAATGGTAAGGGGCGATGGTTGTTGAGCCATTGAGGGAATGGAGCATGGAGAATTGGTTTAGATTATGCCCCTAAGCAAGACAAACAGCGCGATCGCTGGCTTCAGTGCGGTAAGAGTAGTATCTCACTTGAATCGCATCGCGTACTTGGCCTAAAAGCGTTTTCGGCGACGTTTTCATGTTGCCTGCTCCTATTCATCAACCGAGTTCTGTTGAATGGGATCTTAGACAGAATAGTACAAGCTTTCTTTGAGAAGAAATATTGAAATTTTCCGTCTAATTGCCTTGTCGAGAGATAATATGCGGAACACTAGTCGATCTAATGTTCCAAATGCCGGAATTAGGGAGAAATAGTCTTTCCAATAATTAGTTAGACTACTTGAGGTTATCTGTTGAGACAGCGCTTCCGGGATACCTGTAGGTGTATCTGACCTTGTTCTAACCTTTTCCTAATTACTCGCAACTGACATCATAAGTATGTGTCAGTTAATCGCAGTTTTAGGCTTAGTTCAAATTTGTGAATAGTTAGACTTACTTTACTTCCAGTTCAGAAACTTCATAGACATCTAAAGAGCAAGAACTATGGCTCCAGAATTCAAAGAATTCGAAATTGTCGGACCAGAATCAGAAGCTTGTAAGCGTATCAAAGGGTTGTTAGGCCGTCTATTTTTGCTAGGCTTAATTTCTTTGCCAGCGATTGGAGGATACTACGTAGGTAGATCTCATAGCACACCTCAACAGCCTGTTAAAACAGATTCTGTTAGCACACCTCAACAGCCTGTTAAAACAGATCCTATTAGAAACAATCAAGTATCGCGTCGCAACCATGCAAGCAATTTAGTAAGCCTATATCAAGGGGAATATACTGGTACGTACTCTTCAAAGCAAGGGAAAGGTAGAAGCTTTGGAATCAAAATTGAACGTGATGGTTCTGTTACAGCAGCAGGACAAGGTGCTCGTCTAGCCAATAGCGTTCTTATGCGATGTACTGGTCACATTGTCCCGTCTGCCAATCGAATTGCATTTA
Organism: Myxacorys chilensis ATA2-1-KO14; assembly: GCA_019359275.1. Lineage (GTDB taxonomy): Bacteria > Cyanobacteriota > Cyanobacteriia > Leptolyngbyales > Leptolyngbyaceae > Myxacorys > Myxacorys chilensis. Next base: position 9,232 of record JAHHHP010000125.1, on the reverse strand, counting down.
CATGTTTTGCTGATCATTCCTTCCGAGGATCAGCCCATACACAAATATTCGATGGGAAATTACGTAGGCAGAACAACCAGATCATCGTCGCAGAAGGCAATTTTCAAGCCTCAGATGGTAATTCTGGAACTTGGAATGTTAAAACAAAGGTTTCAAAGTAATTGGCTTGGCACCGTCTAACAACCCCAATGCAGCGAACTCTCTAACACCACTGGTGCTGAGTGAGAGGTTAACTGTCGCTGCTGATTGGGGTCGTTAGACTGCTGCATCCGGTTCGCCAAAGATACCAACGCTCGTTGGTTGTGTCGCAAGAAATGAGGTTGTGTCGCAAGAAATGATAAGGTGGGGGACCTAAATTTCTCTAGCCTTGTTTCAAATGACGACTGACTCCTTGTTCAAATGGCGGCACTTTTTGCCTGAAATCATCTTGCCCAATGTGCGCTGGTATTGTCGTTATTCCCTCAGCTATCGAGACTTGGAGGAAATGATGGCGGAGCGAGGAATTCAGGTGGATCATTCGACTATCAACCGTTGGGTTTTGAAATTCGCGCCAGAACTGGACAGACGTATCCGTCCGTTCTTGAATCCCACGAATGACTCCTGGCGAGTAGACGAAACTTACATCGAAGTGAAAGGAGCGTGGAAATATCTTTACCGTGCCGTGGATTCAATGGGTAACACGTTGGACTTCATGCTGAGCGCGAAGCGAGATGGGAAGGCTGCCGCACGCTTTTTTCGGAAAGTGCTGAAAGCGAAACACACTCAAAAACCGCGAGTGATTACGGTGGACAAGAACGCTGCCTACCCAGTGGCAGTCGAAGCGCTGAAAGCCGATGAAACACTGGCAGCAGAGACGGAATTGCGCCAGAGCAAGTACCTAAATAACATCATCGAGCAGGATCATCGCAACATCAAGCGATTGACAAAGCCAATGATGGGATTTGGGTCGTTCAATACGGCAAGACGAACCTTAAGAGGCATCGAAGCGATGAGTATGATTCGCAAAGGACAAGTGAAGGGAATTAGCCAAGGGGACAGTGTGTCTCAAGGAAAGTTTATCGAAGAACTCTTTGGAATTAGCGCTTAACGGAACGCGAACGAGATACTCCGTTCGTCACTAAAAAGTATTTGCGACACAACCGTTAATTGAGAGATGACTGAAATGGAACAAAAACCATCAGGCCCTGCCAACAACTGAGGGTTTTTCTCGTTTGTCTTGCTGTTGAGAAATAATTCGTGTATTTTAAGTACAAACGCACTATATTGCTTATGCTTCAACCTGAGTTTGCATCTGTCGAAGATGATTAGAGCTTCAATGGAAGCGGTAGATGAGATATCGTTCATGGCTGTAGCGATTGAGGTGAGATAGAGATAACTATTACTGTATAAATTGGATTGGAAATATGAGAGAAATCCTGATTATTGGTAAGGGTGCTCGCTTTACCCGGCCTGAGTTGAAAGCTGATCCCCAAACGTACCCAGTTATCACTCCCACCGCGGCAGTTGGTATTCTTAGTGCCATTTATTGGAAGCCTGAGTTTTGGTGGCGAATTCGAGCAATCACTATCATGTCTCCAATTAAAGTCGTTCCAATCACCTATAACCACATCGATCGTTCTAGCGATAAGAGTATTGATATTCGAGACAGAGACGCGAGAATGCAGCGTCGATGCACAGAACTACGAGACGTGTGCTATCGAATCAGTGCAGAGATTGTCGCGCTTGATGGCAACCCCAACAAACATTTAGGCGTATTTAGAGATCGGATTGACCGAGGAAAGTTTTTCAAACAGCCTGTGATGGGCACCTGTGAGCACTTTGCAACGGTTCAATGGGACGATGGACGGGAACCAGCGGTACTGATTAACCAAGATTTTGGGTATATGCCTTGGTACTTCCAACCGCAGCTTAACCTTAAGTCTAAATATACGGCTGTATCACCTACGCAGAAGGGTGAATTAGTTGGGATTGATCCTCATTTCAATCAATTTAGAGCAATCGCTAAAAACAGCGTGATTACTGTTCCAGACTATGAATATGAGACATTTTAGCAATGCTGAGAGAACTGTATAACTTATCTAAATCGAATCATGGTTTAACATTGCGGTCAGAGGGTTACAACACATTAACGATTTCTTACGCAATTACATTAAACGCTGATGGCAAGGCAATTTCTGTCGAAACTCTAGACAAGAAATCGAACAAACTAGCAGTGCCAGATTCTTCTAAACGAAACTTCCCCGGTAACAGCCTCATTGCATCTGAAAGCGTTGAATATTTGTTTGGTCTAGGGGCCAATGGTGAGAAATGCCAAACAGCGTTTGTAGAGTTACATCAAACAGCATTTGCTCAGACTGCTGAACCCGCGATCGCTGCCATTCTAAAGTTTGCTGAATTAGGGTCAGAGGCCTTTATCACCGATCATCCTGACATGGCGACCTGGCTAAGGACCGAGGAATCTAGGTCGTCTCCAAGCCCAGCAAAATTACGCGCCGTCTTCCTCTACGAAACCAATCCCACCTACGTCCACGACTACTCTAGTATTCAAGATTTTTGGGGAATTTATGGAGCGTCTCCAAGTACTAAACCGGGACGATGTACCGTCACTGATGTAGACGAAATCTTGACCGCAAACTTTCGAGGGATTAAGTTTTTGGGTGGCAAAGCACTTGCGCTCACATCGGCGCAGAATAGCTCTACGCGCAGCTACAGCAGCAAACTAGATGGTAAGGGTGATATCTCCTACGCAAATCTTTCTGTCGGAGCTTACAGTGCTGCAAATACCATGCTGTCGGCACTTTTGGCATCACCAGACAACTGCTTTCGCTGTGATCAATCTAACTACCTCTATTGGTGCGAAGGCATTCCGGGGCGGTCTGTAATGATATCTAAATTGCTGGCTGCTGAGGATGCCCCGGCTCAACCTGCTGACGTGAAAGCTTACCTGTCTAGCATCTTCAAAACTGGGCTATCTTCTCAGCAGATGGATACGACGGCTTTCTACCTGATTCGGGCTAGACCAAGCAAAGGGCGGCCCTTTCTAGATGCCATCACTGACCGCACCGTTGGCAGTGTTATGAGCAACACGACACAGTTCATCGAACGCCAACTGGCGCAGGGTGGTAAAGCTTATGGGGTGTGGACGTTAGCAAAATGCTTGCAGCCAGGAGGGGCGAAAGATGCTCTGAGTGCGGACGTGGATGCTTTGGTCCGCTATGCGATCGACGGAGCATCTCTGCCAAGTTCCTTCAGTCCTCGGTTGCTGCAAAGGGTGATGTTGGCACCTCCAAATCGAGTCCATTTTGCGCTACTTAACTTATTGATCTACACAAAAACGATGAATCTCAGCACCCTTTCACTATCAGAAACCCGCGCCTACCGTGCCGGACAACTCTACAGTACCCTTGAGCGGTTATCTCACAATCGAACCGACGGTTGGTATGAGGGAAAAACGAATATTGATCGGTTGTACAACACCTTTTTGTCGATGCCAGCCATTGCCCTCACGCGAGCAATGGCGCTAGTTCCTAGCTACTCCAAGGTTGCTAAAAATTACGACTTTCAGGTTCAGCGGATTGCTGAACTCTACAAGCTGGAGGACGATGCGCTGTTTACGCTACCTAAAACCTTCACCGTTACCGAGAAGCAGCTATTTCTGGCTGGATATCAAGCAGAATCTCATGCGGTTCGAGTGGCCGTCGAGAAGTCAAAGAGTTAAATCAATCCTCTTCAATTTTTCAACCGAAACGCTTCTGTAATCCGACAACACCATTTTTTAACTATTAATCATGGAAACTCAAGCTCTCTCAGTGATTTCTAATCCCGATGTTCGTCACGACTTTGTGATGGTTTTTGATGTGACGGATGGCAATCCCAACGGCGATCCTGATAACGGGGGTGAACCTCGGCAAGACCCGATCGACATGCGGGGCATTGTTTCCCCTGGTTGCATCAAACGACGTATCCGAGATTCACTATCCCTACTGTTTGATGAGTCTCTCTACATTGCCAGTGGCACAGCACTTGACGCGCCTCAACTTGCTGCCCTTGCTGACGCTGAGAAGGCAAATGGTAAAAATAAAAGTGACATCGCTAAATCAGCGCGGCAGCTGATTTTTGAGCGTTTTATCGATGTGCGGTTGTTTGGTGCGGTGCTGACTCAAATTACCAAGATTGGAAATGGCGGACAGGTGACAGGGGCGATTCAGATTGATACTGCCCGATCGGTGAGCCCAATCGAGATTCGCCGGGATGGGATTACCCGTTGCGCTGGAGCGACTGAGAAAGCGCCTGAGAAAGAGGGACTCAACCAAAACCAGGGTGCTCAGTTCCGTGTGCCTTATGCCCTCTACACCACGATGGGTACTTACAGTGCTGCTCTTGCCAAGGCGCAGGGCAATCCCATCAGTGCTGAAGATTTGGAAAAGTTTTGGAAAGCGCTAGCGCTTCACCTTGAACTCACTCCTTCAACAATGCGAGGGCGAATGATTTTGCGCGATGTCCTGGTGTATACCCATGAAAGTAAGTTTGGCAGCGCTCGCACAGAGGATTTACAAGCTGCATTGGCTATCAAGACGGAGGCTGAGGCTCCTCGATCGATCGAGGACTATAAAATCGCGATCGCTGATGCTCCCAAGGGGGTGACGATGACACGGCTGCGAGATGTTTTCGCATGAATCCGCCGATCGCCCGTCCAGGACAACGGCTGTCTTCTCACTTACAAGGGGTGAGTGAGAAAGCGATCGCGAGGCTTCCTATCAATCTATCTGAGCTTGGGCGAGTTGCTGGCTTACTGCATGATGTTGGCAAATATAATCCGCAATGGCAGGCGTGGATCAATGCGATCGCTACTGGAGAAGCTTCAACGAACCATCCAAGCCATGCTCAAGCGGGTGCATTTTGGGCAACCGAGCAGCTAGGGGCGTTAGGAAATATGATTGCTCTCTGTGTTGCAGGGCATCATCGAGGGTTATATGACTTTAATCAACTCGAAGGGGTTCTAAAACTCCATCGCGATGAAATCGCGGCAGCGATCGCTCAAACGCCTCCTGAGTTTCTTCCTTCAGCGTTGGATATCACTATCGAACAAGTGCTGACCACCTATGGCGAAAGTGGTTCTCACCTCTCGATGTTGATTCGCATTTTGTTTGGAGCGTTGATCGATGGCGATCGATCTGATGTCGCTCAATTTGAGGGCACTTTACCCGCTGCTGAGTTTACAGGAATCGTGGCTCTGCGAGATCAACTAGCGGCTCACGTTGCTCAATTCTCTGCGACTTCGCTAGTAGACCTGGCTCGAAAGCGTTTCTATGATGAGTGCCGTCAATTCGCCCAAACAGTGCCGCTGCAAAATGGAGGGGGTGTCTTTGATTTAACGGCCCCCTGCGGTTGTGGAAAAACTCTCTCAGGTGCTCAACTTGCGCTTGATCTTGCGAGTCGGCTAAACAAAGATCGGTTGATTTACGTTGCTCCGTTTATTTCTATTTTGGAACAAAATGCTTCAGTGCTAGCGAAGGCATTAGGACGTGAAAATGTCTTGGAGCATCACTCTAATTTTGATCCCAAATCTGAAGCGTATGAACACAAAATAGCTGGAGAGCGTTGGTTACACCCGATCGTAGCGACTACGGCTGTGCAGTTTCTTGAGAGCTTGTTTGAGAGTTCTCCTCGACGATGCCGGAAGTTGCCAAGTGTGGTTAACTCGGTGATCTTTCTCGATGAAACTCATACGATTCCCACGAATGTTTTAGAGCCTGTGATGGAGTCATTAGAGATTTTGGCGGCTCATTGGGGCTGTGTGGTGATTTTATCGAGTGCATCGCAGCCAGATTATGCAAAATTTTGCGCCAATATTACCCCGGTGATTGCTGAGCCTGGCTACTACTTTAAGGAGTTTCAACGGGTGCGATATGAGGTGATGGGCAAAATGAGCTGGCTCCAAATCGCCGCTTATAACCATCATCAAGCGCTAATTGTGTGCAACACGATCGCGGCGGCTCGTGATGCTTATCGAGCGCATCGGAAAGCCATGTTGCTGACTGCTCTTTGCCCCCCAATTCACAGACGCGAGATTATTGATGATGTTAAGCGCGGACTTGAGGATGGTGATCGAATGGTGCTGTGTGCGACTCAGCTAGTCGAGGCTGGGGTAGATTTCGATTTTCCCATCGGGTATCGCATGATGGCTGGGCTCGATTCAATTATTCAAGCAGCAGGGCGAGTAAATCGAGAAGGTAAGAACCCGGAAGGGGTGTTGCGAATCTTCTCCTCAGAGTTGCATTACCCAACGGCACCAGAATATCAGCAACGCATTCGGATTACTCAGCAACGGTTGGATGTTGGCGAGGACTTGCAATCGCCGGACTGTATCAAGGCTTATTCAAAAAGGCTCTATTTATCGTCTAACACAGATGAGTTGGAGATCATTCCAAAGCTCAATCGACTTGAGATTGAAGGTGTTGCGAAAGCGTTTAAGCTGATTGATGAGCAGGTCAGTGTGTTGGTCCGGGTGCCTCATCATGCGATGGAATTTGATAGAGCGCTATCAAGCCGCGATTTTAGGGCGTTGCAAGGTTTCACGGTCGGGGTTTCTAAATCACGATTTGATAAAAATATTAATGACATAGACGAGGTAGATGGTTTCTACGTATGGTGCGGTGATTATGATTGGGGTGCTGATATGGTGCTTTGAAATGTGCTAGCCAATCATTTAATGGGAGGTGGCGGTGGCTAAACGTGAGGCTAAGGGCATTGGAATTGGTCGTAGTGAGGGGTCGAAGCGTACTCAATTTGTGGGGAAAAAGGTTACGGTTCCAGTGACTTTTTCATGCACATTGCCGATTGAAAAAGCTGAGATTGCAAGGAAGTTAAAGGGGCGGGGGAGCCGAGTAAGGCAATTGATCTTGAAATACTGGGACGAATTTATCGACGAGCAGAGCGCGGATGGGTAGGTGTTTGTGATGGGGTTTTGGTTTAGTTAGCTGAATGCTTTACTGGGCAATGAGTTGGGCTTTTTTTGACAATGAATGTGCCGCGCTCCTATTAATTAATTGGAAGGTAATGGAATTTGGTTGTGTAATATTGTGTAAGAATGACAACTTGTTTCAGGCTTCGCGCAATCGATCCCTGAAACTATTGCTAGCATGGTTTTTTTGGCTCTCGCGGTAGCAGTGGCTTTCGAGCTGCTGCTTGAATTGAAACAAAACGCCGCTCTCGTGCGCCGCTTGCAGTTCTGGTAGCAGTGGCTTTCGAGCTGCTGCTTGAATTGAAACTGGAATCTTCATGAACAAGTCTGCTCGCGAGTTCGAGTAGCAGTGGCTTTCGAGCTGCTGCTTGAATTGAAACTTGATCAAGGTCTCCATTGTCTGGGCTGAGTCCGCGTAGCAGTGGCTTTCGAGCTGCTGCTTGAATTGAAACACGTTGAAACGACGAACACGACGATTGCCCGCCGGTAGCAGTGGATTTCGAGCTGCTGCTTGAATTGAAACGCAGAATTATACGGACTTGCGATCACCTCATCCAGTAGCAGTGGCTTTCGAGCTGCTGCTTGAATTGAAACAAGGTGATGTAACGGCCAAGAGCGGATATCATAGGTAGCAGTGGCTTTCGAGCTGCTGCTTGAATTGAAACCAGTATTCCGCTGGCAGCGCGACGATCGCGAAAGGTAGCAGTGGCTTTCGATCTGCTGCTTGAATTGAAACGCCGAATATCGGGCACATCTGCGACGCAAGCATGGGGTAGCAGTGGCTTTCGAGCTGCTGCTTGAATTGAAACAAATGGCGTCAGTTCGGCCTCACCATCTCGGATGACCCAGGTAGCAGTGGCTTTCGATCTGCTGCTTGAATTGAAACGGCGCGACCTGAGCCAGGCGATCGACATATTCATGTAGCAGTGGCTTTCGAGCTGCTGCTTGAATTGAAACTTACCTGAGTCGGGCGGGGATGGCGTGACCGACTGCGTAGCAGTGGCTTTCGAGCTGCTGCTTGAATTGAAACTTTCAGCGCTGTGGTTGCATCAGCCGCACGATCGCGTAGCAGTGGCTTTCGAGCTGCTGCTTGAATTGAAACATCTCAAAAGTGCTCGACCGATCACTTTCGTCTGGTAGCAGTGGCTTTCGAGCTGCTGCTTGAATTGAAACACAATCCAGGGGAGGAGGCATCTGTAAACGTGTTGTAGCAGTGGCTTTCGAGCTGCTGCTTGAATTGAAACACAATCCAGGGGAGGAGGCATCTGTAAACGTGTTGTAGCAGTGGCTTTCGAGCTGCTGCTTGAATTGAAACCTTGTAGCGATAGCGATTGGCTTTCGTGTCGAAGAAGTAGCAGTGGCTTTCGAGCTGCTGCTTGAATTGAAACAAACGAAGAAAGAGCTGTGCGCGCCAAAATCGCCGGTAGCAGTGGCTTTCGAGCTGCTGCTTGAATTGAAACTGACAGAGAACTTTGCTTCAGACCATGATCGCGGTAGCAGTGGCTTTCGAGCTGCTGCTTGAATTGAAACCAAAACGTCAGCAGTGCTACGCTCACTGCTTGAATTGAAACATTAAACGTGCGGTCCGTGAGTTTGCCTTTCGGCTGTAGCAGTGGCTTTCGAGCTGCTGCTTGAATTGAAACAGGATCGAAATTGCGCCCTCCTCATTGTTGATGACGTAGCAGTGGCTTTCGAGCTGCTGCTTGAATTGAAACTCTGTCTGCCAACTTCCACCCGATGCCGGTTTAAAAGTAGCAGTGGCTTTCGAGCTGCTGCTTGAATTGAAACTTTCAGAGGATAAGACGGATTTGGCTGGTGCTGGTGCTGGTAGCAGTGGCTTTCGATCTGCTGCTTGAATTGAAACCCCAAATGCCTTCGATCGTGTTGACCCGATCGAGGTAGCAGTGGCTTTCGAGCTGCTGCTTGAATTGAAACACTCCACATTTTATTTAGACATTCACTTGAACAGGCAGGGCTGTTTAAGGTCAGTGTAGAAAAACTAAACTGAGCAGTGTTGTGACTTGGCTTCACTCCCATGAGCTTGATCGAACACCTGCAACAAATCCCAGAGTTTCGCGCCGCTCGAGGTCAACGCCATGAGCTATGGCTCGTTTTGCTGCTGATTATTCTTGGTGCAATGATAGGGTACTGGGGTTATCGCCCGTTGGCAGGGCTGTTTCATTGTCAGTGTAGAAAAGCTAGACTCAGCGGTGTCGTGACTCGGCTTCAACTGCTATGAGCTTGATAGACTATCTGCAACACATCCCG
>JAHHHP010000124.1 GCA_019359275.1 Myxacorys chilensis ATA2-1-KO14 | reverse complement strand
CGGGATGTGTTGCAGATAGTCTATCAAGCTCATAGCAGTTGAAGCCGAGTCACGACACCGCTGAGTCTAGCTTTTCTACACTGACAATGAAACAGCCCTGCCACCGAAACACAAAGGCAATGCGTTGATGCCCACACCAGTGAGCGAGAGCGATGCTATGGAACTCACGGTCACCGAGTAACACCAGTCGATAGCCATGCAACAATCGTAAAACCGGAGTGAGAACTGATCTTTGTTCATCCAGGCAACTCTGTCCCTGCTTATCGAGCAATCGCCAATACAACCCAATCGCTCGTTTGCCGTGAATCAGACTGACCATGAGTAAGTTGCGGTCTTGCCATTGGGTGCGGTCAATCGCAATCCGAAGTTGTTTTCCTCGTCCATAGTGCTGCTTGATCCAATGCTTGATGATGGGAAACCACATCGCTCTGGGTTGCAGCGGTGGCAAGCTTAAAAATCGCTGTAGATTGCGCCGCCGACTCTCGAACTGAATTGGTTGGGCAAACAACATTGCCAAGCGCTCGAGTGTGATGCGTCGTTCTTTCTGCAACAATTCGACCAACATTTGCAGCGTAATGAATTGGGCTTCGCTCAGTTGTGCTTGAACACAAGCTTGGTAAAATGAAGGCAACATGTTTATCAATATGAGGGTAAATCTGAAATTTACCCTTCTTTTCTGCCTTCCACTTCCCTCATCCGGCACTCTGTCTATTTTCTAGCTTTGCTGTCACCCTGTGAGCACCATTTCTTTTCTCCTTTGGAAGTTCTAGAAGTTCTGGAAGTTCTGTATGGAGATCACTGTAGCAGGTATGGATTCATTTTGCATCCATAAGATGTTATTTGCCCCGCCAGGCTGTAAAATTAAAAGAATGAAACCCTTACCGTACAATGAGATGCAGAATGTAAATGTGGTTGAAAATTTGGCACGTAAAGATGAACGAGTCTCGGTTCCATTTGATCCAGAGACTTACGATCGCATTGAGAAAATGGCGGAAATTGAAGATCGACCAGTAGCGCGTCAAATTTCGCTGCTGGTCAAAGCAGCATTGGAGTTAGTAGACGAGCAAGGGTTTCATTTAATCAACGGAAAGCTCAGACGAGGAACGTTTGAAGAGCTGGATACTGATGATTGATATCTCAGAACTCCCCTCACTATTCAAGTCTTAATTCTGACACTTTCCTTTTTTTAGCTTGCACCGTCACTTGACGCGGCACATTCTGATATTTCGCATTGACATAGCTTTGTAGCCAAGGCTCTGAAACATCTGCAACTCTGGCAATCCCAGTGAACGGAAGCTTCTCCAAAAATCTTATGTACAACTCTTATTTATATAAATGTACATAAGATTTTTTGATGCAACACGGCAAAGCACATTCTGACCTACTCGACCCATAGATTCAACTCTACAGTGCTGGTCGTCTTATTCCAACTCAAGCTTAGTTTGCTGAAGTGCAGCTTTCTTAGAATCGTCTTGAACATTAGAAACAAGCGCATCCAACTCCATCTCTAGTTGTTCAACTGACGGCAAGCTTTCTTGCAGCTGTTGGGGCAGCCGATGCGTTGAAACCGCGATCGGCGTATTAAGATTGCGGAGTGCATACTCGGCTTTTGTTTTGCTTTTTGACTTGCAGAGAATGATACCGATCGTCGGTTGATCATCGGGGTGGCGGAGTTGATCATCAACCACAGACACATAGAAGTTCATCTTGCCTGTGAACTCCGGCTGAAATTCACCCATTTTCAGGTCAATCACAATAAAGCATCGAAGCTTTAAGTGATAAAAAAGCAGGTCAAGGTAATAATCCTCGTTATCCACCTCTAAGCGGTACTGGCTACCGACAAACGAGAATCCAACGCCTAGCTCCAGTAGAAAGTCTCGAATGTGCGTCACCAATCCCTGCTCTAGATCACGTTCTTGGGCGCTTTCACCCAATGATAAGAAATCAAGGTGATAGGGGTCTTTAATTAGTTGCTGTGCAAAATCGGACTGTGGTTTTGGCAGAGTTCGCTCAAAATTCGTAATTGCGCCGCCCTGCCGCTCAAATAGCTTACTCTCAATCTGATAAACCAACACATCGCGGCTCCAACCATTCTCGATCGTTTTCTCGCCGTACCAAAGCCGCATCTTCAACGATTTAAGCTTCTCCAGCAATGCGATGTTGTGTCGCCACGGCAATTGTCCAACGTTGCGTTGGACAATTTCTTCGTCCTCGTATGCCTCAGCAAACGCCCGCATATACATAAGATTCGATCGAGAGAATCCCTTCATTTCAGGGAACTCACGCCGCAAATCTGTAGAAAGCTTTTCAATGACTTTTGCACCCCAGCCTTCTTGCTGTTGACGGGCTAAAATCTCCCGCCCCATTTGCCAATAGAGCAGAATTAGTTCGCGATTTACAGCAAGCGATGCTCTGACCTGGGCAGCACGGATCTGCTCTTTCAGAACCTGTAAGAAATCGTTGTAGCTATCTGGTAAAAGGGAAGAGCGTTTAGACACAGGAAGAACGTAATAGCGAAACAATTGTTCTACACAAGTATGCCGCATCGAGCAGCCAGATTGGTTTCTTAGGTACGCTGATTCAATTGAAGACGTACCCTGTTATCTCCGTTGTTTTTAGGGTGCATATTACTGAAAAAGCCTATGAAATTCAGCTTTATGCACCCTAAATCCGAATCCACATCATTTAGTCCTTGCCTTGCCCAAGTAAAACGAGTGGTAGGTGTCGCCCGATCGAAATCGAAGATAGGCATATGGACCACAACCGTTAATCATCTTCAATTCGATATTCCCCCTAGAACCGCGTGTCCCTGTCCGTAGTATTTTCTCTTCACGCTTTACGTCCCACTCATCCGGTCCTGCCTCCAGTCGTTGTTCTTCTGCAATCAATACACCCAGTGCCTCGCGCAAATACACCATGTTCTCCAAACTGAGCGTGTAACAGTCTTGGAGAATACTTTCGACAGTGGGAATGTCCTGCTTACAACTTTTTCGAGGCATGAATAGAGCCTAAACTTAGGGTGCAATTCGTTCAAAACCGTGATATGCGAAGGAAAGTACTCTCCCTAAACCACTGAATTCACTTCAAATTTTTAGGGTGCATTAATGCATTCCCGAAAACCTTTTTAAGCTGTATGTACCCTAAAATGATCTGCGTAGTACATCTCCAAAGATCACAACTCCAATAGAACTCGAATCTGTGTTTGATGTTTCGGCTGGATAACCCGCTCACCTTTTATCCACCGCGTGATTAAAGATCGATCGACCCCTAAATCCTTCGCCAGTTTTGCCTTAGACCATCCTTTTGCATCCAGCGCGATCGCTAGCTCCGCCCCCGTAAGTTCTGGAAATCGCTCTAGCAAACCATCTGAGGCAACCGTTAAATCTGAACTACGTTGAGGATTTGAAGCTCGAACCGAACCTAATTTTTCCTGAATCAGAACCGTGGGTTTAATGATAACGATCGCTTTTAGCCACAGCGTTAACCAATTACGAGGACGGGTTCTGAGTTGCTCAGGCTCATTTGCTAAACTCCATTCCGGTCGAACGCATTCCGGATAAGTATCATCATCAAATTCAATTTGCCATCCTAATTCGTGTAGCGTTAACAGCGCATTATCCCATTGTGTAATTAATGCATTTCTCCGCTGTTTACTTTGCTGAACCACCGACATCAACTCCTTTGGTTCTAAGCGCTCCAACAACGTTCCAACTTCATACCGTCCATCCTGTCGGATACGGCTCATAATCGTTAGAAAGATTGCCAGCTTGGAAGCTAACCGCTGACGATAGGGATTGATTTGTAGCGTACTCTTCGCTAAATACCCGTACTGGCAAAGGGCAGTTTTTCCACTGAGATCTCTACCGTTTAGAAACTTCTCTGTCCAGCTTCCGGGGCGTACCTTGATATATAACTCATCTGGATCGCCTGCCTCATAGCTTAACGCGCCAGCCTGCTTAGCATCCACCGTCAGCGCCAGTTGTCCCGAATATTCCAATTCCTCAAGCAACCACATTGCCCCCCTCGCCACGTTATAGCGATTCGCTCCAACGTTGATGTTACTGATCAACACCGACAAACTACAAACTAACTCCACCAAGTTGCCAATCTTTTTCAGCTTTTGACCGAGCGTAATATCCGTCCGCTTATCCCAGCCAAATAGACGAATCAAATCGGTTCCTTTCAATCGGATTTGCTGTTCCCAAGGCTTCTCCGAGTCAGTGGCATAGGAAGAGAAAATGAGAAGGACGTAAGCCGCTTCTGGACCAAACTGCTGAATAATTTCCCATGCCGCTTTACCAGGCACTAATTCAATTTGTTGGTTCGATGGACTTTGGCGCACAATGTTGTGCTGAATGAATCCCTCACCAACTAACTTTTTCCAATATGGGTACTCTCCCTCCTCCCATTGATTATTAATCAGCGCTTGTGCCCCAGTAAGAATCGGATAGCCAGTTGCGACTCGTTCAATCTCTCGTTCTTGAAATAAAGCAGGATCAGTAGCTGAAGTATCAGGAGATCGAATTCCTAACAGTTTCTCAATGTCCTCGATTGAGAAAGCTGACCAGTCAAGATGCCTTAACCATTCGCTTGCTGTATGGAATGCACAGGCACTAATGACGATCGATTCGCGCCACGCCTCTTCTTCTGGCAATGCCGAATCAACTTCCACAGTTAGAACACCCGGAATCGAGCAGTCTGGGGGCATTCGCGCATCTAACGCCCATTGATCAAGCCGAGTCGTCACCCAATGCGCTGTTTGCTCCCAAAATGATGCTTGTTTTAGAACCGATTTGAATAGTTTTTCAAATCGAGTGAGCGATCGCTTTTGTAGGGCACCAACCTTTTCGGTTTCGTTATAAAGATTGATGAGTTCTGAATCCCCTTTGACTTGAGACCGCAGTTGGCGCAATCGATATTGATTAATACCAGTAGCAACGTGAACCAAAACGAGATTAAGAAAGGATTTTCCGCGACGCAATCTCTCAGCATAATCCCGCACTCGCTCCGATACACCAACAGAGCATAAATCCCCAGACATACTGTGCGGTTCCTTCATAATGGCGCTCTGCACAATGCCCCTCGACGCTTGCACCTTTGGCGGTAGTTGCAGGGTAGAACTATCCTCTCTTAATGTTGCCGATTCATGTTGAGGCGATTTGTTTTTCTTGTGCTTCACAGAGGTTCCCAACATCACGCAGTTTGCCAACAGCAGCATAGAACTCGAATTAGTATAGCTGTTGCCAAAGCAAGGCAAGATTTACGGCACCGAATGATGTCAACGCTGTCAACAAAAACAGGCCATCAACACACTTCTTCTTAAGCTATAAGCCTTAAAACAAATACACCGTAGGGATTTCACTGATAAAATCCAAAAGTGGTTGTTGACAAAAACTCTAGAATCAATTGACTAATCTTCTAGAATGTACTGACCTGAGTAAGCAGTTTAGTTCTATTTCAAATTCCTCAGATGGAATGAAAAACTCTAAATTTACTTTGAAAATAAGCAATTTGCGGTTAATCCCACCGCTTTACTACAGTGGAGTACAAAGTAAATACTTCATAAAAATTCACATTTTCGCTGATGTTGACAATGTTGACTCAGCTTCTAGAATAGGCTGACCAACTCTTAAAACAGTTGAAATGTCATTGCTAACCACATCCTTCTCAAAGAAAACAAGATTGCCTGTATTTTGCAACCCTTTCTTAAAGTGTTGACAATGTTGACTCAGCTTCTAGAATAGGCTGACCAAGTTCTTTTGATGTCGTTACTGCTTTAGCGCCTAGTTCACACTGTTGCCAATGTTGACAGAAATTCTAGAGTCGAGTGACTAGTTGCAAAGCGCCTACCAATGTGACTCTAGGATCATCAGACGTGATCTTCAAAGATCAGCGACATAGATTCTAGAATCGCCTGACTTAACATCTCCCAAATTCAATCAGTGGGCTATTTACAGACATTGTTGACAAACTAAATAGCTATTTGGAGATCGAGACTGTTGACAAGCCAAAAACTCTGATCAGCGCATGTTATACAGATCGAGTTCTAGCATCTCCTACGGAGTGTGTTTAGTACATCGCTTTTGATGTCTTCGCACTCATTAAACATTGAGCTATGGCAACGCAACATTTTCCATCCTTTGAAGGTGTACGCGAGTGGACTGACAAATTCCTCGCACTTTTTCCACATCGCTATGACTACATCTGGGCAGAGCATCCTCACGCCGGCGCAAAAGTTGATTGGCAGACTGAAACTCGTCATCCTCTCAACGATCGTTTAATTCAGCAAGGCGCATACCTTTACGGGATTCGCTTCGGCGCAGAAACCCAGTACTGCTTGCTCGATATTGACGCAGGAAGCTTGTATCACCCAAACCGTGATCCCTTTGCCCTTGGTCGCATTACTGGAGCATTAGAGCCCCTAGGACTGGTTGAATCGCTCATTTGTACATCAAGCCATAGTGGAGGCTTGCACCTCTATTTTCCATTTTCAAAAGCTCAAAGCAGCTGGCAATTAGCGATCGCCGTTGCCACGATGCTTGAAAACTCCGGCTTCAAACTCGTTCCAGGGCAACTTGAGGTGTTTCCCAATCCCAAACCCTATATTGCCGACGGAACACCGAGCCTGTTCAATGCTCATCGGCTACCACTTCAAACCGGATCGTATCTCCTCAACGATGAATTCCAACCGATTTGGAGTACCCAACAAACCTTCGTCGATCGTTGGCACTTCGCGCAGAGCCGGAACGATCTAGATACTAAAACCCTGAAGCAAATCCTCAAGCAAGCGAAACGGCAGCTGTTCCGGGTATCAGGAAAAGCAGAAAAGTTTATCAATGACCTGAATGCAGAAATCGAACTCGGTTGGACTGGATATGGGCAGACTAACCGACTCTTGGGGCGCATTACGATGCGATCATATATCTTCCACCACATTTTATCTGGTGGACAACCACTTGCAGGCGGTGCGCTCATCAAAGAAATTGTCGAAACGGCAAAAGCACTACCTGGTTATCAAGAGTGGTGCCGCCATCAGCATGAAATTGAACAACGCGCCGAAGAATGGGCACGCTGCATTGAAAATAGCCATTACTTCCACTATGGGGATCAGAATGGGAAATTCAAAGCAAAATCTCAAGATTCAGCATTAGACAAGGCGGTTGAACAGTCACCTTCTTGGAATCAACAACAATCAGCATCAGCAAGGGATCGAATTAGAAGTGCGATCGCTGACTTGCTAGAAAAAGGAATTCTCCCGACTCAAGCAACACAGAGATTCAAAGTCTTACTTCAATACAGAATTGGAGGAGGTTCTCTATATCGTCATCGAGATCTTTGGCATCCTCAATTTCTCATGGCTGATTCTCTAAGCTATATAGAGGAATTAGCACCAGAAAGCAGCCCTCAAGATTCTACAAGCTTATTACCTAATGATGGCGGTAATACTTCTCCTAGTCATGATTCTGGTCGTTCTACAGGCGAAGATTCTGCCTCGATAGGCGGTAATTCGTTGATTCATCGCAACTCGGATTCCAGCACAGTGAATGCCAGCGCTGAATCTTTCCAGATATTATTTGATGTTCAAGGACAGCGAGAAGCCTGTGAGGAAGCTGTACAACTCGCAACGAAACATCAGCACCGAATTCAATCTAATTCACCAAGTCAGGTGCAAATCGAGCGAATGCAGCGATTTCTGAACTCTGGCGATCCGATTCTGATTGCAGAGGCAACGGCATGGGAACAGGTTAACCCAGGCTTTCTACGGGTGAATGAACCGCGACTCTCTCCACCCCAGAATTCGCAGCGTGAGAGTCAATTCGATCGTTTAGAGATCTGGGCAGCAATCCAGATTCAGATGGTTCAGTTGAACTGGTCGGTTGAGCAAGTCAATCTCGCGCTCTGGCGACACTTCACCCAATCTTGTCTAGCTATGCTGAGTGATTTAGAGGTGTGGCATTTGTTCTTTAAAGGCAATGGCTAAACGTCCTAACATCGATAAACTTCGCACTGCCTTGGGACAGCTAACCCTAGCTCAGGCAAAACAGCTTCATGCGGAACTCGGTGAAATTGTGCGATCGCTAGAACAGCAGTCCGTTGAACTAGAATCCACCAAGGCAAAAGGACGGGAAATCATTGAAACTCAACACATCGACGAGCAGTTGTATCAGCTAGAACTGGTTCGCTGTGGGAAAGTGGGTTGCAAATGCGCTGGAGACAACGGAGATCTACATGGTCCTTATTGGTACGCTTACTGGCGTGAGAACGGCAAGCTGAAGAGCCGATATGTTGGGAAACGGCTTCAACGCATCGAGAGAAGATAGCAATTTAAATCGTTTATTTTCTTATGTAATTTAGCAGCTTCTTATGTACAAGTAGAATTCAAGATCAGAGTTGTACATAAGAAAATTTCGATTCCCTTGTTTTCTTAGAAGGACATGCAACAATTTAAACAGCACTCCACTCTGCTAAATCGATATGGCTCATGCGAAAGGCTTCGGTGTCAAATTCACTGCCAATCGAACGACGAACAACGTAACGCATGGTCAAAGCTGGCAAGAAATGCCATCGCTTGACCTCGAGACGCGGATTCAGCTTTGGCACGCCGGATTGCTGCATCTAAAATTGCCAAATGGAGTTAAAGCGCGATCGCTCACCCAGGAAGAGAAACATTGGCTCGATCGTGCGGCGGCAGCTGAGTACATCTCCCCCCAAAACAAGGGGCTTTCCGCCATTTTCTACACGTCGCCGCCTCCAGCATTCCATTTAGATAGCGCCGATTGGTATCTTTGCCCAAACGACTACTGGAATCGTCCACCTGCCCTTCTGAGTACGATCGTGCAAACCTTTCCTGCCGACCTATTTCAGCTGTCGCAAGGGAATCAACCGCCCGCCTTTTATCCAGACCGCACACCTCAGTACACCGACGCCCAAGAAACCGTAATGCGATCGATCTTCCGAGAAACAGTGCGAATTGGGTGGTCGCTGCCCCAGTACAAGTGGTTCATCCTGGAGCGACTGCGAAAGACCACAGCACAAGTCACGTACGATGAAGCGATTCAAATCCTCGCGCAGTTGCAACAAATTGAGAGTGAGCCAGACGATTAATACCAACTCGTTCATCAAGCGGCAGGGAACCATCAGATCTACATTTCTGATATTGTCCTTTACTCATCGCTCCTGCTGCTGTTTGGGATGAATGTATCGGTAATAGGTAGACGCAGAGATTTTCAGCGATCGACACACATCTTCAACGGTTTGTGTCGGATCGGCTGCCAACGTCTTTCCAATGCGGATTTGTTGGGGGGTGAGCGAGGGCTTACGTCCTCCTTTTTTCCCTCTGGCTCTTGCACGCTTTAAACCAATCCGTGTCTTTTCAGTCATCACCTGCTGCTCAGAGTTCACTAATGCTCTCAGCACTCGCAGCATTTTAGACCGATCGTAGTTGCGCGTGTCCAAGTCTTCTTCCAGGCTCTTGAAGCCCACCCCTCGATCATTCAAATCAGCGACCAATTCAAGCAACGGTTTGAGGGGTTTGCCAATCCGGTCGAGTCGCCACACGATGAAAACATCTCCGGGGCAAGCGGACGCGATCGCTGCATCTAGTCCAGGTTGTTCTGCTCCTGGCTCAGTTGTAATGTCTGTCCAAATTCGGTTGCACCCCGCTTGATTCAGCGCTTCTGTCTGGAGATCTAACGTTTGGTCATCTGGCGAAATTCGTCTGTAGCCGATCAACATGCACTGGTGTCTGTAACCTTCCTTAATATCTTTCTCCAGATAAAGAGGTGAACCGGAAAACTAAGAATTCTCGTTTTGACAAGGGTTTTGACAGACACTGAGATCAGATTGTTCACTCGAAAATATCAAACATCTTGCTTATCAAAAACACACCTTTTTGACAGATAGAAGTTTTGAAAAAGATACGGAAAGAAAAGCTAAAGACAATCTTAAGAAGCGTGGTGATGGCTCAATCTATCAGCGGAGTGACCAGTATTAACAATCACAACTTCATCACTATAAAGCGTTCATCGTATCGAAGTTAAATTCAACATCACACGAACCATGAATGAGATTTCTTCTCTTCAAGATTGCTTGCTAAAAGCCTAAAAGACTTAACCTATCGTATTTATAGCTTGTATGGGTGCAGAGATCAGAGATGGCTGAATCACCGTCTAAAACAAGCTTTTTCCAAAAGAACAGAACGTACCAAAATCCGTAATTTCTCTAGATTATTTCCGTAGAGTTTTTTCTGAGGAAACACAGTAGTCCTGCACTATTTCAACTTGTAAACTTCGTCAAAAATTTCATCAACCCCATTAAGATAATCTTGTTGCGAACTTCACAAGGCTGACGCATTCAATCAGGGTTACCTTTCAAGTCATCACCAAACTCATTACACACGCATTAACGAAGCCTTGACTGGCATTTGCACAAGAATTTGATGTTTAAAAATGAGGAGTCAAAACGATGGAGTTTCCTTCGTTGCATTCCCGCTCGGCGCAATTGACGCGATCGAGCAAAAGATACCTATTCAGCCAATTCATTCCGTTTGTGACTTGTTTGGGGCTAACCGCTTTGCTGGTGATTGCTCATTTCCCCATTTCAATTGGATTGATGCTCGCTCTGGCAGCGCTCGTTCTTCGGTTTTTCGAGTGGATTCCCATACTTACTGCTCATCCGTGGTTTCGGCAATGCGGAGGATGGAGAATGTTCAGTGCGATCGTGGGTGCATTGTTCTTTGCAGGTATCCTAATTCACTCCGGTCCTGCGTCAGCTCAACTATTCAACTCCGCCGAACAGCAAGCCACCAGCATTTTTGGACAATACATTGATAGTGGCATCATCACGTTTCTGTTTGGCTTACTCAGAATTGTGGTCTGGATCACGGCGGTTGGGTTTGTGCTATTTGCTGTTTATCAAGCGCAGCGTGGAGAACAGTGGCAACCCTTGATGCAGAACGCCTTTATTGTAGTCGCCGCTGTTGTAGTTGTAGAAGGATTGAGTGCCATGTTCTTCGGCGGCAGCACAACTGCGACACCGACATCAAGGTAGGTGATCATGGCTGAACGCGCGAATCAATTTCGTCCAGTTAATCAGAGTTTGGGTAAGCAACCCAGCTTAGGTCCGATTCCAGCTGCTTTACTTGCCCCATCACTCGTCATCCTGGTTGGTTCCTACTTTCTAGTCCAGGTTGTGCTTTCACTCAGATTCGTCTGGTTTCTGCTGGTGAGCGCTTGGGGACTGAGTACTTGGTGGCTTGTCGTAGGCGAAAGAACCTGGAGATTTACGAATAAATTTGTCTCACCTCCCGGCTGGAATCGAGGCTATGTTCACTACACCAGTTGTTTAGAGCAAGAAAATGACGAAGAAACGAGTCAGCACTAAGCACTATCATTTCAAGCCCTTTGAGGATGAATCCCATTTGGAATTCATCTGTAGTCTAGAATTACGAGGTCGGAATATCGGCGCGTATTTGCTCAAAAAAGGGCGTAAGTACTCATTCGTGTTTGCCTTCCAGGTAGCAGGGATTCACACTTTACTAACCAATGGTCAAGCAGAAAGCGTCCTTGCTCGATTGGAAGAAGGATTAAAAGGGTTACGCCCAGGCGATCGACTTCGCATCCATCTGCGCTCGTTTGCCAATGATATCGATCGCCAACAAGAGCTAGAACATCTCATCGACTCGACTGAAAGTTTAGAAACTCAGTTCTTACTACTCGCACAGCAGCGATCAACACGGGAATTAACCCTGCGCGGTGAACGACAACCGAAGCAGATTTATCTGTTTGCAACCTACACAATTGAGCCAGGGAGGGGAACCAGCAAAGATCGCACAGAGAAGCTATTAGCGTGGCTTGTCAATCAATACGAGACGCTCAAGGGTATGAAGGAATCGAAGGAGAAAGCGCATTATTTGGAGCTTTTAACTCAAGCCTTCACGGATGGCTATTTGTATTGGGAACAGCAAGTCAATACCCGTATGGGACTTCATGGAGTTCCGATGACAGCAATCGATCTCTGGAACTATGTTTGGAGTGACTTCAATACTCGGCAATCACTGCCTTTACCTCAGTGCTTGATTCTTCAAGAAACTGCGGGAACGGCTAGCTTAAGGGAAGAGATCCGAGAACCCTATCATGCGCTCAGTGTGTTAGTTCGAGGGGAAAACGGTAGACCAAGCCATCCGAAGGCAGATCGAGAGTGGGCATGGGTGAAAGGCAAATTTGTAGGTGCGATCGCGCTGGAGTCAAAACCGCCCGGATTTGCTTCGCTCGAACATCAGCTTTACTACCTCTGGAAGGTATTCTCTCAGTTTCCTGACTGTGAGTTTGTCTGCGAACTGGCGGCGGCTGATCGCGTCATGACTCGAATCACCTTACAACGGCTCACAAAACAGAACTACACCGCCACGTATCGAGCTGCCGAACTCAAAAATGTTGATGTGCTTTCGCAAATGCGGATGAAAAAGGGGGTCGAAGCTCAGGAGAAAATTTATGAAGGTGCAATGCCAATCTGGGTTTCAGTCGTCGCACTCATCTACCGTAATGACCCGTATACACTTTCTGAAGCTTGTCAAAAGCTAACAAATGCCTTTCCGCAAGGTGACTTTATTCGAGAAACTGAGATTGCTTGGTCTTTATGGCTAAGGTCATTGCCAATTGTAGATGACTGGTTACTAGGCGACGATCGCAAGCAACTCTATCTCACTAATGAAGCACCCGGATTAATGCCCCTTGCCTGTACTAGACCTGTCGATTTACGAGGAATAGAATTCATTACTCGTGAGGGCAATGCACCACTTTTAATTGACTTTATCACCAAGCATCGCGGCATTTTCATC
The DNA here is from genome assembly GCA_019359275.1 of Myxacorys chilensis ATA2-1-KO14. GTDB lineage: Bacteria > Cyanobacteriota > Cyanobacteriia > Leptolyngbyales > Leptolyngbyaceae > Myxacorys > Myxacorys chilensis. The sequence goes on along the minus strand of JAHHHP010000124.1, from coordinate 1,315 downwards.
ATGGGAGAAACTCGCAGTGGTAAGTCGGTTTTGATGTCTGATATCTTCACTTGCGGTATTGCTAACGGAATGCACGTCATTTCACTCGACTATCCAAAATCTGATGGCACAACGACCTACACCGACTTGGTGAGGTTCTTTGGAGAGCAAGGTGCTTACTTTGATATTGGGTCAGAGGCAAACAACCTATTTCAGATTCCAGATGTTCGTCATCTTCCCGAAAAGCAGCAGGCTGAACGGCTCGATGACTACAAAGAGTTCCTGGTTAAAGCGCTCAACATTATGGTAATGGGAACGGAGACAGAGGGGCAACTTGGAAAACGAGTTCATACGGTTCTATGGCAAGCGATCGCAGCCTTCTTTAAGGATGCGCGAATTCAGATGCGATATAGAACCCATTTGGGATCTTACTCATTGGACAAGCGCTTCAGCATCAATCGGATGAAGCAGAGATTGAGCTTAGCGGTTGCATGATTCAAGGTGCGCTCAAAGTTCTTCACCAAGCTCTTACACCGTTCCATCCAAGCATTCGAGCGCTCAATGATCCACCGCTTCGCCACTGGCACAAATCCTGATTTACCTTGGGCTGCTTTCTCGGCTTTGCTGGGCTTCGGAGCCAGTTGAAAGCGAATCTTCGTCATAATTTGCGGATAGAGTGCTTGGAGTGCTTTCTTGAGGGTATCGGGATGGTAGCCGTGGTCGAGCAACAGGGTGATCTTCGGAATGTTGACCGGCTTGGCGCGAAAGTAGTCCATGTGGTGGTGGAGCCTCTCAATCAAGCCTTGGTCATCGGTGACATTGGCTTTCGTGCAGTGCGTGAAAAACGGCAGTCCCAACGTATCGACTGCCAGATGCCGTTTAATCCCATTGGTGGATTTGTAGCAACAGAATCCTTTCGACTCAGCACTGGCAGTGCACGTATTTTTCACCGCTTGGGAGTCGATGATGAGCCATCGCGTCCACTTCGGTTTTTTTTTCACGTTGCCGTACTTGCGCGTGTAATGCAGTCCTGATCTCATCGAACACCCCGTCTGAGCGCCATTGCTTGTAGTGCCAGAACACAGTTGAATAGGGCGGTAAGTCCTGAGGCAAGTCGCCCCAATTACAGCCGTTCTTCAGTTGATAGAACACTCCATCTAAAATTTGCCGCTTGGTCCACTTCGGCGATTACCCTACGGGAACTGCGAAGCATACGAGTTTGCTTCTTTTTGGGGAAAAGGGGTTCAATAATTTCCCACTCTTCATCAGTTACGCTACTGGAGTACGGCATTTATTTTTGATTTTAGCCCTTCTCAAAAAGATCCCAAATGGGTTC
>JAHHHP010000123.1 GCA_019359275.1 Myxacorys chilensis ATA2-1-KO14 | reverse complement strand
CATCGGTGATGGCGTAAATCGCTATAAGGTCGTTAAGCATTTTTTCTTCTCTTTGAGGTGTCCAACTCCTTGAAGAGATTTTATTTGCTTTGCTTCCCCTGCCGCTTCTAACTAGCAACTTAAGTTACTAGAGGAGCGATCTTTCGGATCGCTCCTCTAATTCACTCTTCTAAATTTGGCTCTTCTGGCTCACGACTACGGCTACCTGCTAGAGCCGCCGCCATCGCATCCACGACTCGCGACACCTGGACGACCTCTAAACCAACGTCTTTATAGCTCGATCCCTTCGGAACAATTGCCCGCGTGAAGCCAAGTTTAGACGCTTCTTTGAGCCGGAGTTCCATTTGAGAAACGGGGCGAACTTGTCCGCCCAGTCCCACTTCACCAATCACAACTGTATGGGGATCGATGATGCGATCTCGGAAACTTGCCGCTACTGCCACAGCAACGCCTAAATCTGCTGCGGGTTCTCCCACGTTTAAACCGCCGGATGACGCAACATAGGCATCGAGTTTAGACAACGGAATGCCAACCCGCTTCTCTAGCACCGCGAGAATTTGCAGCAGACGGTTGTACTCAATTCCAGTTGTTGAGCGGCGGGGTGAACTATAGCTTGTCGCACTGACGAGCGCTTGCAGTTCGACGACGATCGGGCGGGTTCCTTCACACGCCACAATGGTGGCGGTTCCCGAAGACCCTTCTTCCCGATTGCCTAAAAACAGTTCTGATGGATTGGTGACTTCTTCTAAGCCCTGATCCACCATCTCGAAAACGCCGATCTCATGAGTCGCCCCAAACCGATTCTTCACTGATCGCAGCAACCGATGGCTGGCGAAGCGATCGCCTTCAAAATACAGAACCGTATCAACGAGGTGTTCGAGAACTTTTGGACCTGCGATCGCGCCTTCTTTGGTCACATGTCCCACAATAAACAGCGTAATGTTCTGCTGCTTAGCTACTCGCATCAAAATGGACGTACATTCCCGAACCTGCGATACCGATCCCGGTGCCGAAGTGAGCGCACTGTAGTAAAGCGCTTGGATACTGTCGATAATCGCCACTCTCGGCTTCAGCGACTCCAGTTCTTCCAGAATCGTATCCAAATCAATTTCCGGTAGAAGGTAAAGATTGGATGGGTCTGCTTCCTGATCTCCCTTATCTCCCTTAATGCCCAACCGTTGCGCCCTCAACTTCACCTGCTGCCCAGATTCTTCTGCACAAACATAAAGCGTGGGATATCGCGTAGATAACTGATTTGCCGTCTGCAGCAACAGCGTCGATTTACCAATTCCAGGGTCGCCACCAATCAGCACTAGCGACCCTGGAACAATTCCACCCCCCAACACGCGATCGAGTTCCGTGTAGCCCGATGCCAACCGAGCTTCAGTGTGATCCGAAATTTCCGTAAGTTTTAAGGCAGAAACGGCATGAGCAGGGCTATTCTTAGTCGAAGTACGCCCATTGCCACCATTGACACTGCGAACACGAGTTGCCGTAGCAGTCTGCGCGGCAGGGCGAGCAACCTGTTCTTCTAGCGAATTCCACGTTCCACAGGAGGGACATCGACCAAAATATTGAGGCGATTCCGCTCCGCATTCATTACAAACAAAGGTCGATCGTACTTTTGGCATTTGCAAAAATTAATATTAGGTTGCTCTGCAAATCAGGTAAACATTAAGAAACTCTGAAGCTCAGCCAGAATAAGGTTTTTACGCCCTCAAAATGAAGAAACGAGTTACTATCTTTAATGATAAAGTACAAAAATTAAGGTTTATAGATTTGACTTCAAGGAGCGTTGCAAAACTTGGAAACTCATAAAGAAAAGATCCTGGTGGTCGATGACGAGGCAAGTATTCGCCGCATTCTCGAAACTCGCCTTTCCATGATTGGATACGATGTCGTGACGGCAGCAGATGGTGAGGAAGCCCTTGATACGTTTCGCAATGCCGATCCCGATCTAGTCGTTCTCGATGTGATGATGCCAAAGCTCGATGGCTATGGCGTTTGTCAAGAACTCCGCAAAGAGTCGGATGTGCCGATCATTATGCTGACGGCATTGGGAGATGTTGCCGATCGCATCACGGGGCTAGAACTTGGTGCAGATGATTACGTGGTCAAACCGTTTTCTCCAAAAGAACTCGAAGCGCGAATCCGCTCGGTTTTGCGTCGGGTGGATAAGACAGGGGTTACGGGTATTCCTAGCTCTGGTGTGATTCACATCAACAGCATTCGGATTGATACCAACAAGCGCCAAGTCTACAAAGGGGACGAACGAATTCGTTTGACAGGCATGGAATTCAGCTTGCTAGAACTCCTCGTCAGCCGCTCTGGAGAACCCTTCTCTCGGTCAGAAATTCTGCAAGAGGTTTGGGGTTACACCCCTGAGCGACACGTCGATACTCGTGTAGTAGACGTTCACATTTCTCGCTTGCGTGCCAAGCTTGAAGATGATCCTAGCAACCCAGAACTAATTCTGACAGCTAGAGGAACGGGTTATCTATTCCAAAGAATTTTGGAGCCTGGGGAGATCGAATAAGGTTGATGCCAGCTTTGGCGCTCCATACTCGACTTAAAATCTATAGCTGTTCAAAGCTTGTAACCGTAATTTGTCTAGGCAAGTAATCGGCTCCAAGCTTTTTTGCACAGAAGCCCATCGAAATGGTTTGGTTAGGCTGTACATCGCGCCTCTACTCTGGAGGCGTGACCGTATAGTGCGAATTTTGTTTCTCAAAAGTGCCGTTTCAACTTTGGGTAATCGCGGCTTGATGCATCAAAAATTTTAGCCGCCAGTTACTCACCACTGCTCGATTTGGATTCGTGACTTCCTGGCTAACGCAAAAATCCTTCCAGTCTGATTGAATCATCAGATTGACTTTAAGATCCCGTGTCTTACTCGGTTGATCCACCAACGATCATGTGGATGGCGACGCCGCTCGTCCATTCGCTGTAAAAGGATTAGATTAAACCCAATAAAACAGAAGTAAAGGGTAGGATTGCACTACCCTTTTTAAGATTGAATTACTTTTTTTCAGCACTCTCAATGTCGATCGCATATCGAGCGATCGCTAGGGTAATTCGTGCCTGCTCGGTTTCAGAAAGGTCTTCCCATGCCGTCGAACGTACACTGTTTGCTGCATCCTCGCCTCGCATTGAGTAGGCAAAAGGACGCGCCAGAACTTGCAAATCATCTTCTGCCCACCCAGGCAGCACGTCCTGCACACACTGCACTAACTGATCGGCAAGCGCGATGGAGGTCTGCGCCACTTGCTGAGCTTGCCGCGCGATCGCATTTAATAAATCCTGAGGAACATTGGCAAACTTATGTGATAGCGAAGTTTGCAGGGTTGTTGCCGAGAACAACTGATCGATATGGCTAAACAGAGACTGCGATCGCTCTGCAACATCTTGATCCGATAGCTCTAAAGTAAGCGCTTGCTCTAAATCATTAAAGAATGATTCTGACGCTGGATCGGCAGGATTCCAAGGATAAGGAAGTTTGCTCTTTGGCTGATCTAGTACCTCAAACTCATTTCCGTTCCACGTCACGCCTTCTGCTTTGAGCAGCGCATCGAGAAGATCTTGCTCTACATTGATTGAGCGATTAGAACGACTTGCTTCCTTACTCATAGCTGATGAATCCCGCGTCCACGAATTAAACTAGGTTTGCTTTCTAGAGCTACAGACTGCCCGACCTCGATTCCGTAACTGATCCTATAATTTCCGTTAAATCACGCAATGATGGGACAGTTTCTACAACGTCCTCCTCTCAGATCGCCTCTGACAGCATAACTGAAAATTCTAAGACAGAGTTCTGAGAACCCCCGAATTTTAGTTGCGCTCCGGGCTGCAACGACACCTCCTGATGGTGGACTTTCTGCCAGTCGCCAGCGACCGTGACCCACGTTCCATACCGAGAAAAATCTCGCAGAAAATAGGTAGGCTGATGAGCGCCTTCTGCCACGCTGCGATAGAAAATTTCTGCATGTTTGCGCGAGACGCCTGGTTCGCTTGAAAGAACAACATCATTTTCAGCACTCATGCCGACTCGCATCAAGCCGCCTCGAATCTGCCATACTCTGGACGTTTCGAGCGATCGCAGGGCAGCGATCGGCGTGGGTTGCCCAAGCTGACTAGGAGTGCGCGGAATCTGAGTTAAGCTTTCATCCGACGGCTTGATCAATTCCCCGTCAAACTCGGGATGCATGTAGAGGACAGGCAGTGTCCAGGCTTGATGATTAAACCGAAACAAAGTTAGTAAATGCTGCCGCGCCACGGCGACTGCTTGATCGATCGGCATTCGCTGAGCCAAGGCTTGAGCGAGAACTTCGATAAAGCTCAACGCTTCTTCATCCGTGATCGAATCGCGCATCGCTAAAACAGCCGGAACCCCGTGATGCAGCAGCACTTCTGCCAAACTACTCCGAGGAATCGCCTGATAGCCTTGCTGATCGGGTTGAGCGCCCCAACAGGCATTGAACACCGCTAATTTGACTTGACAGCGCGTGAGTACCTGCGCTAGTTCCGTTCCATTCATCGGCATATCAGGACGCAGAAACAGCATCCCGCCATCTGGTGCTGGAACTCCGTGCCCTGCATAAAACAGGACGTTGTACCGCTTGGCTTCTAATACTTCAATCAATTCTGCGGGCGTCGGCTGTAATAGAGTATCGACCCGACAAGGTGCCATCCGCCGTCCATTCCCGCTCGTTGGATTTAAAATCCGAGTCAGCGCGATCGCTTCTTGCTCTAGCCGCAGTCGGTTTAGGTCAGCCTTCTGAATTCCTTCTAGCGCACTAGAACTGGGCTGCACTCCCGGAGCTGCGTCTTGGCCCAACACCAGCAGAATATTCAAGCTTTGCTCAGAGCGCAGCGCAGGCAGCGCATCTACATCACTGGTCGTGCGACTAAAGAGAAGCTGCTGGCTCAGAGACACCGCTTGCTTGCCCGCATCACTCTGCATAATCTCCCACGGAATTTCAATCAAGGCGGGATCACGGACATCGATCCGGATCCGCAGGGATTTACCTTGCCCGATCGCGATTCCCTGACTTTGATCGAGGCTACTCTGAATCGGCCCATCAAATAGCCAATGCCATAGCCCAACTCCTAGCGTCTGCATCAGCCGCCCGCCCCGAGAAACGGGCTGTCCCAAAGGGGATTCGATGAGAACGGGGGGACGGGCTTGCGACACGTGAGGCACATCCGGCAAGCCCCGCGCCGAAAACAGCTCTTGCCAAGCCCACCAAAGCTGTGCCAGTTCATCTGACCAGATCGAGTCGTGCAGCACATACCCTGCTCGATAGGGCGCTTGGATGACATGAATGGCAAAGTGCGGCGCTTGGGTTGCCCGCAATCGTCCGATCGCTAAACTTAAGCAGGGAATGTCCGACACAGCCATGAATTCACTACAAATACTCAAACATGATGCTTCCCAAACTCAATCTTAAGGGCTAGACCCGCTAGAAACGAACTCTTCGTTCGGTTTCTGTCATTCGTTAGCGATTTGGCTTAGGAGATTCCCGTGGCGTGTCCGTGGGCGAAGGAGTTGAACTAGAAGTTGGACTCGTTGCTGAACTCGCTGGACTAGAGGTTGTAGTTGGACTCGGAGTTAGACTCGGAGAACCAGGAGTACACGCTCCTAACTGATTGGGCTGGAGGCTAAGGTCTTGGTTGATAAAGGGCGCGATCGCGCTTTCCTGTTGCCATCCGGTTTGTCCTGGGATGGCAAATCCACTATCAGGCGGAACCGAACACACTTTTAGCCCAACCCAAGTTTGCCCCTGGATGGTTCGCTGTCCCACTACCTGAAGAACACTGCCTGAAGGAATTTGTCCCACAATTTGTTGAGGCGAAAGGTTGATTGGCTGTTCAGGATTCCGTAAGAGCGGTAGTTTTGGACTCGCCGAATCCCGTTCGAGTTGCAGCAGCGATCCCGTTGATAATTTGACACTAGGAGACGGGGAGGGATCAGGAGCAACTGCTGTAGGCGTCGAGGGAGTGGCTAATGGGGGCGTTGGGATCACGGCTCGACGTAGCTCTGGAATCAGCAAAAGTGCTAAGAGTCCACCGAGTCCGAGTAATCCGAGAAAGGTAAAGATTGGGGCAAGCCATCGCCCTGATCGAGACGCGTTAGACGGTACAACAATTTGTGTCTTCAGACGGGACGGATTGGTGGTCGCTGCGCTAGGAGGTGTCTGGGGAAGAACCGCCGATTGAGCCGTAGACAAGATAGGAGCATCGCCCCGTTTTTGGCTAACTTGAAACCGCATGAGACCGATCGTCACGTTATCGTGTCCATTGCGAGTGTTAGCAATCTCGACTAATCGGCGGGCAGCGACTCCTAAATCGGCTTTGCCATCTAAAAGCGGCGCAATTTCGGTCTGCCAGCATTCCTCGACGCGATCGTTGTCGCTCAATCCATCGGAACACAGCAGAAACACACAGTCTTCGTCTATGACAAATCGCTGCACCGTGGGATGAAGATACGTTGAACTACTCATTCCCAAAGCTTGCACCAGAGAGCCAGAGGCGGGATGCTGGAGCGCCTCTCGGTACAGGGTATAGCCAAGCCGCACTTCCCGCGAGGCCACATCATCATCAAGCGTGACTTGATAGCACTCGGTGCGAGTGATGCGGTAGGCGCGGCTATCTCCCACGTGGGCAAGATAGAGCTGATGGGCAGAGGCTAAACCCATGACTACGGTTGTTCCCATACGCTGGCGCTCTTGCCGTCGTTCTAAGTCATTTTGTTGGCTGATGCTGTTGTTGGCGGCACAGACAGCTTCATCTAACACATGGGATACGCTGGCGGCGTCCATAGAATGGGAAGCATTTTTCTGGACTTCCTCGGCGATCGTTGCGATCGCGAGTCTTGACGCCACTTCTCCGCCTTCATGTCCGCCAATTCCATCACACACAATTACTAGAGGAAACGGCGCAGCATCGGTTGACGTGACAAAATTCGTGTCTTGGGGGGGATAGCAAGCGTCTTCGTTGGTCTGGCGGCTGGGTCCTTTATCGGTGTCGGTGGCGATGTGAACTTGACGATGCTGCCCGGTTGCATGGGTTGCCAATGCTTGATCGAGAATGGCAACCAAATGTTCTGGCGCTGTGATCTGCTCATCAATCAAGTTTTGGCAGAGGTCGCTCAGAAACTCTGCGATCGCGCTGTTAGATCGGGGTTGCCACTCTGCCCAGAGGTGTCCCAACTGAACGAGCGTAGGAGGCTGGCGATCGTGGGCTAATTCTAGCGATCTCACTAACGCACCATCAACTCGCAGCAATTCTGGAACAAGTAGGGTCGAGGCAACCTTCTCTGAATTCATCGGTTGCCAAAGCTGAGCAATTTGCCACAGCCAATTCAACTGACGCAACGCAGAACTGGATGGCCATTGACTACCGAGATCTGGCATCAGCATTCCGCTCAAGTCTTGACCTTGGCTAGACTTCGCTCCGCTTGAATAGATGGGGGCTTGCTCTAAGAGCAGAACAGCCATGTCCTCTGACTCAACAAAGCCGTAAATTTGAGGAATATGAATACGGTAAGGAAAAAGCCGCAAATAAGCTTCGAGACTCGGCGTAATATCTGTTGGTGTTTCTGGAACCAAACCAGGCGTTGTGTCTAGCAGAATTCTCTGACTTTTCAAAACATAGCGGTTAGCCACCCTATCGCCCGGACGAAGCGTTTCTAAACCAACGCCTACGGCCCAGAGATATCGCTTTGGCAGAGGCGTTTGGCAATTTGAGCAGATCTGACTGCTCTCTGCATTGGGCGTCTGACACAAGTAGTTAGGACACTGAATAGGCGAATCGTTTTGCATTGAGACTTACGCACTGACTAGAAAGGCGGACTGACTGGGAAGGTGGAAAAGGGCAATGCGGATTAGCTTAACATTCCACCGAAAACAGCAATTGCCGCCTTTCTATGTTATCCCGCGTAGGTTATTCCACTTAATTTCTACTTGACGCCAGGCTGAACCCATTGGAGGAATACTGGCGTCAACGCTGCGTCCATGAAGAACATATCGACCAATTAATATCGATCAATATAGACTCACCAACATCAACAGGATAAACGACTAGGTATTTGCGCTTTCCCCAGATCCACCTAGAATTGAGAGGGGAATAAGTAGATATACACAGCGGGATAATGGATATGGCAGAAAATGAGTCTAAAGTTTCATTCTCTCAGGCTCAGTCGCCATTGTCAGAACGGGAACTCCAGGTCATCGAACTCGTGGCGTCGGGGTTTACGAATCTAGAGATTGCTGAAAAGTTGGAAATTAGCAAGCGAACGGTAGACAACCATATCAGCAATATCCTGACCAAAACGGGGACCGATAACCGTGTGGCGTTGGTACGTTGGGCGCTGCAATGGGGCAAAGTGTGTATTGATGAAGTGAACTGCTGCACCCTGCCGCCATACAACCCTAATCAGGACAAAGCCTCGTCTTAGAGGATGTCTGAGAAGTCTACAGACTGCATTTTGTTCATGAAGGAATAGGCGTTTTAGACGTTAAGCTTTAACGCAGAAATAAGGGTTTCAACTCCTTCAGCCTTTTCAGACATCTTCTTAGAAGGGTTTGAGTCTAAGGGATTGAGTTCAATAGAGTTCAATAGTGGGGGCTTCCCCAACGTAGCGATCGTACACGAGGTGCAAACGTTGAAATATTCCATCCGAAATGCTCGGCTTCCTTTGGCGGTTTACCGAGAGATTGCGGCTCATCTCTCTCAACTTGAGGGCGTGAAGACCGACCTGACGCCACAAACTTCTCAATCCTTTGAGTACACGGCAAGCCAAATTGGTAGTTTAGAGATTCAACTTTCTGATCCTGCCGAGGCAGAGGGGAAAGTTGAACAAATTTTGGCGTACTATAGCGATCGCTTTGGTGCGTGGGAACGCCAGTCAACCTAAATAATATTGAAATTTCAAAAGCGCAATGGCTTCAATTCAAGCAATTCGAGGAACGCGGGACATTTTGCCCGGTGAGATTAGCGATTGGCAAACGATCGAATCGGGGGCTCGAACGATTCTAGGCTGTGCCGCTTATCAGGAAATTCGCACGCCCCTGTTCGAGCAGACCGACTTATTTGAGCGGGGCATTGGCGAAGCAACGGATGTGGTCGGCAAGGAAATGTACACCTTTAAAGATCGCGGCAATCGCTTTCTTACCTTACGCCCTGAAGGAACGGCAGGCGTTGTGCGATCGTATGTTGAACATGGGCTTCACGCTCAGGGCGGGGTGCAGCGATTGTGGTACACCGGAGCCATGTTTCGCTACGAACGTCCCCAAGCCGGACGGCAGCGCCAGTTTCATCAGTTAGGCGTGGAAGTATTGGGCAGCAGCGATGTGCGAGCCGATGCCGAAGTCATTGCGATCGCTAACCAAATTCTTCAAGCGATTGGCTTAAAAAATCTCTCGCTGCAACTGAACTCGATCGGAGACGCGAACGATCGCAGTAACTACCGGGAAGCGCTCGTCTCGTATCTGACGCCCTTTCAAGACCAGCTTGATCCCGATTCGCAGCACCGTTTGAGCCGGAATCCGCTCAGAATTTTAGATAGCAAAGACGCTAACACCCAAGCCATTCTCGACAAAGCACCCAGCATTTTGGAGTATCTCAGCCCCAATTCGCAGAAACGGTTTGAGCAAATCCAAGCGCTCTTAAGTGATTTGGGCATTCCGTCCACAATTAATGCTCGCCTTGTGCGCGGCTTAGATTACTACACGCATACCGTTTTTGAGATTCAGTCAGAGGACTTGGGCGCTCAAGCGACGGTTTGTGCGGGCGGGCGCTATGACGGGTTGGTGAGCCAGTTAGGCGGACCCGAAACGCCAGCCGTTGGTTGGGCAATGGGGTTAGAACGCTTGGTCATTCTTCTACAGCAGCTTCAAGCTCAAAAACTACCGACGGTTGACTTTTATATCGTTTCTAGGGGCGAAGCGGCAGAAGCTCAAGCCCTAAAGCTGGCTCAAGCCCTTCGCCAAAGCGGATTCAAAGCTGAATTGGATCTCAGTGGCAGCGCCTTTGGTAAGCAATTTAAGCGTGCTGATCGCAGCGGAGCCGCCGCGTGTTTAATTCTGGGTGATGCAGAAGCTGAGGCTGCAACGGTGCAACTGAAATGGCTGAAGAGCGGAGAACAAAGCGCGATCGCGCAAACAGAGTTGCTGAGTAATCTCGATCAGCTAAGGCAGCAACTTAGCCACACAACAGCGTTAGCACAAAAGCATCAGTAGAGAGCAAAGAATTGCATTTCCCGTTCTGCAAAAATCTCCAGTTTTTATCACCTACTTAACTTAAAGACATTGCCTTGATGAGATGGCGACGAATTCATCAGAGCAACCGTTCGTTGATCGATGAGCGGACTGTAACGATTCGATCAATTTTCTACTTCGCCTGTTGTGACAGAGTGAACTTTTCTAAAGACTTTGTTATGGTTTTCACCTTTTTCTCCTTAGAATGAATCTCGAATTCTTTTTGTTCTTTCCAGAATTATTAGGAACTATTAAAAATATGACTGAACAAGTCGTTAAGCCTTACCAGGGAGATCCCTTTGTAGGAAATCTCTCCACACCCATCAACGATTCTTCGTTCACCCGTGCGTTTATTGGCAACTTGCCAGCTTACCGCAAAGGTCTCTCGCCTCTGCTGCGCGGTCTAGAAATTGGCATGGCGCACGGCTATTTCCTCGTCGGACCTTGGACAGTCTTCGGACCATTGCGCGATTCTGACGAGGCTGCTCTAGGCGGATTGATCGCGGCTGTTGCCCTTATCTTGATTGCAACACTTTGCCTCTCGTCCTATGGATTGGCCACCTTTCAAAAAGACAGCGACGACTCCTCCACAAATTCGCTTCAGACCTCAGAAGGGTGGAGCCAATTTGCGGGTGGATTCTTTATCGGCGCAGTCGGCGGTGCGTTTGTGGCTTACCTGCTGCTAACCAATCTTCCGATTCTTGACTCTATTATGCGCGGCGGCTTCAACTAAACAAGCTGTGCGACGCTCAGTCACTTCAATCTTGCTGTTTGAGTCTGATTTTCAACAATCAGGCTCTTTTTCATGGTCTTTATCTCCGAGAGTTAGAGGTAACTTTCGCAATCCGTAGTCAAATCGTCGAACTTGGTCTACTCTTAGAACTACAAATTTCGGTGGGAAGCTCCTTAGCCATGCCTGAGACAGCAGAATGGGAATTTCTGTTACAGCAAGAAGGCGATCGCTCGTGGTTGCCGCTCGAATCGCCAGATGTGGAGATTTTGGAAGGTCGATATCGGATCATGGCGCGATCGCAGCGTCAGAATGCGACGATAGACATTCAGATTGCTTATGAAGATTTCGACGACGATCCACCGAAGCGACGCACCCAGAAGCGGACAAATCGAACCAACCAAAATGGCTTGCTAGTCGTGATTCCTTACACCACGCTGAAGCCAGGAGCTTGGGAAATTGTTTGCTCTAATACCGATCTAGTGACCGATTTGTTAGGCAATAGCTCAAAGCACACGGTTAAGCTCCACGTTCTGAGTCGCGACTCGGATACGCTGGACCACTGGGATTCAGATTGGCAAATCTCTGCTGCCCAATCAACCGATGCAAAGGCTGATACTGCCTCTAGCATCGCATCGACTTCTAGCGAAATAACAGCGCACTCTAACAAAGAAAGTTCAGCCTCCTCAGAAGAAACTGCCGAGTTTGAACCGTTGCCGTCTTTAGAAGACATCGTTGAGCTTGAACCACTGCCGGTTTCAGAATCCGACACAGTAGAGCTAAGCGATACCATTCCTCCCATTCCTGAACCCGAAGTTTCCGAAATTAACGACTCTGAAATTGATGTCTCCGAAGCCGAAGTCTCTGAAATTGATGTCTCCCAATCTGAAATAGCTGAAATCTCTCCATCATCGGCATCAGATGATATCGCTGAGATAGAACGATTGCTTTCTTCAGACGCTGAAGATTCGTTCTCACTGGCTTCAACAGAACTCGTTGAGCGATCGCACAATACCGATGAACTTGCTCTAGAGTCCAACGCAGATCCGCTAGTTGCTTTAGAAGAATTGGCTGAAGTTGAACAATTACTTTCGTTTGAGATCGACGAGATAACTGAAACCGATACCATGATTGCATCGGAGGAAGAACGGTCTTTGGCGCTAAGGGAGACGCCTGCAACGGAGGAAAATTTTCTAGCGATCGACCCTCAAGAAGACGCTGATTCTTCGGTTGAAGATTGGCTTGAGCAGGCTGAGCAGATGTCTCAACAGATTGCCGATGAGGTGCTGCAAGAATACGGACTGTCGCCCGACGACCTGACAATCAGCAGCGAATTCGCAGACATCCCGCTAACCAACCTTCCCTCTCTTCCTCCCTTACAGATTGAACTTACGCAAAGCACTTACATTGCTCGTCGCGGCGAAACCCTCGTTTTAACTGGGCAGATTACACCCACCGAGGAGGTTGCAGGCGATGTGCCAATGTTAGCTTCCGCTCTGCTAAACGTGGTGCTGCGCGATCCTCAAAGCGGTGAAACGCTGCTCGAAACTCAAGCAGCAATTGCGAGTCAGGCTTTGCCTACCGATTTGACCTATCAACTCACTCTACCTTCTGAGTTGACCACTCAACTGGTCTTGGGCGAGGTGACGCTCTACGACATGACTCCCGACGAAGAGAGTGAGTCGTTCGGACTGATGCGAAGCGCCAGCCGAATTTTGGCAAGTCAGCCTTTTACCCTCACAGCAGACGCCGCAGACTTACTAGATGCGATCGCAAAGCAAGCGGCCTCTAACCTCGCGGCGCAGGAAGCGGAAGCAGCACGACAGGCAGAAGCATCTGAACAGCTTCGTCTTGCGGCGGAGACTACAACACCTCCCATCGCGCAACCTGCTCCTCTCGATCTCGCCTTTCTCAGCATGGTTGAACCCGTGCGATCGATGCAGTTCGAGAGTTTAGCAGCCACTATCAAAGAATCTTTGCCCCCCCAGCTTTTTACAGCGTCTACTGATGCAAAGCGCAAACGGTTAGACTTACCCGATTTCTCATCCCCTAAAACCGATTCAAATGTGCAGAATCCGTTTGCTTTAGAAGAGTTTGAGTTCGGTTATCCCGACGTCGAGCAACTCAACTTATTTGATGCGCCAGAGCCAACCGTAGACTTAACGGCCTTGAAAGCCGCCGAGGCAGATTCAGAATCCGAAGAATTCGTACCGCTTCAAGAGGTTTCAGAGCAGATTTCACTGGATGAAGCCAGTCAAGACGATGCGCCTCAACCGCTGGAAGATACAACGCTCGTTCAATCTAGCTTTCAGGCTTTGAATCTCCAGGATCGGTTTCTCGATCGCCTCAATTCGCTCGCCTCCGATCCAAACCCTTCAACTGAGCCGACCTCATTAGACCTAACGTCATTGAACACGTCATTAGATAGTGAGGAATCGGCATTATTTTCGAGTACCTCTGACACATCGAAAGCTTTGGAGCCAGATAGAGCAGGTTCTGAAGATCCGCCCTCAGAACCACCACCTGTTCTATTTGAAGATCGCAACTTCAGAAACTCATTTCCCGAAGCGGCTCCGACCGATGAGTTGTCCAGCGATGAAATCGTTGTCGATAGCGAACCGATCTTACCCCTGGCTAAATTAACGCTGTCCTTCGCTCAAAAGCCCTCTCTAGTAGAGCTGCACCCGGCCAACAATCCATTTCTACTCCCTGAGAATCAGCCTGTCCCAGTACCCGTTTTAGAGGGGATCGAAACTGAGTTAATCGGAGGGCAACCCTTCTCTGTGCGGGTAACGCTTCCCGATATCTTGCCTAAAATCTATGTCAAGCTTTGGATTCATGATCGCCAGAGCCGCATTTTGCTCAATAGCCCTCGCTGGGTGTCAGAGTTTACACCCAACGGACTTGAAGCGGTAGAAGCGATCGCTCAACTCACCGTCCCGTTGG
Source organism: Myxacorys chilensis ATA2-1-KO14 (assembly GCA_019359275.1). Lineage (GTDB taxonomy): Bacteria > Cyanobacteriota > Cyanobacteriia > Leptolyngbyales > Leptolyngbyaceae > Myxacorys > Myxacorys chilensis. The sequence goes on along the minus strand of JAHHHP010000123.1, from coordinate 263 downwards.
GCAGCATCGAAATTGAAGTGAGTGCGATCGCGATTGAAATGACCACGAACCGCGAAAGCCACAAAGCCTCCCTCGACCTTTCCGTGACTCCCCCTGACTTTGCTGACTTGACCTTAGACGAGGAAGACGAGGTGGAAGACTAGGTTGTGTTGATAATTATGTGAAGTTGGGCTGAATAAGCTAAAAGGCGATGTCAACCCCAATGTTACTAAGCGACGACCTGTGGGACAAACTGCTTGAACTTTTACGCTACCAACCCAACA
>JAHHHP010000122.1 GCA_019359275.1 Myxacorys chilensis ATA2-1-KO14 | reverse complement strand
ACCTCCGAAAAACTGCTCACATTGCTGCTTGCTATCACTTTGAGATTGTTCTCAAGTCTTTACCAAGTCAGGCTTATCAGGAATGGTGCAAGATCTGAGCTAACCCATGTTCTCCAACTGGATAGACAGCCACTCCAAACTCATACACTCCGCCCCAACTTGGATTTCGCTGAACTGCTAGTGCAACTGTGACTGTATTGCACTGGTCTGATACAATTTGCGAAGTAATTTAATGGTTTCGATCAGTTCACTGTGAATCCGCCATCGATCACTAAAGGTTGTCCAGTGATGTAGCTGGCAGCATCAGAGCAAAGAAAAACGACAGCTTGAGCAATTTCTTCTGCCTGTCCGATGCGCCCCATCGGAATCGTAGATGCGAAATCATCAGCCGTGATGCCCATCCGAGCAAGGCTACGATCAATCATCTCAGTCGCAGTAGCACCAGGGGTAACCGCATTAACCCGAATGCCCTGTTTGGCATAGTCGAGCGCTGCCGCTCGTGTCAGCCCCATGACTGCATGTTTACTCGCGATATATGGAGATGTCCACGGAAACGCAATCAACCCTCCTAACGAGGAGGTATTGACAATCACCCCAGTTCCTTGAGTCAGCATTTGCTGAATTTCATACTTCATGCACAAGAACAGTCCCCGTGTGTTAATTGCCATCAGTTTGTCAAAGTCCTCAATTGATTGTTCGTGCAAGGGTTTTGCGGGTGATTCGATGCCTGCATTGTTGAAGGCGCAATCGAGTCGTCCATACTTCTCGACGGTGGTTTGCACAAGCGATTTAATCTCGGCTTCGTTCGAGACATCCGATCGCACAAATAAACAGTCAATGCCAGCATCTCGTAGCTGAGCTTCCGTTGCTTTACCTTCTGGTTCGCGTCGTCCTGAGAAAACCACCTTAGCTCCTGCAACACCGAATGCTTTAGCGGTTGCCTTGCCAATTCCCGAAGTTGCTCCCGTAATCAAAGCCACTTTATTTTCAAGTTTCATCGTTTTCTCCTTTTGTAGTTGAAAAATCCTAGAGAGAGTGCTATCCATTTGCTCCGAAGCGCCAGTTTTTACTGCTCAGTCACAGTTGGTGATATGAGTTTCTAGAAACGTTAACAAAGCCTCGTAGGGCGTTCCTTATTTACCATTTAAGGTAGCTTTTGGTTCCTTGAGTAATTGCAAGTGTAGATTTCGACGAAATACTCTAGCGGTTGTAGTAGTTTGTCGATCGTTGGATCATCAGATTTAAGGATGCCGCGATCGCTGCTCCAGCAATGTCTCCACCATTCAGGATTGTGATTACAAAGTACTTGCAGTAACTGCGAATAGGAATCATCGAATGCCTCGTTTAGTGCTAATCCCCGCCTCTGGTGCAGCTTGCGAATGGCGAGGCAGCAGAGTCGCAGGTAGGATGTCATTTTTAGCTGTCGCGGTATCCTGGTCAGTAGTTTAGTTCTTGCATAATCAAGCAAATGAACAATCTCTTTGTCGAGGTCTGTAGAGCAAGATTCAGTGGTTTGGTTTTCGGTTAACATCGTTCAAGCCCTCAGTTGTTCGCTTTGAATGTTTGGATGAATGAGCCATCACAACTTCTCAAACATGCGATACAAAATTAATTTGTCCCAAGTTGTCCAATCCAGTGAGGCAAGCTCCAAAAAACCAGAAAGATCGCGTCATAATTAGGGTGCGATATGTCCGATCGTCGAATCAAAGACATCATCTGGGTCATATCTCCGTTTCAGGTCGAGCAATCGTTTATAGTTCGACCCGAAAGCGAGCGGAACCCGTTCCTGCTCTTCCTGATCCAAGAGGGTGATATATCCCCCGTTGAAGGCATAAGGTTCAAGTGCCTGTGAGATGTGCTGTGCCCATTGGAGATGCCGCTGGTCGTCGGGAGACTGGGGTTTCCAAGCTGCGATCATCTCAATCGTGAGGTGATCCTGACGCAGTGCAAAAGCGGTTTCGGATACACCCACACGACTCGCGGCTCCATGAAAGTGATGAATGTTGATCGTCGAAAACGGGGAAGGAAGGGGCAGTCCTTGTTCGATCAGCGTCTCGATCGTCTCAGTCTGGAAACCAGCTAGCGATCGCGTTTGAATGTAGTAGTGGAGTCCGGGCGGTGCAAACGCATCAATGGCATGAATCAGTGCATTATATGTAACGGGTTGCACCTGATCGACTAGCAGGTCGCCAAAGGTGCGTAAGGGAGCGATAGCTTCGCTACACGGGTACGTGCTCGCTGCCTCACCCACGTCAAGCGCACCACAATAGGTCGGTCAAAGAAACAGAACCGTCTCACCCCCTGGCGTTTGAATAAATCCAGACCGAATCGTCAATTCATCGGGTGCTGTAGCAATGAACTCGCTGAACTGTCGGAACACTGCTCTGGCTTGTTTCAGAGGATAGAGTAGCATACCCGATAACACCGTCGTGAGTGGATGCAGGCGAAACTCCAGGGAAACGACAACACCAAAATTGCCGCCGCCGCCGCGCAGTCCCCAAAGCAGGTCTGAATGTTCCTCAACGTTGGCAGTTATAAGCTGCCCATCGGCAGTGACGACTTGCGCGGACAGCAGGTTATCAGCACCTAGTCCATAAGCCCCAGTTAAAGGACCATAGCCTCCTCCCAGGGTCAATCCAGACATTCCAACACTGGAGATAGTTCCTGTGGCTGTCGCTAACCCGTATTTTTGTGCTGCTTCAATTAGGTCGCCTGCTGTTGTTCCACCTTGAACATGAGCTGTGCGTGCATCCGGATCAATGGTGACGGCTCTCATCTGGGAAAGATCGATCACCACACCATTCTCAGACAGAGCGCGTCCAGCAAAATCGTGTCCTGCCCCTCGAACTGAGAGTGGCAACCCCTGCGCCCGTATCCATCGAACTGTATGAATGACATCTTGCACAGTCAAGCAACGAGCGATCGCAGCGGGGTGGGTCTTCACTCTGCCATTCCAGAGTTGACGTACCTGTTCATAGGCAATGTCATCTGGCAGAAAAAGCTGTCCTGTAAGCAGTGCTGCGAGATCTTTGAACAAAGTATTGTGACCATACGTTGTTGTCATGGTTTCTCCTTTTCATGTTGCAGATTGAATAACTCATCAGTGTGCAAGTTATCCTTTCTCTTGTTTGTTAGAGAGTTAGTGATGTGAACGCTCTACCGTGAGCGGATTGATTGTGACGGTGATGGCAATGCGATCGTTTGAAAGTATGCTCTAGTAACCCAAGCTAGGGTAGCCTGTCGAGTGTATCGGACAGCGAAGATTGTGTAATTAATGACTCTGGCTCTTTCGCGGTATCCCAAAGCCGGGGTAGTGGGGCAACAGTTCGGCCGTTTCTTCCGGGGTCAGCATCTTGACTCCGTACTTGGCAGCCAGTTCGATCGCGGGGACTGGATCGGAAAGCGCGTATGTGGTTGCGCTTGCAGGTAGTTCCATGCTGGTGGACGGACTCGACATTGCTTCAAAGTAACCGTCCAGACCGTACCCGTCTGAACCGCCCGGTTGCAACAGGGCGAGGAACCGGAGGGTGGGCGACAGGTAATAGAATGCGTGCGCCTGATTCCGGGGGAGGAAGATCGTTTCGCCTTCCCGCACTGTTCGGACTTCGCCCATGCAGTACACCTCCAGTTCGCCTTCTAGAATGTAATACACCTCATCCTGGTCATAGTGGAGATGGGGCGGCGGCTCATTGCCCGGTTTCATCCGAAGCTCTAGAAGGACGAAGCGGTTTTCGGTCTCGGTGGATGTCACGAGAAAAGTCATGAGACTGCCCATGTAGAACCGGGTGGTCTCTATGACCGCGCTACGAACGAAGAAATCTACTGACTGGTTCATGATTTGACCTCTGATGTGAATGTGCCTATCGTGTTCACAATTGGTTTTGTGGTGATTTAAGTCTTGCAACTCAGTCGTTGCATTGTTTGCCTGAATTCAATAGATGCCTAAGAACATTCAACGACTGCATTTTCAGCACATAGGTCTACCCAAGGCATAAATATCCTTTCCGATCTGTGCTAGATGAGTGGCAAAAGTCTGTCTTTTGCAGTTGCGTATTGCTCTAGATGCAGAGAAGTTTGTATGGAATTCTCTTGATTCTTAGTACCTAAAGTGTACTAAGTTCCAATGCTCAACGTCTTTCGGATTCTTGCAACAATTTGTCAGATTCTTATGGTGTTAGCGAACTTGCTTGGGTGTCAGTCCGGTGACTCGTTTAAACTGTTGCGTCAAATGACTTTGGCTGGAGAACCCAACTTGTACGGCAATGTCTGCGATCGCCAAATCCGTTCTCAACAGCATCAATTTCGCCCGTTCCACTCGCTGTTGAATCACATACTGATGCGGTGAAATTCCCATCGCCTGTTTGAACAAACTGGCGAAGTAAGTGGGGCTGATACCGATAACGCTTGCCAGTTCAGCCAGGGATAAGTCTCGATTCAGGTGGGTTTGAATATAGTCGATCGCTTGCTGCAATTGGGTACGAGTTAAGCTTCTGTTCTGGGATGTAATGATTGGCGCGAAGGTAGAATAGTGGCGCAGCAGATGAATGACCAGGACTTGAGTTAAGGATTCAATATATAAGCGCCCCATCACACCATCTGACTGCGACTCAGCGAACAGCAGCATTGCGACTTGATGAAGCTGCAAATCTTGCTGAACGAAACAGTTCACAAAGTCAATTTGCTTTAGATCAATTTCGGATGCTTCAGCGATTTGCTCAATCAGCTCCGGTTTTAAGCGAATGTGCAGCGAATCGCAGATGCCTCCGCGCCGACACCAGTAGCTCGGTTGCCCAGCAGGAACAAGAATGCTGTCACCTTTTTGAATGATTGATTCATGCAGGCGATCGCCACCCTTCTGGGTCAAATGAGCAGGAGGTCCCATAGATAAGGCAAGCCAATGATTTGATGTGGCAGGAAATTCAACTTCCCTTGAATTTAAAAGATCTTGATACTGCTCAACGAAAATTCCGTTCCAGCCCATCTCCTGATTGGATAACATCATAGTTTTACCCAATCGTTGGTTGAGTTCGCCCGGTCTAAGAAGGCTATCGGTCGCAGATTCCGTTTTCAGCATTTGACTTACCTACTTTGAAAGATAGAAGTTCCAATTTTGTTTAGCGGTTTCGGGATTGGCGGCAACGTGTTCGGCACAATTGAGACGAAGATGACGATCGCCAAAGGGCGCATTCACTAGCGCACAATGATGCGGACGATCTGACCCTGGATAGCGATTGGGCTGAAAGAATTGACAGGTCACACACATTCTTGCGACTGAAATCTGTCCCTGTTGTTGAAGCTTGCGAATCATTTTGATCAGCCCCCGCAAAAAAATTACTTGCTCCTCCTTTGATAGCTCATCCACGGTGTTGAGCAGAAAATCAGACCAGGACGCTGTTTGTGTTGCTGTCTGCTGTCCTTGAGCGGTTAACGTGATGGCGATCGCTCGTTTATCTTGGGGCGATCGCGTTTTTTGCACTAACCCTTTCTCAACCAGCGATGTCACCGCATCACTGGCAGTAGCAGCCGTGACCGCAAGATGTTTTGCCACCTCTGACAACCGCATTCCAGCATCGCCTTTATCAATTAGAAGCGCCAGGATTTGTCCTTGAGTCGGTGTTAAACCTTGTTGTCCAGCATCCTGCCAGGACTGGCTTTTCAGCGCTAGCCCAATTTTTTCTAGCCCAATTAAGATATGTTGTTCGATCGCGCTTGAGACATCAAAGGGATTAGCGATGACATCCGCATTTGGCTGTTCGGCGGGAAGGGCTGATTCTGTATCGCGATCGGGCTGAGAGTTATTCATGGATACTGACGGTGTAACGCATTGAATCAGTGAGAGCGGCTGCAAGCCAGCAGCTACAAGTCATTTTCCCCTGAATCACGGCTCCACCGTGGTTGAGCAGGAGTAGTAACGATCCTACAACGACAGCCACTTCTAACGCAGTAGGAAGCAAATCCTCAATTTACGATGCCGTTTTCAATGTGGCGATTTCTGCGGAAAGCACTGCAAAAGCAACGCCATAGTCGGGTTCAGCCGTCAGTTCAGCGACAATTTCTCGATAGGTAACAATGCCTGTAGAATCTACGACATAAACAGCGCGTGCTAGTAATCCTAGATCCTGAATGAGCAGTCCCCAACTGCGGGCAAAGTCCAGATCGCGATAATCCGAAAGTATGGTGATATTGGTAACTTTCTCAATCGCCTGCCAACGAGTTTGAGCAAAGGGAAGGTCGGCGGAGATGAGAAAAACTTCAACAGAATCAGTTAATTTCTGACTCATTGAGTTTAGAAATTGGCTGCACTTATGGATTGCAGCGCTACAGACTGGCATATCTAAAGAAGGAACCGTGAGTAACAGACGGACTTTTCCTCGCGATCGCTCCAGTGGCAGCACAAATGACAAGTTATTGTCGATCACCCGCACATCACGGGCACGAGTGCCAATCTTCATCGGCAATCCGAGCAATCGCATTCGTTTCCCACAAAAGGTTACGTGCATAGTTTCTGAGCCACTTGATTGCGAGTGTTGATATGTTCCTCAATTCGTTGAATCACATCTGCTTCAGGCGTATGTCCAAACCATCCTTCTAACAATTCGAGGTTTTGATCAACTAGAAGGAAGGTCGGTGTTCCTGGCAGATGATTCAGCGTAAAGGTTGCTGATGTTTGAGCACTCTTTTGTAAGTAAGTTTTCACTTTCTGACGCAACGCTTCTTGTTCAAGGCGGGATGAATTACCGAAACTAGCGATCGCCTCACACACCAGATCGATGTTCGCAGGTGTTGCAAGTGTTGTACCTGTGGTGAGTTGATCGATCGCAATGGGAAAATCAATTGCTTGAGCGTAATTCTCTCCGAGGGCTTGCCGTGTTGCACCAACTGTCTGCCTCTGAGTCAAAAGCAATTCTGTATTTGCAGCCGTGTTGTACTCAAAATCCTCAAATGCAGTTGAGAGTCCCAGAACATTTAATCCAGATTCACGATACTTCCAATACAGCTTGTTGACGAGTGGGAACCCATAGATGAAACAACCAGGACAATTCACTTGAAACACAAACAAAAGATTCAGCGCTTTGAGGTCAAATGAACCTTGTAAGATGCGATCGATCTTGAGTTAGATTGCCATTGTGCTACTCCTGAGCGAAACGAGTCAGGTTACCATTGACTGAGATCAGGCGATCGAGCCGAATTTCAGTTCCGTCTTTGAGTTTCAAAAAATCGGCTTGGTTCGCAGCATACACATCCACAATCTGATCCTGAACTTCAACGATTTCTCCAGTTACAGTGCGGTAGGAGATTTGACAAGTTTGCCGCAGCGTGGCCAAGGCTTCTAGCTGATCGTGAAAACCACAGTCCACTAAACAATAGTCATTCATTGCTCACCTCCTTCCAATAGTTTGTTCGTAGGTAGTAGACATTTTCAGTTCTCCAAATGATTTCATGTAGCATATAGTTGTTCCGTATTCTCAAGAATGACTTAGGAAGAAGATGTGATATCACTCAGGATAAGCATTTCTGCCCGGCAATAAGAGCAGAAGAAATAAACTTGCTGGTCGTGTGGCACAGCAGTGGGTGATGGCAACAAGGACAGACTTGCATAGGATTACCTCAAGAAAATACAATTTTTGGTTCTGGTTGATGTCCCAGGTAGAGATGTGTTGCTGCTCTCAAGACGATCTGGGAATAGAGAATTTTTTGAATTTCCAAACTGGGCGCACGGTTAGCAGTGGTACGGTAGGCTGCGATTTCACCTTCTAAGCTCCAATCACTTTGAGAACGATAATGATCATAATCATGAATTGCAGCTAGAACTGCTCCAAAAAAAGGGTTGGCATAAATGGAAGTGTCGTAAGCCTCCGTACTGATCCAGAGTTGGTCTTGCTCGATATCCGCAAATACCTCTGCGGGCGAATTATAGCGTTGGTCGTTGCAAAATAATAGATTCAAGGATAACTGTTGAAATTCTCCCATCAACCAATCAGATAACTCGCTCTGGGTTTCAGTTGAAATTTCAGCAGGTTTGCCTTCGAGATAAAGTTTGGCGAGGGTTTCGATTTTAGATTTCATGGTTGCCTCCCCTTCGTTGAAATGCTTTACGTTTGTTATGACGATGCTTAAGACAAGTTTCTATCTTGTTAATATCAGAGTAGTCTAGGTTCAAGACTCAATCTTTGAGGTAGCTCACAGTAGATGTAGTTTTTGCAAACATTAATCTTTTTCCGGCACAATCAGAGCAGTCGTCGCACTTGCCGTCAGTGTGGTAACAGCATGAGGAATCTTGAGAGTCAGTCGTGCTTCAGGCTGTTGACAAGCAATCATGGTTTTAACATGCTCACCTTCATCCTCTCGAATATTACAAAACTCCTATGAATGTTGAAGATGCGCTTCCAGAAACCACAATCGTTTGTCGATCGCCCGTGAAATCTCGACAAAGAGATCGTTGGTGTTCATATCACCGAGTTGATCGGTTGCATCGATATTCTGACGGAGGGATTTAGCATAAATTGCTAGACGATCGGCAAGTGCAGCAACATGCTCCATGCCATCAACCGTATTGAAGGGATACTCAGGAAGTTCCGATCGCTCAGCCGCAATTCGAGCCGTTCCCAATGCTTCACCCCCTAATGTTACAATCCGTTCGGCAAGCAGATCGATGAATTCTTCAATCTGTGCAGCAATTTCGTCAAATAGCTCATGCAGTTGATAAAAGTTTTGACCTTTGACATTCCAATGTGAACACTTAATTTGGGTCTTCAAATCGATCGCAGTGGCCAAGCTTTGATTCAGTAAGGTATTCACTTGTGATCGGACTTCTGTAGGAAGATCAATTCGAGTTGAGTAGGTCAATGATTGTGCAGTATTCTGCTGATGGGTTATTGCAGTCATAGATTTTCCTCCAGTAGGTTATATCTCAATAAAAAAGTAATTCATTAAATAGTTTTGAAAATTACTTGTGCCAGTAATTATTTGCAGCAGCGATTGTGCCAAATTCTGTCGCGACAACCTGACCTACAGCAATCAGCATCATGGCATCATTACCATAAACTTCCCGTAGCTGTTTACGTTTTTCTTCATCAGGTTGAGTCAACTTGATAATCAGTCGCGCCAGTTTCACGGCTAATTGTCGTCCCTCCTCAGGCGTTTCGGTGATCAACGAGTTGTTAGGGACCAATTCAATCGTATCCATTGTTTGTTCTCCTGTTAGTTATAAAGATGATCAGAGGTAGTAAACCTGGTAGACGACCAAGTTTACTACCCTGCTATTTCTCGATCGATACCAGCAGTTCTGGTGAGTAGTCTGTACCTTCCAGCATTAATTGAGCCACAACTTCATACGCCTCTATCCACGCTTGCTGCACGTCAGGAGTCCAGGCTGTGCCCAGACTTACCTCAAAAGCTTTCAGCAAGCTACTGCCCACCATTGGATAGTGTTGCGGCAATACACCATACTGAGTGTGTCGAGTGCCCAAGCCTCTCAATGCGTCGCTTAAGACATCTGGTTTACTCAGGTTATTGACGGTAAAGACGATAGATTGAAACAGTTGTTTGCGCTGCTTTTCCATGTTTGTATTAGCAAACAAAGGCTGAACTTCTGGATAGTCCGTAAACAGCAGTGTGTAGAATTGTTTAGTCACCTCCGAGCTATTCACTTTAATTTGAGCAAAGCTACTTTCTAGCAATTCAACATTGAGAGCCATTTAATTTTCTCCGTTACTGAGGTTGCACACTGTAGGGAAGACTTAAATCCCCTGAACTAACGCTGTACGCTTGATAGACCCCAACCATAGGGAGATTTTTGTTTGTGGCATTCACCTGCATATAAGCAACAACGCCATCAAACTTGAACTCTGTTTTAGATTGAATGCGTTGAGCCGGAACCAAAACACTGAGCTTGTTACCTTTTAGCAAAACAGGAAAACCAGGAGAATCAAAATACATTGGCATACCGGGATTAGTCGGTGGAAGCACAACCGTTTTGTCGGTTTTGTTGAACTGCTTGACCGATAAGCGACCAGGAACACGATCGTCCTTGACCAGTACGACCCAATGACTATGAAAAATGATGCCATCATCACCATAGTTAGAGTTGTTGTTCTCATCCCACAATGGCGTATCATCGAAGTCTGGATGAGACGTAACTGCTAGTGCCAAAATCCCTTCGACCTTCCCAAATCCAGCATCTTCGGGTTTTAGAGTCGTTGGAAAGACGTAGCCCAGTACAGGTGCGCCATCAACACTACCCTTAGGCTGGGGCAATGTTTTGCCAGCAGTTCCTTTTACAGTTTGCTCAAAAATAAGTAAATCTGCATCTTTGAGATAACGAACGCTAGTGCCCAAAATTTCTAGATCCGGTGACTTTGGAGTTGGCACAACTTGAGCAGACGACTGTGCAACTGTTGTTGTAGATTGAGTTGTAGAACGGGCATCAGCTTTAAGACTGGAATAAAACAGTGCCAACGTGAGGCTTAAACTGATGCCAAGTAAAGCAATGAGAAAACGTTTCATAACAACCTCCTGTTGTATGAATAAGAGCTAAAGCGAATGGAAATAGTTAGAAAATGCCGTGAGCGCAAACCGTTAAAACGGTACGGTGTTGATGCCTTTGCGTAGCGTGGAGAGGTATCAATCCCGGTGAAATGAGTTCATTAGCGATAAATAACCTCAAGGACAAAAGTGAGGCATCTTTGCGAAAGTACCGTTAATGGTGAATTCTTTATCGAAAGTAGGCATGATGCCAAGACCAGCAAAGCTGTAAGAAAAATAATCCCATCGCCAGCACGACAACACTTAAGACTGACAGTGAGAAAACTAGAAAAACACCAACAAATTCCATGAGTCCCTCCAAATTAGAAATAGGCATCTTTGGCATAGGGGGCACACCAAAGCGTCACTTGTAGAGTAATTGATTTGAACCAGGCTTGATACATACTCTCAACGTCTTCCGCGCTGTGTCCCTTGTTTGACAGAAATGGCTTGATGGTGGCTGTGATCGGGTAGATAAAGGCGATCACGTACCGCATCCCAATATGAGGAGCAGCTTCAACCCGATCGGTCTGGTTTTTCTTGGCGTAAGTGTGACGCAGACCGATTTCCTGCTGATAGTTCAACCAATCCTGGTCATACGGTCGGTTACAGGTGTCTAGAATCCATTGAGCGAAGCGTTTGCGAACAGCAGTTAAGTAGTCGGAGTTTGGCTGCCCTGCATTGCTGAAGTAATAAACTAGATGAGAGTTAGCAGCAACAAAACCGTACCAAACATCTAATACCGCAGCAATTTGGTCTTCTAACACTTCTCCTGCCATCCGCAGATATTTCTCATCTTCATCTGTAAACAAAACGGTCTGTTTGAGCAGTTCCAAGTCGTTGAGCGTCAACGGTGAATGAGCGGTTTGTTCAGTTCCAAAGGTGTAACCTGCGATCGCGTTCATTGATCAATCTCCTTGTAGTGAGTGAGTAGTGGATGCGGATGATATTTGACAGAGTGCTTTAAGAATTGGCTGATCAAGGCATTAGTGGAGGAAAGCCATGACTGCAATTTGCTTAGGACTCCTAAATAATTACACTTCTGTCAGCAGTCTGTCAAGAGAGTTGTGAAAGAATTTTTGCCCAGATGCTTATCCCTCTTTCGTCTAGAAACAAAAGCTAAAAGCCTTGCTATTGTTGCATTTCGCTCTTTTGTTATTAGAAAGTACAAAGAGCGATCGCAAACCAAACGCGAACAGTTCTGAACTCCTCACAATCTTTTACTTTCACAATCGTCGTTGCTAGTTCTCACCCCAAAGTCGAGGGGTGGAATCAGGATTGATATTTTTAGCGGCACGATTGAGCAAAGTGCGTTGCCAATTCGGTGCTAACAAGGGACAATTTGCCAGTTCCGCCGCTGCGTCTCGGTTGTTCAAATCGTGATGCATGATTTGGTTTGCCCGTGCGATCGCCCACTGGGGAAAAGAGCGATCGCGCAGCACAAGTTCCATCCCTGCCTCAACCGCGCCTTCTTTCAGTACGCGGAAATACCAACCAGTTTGTCCAGTACATTGGACTTGTAATGCTAGATCCCAGATTCGCCAACGACGCGACAATTTCCAGCACGGCTGGCGAGGTTGGGATACCTGAACCTGAGCTTCACCAATGTCATAGATATCTCCAATGCATACCGATGCTTCAGTTTGATCGGTAACTGTAAAATTCTCCCCAAAATCTCCGTAGGAGAGATTGGGCAAATTCAACCGTGCTTGCCAGGAGGGATAGTGTTCAGCCGCATACACCAGCACTGCTTTTTCAACACCGCCATGATGTTTAAGATCGGCTTGACCATCTCCAACTAAGTTGGTGCTTCCAAGCCAGATTCTTCCTTGAACCGATTCTTTGAAGAATCCAGTAGACCAGGGACGATCCATTGGATCTATCGCATTTTCAACACCAAGCAATTTGGGCAGTCCAACCTGAATCGAAAGAATCTGGGCGACCATTTAGCCCTCCAAGTAAAACACAAATAAGGTACAACCTGTTTTCGACTGAGGAATGTGGAATGAGCCAATCGGATTACAAGTAGATGTTCCTGTTAGATAGTCCTTCGCCCCATCATTGAAAACACCAGAGCGTACAAAAGCTGCTTCAGACCTGGTTCATGAACATCGATGCTCTCCCGTTTTGTCCCTGGTATCAGCATCTGAATGATCAAGATATATAAACGATACAAAAAAATTGCCTATCAGTCAAATTATTTTCTGTTTAAAGCTGGTTTTCAGCTTTAAGTTTCAGCTAGCTAGAGCAATTAAAGTGGTGAAACTCATACGGATACAGATTCTGGAGGATGACAGATGATAGCGGAAGGGGTTTCTATAAAAATTGTTACTTTGCCTAGCAGTCAATATAATAGATTAAATTGCTTAACAGGAAACTGATGGAGAATTCGATCGACACCCTTCTCAAGTCTGAATTAACCAAACTAGGACAACAGTTACGGACTTTAAGAACTGAACGGGGTTGGACTTTAAGCGAGCTGAGCGAACAAGCAGATGTGTCTGAGGCATATTTGTCACGCTTAGAATGTGGTGAACGACAGCCCTCACTGGCAGTTCTGTTTAACTTGGCACGGGTATATGGAGTTTCACTGCCCGACCTATTTAGCTCAACTTCAGAAAACTCAAAGCCAGTGGCTTCAGAACGAAAAGCTTCTGCGGGCGTTGTAATTCGTGCAGGCGATCGTCTGCTTCAAGAAGGCAATGGGCTGCGCTACACTTCCCTCGCTGGCGGAAACCATCTCGCTGATTTGCATCCACTCCGAGTGATCGTACCTGTTGATCAACCAGGGAACCATCACTATCAGCATAGCGGTGAAGAGTGGCTCTATGTTCTCTCCGGTCAGTTAATCCTGACGCTAGTAGACGAGCAGTTTTTACTCAATCCGGGCGACGCGGCTCATTTTGATGCGTTTCTCCCACACGATATCTCTGCAACTGGAGAGCAAGATGCTGAGATTCTTCTGGTTGCCTGTACGCCCACACGCTCTCTATTGAAAAGTTACCTCTCCGAGAAACAATCATGAGAATTCACTATTTACAGCACGTTCCCTTTGAGAAATTGGGCAGCATTTCGACTTGGATGACTGATCAAAACCATTCGGTATCCTCCACCAGACTCTATGCCGACGATCCCTTACCGACTGTGAATGATTTTGATTGGTTGATCATTCTGGGCGGACCCATGAATATCTACGAGGAGGATCAGTACCCCTGGCTAATCGCAGAGAAACAGTTGATTAAGCAAGCGATCGAGAAAGATAAATTAGTGCTGGGTATTTGTCTGGGAGCACAACTGATTGCGGATGCTCTAGGTGCAAGAGTGTATTCGGGTGAACACAAAGAAATTGGATGGTTTCCAATCAAAACAGCAACTCAGCAATCCAAAGGTTTTGAATTCTTACCCTCAGAACTGAGCGTTTTTCATTGGCACGGCGATACGTTTGAGTTGCCAGAGAAAGCCATCCGTCTTGCCTACAGTGAAGGCTGTGCCAATCAAGCATTCCTCTACGGCAATAAAGTGCTTGGACTGCAATTTCACTTGGAAGTTGATCAGCAAGGTGTACGGCAAATGATTGAGAATAGTGCATCAGAATTAGTTGCAGGGAAGTATGTTCAGAGTTCTGAGGAGATGCTTTCCGCGAATAGGAATTTTGCAACGATACAGGGAGTGATGTACTGTTTCCTTGAACTGCTCTCATGCCGCTATTAAAGGTTACGATGCTGGGTAGTGCTATAGATCTGTTGTTAGTGCCTAGATCGATAATCCAAACTCAAATCGATTGATGAATAGCCCAATTACTACGTCATGCATCAAAATTGACTTGGAAAAGCAAATGGTTTTACGCGCTA
>JAHHHP010000121.1 GCA_019359275.1 Myxacorys chilensis ATA2-1-KO14 | reverse complement strand
GATCGAGCAAGTAAATTGCACGGTTCCATGCTTGATACAAATGTAAAAAGATGAGCGACGATCGTAGCCACAGTTCTTTACTTGTACCACCTTCAACTCAAGATTGGATTCAAGGTATTCTGAGTGCCAAGGTCGTGCTGGTGATGTACGGAGACTATCAATGCCCTAGAAGTGCGGACGTTTACAAGCTGATTAAAGCGATCAAACGAGAGCTTAGTGCTGCTTTTGGAGAAGATTATTTATGCTTCATCTTCCGTCATTTTCCACAAACACAGATTTATCCCCATGCTCAACGGGCAGCCCAAGCCGCCGAAGCTGCCGCCGCCCAAGGAAAGTTTTGGTTAATGAGCGATACTTTATTTGACCATCAACAAAGGTTGGAGAACGGTTATCTTGTCGAGTACGCCAATGATTTAGGGCTTGACATTCCTCAATTTCTCAAAGAGTTGTCTAAACAAGTGCATGTCGATCGCATCAACGAAGATATTGAAGGCGGAATGCAGAGTGGAGTGACGACTGCCCCAGCCCTGTTTATCAATGGAATTCGGTATACCGAGCGCTGGAACACGACGGAGTTGATGGCTGCCATGATTGCTGCGAGTCATTAAGTTCCCCGATCTTTGCTCTCAATTCACATCTGACTTGTCTGTAAGTGCTATAAGCTATCAAATTTTGATAGCTAGATCTTGCCTGTTTCACTGAACAAAATTACCGCTTTTTGAACCATGTCAACAACTGAATTCCTGCGTATTGATTTAGTGAATTACAAATCAGTATTTCATTGAGGATAATTCTATGACGCATTTACTAGTACAAGGCAAGAATGATTCTGGGTATGAAGGTACACCTCAGACTGATTCTCTTCGCGACTCTTCAGTTAATCATGCCCTGATTGCGATCGCGCAAGAAGTCACTGAGTTGCTGAGACAAGTTTACCCGATACAAACTGACGAAATTGAAACAGGAGAAACAGAATGATACTGCAAGATAAAGTGGCGTTAGTCACCGGAGGCACATCGGGAATCGGTAGAGCAACAGCGATCGCTTTCGGGGCTGCTGGAGCAAAGGTAGTATTCTCCGGTAGACGCGACGCAGAAGGAGAAAAGACTGCCAAACTGATTAGCGAAACAGGTGCCGAATGCTTATACGTTCATTCAGATGCCTCGAATGAGGAAGACATCAAAGCATTAGTGCAAAAGACGGTTGCAACCTACGGGCAACTCGACTGTGCCTTCAATAATGCAGGCACTGACGGCTCTTTTAAGCCTCTGCATGAACAATCAATTGAAGATTTTGACAACCTGATGGCAATCAATGTTCGGGGACTGTTTTTGTGCATGAAGTACGAAATTCAGCAAATGCTGTCTCAAAGATCTGGTGTGATCGTGAACAATTCGTCAGCGAGTGGTCTCGTTGCGTTTCCGGAGACTTCTCCTTACGTTGCCAGCAAACATGCAGTAATGGGGCTGACGCGAGCGGCGGCGCTGGACTATGCCAAGCAAGGCATCCGGGTTAATGCGGTGAATCCTGGAGGCACTGCAACTGAACTACTCGATCACGCCTTTGGGCAACTGGGTATCACAGCGGATGATTTAGGCCCTTTGATTCCAATGGGTCGGATCGGTCAGGCAGCAGAAGTTGCTCAAGCGGTGGTGTTTCTCTGCTCCGATGCTGCCAGCTACATCACTGGGCAACCCTTAGTGATCGATGGTGGATATACAGCAAGGTGATTGAAACAGTTCTATCTAGAACATGAAACTATAGCCCTCTACACACAAGGATATGGCGATGCGTAGACTCGTGAGTTCACTAGATGCCGTTGGCAACCTCACCTTTCAAGACACTGAAGTTCCTACTCCGAAGGCTAACGAGTGCTTGATTCGCGTCAAGGCATTTTCGATGAATCGGGGCGAACTTAAGCGATCGCAAAATGATCCACTGGACACTCCGATTGGCTGGGATGTCGTTGGCGTTGTTGAACAAACA
Organism: Myxacorys chilensis ATA2-1-KO14; assembly: GCA_019359275.1. Classification (GTDB taxonomy): domain Bacteria; phylum Cyanobacteriota; class Cyanobacteriia; order Leptolyngbyales; family Leptolyngbyaceae; genus Myxacorys; species Myxacorys chilensis. The sequence continues at coordinate 12,406 of JAHHHP010000121.1, read as the reverse complement.
GCGCAAGACGGCAGTGGTCCACCCACAGGGACAGAAATCGTTGCCCTCTCCATCCGCTCGGAGGGCTGGGCAGAATATGTAGCAATTCCGACTCGCTTTCTGGCTATTATTCCCCAGAGCGTATCACATACCGATGCCGCCACACTGCCCGTCGCAGGGTTAACAGCACTGTATGCAGTGGAAAAGGGATCTCGTTTACCAGGAAGTCGAGTGCTGATCACAGGGGCAACAGGGGGAGTGGGACTCTTCGCCATGCAGCTTGCTCAGATGATGGGAGCCAGCGTCGTTGCCCAAATTCGTCAGCCAGCGCAAGAAGCATTTGTGCGAGATTACGGCGCAGATGAAGTGGTGCTAACCGAAACCGGGCAAGAAGCCAAGCAGTTCGCGCCTTATCGACTGATTGTCGATGGAGTAGGAGGTGAATTGGTCGGGACGCTAACTGCGTTTTTGGCTCAAGGAGGCACCTGCGTTTGTTATGGCAGTAGCAGCGGCAACGAGATGAAGCTGTCCCTACCAGACTTCTATTTCGAGAATGGAGGACAGCGCACGCTTTACGGGTTCACGCTGTACACCGAAGTAGAGCTGGAAAGTGCTAGTTCTGGGCTGGCTCGTCTGCTGAGGTTAGTTGAGCAGGGACGGCTCAAAACGCACATCGATCGAGCAGTTTCATGGCGTGAAGCAGGCGTAACAGCGGCTGATTTGATCGGGCGCAGATTTTCAGGTAAGGCTGTGCTGCATGTGGACTAATTGTTGTTCATCGGCTGAGTTATGTCAGCCACACAGGAATAGATTATCGCTGAGCTTTATTTGCAAAAAATGAAACGATTTACCTTGTTTACTTTCCTGTATCTCGCGCTGGGAGTTTGTCTGACAGCGATCGCGCTTGGATACCCAAACCTGCCTTCGAGTCTTCAAACTAGCCTGTTCGTCAGTGCAGGATTATCTTACCTTGTTTGTCTCCTCAGCACCTTCCCTTTTTGGCTGGAGACGGCGATCCGCTTCTATCGCAGACGGAATTCAGCGGTCATTCTACCCTGGTTGTTAACTGGATTCATTATTATTTGGATGATTTGGGAGGTTCAGAGTCAGAACTGGACGATGGAAGCCATTTTACAAGCGCTTTCGTGGCTATTAGTTGTTTTACTGCAAGCAGAACTCATTGTGATTACACGGCAAGTGAATTCTGAACATTAGTGTCTAAATTGGATGCTGCCGAAACAAACTTGCGATTCACCCTAAGAATCTGGAGGAAGCCAAGCATTGAAACTTAGTACGCTTTTGATCAATGCAACGAAATTAATGCTAGGAGAAGCACAATGATACTTCAAGATAAAGTGGTGTTAGTCACTGGTGGCACGTCGGGAATTGGCAGAGCAACTGCGATCGCTTATGCCAAACAACAAGCAAAGGTGGTGGTAGTTGGTCGTCGAATTGATGAAGGTGAAGAAACAGTTCGATTAATTCAGGAAGCTGGTAGAGAGGCTATTTTTGTGCAAGCAGATGTCACGAAAGAAGCCGATGTTAAAGCAATGGTTGATAAAGCGGTTGGCGTTTTTGGTCGGCTGGATATTGCCTTTAATAATGCAGGAACAGCTGGCGAAAATCCCTCATTGATTGAGCAAACAGAAGCAGAATATGACCGCACTATGAACGTCAATGTCAAAGGCGTTTGGTTGTCGATGAAATATGAAATCGCTCAGATGTTGAAACAGGGAGGTGGCTCAATCGTCAATATGGCATCTGCGGTTGGAGTCGTTGCACTTCCTACCATACTCCTCTACACTGCGAGTAAACATGCGGTAGTAGGCTTAACCAAAGCTGCTGCACTCCAATATGCCAAAGCGGGTATTCGTATCAATGTCGTGGCACCAGGGGCAATCCAAACAGATATGTTTGAAGCAGTTACAGATGAAGCCAAAGCTTACTTGGCAGGACTTCACCCGATCGGACGAGTTGGCACACCGCTTGAAGTTGCAAATGCAGTCCTGTTTTTATCATCTGACATGGCATCGTTCATAACAGGTGAAACGTTGATGATTGATGGTGGCTATGCAGCGCAGTAGTTGATCGGCAATGCAAAATACTGTAGTGATCGAATGCGCGATGGCTAATTTTTACCTGTTTTGTTGAGCAAATTGCCAATCTTTGAACCATGCTAACAATTACAACACGAACCCTTGAAGCCAAGCACAAAGGCTTAACGCACACCCGATTACAGCAAGTACTCGGCTATATTCGTACTCACCTTGATCGAGATTTGTCACTGACTGAGCTTGCAGAAGTGATCAATATCAGTCCGACTTACTTTGCGAGTTTGTTTAAGCAAACAATGGGAATTTCTCCCCGTCAGTACGTGATCCAACAGCGCGTGGAACAGGCAAAGTTGATGCTATCGAAAACAGATTTGGCAATCGCAGACATTGCCCTACAAGTCGGCTTCTCCAGTCAAAGCCATTTGACGCAGCACTTCAAGCGATTCACGGGAAAGACCCCCAAGCAGATTTGTTAGCACCATAAGAATCTGAAAATTTGCCCTAAGAATCTGAAAGAAATCGAGTCTTGAAACTCATTACATTGAAGTTAATTTAGGCAAGAATCTGAAGCAGAAACAGAATTAAGATTGTATCTTCGTCCACAACGTCAACTCAGAATGGATCGTACAAAAATGAGTATTCAGCAATTAATTACGCCTGAAAAGCATGACTTAGGTGGGTTTAGCGTACAGCGAATCTTACCGAGTGAAGCCCTAAAAATGGTTGGACCTTTCATCTTCTTTGATCACTTAGGCCCAGCTATTTTCCCGGCTGGAAAAGGCGTCGATGTTAGACCCCATCCACACATCAATCTAGCGACGGTTACCTATTTGTTTGAAGGAAGCCTTCTGCATAGGGATAGTCTAGGTACAGTACAAGAGATTTTTCCGGGCGAGGTGAACTGGATGACAGCGGGCAAAGGCATTGTTCATTCTGAGCGATCGCCCGAGAGCTTTAGAGAGAAAGAATCTACTCTTCACGGCATTCAGACCTGGATTGCCCTCCCCGAAATCGCTGAAGAAGTTGAACCTAGCTTTTCACATTATGCGGCGACTGATTTACCGAGGTGGATTCAAACAGGCACCAGCGTGACCTTGATCGCCGGTAGCTACCAGTCTCACCAATCACCAGTTAAAACCTACTCTGCTACTCTTTACCTGTCGCTCGTTTTCACGGAGGGTAGTCAATTTCAGCTAGCGCCAATAGAAGGTTTAGAAAGGGCAGTTTATAGCGTCACATCCGACCTATTCGTAAATGGAAAGCCTTTAGAGCCATATCGTTTAGCCGTTTTAGCGCCGGATGAATCAGTAGATATCCGTGGGGGGGCTGAGGCAAAAGCAATGATTATCGGCGGGGCACCAGTGGGCGATCGCACAAAGTACTGGAACTTTGTGTCGAGCCGCTCAGCGCGTATCGAGCAGGCAAAACGAGATTGGCAAGACCGCCGCTTCCCGGCGGTTCCCGGTGAAACTGAATTCATTCCGCTCCCTGATAATTCAGATCGCGATAGTAGCGCGCCCCCTCTGAGCTGACGATGGTTAGGCGTTCTTTGCTGAGCGAGAGAACAGCAGCTTAGCTCGTACAGCAAGGCTTTCTACTGTTTTGGATAAGTCTATTTCATGCGCAAAATGCTTGGAAAATGATATGGAAGTTGGAATTGACAGTTTTGCCTCAGTTGGAACGAGTGAGAATGGTGAAACGGCGGATGCCACGCAGTCTGTCGCCGAACTGCTGGAGAGAATAGAGCAGGCGGATCGTTCCGGCTTGGATATCTTCGGTATCGGCGAGCATCATCGGCATGAATTTTTAGATTCGGCAAACGCGGTTATTCTCGCCGCTGCCGCCGCACGCACCGAACGCATCCGTCTAACCAGCGCGGTTACCGTGCTGAGCGCGGCTGACCCGGTGCGCGTGTTTCAACAGTTCGCCACGCTCGATTTGATTTCAAAAGGTCGCGCCGAAATGGTTGTCGGGCGCGGCTCGTTCACCGAAGCCTTTCCGCTATTCGGATTTAGTCTCGGCGATTACGACGAGATTTTCGCTGAAAAGCTCGAACTCTTGCTCAAAATTCGGGACAATGAAACGGTCGATTGGTCGGGTAAATTTCGCCCCGCGCTGGAAAACCAAGCAATTTATCCGCGTCCGCTGCAAAAACCGTTTCCCATCTGGATCGGGGTCGGCGGTACGCCGCAATCTTTCCGCCGCGCCGGAATGCTTGGACTGCCGCTCGTGGTTGCCATTATCGGCGGCGAAACGCATCGCTTTCGCTCGCTCATAGATTTATACCGCGATGCCGGAGAGTACGCCGGGCACGCTCCCGAAACATTGAAAGTTTCATTGCATTCAATCGGTTATGTCGCCGACACGACCGAGCAAGCCGTTGAAGAATTCTTTCCGGGCTACGCCGAAACCTTCACTAAAATCGGCAGAGAGAGAGGCTGGCCGCCGGTTACGCGCGCTGCTTTTGACGCGCAGCGCAGTGCGACCGGCGCGTTATTGGTCGGCAGTCCCGAAGAAGTGGCGGAGAAAATCCGCCGTCACAGCGAATCGCTCGGCGGCATTTCGAGAGTCACGTTTCAAATGGACAACGCGCAGATGAATCACGCCCAACTGATGCACTCCATTGAACTGATTGGCACGCGAATGTCACCACTTTTGAACAATTAAAATATGCTCACGATCGTAGACAACCTAGCCATCGTTCTACATACAGCTCAAAAGAAACATTGGGTGAAATTGAGGCAACCGCATCATTTTAATTTAGGTGCCCAAAAATATGAATTCACAAACAGCTCAAACCACCACTACTGCTGACGAGTCGACAATCCGTGCTTTCCTTCACCAGATGATTGAGGCTTGGAATCGAGGCAGCGGTGAAGGCTTTGCTGCCCCGTTCAGCGAAACTGCCGATTTCTCACGTTCGATGGCACCCATCTGAAGGGTCGAAAAGAAATCGCTGCATTTCATCAGCAAGCGTTCGATACGGTTGTCAAAGAAACACGCTTGGAGGGTGAGGTAAATTTTGTCCGCTTCGTGAACTCGCAACTCGCGCTCATGCACGTAGTTATCAGGGTAATACTGCCCGGACAAACTGAAACTTCACCGTCACGAGATTCGCTGCCGCTTTACTTCGCAGCGGAACACGACGAAGGTTGGCAGATCGAAGGGTTGCTCAATACCCGGAAATTAACGCTAGAACGTCAATTCTTCTTAGACGACTTTGACTCCCTGAGCGCAGAGGCTCAACGTCAAGTGACCGACCTCGTTGCAGGTCTCAAACAGCATCATCAAGCAGATCAATCTTGAGTTTTTAATTCGAGAATGTAGGCGGTGAAATTCTTGATGCCGTCCTAAGCCTGATCAACCTCCGCACTTGCAGGTTTGTTTGGACTGATGCTGCCAGCTACATCACTGGACAATCCTTAGTGATCAATGGTGGACTCACATTGAACTAACTCATTTCAAGAGAGAACAGACGAGCTTGATTTTCAGAGTACATCTGAAGGAGGGATTTTATGTCAACTTTTGTCTTAGTTCATGGCTCATGGCATGATGGTTCTGCTTGGCAAGCAGTTATTGATCAACTAGAAGCAAAAGGACATCAAGCTTTTGCTCCCACGATCGCAGGTCATGGAAAAGGCGTGAATAAAAACGTCAACTATGCTCAATGCACGCAATCGATCGTCGATTACATTGTTAGCAAAGACTTAACGGATATCGTTTTGTTAGGTCATAGTTTCGGTGGAACAATTATTGCGAAAGTTGCTGAAGCGATTCACGATCGCATTCGACGACTCATCTTCTTCAATGCCTTTATCCTGAATGATGAGGAGAGCATTAGAGATAACCTCCCACCGGACTCTCAAGCCTTACTCGACAATCTAGCGAGAGAATCGGACGATAATACAATAACGATGCCTTTTGAGATTTGGCGAGAAGCGTTTCTCAACGATGCTGACCTCGAACTGGCTCAATCCAGTTACGCACAATTATCGCCTGAACCGTATCAACCATTGATTGACAAGCTGGACTTGAAGCAGTTTTACTCGCTATCGATTCCTAAAAGTTACCTCTACTGTACAGAAGACACTGCCCTGCCTCAAGGCGAGTGGGGCTGGCATCCCAGAATGTCTAGTCGCTTAGGGCAATTTCGGTTCGTGCAAATGCCCGGTAGTCATGAGGTGATGTTTTCTAACCCGGTTAGTTTAGCCGAAAAGATTATTGTGGCAGGACGTGACTAGCAACACTCAAGTTGCTCAGACGGCATTGCAAGCCTGCCCAACTCACCTGAACCTATCGGTGAAGCCAACCGTCATGACAAGCGCCCTGATTGGCGCGATCGTCCTTGATATCGTAAGAATCTGGAAGAAACTGAGGGCTGGAACTCATTATATCAAGTTGGATCAAACGAGAATTCAATGCGGTATTCCCAGGAGAACTCATCACCATGTCTAAAGTGTCTTCTAACCACCCCAGAAGCCAGGGAAGTCCGCTGACGCGTTATCGGCTCAAGTCAAACGTGCTGAACAAAGGAACACCATGGATAAGCCCAAGTTTTTTGTCACTCCTGGTTATGGGGAATACATGTTGAATAACTTGCATTACTCGCAAGCGGTAAAAATTGGCGATCGCGTGGAGACATCCGGTCAAGGTGGGGTGGATGACAATCTGCAAATTCCCGAATTGCTTGCGGACGAAATCGCTCAGGCGTTTCGGAACGTAGAGCGAACCTTGGCAACTGCTGGTGCGGGTTGGGAGCATGTTGTCCACATCAATTCTTACCATGTTGGCGGGTTTCCCCCAGAGGTTAACGATGTGATGGTCAAGCTATTTCGTCATTACATGCCCAACCATGCCCCCATTTGGACAGAGATCGGAGTTGCAGCTCTTGCACTTCCAACGATGCGGATTGAAATTCGCGTGACTGCAATTGTTCCGTAAGTCTTGCACAAGCCGCAATGGGGTCATTGTGAAGTTAGGGAGTTACCGCCGCTGAGTGATATCGAAATCCCATCACTGTTTATTCGAAAAGGAGAGTTGGCACAGATGGAATCTATGCAGGCAGCCGTATTAACTGCGTTTGGTGATGCTGAGAAGTTTGAGATTCAAACTGTTCTTATACCAACACTGAAGGCGAATCAGGTGTTAGTCAGAGTTTGTGCAACCTCGATTAACCCGGTCGATTACCAAACTCGTCGTGGTGATTACAAGGAACTGGTTCCATTACCCGCCATCCTTGGAGTCGATGTTTCAGGGGTAATTGAGGCAATTGGCGAAGCTGTGACTGATTTCAAGGTGGGAGACAACGTATATTACTCGCCGCAAATTTTTGGAGAATTCGGTAGCTACGCTCAGTATCACGTGGCTGATGCAGCGATTGTTGCATTGAAGCCTGCAAATCTATCGCACATTGAAGCAGCTTCTTTTCCGCTTGCAGGCGGAACTGCTTGGGATTGTCTAGTGACTAGGGGCAATCTACAAGTTGGTGAAACAGTTCTCATCCATGCGGGTGCAGGTGGAGTGGGTTCGATCGCAGTTCAACTCGCCAAAGCGATAGGGGCATACGTTTTTGCGACCTGTAGTGCTAGAAACCGAGATTTCGTGACAGAACTGGGCGCCGATCGGGTAATTGATTACAAAAATGAAGATTACGTAGAAGTCATTCGTCAAGAAACAAATGGACTGGGTGTGGATTTAGTTCTCGATACGATCGGCGGAGAAACAATTCAGCGTAGTCTAGAAATTATTCGTCCCTTTGGTAGGCTTGCAAGCATTGTAGACGTTGCAATACCGCAATCGCTTCTTGAAGCATGGGGCAAGAATCTAACGATTCATTTTGTTTTTTCACCTCAGTACCGAGCAAAATTAGAGGCTTTGACAAAACTCATCGAGCGTCATCAGCTTCGCCCAGTGATTGATTCAGTATTTTCTTGGGATCAGGTCGTTCTGGCACATCAACATCTAGAGCAGGGAGGAACACGGGGCAAAATTGTGCTGAAGTTTACAGAAAATTAGACCAGCTTCACGGCGTTGGTAATTGCTAAATCGATTTACAAAGGAGAAACCTCTCATGTCTTACAGTACCCTTGGTCAAGAAAACTCTGCAAACATCGGTATGAGTATCGGAATTATTGGTTCAGGAGCCCTCGGCTCAAACCTGGCGCGTATATTGGCAAAAAATGGTATTGCAGCCACCATAGCCAACAGACGCGGACCGGAATCGCTGGCTGACTTTGTGGCCGAAGTGGGCCCCTCCATAAAGGCCGGCACTGTTGCCGAAGCCGCCAGCGCCGACATCGTCATTGCGGCTGTGCGCTGGGTCGATGCAGAGAAGGTATTCAGTGCTCTGCCTGCATGGAATGGTCGCATCGTCATTGACAGCACCAACCCAGTTGAATTCCTCGACCCAGATTCACCTGATGCCAAAGACCCCAGCAATCCGCTGGCAGCCTACGGTATTAGGGCTATTGATCTAGGCGGCAAATTCTCCAGCGAGGTGTTCAAGCAATACGTACAGGGTGCACGCGTAGTGAAAGCCTTTAATCATCTGGAGGTGAACCTATTGCAGGAGCCTAAAGTGTCTGGTGGACAGCGGGTGCTGTTCTACTCAGGTGACGCCGCCGATGCCAAAACCCAAGTGCGAAAAATCATTGACGGCACGGGCTTCTTCCCTGTGGATCTAGGCACTCTGGAAGCTGGCGGCACGATTGCGTCTTTGCCGTTTGGTTCATTGGCTGAGCACAACTTCATCAAGATCTGATCGCGCAGAAGAAGTCTCCGACGAGCATCGAAACTTCATCGCGTTAGCCCTAGCTGCAGGCCATAAGCGCGCATCGGGTTTCACGACTGTGAAGCCGCTGGACGTTGGTCCCTATGGGATGAATACCCGCATGGGTAGCTTGAGTGGAGCACCCGATCAGCGACAGCAACACAACCGGACTGAACCATAGCCCCGAGATTGCCGCATGCAGGGCAAGTCAACATTTGTAACTTTAACTTGGACAAAATCACATGCAAGAAGATCACCTCCATAGCGAAGCCACGCTCGCCATCACCAATCCCGGCGCACCTGCGGGTCTGACCGCAGTGCAACTGTTCAAGCGCAGTCTGGACACCTTCCTCACCAAAGACATCAAGGGCTGGGCTGAACTCTGCGACGAAGACATTGTGGTCGAGTTTCCCTTTGCGCCCGACGTGGCATCCAGGAAGCTGGTCGGCCGCGCGGCCATCTACGAGTATTTGAAGAACTATCCCAGCGTCATCGACATTCAAAGTACTCCCACGCTAAAGATCAACGCCACCGACGACCCCAACATGGCCATTGCCGAGTGGAGCGTCTCAGGTCGGGTGATCAGCAACGGCAACCCCTATGAAATGAGCTACGCCACGTTTATGACTTTCAAGAATGGATTGATCGTCAACTACCGCGAATACTGGAACCCGATGGCGTTCATGGCCGCCATGAGCGGCGCGGAGTTCTGAAGCCATGAGTGCCGCGTGCCGCTTTTGACGCGCAGCGCGGCGCAACCGGCGCGTTACTGGTCGGTAGTCCCGAAGAAGTGGCGGAGAAAATCTGCCGTCATAGCGAATCGCTCGGCGGCTTAGAAGGACTGCTTCGCCCAGAAGATAGCATCCTAGTACTGATTGACCACGGCCCTATCAGTTCAGGTAATTGCTAAACGGATCGGAGTTTGATTTTGTGCTGAAGGTCAACATGGATTGGAACTTGCATAACAATCCCGTTGCACGCCAACCATACAAAGATAGTTAGTTGAGTACGAAAGGTTGCTAGCGGCAGATGATGGCGGGCGATCGCTGACTACGCTGAGGAGAAGAATGCGCTGGTAGAGAGACCGTTCCGTTAAAGCATCCACTTGAATAGAGGAGAGATTCAGATGTCAGAGAACAATAAAGCTGTCTTAGAAGCGGCAAATGCGGCGAACGCAGCAGGCAACTATGAAGGATTCTTGTCATTCTGCACCGACGACACGCAATGGACGTTTGTAGGCGACAAGACCCTCAACGGAAAAGAAGCCGTTCGCCAATATATAGCAGAGACATACATAGAGCCGCCAAAGTTTACGGTCACCAACTTAATCGCTGAGGGTGATTTCGTCACGGCACTCGGCGACATCACACTGAAGGACGAAGACGGGAAGGCGGCTCATTACTCGTACTGCGATGTCTGGCGCTTTCGCGGCGACAAGATGGTCGAGTTAAGGGCTTTCGTCATCAAAACCTCGATCTGACCCGCCGTCGTCGTTCACGTCGTTTTCAACCTGCTCACTATCCCGGTGATGGCAATCGCTGGCATGGGCTGAGATGAGATCGGAGTTCAATTTTTGAAAGTCAATATTGATTGAAACAGGAGAAACAGAATGATACTGCAAGATAAAGTGGCGTTAGTCACCGGAGGCACATCAGGAATTGGTCGAGCAACAGCAATTGCATTCGGTGCTGCTGGAGCAAAAGTCGTGTTCTCCGGTAGACGCGACGCAAAAGGTGAAAAAACCGCCCAACTGATTCGTGAAACAGGCGCTGAATGCTTATACGTTCATTGAAACAAATTCACTAACATCACAAGAATCTGAAAGCAGTCAAGCATTGGAACTCAAGACACTTTAGATAGATAGAACAGGAGTATTTAATCATGGTCAAAGAGCATACTGTAGACGGACAAGCAAATTTACAAGCAACTACCAATTTGACACCAGCCCAGGAGTCTTTGCAAGCACTTTGGGAAGAGCATTTACAGCACGAGTTTGGCACTCACAGTACTGAAGATGCCCTCGCTACGATGGTTGAAGATGCTTACGTTAACCACATCCCGGTAATGACTGGGGGCGTCAGGAAACCAGTACTGCGCGAGTTTTATTCCAAATACCTCATTCCACAGATGCCGCCGGACATGAAGTTGACCCCAATCTCGCGCACGATCGGAACGGATCAACTCGTCGATGAAATGGTGGCTAAGTTCACTCATACGATCCAGATTGACTGGATGCTACCTGGCGTTGCTCCCACCGGGAAACGGGTTGAAGTGCCAGTAGTTGCGATTATTCGGTTTCGTGACGGCAAGATAGCCCACGAACACATTTACTGGGATCAGGCAAGTGTATTGATTCAACTTGGCTTGCTCGATCCGGGTACACTTCCCGTCGTGGGCGTTGACAGTGCGCGTAAGGTACTTGATCCGAGCTTGCCCTCAAACGCACTGATCGATCGTGCCAGCGATCGCGACTAAGTGTAGGAGCCAGCAAATATCAATGCCTAAACCCGCTATTTTGCAACCAGGATCGCAACTCGCCTGACCCAGCCACGTTCTATACCCGTGGTGAAAAAGGCTATCTGGATTATCCAGCCCTAGCAAAAGTTTAGAAACTTAGAAAACGAGATAACTCACATGAAAGTTTTGATTGTTCTTGCACACCCAGAGTCGAAAAGCTTTAACGGAGCAATGTTTCAGACAGCAATTGACACGTTCAAAGACTCTGGGCATGATGTTCAATATTCAGATCTCCATACCATGAGATTTGACCCTGCATCCGATCGCCGCAACTTTACGTTTGTCAAAGATCCTGATTACTTTAAGCAGCAACTTGAAGAGATGTATGCAACTGAAGTTGGAGGATTCATTCCAGAAATTGAAGCTGAGATCCAAAAACTGGAATGGTGCGATCTGATGATTTGGCAATTCCCTTTGTGGTGGTTCAGTGTCCCTGCAATTTTGAAGGGGTGGGTCGATCGCGTCTTTGTTATGGGGCGTGTTTACGGTAATGGACATATTTATGAAACAGGCAGATTTCGAGGTAAGCAAGCAATGCTCTCGTTGACCACAGGTGGAACAGAAGAGGACTATCTTGCAGGCGGTTTTAACGGTGATATCCATGCTATTCTGCGCCCAATTCAGCGAGGGATGCTGCAATTCGCTGGTTTTGACGTTCTTGCTCCGCAGATTGTTTATGCCCCCGTTCGCCAAACAGATGCAGTTCGTCAACGTATCTTGATTGATTTTTCGCAACGATTGCGAACCATTGAACGTGAGTTGCCGATCGCCGTAGGTCAGTATTGATCGGCATGGAACTGGCGGGACTGAATTTATGGGGCACGCAGCCAGGATCGTACTCATCCTGGTTGTAGGAGGCGCTTTTTATTGCTGGCTCCTACACGTATTGCTCATTGAGTTTTTTGACAAAGTGACACAGCCATTCACAACAAGAGGTAACTATCATGATGCTGAAAGACAAGGTGGCATTAGTCACTGGCGGAACTTCAGGAATTGGTCGTGCAACCGCGATCGCTTATGCCAAACACCAAGCAAAGGTGGTGGTAGTTGGTCGTCGCATGGATGAAGGGGAAGAAACGGTTCGATT
>JAHHHP010000120.1 GCA_019359275.1 Myxacorys chilensis ATA2-1-KO14 | reverse complement strand
TTTGATGCATGACGTAGTAATTGGGCTATTCATCAATCGATTTGAGTTTGGATTATCGATCTAGGCACTAACAACAGATCTATAGCACTACCGTGGCTTTTCGGGCGAAGACTTTCTGCATTCGGTGATGGATACCTTTCGCTTGATTCTGCAAGTCGTGTTGCGTCCGCAATCCGCACAGGGATTTGTCCTGCTCCTCAAACGCTGGACTGTGGAACGCACCTATGGCGGGTTGCATTGGTGCCGTCGTCTCAATCTCGATTACGAGCGCTTACCTGCTTCCTCAGAAGCCTTCATCTACATTGCGATGATTCGACTCATGCTACGCAGACTAGCGTGAGCTTTTGTTACCCTCTCCGTATTTCCAAACATCCTCTAAGATCAAACCACTCAAGTTATTTGAATCAAAGAACGTTGAAGAATCTTACGGTCCGTTCTTCGGCTTTAACCGTTCGGGTGCTAATGTCTCGCAGGGCGTGATCGACTGGTTCTGGTTTCAGGGAATGCAGGCGGGACATAAGAACGCATTTGACTGCATCAAAGCCTTCTCTGAGATAGATTTCACTGAAGACCTTCAAAAAATTCGATGTGCCGACGCTGATTGTTCATGGCGATGATGACCAGATCGTGCCGATCGGTGCCGCCGCGATCGCCGCTGCAAAACTGGTGAAGCAGGCCACCCTGAAGATCTATCCAGGCGCACCTCACGGTTTAACCGATACGCACAAGGAACAGCTCAACACTGATCTTCTATCGTTTCTCAAAGACTGAGACCGGACGCTGATGTGAACCATCAAATCAAAGGTATGAACCTGGATGTAAGTAAGCATCGTGGAGCAACCCAACTACAGCATCTCTAGAGGTTGCGATCGCGCAGGCGGCGGAAATGCTTCATCCAATGCAGCCAAATCCGCTTGACTCAACGTAATATCCAACGCAGCGTAGTTCTCTTGGATGCGATCGCGCCGACTCGATTTTGGAATTACCACGACATTCTCTTGATGCAAGAGCCACGCGATCGCGACCTGAGCAGGAGTAAGGTGTAATCGAGAGGCAGTTCCTTCAGAGTTGTGCTTGGCGCTAATCGCACCCAATGCTTTGTTCTGCAATAATCGACCTTGCTCGATCGGAGAATACGCCATTACAGGAAAGCCTTGCTGCCGACACCACGGCAACACATCCCACTCAATTCCACGTCGGCTGAGATTGTACAAAACTTGATCGGTTGCGGTGAGGTTGTGGTCGAACTGGCGAGCCTCTACTAAATCGTCTTGGTCAAAATTGCTCACGCCAAAGTCGCGAATCTTTCCAGATTGTCGAAGCTCGAGTAAGGCTTCAAAGGTTTCTGAGAGCGGGACAGAACCGCGCCAGTGTAGCAGGTAAAGATCCAAGTAATCGGTTTTGAGGCGTTTGAGGCTGCGATCGCACGCTTGAATCGTTCCGCGTCGCGTCGCATTGTGTGGGTAAACTTTGCTGACCAAGAAGAGGCGCGATCGCTGCCCTTTGATCGCCTCTGCCACAACCTCTTCTGCTCCACCTTCACCATACATTTCGGCAGTGTCGATCAGCGTCATGCCCAAGTCGATCCCAAATTTCAAGGCATCGATTTCTTGAGAGCGCTGTTTCGTGTGTGTTCCCATACCCCACGTTCCCTGACCGAGAACGGGCATTGTTGCGCCAGATGGAAGAGGGAGCGATCGCATAGTTTATCTCCAAATTGCACCTGAGCTAACGGTAGAACGAGTAGCCATCCGCTACCTCTAACTCTTGCAGGATTTGCTTGGCTCTTGCTGGGGAGCTTGATGTTAAATTGCGCCAGTTTTAACTTGGAAACAGGTGTCGAGCCGGAAGCAGGCGAGGCAGCAGCTATGAATTGAGTCGAGATGAATAAGATGAAGCCACAGCTTAGTAGAGACGCTCAGCGGCAAGTCGGGTGTGTTTTTAGACGCCTGGGGTGGCCTCAATCACTATCACTCCAGTATCAGCATAGTCAAGCCAGGAATTTTTTTGACTTTTTTTTAGGATAATATTCAGGGGGTTCGCTACTTAAGCTAGGAAAATGTCTCTCTGACTTCGGTTAACTCATCCCAAAATTCTCTTCGTACTTTGAATTAGCCCTCACAATTTTCCTTCCTAAGCTCGTAGTCAACAGTGCCTCTGATGTGGGAATTTATCATTTGAAGATAACTGTCTAAACTGCCCTCTCATTTAACTGAACTCTAATGGATAGTATTCAGCATCTCATTGAACCGCATGTCCAAGATCTAGGAGGATTCCAAGCTCGTCGGCTCCTTCCCTCAGATATGTTGACCTTGGTCGGTCCCTTCATCTTTTTTGATCATCTCGGTCCTGCCGTGTTTCCACCAGGCAAAGGTGTAGATGTCAGACCGCACCCACATATTAATTTAGCCACAGTGACCTACCTGTTTGAAGGCGCGTTGCTGCATCGAGACAGTGTGGGCAGCAATCAGGAAATTCGTCCGGGTGCTGTGAACTGGATGACGGCAGGACGAGGGATTGTCCATTCTGAGCGCACTCCTGACCATGAGCGTAGCAAAGAAGCTACACTGCACGGAATCCAGACCTGGGTAGCCCTTCCTGATGAGCATGAGGAAACAGAACCCTGGTTCCGGCATCATCCTGCCACTGATTTACCCGCTTGGGAAGAGGCGGGAGTAGCCATCACCCTAATTGCGGGAGAAGCATATGGTCGTCGGTCTCCGGTGCAGACCTTTTCACCCATGATTTATCTGGATGTACAGTTGTCTGCTGGCGCGCACCTTACCTTACCGGGCGACTACCGAGAACAAGCTGTTTACAGCGTGACCGAAGGACTACGGATCAACGATGCTCCTCTTGAGCAGCATCGGTTAGCGGTTCTGGAATCAGGTGCATCGGTAGACATTTCTGCCGATCGCTCGGCTCGTTGTATTGTGGTCGGAGGTGAGCCTGTGGGAGAGCGGCACAAGTGGTGGAATTTTGTCTCCAGTCGCCTAGAACGCATTGAGCAAGCGAAGCGGGATTGGCAGGAAGGGCGGTTCGGGCAGGTTCCTCAAGAAACAGAATTTATACCATTGCCTGAGGAACCGAATCGCAAACGAGAACAGCCGCTATAGGACGACTGAGTGCCACTCATCCGATCGCTTAACTGAATCGAACACCGAAAAGGAGAAGAAATGTCCCATAATCTGCTCCTACTCAGTAACTCCAAGATTCACGGAAAGGGTTACTTGGAGCACGCAATGGATGCGATCGCAGAGTTTCTGGACGGATGCCGCGTCCTCCACTTTGTTCCCTATGCCCAATCTGAGTATGAGGCGTATACACAACGTGTTCGCACTGCGCTGCAACCCTTGGGCGTTGAAGTCATTGGCTTAAACGCCGTGTCAAATCCACGGGAAGTTGTGGAAGAGGCCGAGGTGCTATTTGTAGGAGGTGGCAACACGTTTCGTCTCCTCAGAAGTGTGCAACAGTTGGGTCTTGTGGAATTAGTCCGGCAGCGAGTATTGGCGGGGGAGTTGTCTTACATGGGTTCCAGCGCTGGAACCAACCATGCGTGTCCCACTATCCGTACCACGAATGACATGCCGATTGTGCAGCCGGTCTCTTTTGAAGCATTTGGGTTAGTTCCGTTTCAGATCAACCCGCATTATCAAGATGCAGATCCGCGCTCTACTCATATGGGCGAGACCCGCGAGGAGCGCATCCGCCAGTTCCTTGAAGAAAATGATGTGCCAGTGCTAGCGATGCGGGAAGGCGCGTGGCTTCGCTGTCGAGGGAGTAAGTTAACCCTCCAAGGGCAAACCGGGGCACTCCTCTTTCAGCGAGGAACCAAGCCAACGCCTTATGAAGAAGAAGCCGACCTCTCATTTCTTCTCAACCTGCCCACTCAGTTCGACACTCCCTTGTAATGTTTGCAGTTGGCTATCAACTTGCCCAGCAGCACCACAGGCAGTACCGTAAAATCTCTTTTCCTCTCAAATTCGCCTCACTGCAAGACTGACGTTGAGGGGAATTGAAGCGATCAGTATGATTCGGAAAGATCAAGTAGAAGGAATTGAACACGCGAATCGTGTATCTCAAGATTCATCGAAGCAATCTTTAGGGCGAGTGCTTAATGCAATACGATTGACGCAGATCGTATGTCGCTAAAAGAAGAATTTCGACACAACCTTTCTACTTACACTTTGCAAGCTTAGGGACTTGATAAGAAATAGTATTCCGCTTTGGATCTCGGTATTGCGCTCCAGATGTAGTTTACTCATTGCGACTTTCGCTTCAGAATTTGACAACTCCGGAAGACAATCTGAGAACTCCGGAAGACAATTTGAGAACTCCTAAAGACAATCCGAGAACTCCCGAAGACAATTTGACAACTCCGGAAGACAATTTGACAACTCCGGAAGACAATTTGAGAACTCCCGAAGACAATCTGAGAACTCCTGAAGACAATCTGAGAACTCCGGAAGAGAACTTGAGAACTCCCGAAGACAATTTGACAACTCCCGAAGCCAATGGAAGACCTTTCAAAGAAGCATTAGCGACTGGGTGAAGCGAAACAACGTTCCTCATAGTAATGGGACACTATTTTCAAGCAACTCTCTTATGTCCTTTACTTAGAGCATTTGAGTATCATGTTCTACCAAAGGGATGGGGTAGAGAGGATGGCGATTTTACAATATAAGTTTTGTAAGCTCTAAAGCTTCATCCCAAAAGAATTTACAGGTGGATTTACATTCTTGCTAAGCATCTGTATTGCCTAGTTCAGCGGCAAATTGTGACTGGATGAGTGGAGAGCGCGATCGCTAAAATAGACTTCTGTTCATCATTCAGCATCTCCCTTGAAGCATTCTGTCGTTTCCGCCTCATCGCCTAGGTTGACTAGAATTGGCGCACTCTATGCTGTTTTAGCGTACACCGCTTGGGGGATTGTTCCACTGTACTGGAAGTTATTCGGACAAATTCCAGCCTTAGAAATCCTCAGCCACCGGATCATCTGGTCGATGGTCGTTCTAACTGTACTCCTTGTGCTTCAACAGCGTGGATCTGAGTTGCGTCAATTAGCACGCGATCCTAAAACGTTGAGTGCTTTACTAATGACAACCATTCTTATTTCCTTAAACTGGGGACTTTTCATCTACAGCATTACGATCAATCAGATTATTGAAGTGAGTCTGGGATACTACATCAATCCTCTGGTCAGTGTGATATTGGGAGCTGTGTTTCTCAAAGAGCGATTGAATCGGGGGCAAACGATCGCCGTGGTGCTGGCGGCAGTGGGAGTAACAAACTTTGTAGGGAATTTTGGTCAAATCCCTTGGATTGCGCTTGGTTTAGCCAGTTCGTTTGCGCTGTATGGTTTACTGCGTAAACTAATTCCGGTCACGCCACTGGTCGGCTTAACGGTAGAAACAGGCTTGGCAACTCCTGCCGCATTGATATTTGTTCAATCCTTAGCAAGCCAGGGAACAGGACATTTCGGGATAGATGGATGGCTAACCGCTTTGTTTGTCGGTTGTGGTGTAGTGACTTCATTTCCGCTGCTCTGGTTCAACAATGCCGCTAAACGGTTACGGCTCTCAACATTAGGTTTTTTTCAGTACCTTGCACCCAGTTTGCAGCTTTTGTTGGGCGTGTTCCTCTATCATGAGCCTTTCACTCTGACTCACACCGTCACCTTTACACTGATTTGGACAGCGCTTGTGATTTACTCAATAACTTCTTTGAGGACGGGGCAAGTGTCAACATAAGACTTAGACTCTTCTCAACGCAACCTGGACTCGCGCAACAAACTCGGATTCACGATCAAATGTTCAAGCACTTGCTTTGATTTCAACCGTGTCTAATCTAAACGCCCGTTTTTTTCGGTTTTTCAAATATCTCAACATTAGGGTGATATCAGAAGTGCTTCGCCGCAGCGGGCAGCATCGTTTATCTGGTCTATCCGCAGAAATTGCTTATAACGCTGTCTTTGCGCTGTTTCCAGCAATTCTGGTCGTTCTAACCGCGATCGGGCTGCTGAATATTCCAGACTCAGAATTTCGTCACTTCACTTATCAAGTGAGTGGTGTCATCCCCAATGAAGCAATGGCACTCATTCAAAAAGTTCTGCCGCAACTAAGCATCACCCGCAATCGAGGAATTTTTTCGCTCAGTTTCATGGCATCGATTTGGGTGTCCTCCAGTGTGCTAGGAGCGACAATGGCGGCGTTAGATCAAGTTCATCAAATCCCTCGCGATCGCGTTCGTCCCTTCTGGAAGGCAAAGCTAGTCTCGATCGGACTGAGTTTAGGAACCTTTCTATTGCTCGTCATCGCGTTGCTGGTCCTCTTTATCAGTGATGTGAGCGTCACGGTTGTAGCGCAGCGCAGCGGCACAATGGCTCCCAGCGTGTTTCGGTACTGGCATCTGCTGAGTCTACCGATCGCGCTAGGAATTGTCGCACTTTCCCTTGGTTTTATTTACCGTTTTGGAACGAGTCGCTGGCGCAAAGGAACCCCAATTATGCCGGGAGCAATTTTGGCAGCGCTTCTATGGGCGGTTCTCTCTGGGCTACTTCGGTTTTATGTTGCACGCTTTGGCCACTTTAACCAAACCTATAGCGCGATCGGGGCAGCCATCATCCTGCTGTTGTGGCTCTACCTCAGTGCATTCGCGATGTTATTAGGGAGTGAGTTAAATGTTGTGGTGGGAGACGCCATGCGACAAAAATCAAGGCAAAGGAAAGAGCTAGTGAAATAGACTTGTGGAGAAGGACAATCAAAGGCTGCGTCGCTAGAGTGCCATGTTAGATTTGGCACAAAGGATGTCAACTTATGTGGTGGATGAAGTGCATCACAACTAGCTAATCTAAGTACAGGACAAAAGGTACAGGACAAAAGTTTTTGTCCCGTACTTAGCCTCAATTCATACTTCTATTGTTCAACGCCCAGAATTTTATTGGATGACAGTTGAACCCTTATGAACCAGAGTTATTTTTAAATGCCTTCATGTTCGCATCTACAGCGTTCATGAAGCCCCGATTATTCACAATCGTCTTAGGTAATTGATTGGCTTTGATTGCTGCTTCAACCACATCTTGAGCAGTCAGCTTTCCTTGATTGCAGCCATCGGCAAAGGCTCCATACCCTCTCAGTCCTTGGTTACGAAAGTATCCTTGATACGCTAGAAAGACTACATCATATGGGGTCATAGACGGAATTGCAGAATTGGAACCTGCTGTAAGATTCGCGATCGTTGATTCTGAACGAGCCATTGGCACAGAAAACCCAACAAGCATGAGCAAGAGCGATCCAAGCGTGAGTATTCGATGATGCATTCATGTTCTCCTCATTCATTCCCTAAACAGCGTCGCACAACGTGATTAATAATCCCTCTACTCCGAATCGCTACTTTCGTTAGTTGACGGATTTCTGTAACTGATTTTAGAGCAGGAAGACGAGCAGAAAAAGCCGCCTCATTTGGAGGGTGGGGCTATGACTATGTGGAGAGCATCGGCGATCTCATCAATCAGGTCGTGGATCTGATCAGCACGCATCCCGACACAATCCACAAGAAGGCAGCCCTGGATAATCGACGGAGATTCTACTGCAGATTGGGTCTCGGTTGGATTTCTTGATCAACGCGGATGGCGATTTCCGCAACTTGTCTAGCCATCAGAGAAGTGTTAGCAAGCAAAAGCTCTGTAAAGATTTTTTGTGCGATCGATGCTTGTCTAAAGTCTCTTCTCAAGATAAGCCGCACAAGTTACCGAACTGCAAGTCTGACAATTTGTGGTTGTGTAACCAACTTTACTTGTCCATATTTACAGCGGTATGGCATACTCAGCGAAGTAATACGGTATCCCGATAGATTAACCGTTGTTTAGGAGGTTTCTTATGGTGACTGATTCTCAGGGGCTTACCATCAGCACAAATTCACACAGCGCACGGCAAAGTGGTTCTCCTGGGATAATCGACGGACTGAATCGATTCATCGATCAAGCTTTTTATTATGGCAATCAAGCCGAAAACGCAATTCTACAGGCACTGTCAGTAGATTCGACCTGTGCGATCGCTCAAGCTTATGCGGCGGCCTATTATCTATCTCAAGAAACCGCGATCGCTCGTCGTACTGCAATGTTGCACCTAAAAGCGGCTCACCGTTATGCAACGACGGCAACCGAACGAGAGCAATGGTACATCAACGCGATCGCAGCTTGGGCGCGAGGCGCAATTTCTGAAGCAATCGATTTACATGAAGCGATCGCAGAAGAATATCCAAGAGATCTGATTTCCGTTCAGCAAGGACAATACCACTACTTCTATCGAGGAGAAGCCAGCCGGTTGCTGAAGATTGCCGAGAAGGTACTGCCTGCAAATGTTGACACTCCTCATTTGCACTATTTGTATGGCATGATCGCGTTCGGATTGGAGCAGTGCGGCGAGTTGAACCAGGCGATGAATGTTGGACTACAAGCGATCGCATTAAATCGGTTTGATCCGTGGGCGCAACATGCGATTGCTCATGTTCTGGA
Source organism: Myxacorys chilensis ATA2-1-KO14 (assembly GCA_019359275.1). Classification (GTDB taxonomy): domain Bacteria; phylum Cyanobacteriota; class Cyanobacteriia; order Leptolyngbyales; family Leptolyngbyaceae; genus Myxacorys; species Myxacorys chilensis. The sequence continues at coordinate 5,946 of JAHHHP010000120.1, read as the reverse complement.
AGAGCAGAATCGCCCAGAAGCAGGCATTATTTGGATGGAAAGCCATTCGGATACTTGGGAGCAATGCAATTCAATGCTATATACCCACAATTGGTGGCACATAGCACTCTATTATCTAGCGTTGGGAGATGTGGAAAAAGTGTTGGAACTGTATGATCAACACATTTGGGGGCGTGCTAACCCCTTCTCTTCCAAAGATCAAGTCGGCGCGATCGCAACATTACTGCGGTTGGAATTGCAGGGAGTGAATGTTGGTCAGCGTTGGAATACGTTAGTTCCATATCTTTATCCACGCTTGCACGAGCACGCTTTACCGTTCCAAGATCTGCACTATGTTTATGCTCTAGCCCGTGCAGAATGTACAGATTGGGTCAATGAATTGATGCAAAGTTTGACTCTTCATGCCTATCGAGTTCCAGCAGAGTCGCAATATGCTTGGCTTCATATAACGATTCCGAGCGCGAGAGGATTAATTGCTCATGCTCAGGCAGATTGGTCAACGGCGATCGCAGAAATACGTCCACGTTTGCCTAAATTGCATCGGATCGGCGGCAGCCATACCCAGCGCAAGTTATTCGAGCAAGTTTATCACCATGCGGTTTTGCAGAATGAGCAAGGCAAAAAACTGTATTCCCGCTGGCAGGCGATGTCCCACATCAAAGCTGGCTGAAGCGAGAGTTTGTCACGGCGTCATAAATTTTAGCGATCGCTGCGTAGTCTTCATTGTTAACACTTGCATATCGCTTCACGTTCATCTTTGCCATCGCAGCTTTTAGTTCTGTGTCGGGTTGAAGCAATGCCGCTTGAATCTGTCTAATCAAATCATTACCGAGATGTGCTGACACAACGATCGGTGGCATCGGACATGGATCACTCGATTCAATGGTTCGTACCTGGTGTGCTAGTTCAGGAAATACGCGGAATTCTTGTTCCAAAACCGTACTGTCGATCGCAGCACAATTTGCTTTACCCTCAATCACCCAACGAATCGATCGCTGATGAGAACCGGATTGAACTGCAGCTTTAAAGAAGCGAGTCGAACATTGTTCTTGCAGCAGGCGGTACCGAAGCAGGTAATAACCGCTATTCGAGCCAGGATCGTTATAGCAAACCGTTGAGCCTGCTAAATCCGAGAAGGTTTGAAATTGGCTTTCAGCTTGAACAATGACATCCGAGAAATAAATGGGATGATTTTGATAACGATCCGCTTGCATCACCGGAGCCGCGATCGCTCTCAATTGCTCAGGTGCTGTTCGACACTGTCGAATAAAGGGCAATCCACAGATAAACGCTAGATCAACATTATCTTCCTGCAACCGTAAATCGTTTATAGGGTCAAGATCACTGGATACAAACTGGGTTTCGCATTGCAGCACTCGACCTAGAAATAGAACGACTGATTGGTAGTATTCCATCCAATTAGGAGACAAGTAGGAAATTGCATTAAAAAGCACATTCGTATTCCTAAGTAAGAATGGAATTCATTCTAATCTCGCGTTAACCGATCGAGAAACAGAGATATCTTCTTTTTGCACTATAACCCAATACCCCCAGTAATTTAGACACACCAGTTAGAGATCGACAATCTCATCGAAATGTAATTACAATGATGATGTAGACGAATGCATCAAAACTTTTACTTCAGCACAGTATCTACATAATGTGTTGTCGATAAAGTTGCATTGTCGCATCTATCAACTCAACTGTTGTAGACGATTGCTACAAAACGTAATGCTTCTAACACAATAGTCTTTGATTAGAAGCAGCCAGAGTTTGGTGACTTTCACGTTTTTTCTGATTCAATACCTTGTTCAGAGACAATCGATTACTTGATCTGTTGGTGTTGATTTGAGTGAGGAAATCAGATGTTAAATTTATCTCAATTAGAAGAATTCATTAAGCCAGAGGCCAATTGTCTGGCTAGCTACGTGTTGGAGATGCTAACAGCGATTAAGGTCGATGAATTCAAACACTCATTTGAGCATCTTCCAGAAGATCCCTACTTAGAGGGCAACTACCGATTTAGGAGGCTCTCCCACTTCAAGATAGTTGGCGATCGCTTAATCAAGTTGCCTCATCGGTGCTTGTTTCAGAGCAGGCAACACAATCCACTGTTAGGAGACGTAGTTCGAGAGTATTCTGAGCTAGATGACGAATTAATTCAACTAGAAGATTTTCAACGATTAATTTGGGAATTTTTCCAGTTCTGCCAACCGTGTTCTACTTCTCAGGAGGTCGGAGTTCACCAGATTCGCACAACTGCATCCTCCCAAAAATCTGGTAATCCTGCACCAGAAGGAATTCATCGGGATGGTGTGGATATTGTCGGAATTTTCTCCGTCGATCGCAGCAACATTGGCGGCGGCGAAACCCATCTTTACAAGTCAAAAGATAAATCAAAAGACAGTGAGCCTCCAGCATTTAGCAAAGTATTAAATCCGGGGGAATTTCTCGTATTTAGAGATGCTCAATACTTTCACTACACTTCGCCAGTGAATGTGCTTGGAGCCGAGCAAGGAACTAGAGATGTTTTTGTTCTAACGTGTCCGGGGCTGTTTCCGCCGGATGAGAAGTGAGTGTTTTCAGAGGTAAGAGTTAGGAGACAAGAGGTAGCCAGCTACTAATTTCTACTGTTTGAACCCAGCGAGCCATTCTGGCTCCGATGTTTGAATTCCCCACAACACTCCGTCTTCTAGCCCTTGGCTCCTTCCCCAATAGGAGATTCCCATGACTGTTCTCGATCTGGGTTGGATTCGTGCCCAATTTCCTGCCCTGCGGCAAGAAATGAATGGGCATCCAGTTGTGTTTTTGGATGGGCCAGGTGGCACTCAAGTTCCGAGGCGGGTCGTTGACGCGATCGCAAACTACTTGATCACGTCAAATGCCAATCTGCATGGAGCCTTTGCCACCAGTGCGCGAACCGATGCGCTGGTAGAACGGGCACGATCGACGGTTGCCGATTTTTTAGGCTGCGATCGCGATGAGGTGGTGTTTGGGGCGAACATGACGACACTCACGTTTGCAATGAGTCGATCGATCGCGAAAGAATTGCGACCCGGTGATGAGATTGTGGTGACTAGTCTTGACCATGATGCCAATGTAGCGCCTTGGGTCGCCCTTCGAGAACGGGGTATCATTGTTCGCACGGTAAGCATTTGTGAGCATGACTGCACCCTGGACATGCTCGATCTGGCGCGTCAGATTACGAAGCGCACAAAATTAGTGGCGATCGGTTACGCCTCGAATGCAGTGGGCACGATCAATAAAGTCGCGAGCGTGGTTCGGTTAGCTCGTGCTGTGGGGGCATGGGTGTTTGTGGACGCGGTTCACTATGCGCCGCATGGATTGATCAATGTGCGGTCGCTAGATTGCGATTTTCTCGTTTGTTCCGCCTATAAGTTCTTCGGGCCGCATGTCGGCATTCTTTACGGCAAACGAGAACATTTGGTTCGGCTACAGCCTTACAAGCCCCGTCCTGCTTCTGAAGAAGTTCCATTTCGGTGGGAAACGGGAACTCAGAATTTTGAGGGACTCGCGGGAGTGGTGGCCGCGATCGAGTATTTAGCCCAGTTAGGTGAGCAAGCTTCATCTCAAGCTTCATCTATGGTCACGGAGCCTACGGTTACGGATATGGTCACGGAGCATACGGCCACAGATCGACGGAATGCTCTCGCCAGAGCAATGGTGACCATTCAAGAATATGAGCGATCGCTGTCTGAATATTTGATTCCTCATTTGCTAGAAATTCCTGGAGTCACCCTCTACGGCATTACCAATCCAGCGCAATTTGCTTGGCGCACACCTACGGTTGGAATTCGTGTTGCTGGTCATTCCCCCGCTGAACTAGCAAAGACATTAGGCGATCGCGGCATTTTCACCTGGAACGGGAACTTCTATGCGCTGAACCTGACTCAACGACTTGGAGTTGAGGAAAGTGGGGGCATGTTGCGAATCGGCTGCACTCACTACAACACCATTGAAGAACTTCAGCGTCTGCTGCACACGCTGCATGAGGTAGCAGTACGTCCGGTGAGAATTTTTAATCGCAATTTGATGTTCGAGGGGAGCCAAGAGCTAGGAAGCCAGATCTCTTGATTTCTGACTTCTCAGACAGCCATTACCGCCTCTAAAACTTGAATCAGTATGAATAAGATTTTAGTGACAGGATCGAGTGGTCAGTTGGGGAGTGACTTGGTAGTCGCCTTGCGACAGCACTATGGAATGTCCAATGTCATCGAGAGTGGTTGGAGAATCCCTTCACACAACCGTTCACTCATTTACGAGGTCTTAGATGTTACCGATCGAACACAGCTACAAAAGCTGATTGAACACTATCAAATCGATACAATCTACCATTTAGCAGGAGTCTTATCTGCCAAAGGAGAACAGCATCCCGATCGCTGTTGGGATGTCAATATCAACGGACTGCGGAATATTTTGGAGGTCGCAAAAGCTTTCAAGCTCCAAGTATTTTTTCCAAGTTCGATCGCCGTTTTTGGGCCGCACACCCCCAAACTCAACACACCTCAGATCACGGTTGAAGACCCTGCCACCCTCTACGGCATCACCAAAGTGGCTGGAGAATTGTTGTGTCACTATTACGCACAACGTCAAGTCGATGTCCGCAGCCTGCGATTGCCCGGAATTATCAGCTATAGCGCTCCTCCAGGCGGCGGCACAACTGACTTTGCGGTAGAAATTTTCCATGCTGCACTTCAAACGGGCACCTACACTTGCTTCGTCCGCCCAGAGACGCGCCTACCAATGATGTATATATCTGACGCCATTCGCGCCATTCTTGACATTATGCAAGCTGACGCCGCCGCAATCAAAATTCGCTCTAGCTACAACATCGCTGCTGTCAGCTTCTCAGTCGCAGAACTTGTTGCCGAAATTCAAAAACATCTGCCGCATTTTACTTGCGACTACGCTCCCGATTTTCGGCAAGCGATCGCGGATTCTTGGCCCTCGGTCATTGATGATTCTAAAGCACGAGCAGACTGGGGCTGGCAGCACCAGTATAATTTGGCGGCGATCGTGGAGGAAATGCTGGCAAAGGTGGACGTCAGAAGCGAGGAGCCAGGAGTTGAACGTCAAGAAATAGGAGCGTTGCGGTGATGGACAAAACAGCCATTTCCATTTTTCAATCTGTTTTAGATGAGATTCACCAATTGAACCTCACCAAAGAAGAACGAATTTTAATCACTCCGCAAGGTGCCGAAATTGTGGTTCAGGGCGATCGCACAGTTCTGAATTTCTGCGCCAATAACTACCTAGGGCTTGCCAATCATCCAGAGGTGCTTGCTGCCGCTCAAGCCGGAATCGCTCAATATGGCTTCGGTTTGGCATCGGGGCGTTTTATCTGTGGAACTCAAAGCATTCACAAGACGTTAGAAGCCAAGATTTCGGCATTTCTGGGTACAGAAGACACGATTCTATATACGTCTTGTTTTGATGCCAATGGTGGATTATTTGAAACGCTGCTAGATGCCGATTGTGCCGTAATCAGTGATGCGCTCAACCATGCCAGCATTATTGATGGAGTGCGTTTGTGCAAAGCGCAGCGGTATCGGTTCGCTCACAGCGACATGCAGGAGTTAGAACACTGTCTTCAAGCCGCACAATCAGCCAAAATCCGGTTGATTGCCACCGACGGGGTGTTTAGTATGGATGGTGACATTGCTAAACTAGCGCAAATTTGTGACCTAGCAGAAACGTATGATGCACTGGTTATGGTGGATGACAGCCATGCGACAGGAGTGTTGGGTGAGACGGGACGTGGCTCAGCCGAGCACTGTGGCGTGACCGGACGAGTAGATGGTAATGTCTCAGACATGTTGTTTGGGTCTAAATGACTAGTCCAAAGGCGATTCGATTGATGAATAGTCCGATGACCACATCGTGCATCACAATCGACTTGGAGAAACAAATCGTTTTGCGGGCTAA
>JAHHHP010000119.1 GCA_019359275.1 Myxacorys chilensis ATA2-1-KO14 | reverse complement strand
GATTGGGGATGAGTATTCTCGGGCACGAGCCTTGCGTGCCTTAGTGCCACACCTGCCGGAAGTTGTGCAGGAAGCGCTGGAGGTGACGCGCCAGATTGGGGATGAGTATTCTCGGGCACTTGCCTTGAGTGCCTTGGTGCCGCACCTGCCGGGAGTTGTGCAGGAAGCACTGGAGGTGACGCGCCAGATTGGAGATGGGTCTAAGCGGTCACTTGCCTTGCGTGCCTTAGTGCCGCACCTGCCCCAAGCGCTGCTGCCTGACGCCCTGGAGGTGACGCGCCAGATTGGAGATGAGTCTAAGCGAGCACTTGCCTTGAGTGCCTTAGTGCCACACCTGCCGGAAGTTGTGCAGGAAGCGCTGGAGGTGACGCGCCAGATTGGAGATGAGTATTCTCGGGCACTTGCCTTGAGTGCCTTAGTGCCACACCTGCCGGAAGTTGTGCAGGAAGCGCTGGAGGTGACGCGCCAGATTGAGTTTGAGTATTCTCGAGCAGAGGCCTTGCGTGCCTTAGTACTACACCTGCCGGAAATTGTGCAGGAAGCACTGGAGGTGACGCGCCAGATTGAGGATGAGTCTGAGCGGGCACTCGCCTTGAGTGCCTTAGTGCCGTACCTGCCCCAAGCGCTGCTGCCTGACGCCCTGGAGGTGACGCGCCAGATTGAGGATGAGTCTGAGCGGGCACTTGCCTTGAGTGCCTTGGTGCCGTACCTGCCGGAAGTTGGGCAGGAAGCGCTAGAGGTGACGCGCCAGATTGGGTTTGAGTATTCTCAGGCACTTGCCTTGCGTGCCTTAGTGCCGCACCTGCCTCAAGCGCTGCTGCCTGACGCCCTGGAGGTGACGCGCCAGATTGGAGATGAGTCTGAGCGAGCACTTGCCTTGAGTGCCTTAGTGCCACACCTGCCGGAAGTTGTGCAGGAAGCGCTGGAGGTGACGCGCCAGATTGAGGATGAGTCTGAGCGGGCACTTGCCTTGCGTGCCTTGGTGCCACACCTGCCGGAAGTTGTGCAGGAAGCGCTGGAGGTGACGCGCCAGATTGAGTTTGAGTATTCTCGAGCAGAGGCCTTGCGTGCCTTAGTGCCGCACCTGCCCCAAGCGCTGCTGCCTGACGCGCTAGAGTGTGCAGCAGAAATTCGAGATCCCTATCATAAAGCGACAGCTTTTCAAGGTTTAGCGCAGAAACTTACATTTATCGCGACTACCCCACAATTCTGGTCTGAGGTCTTACACATCCTTTCCGCCTTGGGTCGTAATGAATTGATACGCAGCCTGCCAGAGCTAGTTCTTTTCATTTCTGCTCTAGGCGGCAAGGCGGCTCTAGAAGAAATAGTTAGAGCGATGCGAGAGGTGTGTGAGGAGTGGCGGTAGTCTCCATTTCTCTTTCCTGGCGCTTCTGCACGAACAGAGACCGTCTCTCTGAGTCAACCGATTCATGACTTAGAAAGATTTGGGACCATTGCTCGCTCAAGTCCTTGCGAGTTGTCAAAGTTGATATCCTCCACAGCACTCAAAAAATTACTGAAATGGTGCTGCGATAAAGCGCTTTGAGATTTGCGGCGCGATCGACTACGGGAATGTGAGTCAGCAACGAAGTGATTCAGTTTCTTAGAGTGAGGCTACTCTTGATACATCCATTTCTCGGTAGTTCTCAGCCCCACCTATGACACAGCCCACCATTCAGAGCTATTTCGGCACAACAGCCGGTATAATCACCGCGACGGAATCGATCACAGCAAGTGCAGGCGAACCGGCCCTCGTGATTCCCTTCGCCTCTTTAGCTGCTGCTGGATTGGACGATCCAGCGTCTATGAGCGACCCAGATAAGGTCTTTGGGGCCATCCTTAAAATGGTGCGAGTGTTTACCCTAGCTGACACAGAGGAAGAATCAGGAATTGAAGTAGGAGCGCCTAGAAAGTCGTTCGTCACGCGTGGAACTGGTGTCAAAATTGGATACAACTACGACGTAACGATCTACACTGCTGATACGACCGCTAGTGAATTTGATCCCGATAGCGTCATCTAAAAATGCCTAAACAGCTAATCTACGAAGGCTGTAAGGGTAAGGACGCGGCATTAATAACCTGGGATGAACAAGTTCCAGGTTCACCCACTAGCTGCAAAACAACCTTTACACCAATCAAGATTTACAAAAATCCTCCTGGTCAGGGAGGAGAACTAAACGTGTACGAGTACTACGAATTGCACTTCGTTTACTCTATTGTTGACTATCACATTGTTAACGGTATTCCTACTCCCATCACACTCTACACAGACCTTGACGGCAACACCTTAGAGCAAACGCGATATGTATACGGCGCTCCAAGCAACCTGCGAGAAGTGTTTGAGCGCACGTCACCAGAGGGAACGGATGTTTACATTTGGACTATCACCGTAGACGGCATGAATTATGAATATGTCTACAACGAGACCACAGAGCAGTATGAGCAAGTTGATATCCCCTATCAATATGAAGAGGGGTTAATTCAAACGTATAGTCAACCTTTACCTAGAGGAGGAACCTACGGTGAAGTAGAAATTTTGGATATCTACGTTATTGACTCCCTAGGAAATCAAATACCACTTAGCGGTAGTACCGGATCACAAGCTTGGGAACTAATTGTAGAGGGGACTGTAGCGGATGCTTTTGAGGAAGTGTTTAAGCAAACTTTTGTTAGTGAGCCTACTGGGATCTATGTTGATTGCGACCGATGCCCTAATAAGTGTCTGCAAGTTTACTCGAATGATAAAAAACGGTTTGCTTGCATTTGCAATGAAGCTCAATAGAGCTAACACTATTAAGAATGAGGCAACAGAATGAGCGATGGTAAGCTAACACTTCAAGAGCTATCAGATGGACTGAGAAACGGTCTGACTCAGGAATTTGATGAGACTAAAAAAGCCTTTGAGGAGCTATACAAAAAAAGTGGCGTAGGTGACAACCTAGATGTAATTAGGAAAAACCTAGAAAAGCAAATCAAACCAGTAACAGACGTCGTTAACGATCAAAAGGTAAAAGAATTTATAAAAAAGCCAGAGAGCTTTTTTAAGAAGTACCTTGTTAACCCAATTGTTGGTACATTCGAGAAGTCGATTCTCAAGCCTATTTCTGTTGAGCTAAACGGTAAAGTATTTAAGCCTCTATCGGAGTTAGCTAGAAGCGGATTCAAGCAAGTAGATAGAACCTTATCGAGTTGGTTCAGACCGCTAAATAGAACGCTAGAATCTGCATTGCAATATCTACGTGATATAGCCTCTAACTCGAAAAAGATTATTAGAGGCGTTGAAACGACCGTAGACGTAGCCGTAACTACTGGTAAAGATGTTGGCAAGATAGCAAATGAGGTTTTACCTGCGGTACGAGTATTTGGCAAGATAGCTAGCACACTCCTGAAAGTGCTACCGCTAATTGGTCTACTCTTTGATTTACTGTCAGCTAACGAAATCTTTAAGGCGATTGAGAGTCAAAAAACTCAGTTAATTGAACTAAAACAGCAAGGTAGAGACAATAAAGCGTCCTACGAATTACTCAAGGTTCTCAACGATAAAATAGAGAACCTAAACCGCGCTACCGCTAAAAACAGTGAACTGCTTAGACAGTTCAATTACACAGCGCTAGACATCAGATTGAGCGCAATCGAAGGACAACTGAAGAACTTAGGAACGGGTAGCAGTGGCAACGGTAAAGCCGATTTAAGCAGCATTGAAAGTAAGCTAGGGGTTATCTCTTCACAGCTAGATAAATTGCCACCTAGCGGTAGTGGAAAGGTTGATCTATCCTCTGTAACGAGTCAATTAAGCTCTATTCAGAGCCAAATCAGTAAGCTCTCTGCCACTAGCCCTAAAGTCGATCTCTCACCGCTACAAAGTCAATTAACCTCTATACAGGGTCAAGTCAACAAGATTCCTACCTCTGCTAGCGGTACATCAAAGGTTGACTTGTCAGCAGTCACTAGTCAACTGTCTAGAATTGAATCCAGACTTTCAGAAATCAATAGCTTGATTCAGTCTGGGAGCCAAACAACGAACCTAAACATAAATCAAAGGACTAGCGCAATAGCGAATGAGTTAACAGCACTTAAGGCGGATGTCAAAGCGATTCAAAGAATCGACATTAGCGGTATCCTTCAGTCACTAACAAACATCAATACGCTACTGCAACCGCTAGCGGGTATTCCTCCAACACTTAAGACAATCTCAACAAAACAGGATAAGTGCTGCTTAGAGTTTCATATTGGGAACGAGAATGTTTTAGATGGACTAGGAAACCTACTAAGAGAGTTACTTGACCTAGACAACGATGTAAGCGTTCTAGGAAGTCAAGTAAATCAACTACCCGATCAAATAGTGCCTAAAGATTACACTCAAGACCTAGAGGGGTTAAAAGCACTATTGAGACAGATTTTTGAATCACTGGTAGAGGTTAGAAAGACTAACCTTAGATCGTTCAACATTTTAGGAGGTGCTACTTGGTTTAGTGGCGATAGCGATACACCTAATATGTCAATCAACCCAGAAGCCAAAATTAAGGAGGTAACAGCAACACACTATGTAGGTAATGACGTAGCAACCTTTCAAGTCGGAAACTTGCTAGGGTATGTCAACGCACTACAAACACCATCATTTGCTAGAGCGGGATTTCATCGCTTACCGGCATCAATGCCTAAAAAGATTCATCTCAAGGCTAATGAGGTAGAAGAGGTAGAAAAAATCTACACGTTAGTAGACTATCAAAACTGGCAGTTTAGGCAGATTGACAGCGCGTTAGGCTACTACCCCTTGAATATCAAATACAAGGATGCTACAGGCACAGAGAAGTTGATCGAGATTGAGAATTTGTCAGAAGCTGTCAGCGAAATTGTAGGCTTACTCCTCTCGCTGGATAGCGATACCGACCTAATCTCAGAAGTGGCGATCAAAAATGTCGGTGAAACCGTACAGAATAAAGCGCAAATCAGCTTAGCCGTAGACTACCTCCGGGCAATCAGCGACTTCTTAGGGTTCAAGTTTGAGACTAGCAGCAAAAAACTACAGATCCCAATCGACCCGCGTAGCAAGTCGGTGAAGGGGTTTCTGGAGAAATCAGAGGTAGACATCCAATCGATTGTCCTAAAAGAGCCGGACGACAACGACATCATTTCTAAGCTCAATCAGTTGCTGATTGTTGCCGGCATGACCCGTGCCGCCGTGACCAAAAAGGCACTCGCCGGAAAGCTAGACGGTGACAAAATTAAGGACGAGATAGCGGAAAGCGATGAGGACTGGGATAAGTTCATTCAGTACCTGAACGAAACACCGGCAGGACTGAAAAACCCAGGAGACGCCACGACTAAAGCTCGGGACAAAACAAGCTACCTTAAACCCAGCGATCAAGCGGACGGTTAAGTGTCATCCAATGGATCAGTCAGTGGAACACTAGCCTCACGTTGTTTCACAGAAAGAAAGTAAAGGCGTTATGGAGACAGGACTACTCACGCTCACGCGATCTCAACTGTTCAGTAAAGTGGCGAAAGATCTCGCCGGCGAAAAACTGATCGATATCTATGGCGCGTTGACTCGTGAGCAGGATGGGGACTTGTCCACGGGTGGAGGAGCCGGGGAAGGAGGAGTTTTAGATTTCCTGTTTAACGCGGGGAAAAAACTGCTAGGGTTTGCTCTCAGCGCGATCGTCAGTATCGGAGGTTGGGCGCTTAGCAAGTTAAGTCAATGGTTTATTTCTGCGATTTTGACGATCTACACCTACGACTGGGCGCAAACGGACGCCATGCTGCAAAACCAAATCAAGCAAAACGGCCTAGCGGTCGTCACGTCGCTCGGTGAATTAGTGGGCAGTGGCGCGGTCTGGTTAGGGGCGATCGCGATCGCCGGAGCTGCGACCTTCAAGTTCCCAATTATCGCCGGACACGTTCTACTCAAATTGGCAGAAGAGGGAGGAGAGGAGCTGCGCTCTAAACTGCTAGGACTCGTGAACACGGCTGTGACGAAAGCGGGTGAGAGTGCGATGATTCAGGCGATGCTGACCATGAGGCGTTTAAGGCTATTTGGGGCAAAACCAATCAACGAGTACAAAGAACCCTGGATTATTAGCGATCAAATCGAAAAGAAAATTGAGAGCGTCCCTGATGCGACTCTAAAGGCTTTTCTAACGGGACTAAAAGAAGGAGTAGAGGATTCTGTATTTGAAGCGCTATATGTCGTTACGTTTGGCATTGAGGAGGCATTCAAGGCGAGTAAATTGGCGACGGCGGCGCACCACGGGAAAGAGAAGCTGATAGAACTCCAGCCGGACCAGCGAAACGACGATGAATCTATCGTCCTGCGTGGTAGAGCCAGTGAACTCAAACCGATCGCTACGAATATTCTTGGAACCAGCAAACTAGTTCGTAATCGTGAAATTGGACAGTTTGTAGGGTATCCCCTGATCGATTACGTCAAGGCGAATCCTTACGTCCGTAAACTATCGGTTACGTTCAGAGGGAAGGAGAAACCCCCTTATCGGAGTGCCGAGGGGAATCTGATCAAGACGGTCAATTACAACATTCCAGATGTCAAAATAGGCTTGACATGGGAGCAAATCAAGCTGGCCATGACGCCGTTTGAATGGGGCAAGTATCGCTGCACGGCGAACCTCAAGAACGGGCGTCAGATGGCCGTCTATGGCGCGAGTCCGAGTGAAGCTGAAAGCACCCTCAGAAAACTGCTGACGCTATCGACCACGGAAATCCTAACGCTGTCCATAACCGAAGAGAAGGACAGAAATATTAAGTTAAAGAAAGACACGATTAGAGTCTTTCCCGCTTATGCCACTCTACTGACTCGACAGACGGACGGTACTGACCCCGATTATGTAGACCTAGAAGGGAAGGGATACGCTAATTTTACGCAGAAGTTAGAAATGTATCACGACTCAGAACCTCCCGAAAGTCCAGTTTTGAAGTAGACCGATATTTCAATCTTCAAGTCAACTTGGAACTACTTTGAGAACTCATAACCCATAGGGTTATATATGCAGAAACGGGCAGAAACCTTTCCCTGTATGGTGTTGCAAATTTAATTCTACTGGGCAAGGTAGACGTAGATTTACGATTCTTGCTGGTTCTTTAGAGAGGTCATTTCAGATGGGCAATCCGCGCAAGTCTCGCGATCGGGTCATGGTGACTCCGTTCACGGGTGCAACAATCAAATATGGGTTCTTGACGAATACTGAGGCGGCGGCGCGTACAGCTCTAGGCCAAGCTGCGGCAGTAGGAGGGACGGCAAAATTGGTCTTTGGTGCAAACACACCGAAACCTGGTAGAGCTTCCAAGGGTGGAACCAATTCTTACTACTCAATTGAGCAGAGAGCGACCTTGTTGGCTGCAAAATGGAATCTCAGCTCGCCATTCATCAAGCCGCAACGCTCTAGCACCAGGAGCAAAGCGGTTTTTGTTGAAGTGGACACTATCAAATATGCGTGGAAAATGCCGCTTGCTACCTATACCGCAATTGGCGCGGATCGAGCTAATTTAGGTATCCAAGACTGCGTCGCGACCGAGAAGGATTACGTCACGGGAACAAACTTCCCACGACCTCAACGCGCACGGAAGCTTATTACCATCGGTGATGGTGCTGAACAGCGCGAAGAATCCTATTCTACGTTTGTGGATGACGATGCTGTAGGGACAGGACTACCCGCAGGTTGGACGATCATCAACGCAGGTAAGCAACTCGTCCAGTAACAAGGTTTGACCAATGGATTCTATTCTCCTCCTTCCTGGTTCCTTTGAATTTGAGCAAACTTTAATTAGAGCTTGGGACATCCTTTACGGTAACGTTTCTCCTGTATGCGTTATCGGTACGGATGGATTGCCACGCTCGGTAAATGAAGACGAATTGGAGGAATACCTAGAAGGTGGGGAATACGAAGAAAGGCAGTCAATCCTTGAATTACCTGTCGTTGTGGGGACGTGCTTTAATTAGCGGGAAAATAACACGATGAAGTAACGTAATGTTGTTTTCTCGCTTAACAAGCATGACGGGTAACGGTAAAGTCAGCAGTAAAAAGCATGGGTTGGACAACACTTTTTGAAGGCATTATTACTAGAGACTGGCAGTACACCTTACCCGTAGACGCTCAGGTTATTAGAATCAGGAATCTGTCAACCAGTCCCACTCCCTTTGTTTCAAAAGGATGGATTGCTAGAAGCAGAGAGAATGCAGGCGTTAAAGAAATTTTCTACCTGCGTCACTTTTTTAGTGACAAAGAGACGTTAATTCTAGACCTGGGTGAATCTCCTAATTGGCTTTATTCTTCTAGCATTGCGGTGAGGCGGTCTAGGCATTACAAAATCAACTGGACGATCGCGATCGACTATCTAGAGGGTTACGACTTGAACAGAAACAAGCGAGTGTTTACAGTAACCCAAGATCAGCTAGAGAATGGCTTGTTCATTGCGACTCACGACCTACAAGAAGAATTCGTGTCTTACGATGTCTGGGACAGCAATAAGCGCCATTTTGAAGTCGCAGATGTCACCATTGCAGATGACAGCAATCTTATTTTTGATTTCAGCCCACTAGAGCCGCTAGAGGGATTCTATAAGGTCGTGATCTATAAGTGAAATGAGTAGATTTCTAATTCTGCGGTTACTGGACAAGGGTGATAAATTTGTTCAGTTATTTGTTAGAGGTTTAGCTGAGAACTATAACCTTAAATTTCCCGCTAGTAAGCCGCTTACAGGTCAATCACTTAGATTTGCCGATGACAACGGCTCGATTGAATGGGTAGCGTTGCAGTCGGTTATTGATGAAAGGTTAGACTCGATTGATCAACAAATCTCTGCCAATGCTTCTAGCATCGCCTCTACGAATCAGAGTCTTGTTACCTTAAGTCAGTCGCTATGGAGTGTTCAACAAAGCGTAAGCAGTAAAGAGGATTCTGGAGTAGCTAGCAATCTGTTATCTCAGCATCTATCAACATACGCTCATAGCAGCTTTGCGACGGTTTCAGATTTAGAGGAACTAGGGCAAGTCTTATTTGAGTTGATCGATAACTTGCAAGCTCAAATCAACTCGTTAAATACCGCTATAGCTAGCAATACTCGTAAAACGCTAGTCATTCAACCTGACGCAGGCGCAACAACAGATTTACTACAAGTCAAATCAGCAGCCGGGGTTATAGGGTTGAGAGTCGCTTTTGATGGCGCGATAACAGTAGGCTCTACAAGTGGTGCGTTAGGGATGAGAGGCGCTACCCCTGGAGGTAAAGCAAGTATTACAGGTTCTAGAGGCGGAAATATAGCACTAGGCGATCTGCTAACTAAGTTAGGCAATCAGGGTTACTTCACGAACAACACGACAGCTTAAGAGACAAAATCACATGTTTTACACGTCCCAAGGAGTCACCATCACTCGCAGTACGCTAAGACGTACAGAGGAAATCATCGTCAAGGGGTCAACACTAGCTGAAATTTGGCGTTCTACGGTTGTTCAATCGAGCGATGGCATGGAACACGTGACAAGGGATTCTGAACCCTTGCAGGTGACGCCTAACGATGTAGCGCTACTGGCTGAGCAGTGGGAGAACTTGCCGCAGTATCACGCGATATTTGGCACGAAAGAAGAGTTAATCGCAGCACTGAATGCGGCCTTACCTACACTAATGTTTATTGGTGACGCGGCGGATAAATGGAGAATGCAATCATGAAAATTACTCGTCAACTGAAGCAGCAGATCGCCTTCATCGCCTTCCAAATTGCGATCGGGCAACTGAGCAGCCGAGAAGCGATCGCGGCGGCATTGCGAACCTTTTTAGGTGAACTGGAGGCTCAATCTGATGCTAAAACCTGAAGTGATCGGAATCTTGATCAGCGTGCTCTCGTTTTGCTTCGGTATCATGGCGTTTGTCTGGAAAGCCTCGACCACCGTTGCGGCAATGAAAACTGACCTACGAGAGTTGAATCTCGTTGTTCAGCATAATGGGCAATTGGGAGATGAGAAGCTCGGTCGCATGAATGACTGTATTGTTCTAGGGTTCAACAATGTGAAAGAGGCACTTCAGCACCTCAGAACGCGCCAGCTTAACGAGCAAACTGAAACAGATCACCGAGTCGAAGACTTAGAGGACTTCTTAGCGAAAACAACCGCGTTTGAGAAAAGACGATGAGCCAGCAATTAGATTCTGAAGTTCAAACGACTCAAGGCATAGTGCGGCTCTGGCTGCACGAAGCGGGGATGATGAATAAGCATTCAACGGCGATCGCCTTGCAACAGATTGCGCTAGAGATTGGGCGCAATGTGGCGATCGTGGGGGATGCCAGCGCCGGAGCCATAGAGACTGCCCCTAAAGGTGTAATTTCCTCTGAAGGCTCAAATTTAGTAGATATTAGCCACAATTTTGAGGTGGACTAGATTTGGACTATATAACCGAAAGGTGATAGTTCAGAAGCCGCATTCTCTCGTTCGTCATCAGGGGGCATCTTGACGAGAGAATGCGGCTTTTAAGTTGGACTTCTGCGTACCCCAGACTGTGTAAAAACTCAGAAGGCTGCTCTAATCGGAATTATTCTTCTCTCGATGAGAACCGATTGCATTTCCCTATCATCGCCAATTATTTCTAGCGGTTCAAGATCAGGAGATTTACAATGGAAATCTTACTCCTTTACCGTTTTCTTTACTGTTAATCCAGCTATCATCGCTTCAGTTCCCAAAATGTTGAAAACTCGCTTCAAGTTGTAACTCAGAATCGATAAACTCATCTCGCCCCTGACTTTCGTCAGTCCACGACACAAGAAGTACCCCTGATTCATCCCGCACTTCAACGTCCCAAACGGATGCTCGACTATCTCTCGACGCTGCTTCATTCGCTGCGGATTTGCCTTGACTCGATCTCGCATCTCCTCCAATAAGGACTCATCCTCCCAACGCCTAATCCTGCGCCCACGAGCCGCATCTGTACACTGCATCTTCAGCTCACAATTGCGACAGACCCGAGAAGGCAATTCATAGTTGCGCATCATCCGTCCTTTTTGCGTTGCCTCGAATCGAAATGTCAATCTTTCGCCTGCTGGACAGCGGTAGACATCCAGTTCTCCATCATAAGTAAAGGCTTCTTTGGTAAAGCGTCCGAGCGGTCCGTTCTTCGAGGTCGGAGGCTTTGAAACATAAGGGGTGATCCCAGCATCGACGCATTGCTTCACATTCTGGCTGTCATAGTAGCCCCGGTCGGCGACGGCTTCGATTTCCTCAACGTCCATCACCTCCTGAGCTTGCAATGCCATGGCTGCAAGCCACAATTGATCACTCACCTCATTCGTGACTTCATGCGCCACAATCAACTTGTGCTTTGCATCAACCGCTGTTTGCACGTTGTAGCAGATCGATGCGTGGGGTCCATCCACCATGCGGCGACTGTCTGCGTCAGTGAGCGAGAGTTGTGTCTGTCCCAACTCGGTCATCTGCGCTTGCAGTGCTTCGTGCTTGGCTTTGCGCTCGTGGAGCCGTTCTAGTTTGCGCTGAAGGCGCTCGCTCTGCTCAAGAGCGGGGACTGCTGCGTCCTGTTGCTCTAGCTCACTCAGGTAGCCCTCGATCTGCTCATCGACCTCCTTGAGGATCTTCTGGAGCTTGTCCACAGTGAAGTTGCGTCGCCGACTGTTCACTGCGAGAAATTTGCTGCCATCAATTGCAACCAACTCACCGCCAAACAACTCCAATTCTTTGCACAGTTGCGTGAACTGCCGACACACTCCTCGCAGTGCATCGCTGTGAACTTTGCGGAAATCTGCAATTGTCTTGTGGTCTGGACGCAATTGTTTGAGCAACCACATCAGTTCCACATTCCGATGGGTCTCACGCTCCAAGCCTCGACTCGAGCGGATGCGATTGAGGTAGCCGTACAGGTAGAGCTTGAGAAGATCACCCGGATGATAGCCAGGTCGTCCTTCCACTGCCGCCGCCACTCGCACGAATCCTAATGCTGCCAAGTCCAGTTGGTCCACGAATGCGTCGATAAACCGCACCGGGTTTTCAGCGTCAATATAGTCATCTAATGTAGGCGGAAACTGCACTTCGCTGTGCCGATCTCGCCCTTGGATATGAGGCATCTCATTGGTGGATTAGAAACACTTTCTCAGGGTAGCTCATCTGTACTTCCTCTCGAGTTTTCACACAGTCTGTACCCCGCAGAAGGGCAAGGGTTCTGTATGAGGTTGGCGCTGCGATTATGGCAGAAGACTAAAAACTGAGAAAATAACTTGATAGCATTGCTGTTGATCGGCGACAGATAAACCTGAAACGAAGCCAAAGCCTCTTAGCTCGCCGCTCCATCGATTTGTTAGTTTGCTTGTACTTTGGACAGTATGGTTTACAACCCGTCGACAACGGCCATGCCACCTTCATAAAAATCTATATTGAGATTAGAATTTTTAAGTAGGGCGGCTCTGAGTAACGGACGCTGTCGGGTTCCGTCGCTCCACTAACCCAATTGGTAGCTGGCTCTTCCAACTGCAATTCGTTTAACATTTGGACAAATTTCAGTTGGAAGAGGACTATAAGTCAATCTCTAAGCGTTGGGTTTGTCGAAAATCGGAGATTAGCAAACAAGCGAATTTTGGGTTCACGGTGAAGAATTGTCGAGCTTTTGTTAAGTTACTCAAGTAAGCAAGTGATTTAGTTGAGCCATTCAGTATTTTAGAGCAACTCCTCTCCACAAAGATTTCAAATAAAGTTGCCATGTAGTATAAGTAAGCTGTTAGATCAATCCTTAAGTTTTCCAAACTAGCACTGGAGTTAAAGTTATTCATTGTAGGTTCATAGCTTAATTTTTGACAAACCTCTAATAAAGCCTTTGATGATAAACCCGTCATAATAAGCTGCTCTAGCTGACGAGTTGCTTCTAGGAAATCGCTCGCAGAAGATTCTACAGTCACTTTTTTCGCTTCAATATAAATTGAACGCAACTTTGCTTCAATATCTCTAGAAATTGCCTTTTCATAAAGCTCTGGAGCAGAAATCTTTTGGAAGGACTCTGGACGATCAAAATCAACTTCTTCCAATAAACTACGGCATGAGCGAATTAAGTCTCTAGCTAATCCACTTGAGAAGCAGTAGATGAAGTAGAACATCAATCGAGGTAGCCCAAGTACCCGTCGATCAATGAGATTTCTGGCTTCATCAAGAGTAAGGTAATCTATATGAATAATCGTATCAAATGTGCTATCGAATGCATCGCGAAAAGGGATGCCTCTACGCTCAAAACTGCTCATCGCATCTTCTGAAACGGAAATTAAGTAAAAGCAATTTTCTATTCCAAAAAGTGCTTTAATGTCGTTCAGAAAAATTTGAACTTTGTCAGCATCTAACTTATCTAACTCATCAATTCCAATGATTAGTGAACCTTTTGTAATATCTAGAAAACTTTGAACAAATTTCTTATATTCATGAATGATTTCAGGGAATGTCATTTGCAGCTTTGAGAGCGTAGTTGCTTGATTGACTGACGTGTCTAATAGAATGGGAAGCTTTAGCGATCCTGCCCAACCCGATGTATAGCTTTGCTGAAATTTAATACTTTTCAAGTATGATTTCGCTTCTTCGATTAACCTTGATTTGGACGAGCTTAATTCAGAGTCATCTGATCTATATGAATAAACCTTTGATCTATATAAATAATCCTTTGCCAGTGAAGGTAAAGATAAAAGCTCTAAAATTAATAGAATGATTCCTCCCAGAAACGCAGAACTTGGTGTAATTCCTAATGCCGTAAAATACTTGAGTAACGCTATATCTGGTGGCATAGTCTTCTGAAGAGAATCAACGTTTAGAGGTCTTTCGTTGGCGTTCTGAGGTGAAGGCTCAGGCTGAGGAGAATTTAATGCTGCTGTTTCAGGAACTGCTTTGTCATATTGAGGTAATCTAAATGTAGAAGTATAAGCAAGTTGAAAGCTTGATATTACTAAGATCGTGCCTAAGAGCTTGACTACAAGTAAGGCCCGTCGCCCGAGTAACTGATTTATATTCCTGCTAAGATTACTACTCAAAGACGAAGTTATTTCTTCAGGCTTTCTATCAAATTTGTCCTCTTCAGAGTTGGCTTCAGTTCTCTCTGACTTGTTAATACTATTTGTTTCGTGAGCGTAATCTGCAAGCACCAAGTTGCAAATTGATGAGAAAATATGAAGAACAAAATCGCGTGTTTCATACTTTACAGGAGCTGAAAGCATTGTGGAAGCAATACTGCGTTCTTTCAACTCGCTAGGAGAACTTGTTCCACAAAATGACCGCATCAATGTGCTCTTGCCAGCTCCTCTAGGTCCAGTAATTCCGATGCTACCACCGGGCATCTCCTCCAAAAGACGCGCTAATCTCTTCCTAGGTGTTGTCTCAACTGCATAATTTGAAGCAAAAACTTCTGTAATTCCCCACGCAGAAAACCAGGGTGGCAGCTCTTCATTGTCTGGAGCTTTCAACCCTTGCAATTCTTTGTTAGCAACAAGAGTAAGTCGCTCTTGAAGCTTCGTCCGAAGAAAAGCTTCAGCTTTCTTAACCGCTTTGTCTGCTGCCTTCTTCGTTTGTTCTAATTGCGGATATGATTTTTGAGCTAAGTAGCGTAATTGCTCAATTTCTCTTTTGTTTAATACAATACTCCTTGCAACAGAAGCCCTATCTTCTATTAAACGACTCTGAAGATTTAATTGCTCTTCCTCTAAAGTTCTGAGCTTATTATTTTCCTGCTTTTGTTTTTTGTTTTTTTGATAAATTTCGAAAAGCCCGCGTTTTTTAGTTTCTTGGGAAAGCTCTTCTCGAAAATCTTCATTAATTTTATGCTGTACTTTCCACTCATTCTTCTTCTGATTAATTTCCTGTTCTAGCGTCGAAATACGCTTAACGCCCTCCTCTCTCACCCTCTTCTCTTCAGCTAGTTTATCCTGGAGTTCAACTCCTTCCGCTGTGCGATTGAAATTTTGTAACTACTCAGGCTGAAGATTCAGGGAAATGGGACGTCCTAGAAATAGCTGTTCCAGAGCGTCGAGTAGAGGATGCCCCTGCTTTTTGAGCGTGGAAAGATAGCCCCGAGTCCGACCAAAGATCTG
>JAHHHP010000118.1 GCA_019359275.1 Myxacorys chilensis ATA2-1-KO14 | reverse complement strand
AGGATCGTGGATTGAATAACTCCAACACTTGCATAGCTCCGGGTTGCCCTCATCCCCTAACCCCTTCTCCCGCAGGAGAAGGAGAACCAGAGTCTTGCTCCCTCTCCTGCGGGAGAGGGTTGGGGTGAGGGCAAAATTGCATCACTGAGCAAATAAGTGATGAATCACTAACACTCGTCTATTAACCTCACGATCGTTCCAATATCGAGCAGCGATCGCCGCTTTACCCCTATTTCTGTTAGGATAAACCCTTGCCAGTACACTCCGGTCTATTATTGGCACGTTGAAACTTGCTTATCAGAGCCATTCAACCGAATCACAAGTTTACTGCTCTTAGACTGGTCCCAGGATTTTATTTGGGATAGGGGCACCACTAGGAGCAATTGCATCCATGACATTTCAGAACCTCGGTCTGACGACCGACCTGCTTCGTGCTGTTGCTGAACAAGGCTACAGCGAACCAACTCCCATCCAGCAGCAGGCGATTCCTGCTATCTTGCAACGGCGAGACATCCTCGCTAGTGCCCAAACTGGGACGGGCAAGACGGCAGGCTTTACCCTGCCTTTATTGCAGCGCCTCAGCACCACCAAACCCCACAAAGGACACCACACTCCTCGTGCGCTAATTCTTACCCCCACCCGCGAACTCGCAGCCCAAGTCAGCGATAGTGTCAAAACCTACGGCAAATATCTTCCCCTGCAATCAGCAGTCATCTATGGCGGTGTCGGAATCATCCCGCAAATTAAAACGCTGCGCCGGGGAGTTGATATTGTAGTCGCCACGCCGGGTCGCCTACTCGACCACCTGAGGCAAAAGACCCTCGACCTCTCTCAGATAGAGATACTGGTGCTAGATGAATGCGATCGCATGTTGGATATGGGCTTTATCCACGACATTCGCAAAATTTTGGCAGTGCTTCCCGCATCCCGTCAGACGCTGATGTTCTCTGCGACTTTCTCTAAAGCGATCCAGCAGCTTGCTAATACTCTGCTCAAGTCTCCCACTCTCATCGAAGTGGCTCCTCGTAACACCGCCGCCGAGCAAGTAACCCAGATCATTCACCCCGTGAATCGCGATCGCAAGCAAGAACTGCTTGCCTATATGATTAGTTTTCACAATTGGCAGCAGGTGCTCGTCTTTACCCGCACCAAACATGGGGCCAGCCGTCTGGCGGAGCAATTAACAAAAGATGGGCTTAAAACCACGGCGATTCATGGCAACAAGACCCAAGCTGCCCGCACTCGCGCTCTCAGCGACTTTAAGCAGGGAAAAGTTCGGGTATTAGTTGCCACTGACATCGCCTCTCGCGGGATAGACATCGACCATCTCCCCTATGTGGTCAATTTCGATCTGCCCGATGTTCCCGAAGACTATGTGCATCGCATTGGTCGCACAGGTCGCGCTGGCAACGAAGGACGCGCAATATCCCTAGTCTGCCGCGATGAATATCCGCTCTTAAGAAGCATTGAACGATTGCTGAAGCGAACCATCACCGAAGACGTGATTGCAGGATACGAGCCAACCGCTTCAGCCCAGACCCAATCAGATCAACCAAACCGTAAGCGATCGCAACCCCGCAATAAACGGGCAAAACCTCAAACCCAAGCCAAGTCTAGCCGCAGCAAAAACAACTCAGCCGGGGCACGCAATCCTTCGGAGCTTGGTAAAGCCAATCGCAAAGGGCTTCGCACCGCTTAAGTATCCTGCTGCTCGGAACTATCTTGCTCCGAACCTTCTTGCTCCGAACCATCTGAGGAAGACGCAATTGCCTGTCGTGTCTCTGCATTCAGCAGAGGCATGAGCTGGCTTTGTACGTCTCCTGGCTGGGTATTCCAAAGCATTCTGACAAAGTTTCCTTTGCCCTGTTGACCCGTGTTGTTCAAAACACCGGCAAGCTTCTCAACATCAACATCCTCAGACACGATAAATCTCCAATAAAAGCTGGGAAGAGTCCATTTATCTTAAAGCCATCACTTAGTAATTTCTCTCTTTCAATCGGTAGACGTGCTGTAGGATTGAAATCAGTCAAACTACCGAATGCAAACTTTCAAGTCATCGATGCCGTGCAACTAGGATTGTTCCAGCAGATAGGCTGAATTATGATGCGTGATCTCAACCGCCGGATCGGGCTAGAGCAGGAGTTTTTTATTGTAAATCCAGAAGGGATCATTGTCGATCGCGCCGATGAACTCTTGCAAGGTTGTCATCACCTCGCTCAAACTCAAGGGCGCAACCCAGAGAACTTTGCGCCAGAGTTTGTGAAAAGCATGGTCGAGATCAACACCGAGCCAGCTTGCAGCGTGGCAGCGCTCGCCAACCACTACCTGCACAATCTGCAAATTCTGCTGATGGCTGCAAAACAGTTAGGACTGCGACTTTACCCGCTTTCCCAATACCCACTGCATCTGTCCCCCACGATCCGTGATGTGCCGAACTATCACATTCAGGCTCGCACTGTTGGCTATGATCGCTTTCTGGATGCCGGTCGCTGCATTGGAACGCATCTGCATCTGGAGTTAGCCGAGGGCACGGTCGATCCTCAAGTGGGTGTGTCTTACCAAGTTTCGCCCGAAGCACGAGCCGAGACCGTGAATCTGTACAACTTAGCTACGGCAATGGATGCGGCTGTAATTGCGCTGTCTCGCGCTTGCCCGTTCTATGAAGGCAAAGTGTTTGGATTAGCCGCGCGTACCGTCCACTATCGCGGCAATGAAACCTTTGGATGGGAAGGCGTTTACACACACTTACCAAGAGTCGGAGCACTGCGCCCGTATGCGGACACTGTTGAGCAACTCGTGGAGCAACAGTTTGAGCGTTACTATGCTTGGCTTGCCGCGATGGATCGCGCGGGAGTCGAACGATCGCAGTTTCTCAATGCAGGTGGAAGCTTGCTTAAATCCGCTTGGAATCCCGTGCGGCTAAATGGACACGGCACGATCGAACTGCGTCAAACCGATGGCAACTATCCCGACGTGATTTTATCGATCGCGGCTTTGGTGTATAGTGCTGCCGATCGCGTGCGTCGAGAGAAACTCACCGTGCGCCCAGCCGCAGGCGTTCACACGTTTGAGGTGAAAGACCAACAGCTTCTAGTGCCAGAATTTGCTTATCTCAATGGCGAGCTGTTATATGCCGCTGTAACCGAAGGTGTAAAGCAAGCCCAAGTCAAAACCTATCTGGATTCCCTGCTGCAATTCGCGATTGGCGCAGAGCGCGATGAGAAAACCGCAGACCAAGCGGCAGAATCTGCTTATCTAGAAAGGCTCCGAACGACCATTCGGGCAGACAATTCCGAAAACACATATCAGACGACCGAAGCCAGACTGTTAGAGCAGTTTGCTCCAGCCACGGCTGAACTAACTAGAGAAACTGGATTAGCGCTGGTACGGACAGCTTGTGATGAGCTAGAGGCACAGGTAGAAGCGCTCTTGCATCAGCTTGAACTGCCGATTGAACCGGCGATGTTAGCAGGGAATGATTCTGGTGAGGGAAGCCATGCTGAATCCGCATACCGCGATTAGGTCGTCGCATCCTTGGATTTGGACGATCGGAAATCAACCTTTGGTCACCGCCGCAATTCATGACGGACATGCTGTGCGTGAAGAAGTGGCGACGCATCTCGCGTTAGACCACAGCGATCGCCGTCGGGAAGAAGATCCGTTTACTGCCCAGTGGACTCGGATTGCTCAGACTCGGCTGATCGTGATGCGATCGCGGTTTGAGGTTGATCTAAATCGTCCGCGTGAAGCCGCAATCTATCGACAGCCCCAAGATGCGTGGGGGCTACAGGTCTGGAAGCAACCCTTACCTGAAGCGGTGATGGCGCGATCGCTAGCGCAATACGATGCGTTTTACGCTGAGCTAGAGCAAGTTTGTCGCCGTCTGGAGCGTCGATTTGGGCACTTTGTCATTTTGGATTTGCATACTTATAATCACCGTCGTGATGGACAAGCTGCTCATGCCTGTGATAATCCTGAGATCAATCTCGGCACGAAAACGCTCGATTCCTTTGGAAGTGTGCGAAGCAATTTCTCTGAAGTTGCGCGTTGCGCTAATCGTTCCTACTGGTCGCCAGTGATTGATCGGGCGCTAGTCGAGTTGCGCCAGTTTAACTTTCTAGGACGGCAGCTCGACGTGCGCGAGAACGTGAAATTTACAGGTGGACACTTTGCTCAATGGATTCACCAGCACTTTCCGCGCTCTGCTTGTGTGTTGTCCATTGAGGTGAAGAAGTTTTTTATGAATGAATGGACGCATCAGCCAGATCCGAGGCAACTGGATGCGGTTTACCAAGTCTTAAATTCAGCCGTCTCCGGCATCTTAGAAGGGCTGCAACAGATGAACACAGGCAACCCTATACAAATTGAATCAGGTCATGGCTTCGGAGCAGAAACCTACCGATGATTCTCTCTCAAAGCTAATCGATTTTCACTGACAGAACCGCGCAAGTCTGAATCCTTGGACAGGCCATGAAGACTTTGTGGCGTTCTTACAGCATCATTCCTTGTAGCTGATAAAAAGTTTCTTTCTACCGAAGCATCATTCCTTCGCGTCGATGGACAGTTTCTTCGCGTTGATGGACAGCTTCTTCACGTCGATGGACAGTTTCTTTGTGCTGATGGACAGTTTCTTTGTGCTGATAGACAGCTTCTTCGCGTCGATGGACAGTTCTGTTCTATCAACAAAATAATTCTTGCTGCTGCAACACTATTCCATTGCCAAGAAGAACAGTTCCTTCGCTAAAAAGAAACGTTCCTATCCTGAGATAGAAACGGCAATCGGTATGTTGTTGCGCTCCATCCAAACAATTGAGCATAATAGCCGCGATCGCAGTTCCTGCGGAGTTGCGCTCTGCGCTAATCGTCAACCTTGGGCGAAGCTGATCGTGCCGATCGCCGTCATGATGGCTTTGCGATCGTCGGCGCTTAAAGTGACACTAACTCGATTTAATGTCATACAAATCATGTAAGGAATGGATTGTACTTAGATAACATCACTCCTGTTGCAGCGTCGAGGGGGTCAGATACCCTGCGATCGCATTCACTACATCTGCGAAATCGCTCTATCCCTAACTGGAGTCATCGACGCGATCGCTCCGAACCGTCCACAAGTGCCACTTTCTAAAATTTAAGGGATTCAAGGGTGAATAATGAATCGTCTGTGTCCACTTTAGAGGCAACTGCTGATACGTCTATTCAAGAAACTCAGTAGAAAAATTTAATTAGAGCGAATTTGCAAGTAGAAATAAATCGTCCGAGCTTAGGCAGATATATCGAGGCAACTTAGTGAATGATGAGTGATGGACTTTTCTAAATTACCTCTTATCAAGAGACTGACTCTGCGTGAGAAAACGCTTCTATTTCTGTGTCTAACCCTGACTGGTTTGACTAGCGTTGTCTATCTGACTTCTTCAGCAATTCTCTTAGGCAGTTTAAAGACAGCAGAAGAACAAAGTGCTCAGCAATCGCTTCAAGGCGTCGTGAATGTTTTAGATAAAGACAAAGAGGCGTTTACATCCCGGTATAGTGATTGGTCTTCTTGGGATGATACGTACGAGTTTATTCAAGATAAAAACGAAGCTTACATTAAGTCAAATCTTGTTCCACAGCAGCTTGCTAACCTGAAGATAAACTTAGTTTTATTTGTGAATGCTAAAGGTCAAGTCGTGTATGGTACAGGCTTTGATTTTAAGGCAAAGCAAATTAAGGCTATACCGGCAGCGTTGCCAAAATCTTTTGCACTCAATCACATCTTTCTGGAACATCCGAAAACCAAAGGTTCTTTGACAGGAATTCTAGGTTCTCCTGAAGGACCACTGCTAATCACTTGCCAACCCATTTTGACCTCTGAAGGCAAAGGTCCGGCTCAAGGGGTAGTCATCTTCGGGCGCTACATTAATGCTGACGCGATCGCTAACCTGTCAAAGGTGACTCGCTTTCCCATTCAGATTTATCCAATTGGGGAACCAAACCTCCCGACTGAGTTTCAAGCCGCCCGCCAATCTCTTTCGCCTCAAGCCCCAATTTTTATTCACACGTTAAATGAAAAACTTCTAGCTGGCTATGTGCTTTTAACTGATATTTATGATCAGCCCGCCCTGATTTTGCGCGCCGAAATTCCTAGGGAAATTTATCAACAGGGAAGCAGTAGTCAACAGCATCTCATGATTGCGATCGTGTTTCTAGGACTGGTGTTTGGTGGAGTGAGCGTCCTCCTGCTAGAACAGCTCGTGCTCGATCGATTAACCCGTCTAAGTCTGGGGGTCAGCCAAATCCAGATAAGCCGTAATATCTCGCTACGATTACCCTCATCTGGAACAGACGAAATATCTAGCCTGGCCAACAACATTAATCACCTATTAGCAACCTTGGAAAAGGCTCAGGCGGAAGTTGGAGACGCCCTAGACCAAGTGACACAGACAAATACAGACCTTCATACCGCTGTTGATCAATTGCAGAATGAAATTCTTGATCGTCAGCGAGCAGAGGCAGTAGTACGGCAATCTGAAATGCAGTTAAGACAACAGACTCAGCATTTAGAGAAGACGTTGTTTGAGCTTCAGCAAGCACAACTTCAGTTGGTGCAGAGTGAGAAGATGTCGAGTTTGGGGCAACTGATCGCGGGTATTGCCCACGAAATCAATAATCCGGTCAGTTTTATCTACGGCAACCTGAACTATGCCAGGAAACATGCCCACGATTTATTACAGGTGCTACAGGTTTATCAACAGGAATATCCCACTCCCACGCCTTTGCTGGAGTCAACTCTAGAGCAAATCGAACTCGACTTTATCACAACAGATTTGCCTAAAATCTTGACCTCGATGCAAGTGGGAACGGAGCGAATTCGGGATATTGTGCGATCGCTGCGAATCTTCTCAAGACTGGATGAAGCAGAGGTCAAAGCCGTGGATCTCCATCAAGGCATCGATAGTACGCTATTGATTCTACAAAGTCGCTTAAAGGCAAATAGTCAGAATCCCAGCATCGTAGTGGTGAAGGATTATGGGCAACTGCCCCTCGTGGAATGTTATGCCGGACAGCTCAACCAAGTCTTTATGAATATCTTGGTCAACGCGATCGATGCGATTGAGGAAGCGAGGGAATCTAGAACAGCAGAGAAGGGACAGGGGAACACAGCATTAGCATCACGGATTGCAGATTGCTTATCCGCAACCATCACGATTCGTACCGCGTGCATAGATGCTGACTCAATTGAGATTCGCATCATCGATACGGGGCCAGGAATGCCAGAGAAGGTGAGGAGTCATCTCTTCGATCCCTTTTTTACAACCAAATCTATTGGCAAAGGAACTGGCTTAGGCATGTCCATTAGTCAACAGATCGTCGTTGAAAAGCATAAAGGGACATTAGAATGCCGATCGACGCTTGGGCACGGAACAGAATTTATCATCACCATTCCAAGAATTTTACAGAAAGCGGTGTGAGATACCGACGTTAGATAGACATGGCATGTTCATTCTGAATCACTGCTGGGCAGTCTAAAGTCAACCAGGTTGGGTCAGTGGAAATAAGCCGATTCAACCATTGATGAATGTGAAAAACTAGGAGAATCAATGCCTAAACGTAAATTGCCCCGTGGTGGCGCTCAAGTCGCTTTGACTCCCGAGATTGCGATCGCTGCGATCGGACTTTTTTCTGCGTTTGCAGATGGTGAATCGATCGACGAGGCCGAGACCTATGCGCTAGGTGAGATGCTGAGTGGCATCGACCTATATGAAGATTACTCCGAGGAAGATTTTGAAGCGTTGGGGACGGAGATTGGAACTCTCATTAACGAAGAGGGAGTTGAGGCGGTCGTTTCACAAGCGATTATCAATGCGAGAGAGGAGGGACTCGAAGAAGTCGCATTGATAGTTGCTTTGGTCGTGATTGCGGCTGATGGAGAAGTACCTGAAGCAGAGCAGGAATACGTCGATAATCTGTGCGAAGCTCTAGGCATTTCAACAGAACGAGGAATTGAAATCGTTGATGAGCTTTTCTCGGAAGAGGAAGAAGACGAAGATGAGGAAGAGGAAGAATAAGCTCAATCATCACCGAACTATCATCAACGCTCAGATCCCCCTGATAGCCAGATAACGGCTTCAGGGGGATTTTGTGCCGATGCCTATTTCACTACCAGCAATTTCCTGGCAGCATAGAGCCTTGCACACCCACATATCCACTTTCTCACCGTTGCTCCTCGTGTCGTTAATCCAGCTCAAACTATGTCAGAAAGCAACACATTGAAGTGTTATCCCGACGTTGTGTAGCTTAAGCCCACTTGGAATCTTGGGGGCGACAGGTTTTTAGCGTCCTGAACCCCAGGAGTTAGAGAGAAAGCGTAGGAACTAGGTTCTGTTGACATTTCAGCCGCTTAGGGTTGGTCACGGTTGAGGTTTGACAGGCAGTTCGATTTGAAATGTTGAGCCTTTACCTAAAGCACTCGTCACATGAATTTGTCCACAATGGGCACGAACAATTTGCTTGACAATGGCGAGTCCCAAACCAAATCCACCGCTATCAAGAGATCGAGCCGTATCTACCCGGTAGAAGCGATCGAAGACATAAGGCAAGTCAGCTTCTGGAATTCCAATACCAGTGTCGATCACTTGAATCACTGCCCAATTCGGATGGGGGACTAACCGCAACAGCACTGAACCGCCAATAGATGTGTACTTACAGGCATTACTGAGCAGGTTTTCGATTGCCTGTTGTAGCAAATCAGCGTCGGCCCATACTTCAATTGCTTGACCAGGCTGCTCATAGATCAGGCGAATAGCTTGCGCTTCTGCCAAGGCAAGAAACTGGGGAACTAACCTTTCTAGAAAATGGTTGAGATTCAATCTCTTGAGCGATTCAGGCGCAAGTCGTCCCTGATGACGAGCCAGCAGCAGCAAATTGTTCACCAGAACCCCCATGGATTTAGCACTGTCCACGATGTTTCCCAGCGGTTGCTGATAACGCGGATCATTTGCTGCAATCAGTAATCCAAGTTGGGCATTGGTTTGTATGGCAGAAAGGGGTGATCTCAATTCATGGGAGGCGTCTGCCGTAAACCGTTGAAGCTGTTGATAGGCTTGTCGTATTGGCTGCATTGCAATTCCGCTAAGAAACCAGCCTGTTACGGCAATCAGTGCTAGTGAGACTGGCACTGCCAAAGTCAAGGCAATCTGAAGCTGTTGCAAGCCATTGTGAGTTTCTGTCAGAGGAGTCGCCACTTGAAGATACCCCAGTGTTCCTGTTCTTCCTTCAACAGGTAGTGTGACCTGACGAAGCCATCGATGCTCCTGCGACAGTGAATCAGTAGACTCAATCGTGTGGTAGCCAGAGGGTGTCTTTAATTGATTAGGGGGAGAAGCCCCAAAAAAACGAACCAATTGCCCTTGGGCACTGTACCAGCGGACATAAATCAGATCTTTGGCAAGCGGGTAAGACCCAGTACCTAATAACGGGACATTCGTTAAATCAACCTTCGTCTGATTTAGGCGAACATCGTAATGTACGCTAGCTGCCATGATCTGGGTTTTGTCATAGAGCAGTCGATCGAGTGCCTCCAGCTTATCCTTCACCTCAATCTGATGAATAACTCCAGCAAACAGAACGAGAATGCTGCCCATTGAGAGGGTAAACCATCGAGCTAGATTGCGACGACTCTGGTTAAACACAGCTGGCCTCTAAAAGAATTCGGGTTTGAGACAGCCTTATTTCTCAGTTGGGGACAGGCGATAACCCATGCCATAAATGCTCTCAACCCAATCGCTGGCTTTCACAGCCTCTAAGCGTTGACGGAGCTTGCGAACTAACACAGTGATGGCATTGCTATCAGGTTCTGTTCCCCATTCCCACACAGCCTGCTCAATCTGGCTACGAGTCAGAACCTGCCGAGGATGACGCATGAAGTGTTCTAACAACTGAAACTCACGGCTAGAAAGGGATACAACTGCGCCTTGTCGCTCGACTGTAAGGGTGTCGAGGTGAAGGTGGAGATCCCCAAGACTCAGCGTATCCCCTTGCCAAAGCGGCGATCGCCGCCTGAGTGCCCGCACTCGCGCCATAAACTCGATTAAATCGATGGGTTTTACCAGATAGTCATCTGCACCTGCATCTAACCCGGTTACTTTCTCAGGCGTTGTATCTCTTGCTGTGATCATCAGAACTGGAGCCGTTTTTCCCAAAGCACGATACTGTTGACAGAGATTTAGCCCACTCACATGCGGTAACATCCAGTCCAGGACCAGCAAATCGTACTCTTTCTCAGATAAAAGCCACTGAGCGGTCTTTCCATCTTTGACACCGTCAACACTATGCCCTGCTTGAGACAAAGCGATTTGTAGTGGCAGTAGTTGTTTGGGATCATCTTCTACCAGCAACACTTTCATCTGCCTGCCTGTCCCTTCTATAGCTTACAGTTCCAAGCATTTGACTTTGAGACAGTTTGTGCATCTTCTCTAAGCCGGATTTTGAAGCAGAACATGCTGTATTACAGTCAGAACAGATGGCATCAGCAGTAAAAGCATGGGAAAGGATAGCGAGTGATGAAACGCTGGTTGCAATTATCGGGTGCAGAATTTTGGTTGCCACTACCATTGGTGGCAATCGCGTTTTGGTTTACCTCCAGTTTTTTAACGGCTCAAGAATTGCAGCAATCTCGTCCAACAGAGACTAAAGTTCAGGCAGACACTCAGCTTGAAGCGACCGTGTCTGTCAACATATCGCTGATTAATGCTGTAATTAACCAAAATCAGAAGAATACTCAAGTTAAGGTAGAGACCGCAGAACCGATCTTGAAGCGGTTAGAGTTAGAACTGCCTATGACAGACCCCAATCAAATCGAGGAGACGATCTCCAAACAACTTCAGTTGTCGCGACAGGAGATTCGACAACTGGTTCGTTACGAAATTATTGAATGAGTTTGTTTCTATCTCAATACGAACTACGGGCAAGATTAGCAGCGCTCACTTTCGTGCGATTCAAGCGACGAAGCCCATTCAAATCCAGATAGCTAAACCCCACTTTAGAGAAAAAGGGAAGTAGACAAAACAAAAAAGTTTCAACGGTTTGGTTCACCCATCCCAACCCAGATGGACCAATCAACCAAGCGATCGGGTAGCTAATCCAAAACAATGTGAAATAGGCAACAAGCTTATCATAAAGGCTGGAGATCTCGATTCCTTGCCCACGAGTCTTTGCTCGCAACGGTACCCAAATTCCCCAAAGAACAACCAGAAATGCAACGACACCACAGGTATACCAGAGAAATCGGGTTTCCTCAGTGGTAGATAAATCCGCCATCAAACCACTCCCAATTACGATCACTTGAACACTCATCAGTGTTGCAATCAAGGTCGAGTCTTTGGCAACGTGATGCATCGCTGTCCAGGACAATGCCAGCAGCAGTAGAGGGGTTGTTACGAGCCAGTCAATGTAGCGGGCATAGTGGGTAATCTGTCCTGCCACTTCAACTTTTCCCTGACCCATTGCCATTGCCATGTATGCCAGTCCTGACCAGATGGGAATGAAGGTAGCAACTAAATATTCATATTTAGGTACACCGCGCGGATTGTGGCTGAGCGAAATGAAGTAAAGTGCCCCGATTGCCATAGCAATCACATATACCCAGTGAAACGTCGCTTGCCAGTCCATATGCTATCTCCATTTGCTTGCCTCCTACTCTGAAAGACAAATATGATCTAAAAGTGAGTCCTCAAAATTGGGTGCTCACATTTCGCTCATTTTTCTAACCGACGCTAAGAGTAGGAAAAAGCAGGATTTCTGCTGCCTATTACCAAGTTCGGGTAGAGGAAATGAAATGGTTGAAACGCTGGTCAAACCCTCAACAAAACACCAATGGCATCATCTTTCAATTCAAGAGGTTGTTCGGTTTTTGGAAACTGACTCTGAAACAGGGCTTTCCGTTCAAGATGCAGATGAACGACACGAGCGCTTCGGGGCAAACGAATTAACTGCCCAAAAACGCCAGAGTGCCTGGGTGCGATTTCTACAACAGTTCAATCAACCATTGCTCTATATTTTGTTGGCGGCAGGTATTGTCACTGCCTTTCTACACGAATGGATTGATGCGGGGGTGATCTTTGGGGTCACTATTGTTAACGCGGTGATTGGCTTCGTCCAGGAATCGAAAGCCGAGAACGCGATCTCAGCACTTGCAGAAGCGGTGACTACAGAAGCGACGATTCTGCGAGATGGGCAAAAACAGGTGGTTGCTTCTAGAGATCTGGTGCCTGGAGATCTGGTGCTGCTATCGTCAGGGGACAAAGTCCCAGCAGATGTGCGGTTGATTGAAGTCTCTAATCTTCAAGTCGATGAGTCTGCCTTAACAGGAGAATCCGTCCCGGTTGAGAAAAATCTAACCCCCTTGCCGCCTGATACTCCTCTAGCAGAACGGGCAAACATGGCATACACCGGAAGCCTAGTAACCTTTGGTCGGGGACAGGGACTGGTAGTTGGCATTGGTGAGATGACTGAAACCGGTCACCTCTCCCAATTGATGCAGCAGAGCAGTATTCTAGAAACGCCATTAACTCGCAAAATCGATAAATTTAGCAAAACCTTGCTGTACGTCATCTTGGCACTAGCAGCATTCACTTTTGCAGTCGGGATTGCTCAGGGCTTCTCTTGGGTTGAGGTATTCAAAGCAGCGGTTGCTCTGGCAGTAAGCGCCATCCCAGAGGGCTTACCAGCAATTTTAACGGTGACATTGGCGCTTGGGGTTTCCCAAATGGCAAAACATCACGCCATCATTCGTAAGCTCCCGGCAGTTGAGACGCTAGGCAGCACCACCGTCATTTGTTCCGACAAGACCGGAACTCTCACAGAAAATCAAATGACGGTGCAGGAGATTTGTGCCGGGGGAGAACGGTATCAGGTCACCGGTGGTGGCTATTCGCCGGAGGGGGAGATTGATTTCCAGGGACAGCGGGTTGATTTAGCAGAGACTCCCGCTCTATTTGAATGCCTGCAAGCTGGGTTGTTGTGCAACGACGCTCACATTGAGCAGCAAGAGGCGAATTGGGCTGTAGTGGGAAGCCCAACCGAGGGGGCGTTAATAACGGCTGCTCTTAAAGCAGGGCTGACTTCAGAAGCCGGGGCAAGGGCTTTGCCAAGGCTTGCCACCCTACCGTTTGAGTCTCAGTTTCAATATATGGCAACCCTGCATAGTGTCGGCTCAGAACGGTTGATCTACGTCAAAGGATCGGTCGAAGCGATTCTTGAGCGGTGTAATCAGATGTTGAATGTCGAGGGTCAAGCGATCGCGCTTGACTCCGCTGAGATCGAACAAGCCGTCAATACTATGGCTAGCGAGGGGTTAAGAGTACTGGCTCTAGCGAGGAAATCCGCATTCAGATCCCAAACATCAATCAAGCATTCTGACATCGAGCACAACTTAATTTTTCTGGGACTCCAGGGCATGATTGACCCACCCCGTCTTGAGGCAATTCAAGCAATTCGGTCTTGTCAATCTGCTGGAATTCAGGTCAAGATGATCACGGGCGATCATGCCAAAACAGCTGCTGCGATCGCTCAGCGCATGGGACTCAATCAAGCGGAAGATACACCCGTATTCACTGGTCAAGATCTAGCTGGAATGAACAATGCGGAACTGAACAATGCTGTTGAACAAAGCCATGTGTTTGCACGGGTTGCCCCCGAACAAAAGCTTCGTCTGGTAGAAGCACTTCAGTCCAAAGGCGAAATTGTCGCGATGACTGGAGATGGGGTCAACGATGCCCCTGCCTTGAAGCAAGCCGATATCGGGGTAGCGATGGGGATTACGGGCACCGAAGTCTCGAAAGAGGCGGCAGACATGATTCTGACAGATGATAATTTTGCGTCGATTGAACGAGCTGTAGAAGAAGGACGTACGGTTTACAAAAACTTGCTGCGGGCAATTGCCTTTATCTTGCCAGTGAATGGTGGGGAGTCCATGACCATTCTGATTGCTGTCCTTCTAGCAACCCCACTGCCGATTCTGCCCGTGCAAATTCTCTGGCTCAATATGGTAGGGTCGGTCGCCCTATCGGTGCCGCTGGCATTTGAGCCGCCCTCACTCGATGTTATGCAACACCCACCCCGTCCAGCAAACGAACCTCTCTTGTCCCGCAGACTGGTTACCCGAATTCTGGTAGTTTCTGTGTTTAACTGGATTGTTATTTTTGGCACCTTTGCCTGGGTGGTTCAGACAACTGCTAATGAAACCTTGGCCCGGACAATGGCAATTCAAGCACTGGTTGCTGCCGAAGCCTTTTACCTATTGAGCATTAGCCGGTTTGCTCCAGCACTCATTGCCAGGTTCCGCGGTCAAAATGAGGCAATCAGCTATACAGTGGCAATCGGTATTGCAGGGGTCTTCACGCTTCAACTTCTGTTTAGCCAATGGAGCATCATGAATCAGCTCTTTGCTACGGAAGCACTCACCCTTGTTCAAGGCTTAATCTGTCTGGGAATTGGGCTACCCATGGTTGCTTTGTCAGCACTCCTAAAGCAGATTGCACCCTTGAAATAAGTGATCTTCACGGGATGGCTATTTGCTTGTTTTACAAACTTCTAACTCAAATTAAAAAAGTCTTTATTCCTTCCTATGACTTCCTATAATCCCAAACATGCGATCGGAATCTTCCCAAGTCGACAAAACGCGGAACAGGCGCTAATTGAGCTCAAAGATAAGAGTTTTCCCATGCACAAAATTTCAGTGATTACCAAATCTTCTGATCAGAATGATTTGAATAATCGCGGTGTGCAGCAACCTCCTATAACAAGAGCAGAAGGGGCAAAAGCAGGCGCACTCTTGGGTAGTACAGGAGTAGGATTACTAACTTTAGCGGTTGGGTTAAGTGTATTGCTGATACCTGGAGTTGGCCCTGCCCTAGCGGTAGAAGGTCTTCTAACCACAGTTCTGGGAAGTGGAGCCGCAGCGATCGTTGGAGGTCTATATGGCGCACTTCAAGGATGGCTGGTGCCAGAGGAACAAGCAAGAATCTACAACGATAGATTGAATCAAGGGGATTATTTAGTGGTCATAGAAGCAGTAGAGGATGAAATTCAGCTTGCTGAACCTATTCTCAATCGTTGGGGAACTCGTGCATGGCGTGTCTATGATGCTGACTAGTCAATTCTTATTAGATGTCAAGCACAAAGGGCTCTTCCGAGCTTTTGGTGAAGCCGAGAAGTAGGGAGGAAACTATAGATCACCCCTTTCAGTGATCTGTCCATGGAATTCCTTCAAGCTCTGTTGCCCAGTACTAGTCTGCTACGTTTG
>JAHHHP010000116.1 GCA_019359275.1 Myxacorys chilensis ATA2-1-KO14 | reverse complement strand
GGCGCGTAGAACGATTTGCTTTTCCAAATCAGAATGGTTGCATGATGTAGTTATTGGTCTGTTCATCAATCGGTACGAATTTGGATTACCCATTTAGCTATCGCTCCACACGTCTAGAACACGACCGGTATATGTAGGTGATTTGATGCAAGATGATGGGTCCAATAGCGATCTAGTCGCTTGAACTTCTAAAGACTGGTGTAGAGTCAAATCAAGAGTTCAACTGTTGGCACTAGACAGGATCAGCAAATCAAGGCGCGACGCAGGGAAAGGGCAAATGCTAAATACCATTTTGATTGCTTTGGATATTCATGCGGATGCTGCGGTTTCTCCGGAGTCGCGCTCTGCCCTAACCGCTTCAGAGTCTCGTCCTACATCACTCCATCAGCGCTTGGCAGAGCCGACTACGACGAACGCTCTTTCAGATCAACTGCTTGAAACATTGCAACACCTCCAGCTTCAGCCCAGTACGAAGGTTGTCTTATCGCATATTGTGCCAGCAATTGAAAGCGAAGTAGAGATCAGTGCCGATCGCCCTCAAGCGGACTTAGAAAATTTTCCTTACGCTCAAATAGAGAAACAGCTACAGGCCTATCAACAACAACTGCCCTATGAAAGCGATATCGAGATAGTTACGGGTGATCCGATCGAGGAAATTTTGCGATTAGCAAATATCTACAGGGTGGATCTAATTATCATTGGTAGCCGGGGATTAACAGGAATGCAGAGAATTGTGCTTGGCTCAGTGAGTAGCCAGATTGTGGCAGATGCGCCTTGTTCGGTGTGGGTGGTGAAAGGGATGAGGGATGAGGGATGAGGGATGAAAGAGAGTTTCAGCTTTAACTTTAAAGAGAACCTTGAAACCTCTAAAATCGGCTGTTTCATCCCTCCTTGCGATGCGGGTCAAAGACCTGCCTTTGCATCTACGCCATCACCATACCGCCATCTACATTTAGCACTTGTCCTGTGATGTAACCCGCTGCTGGAGCCGCTGCTAAAAATTGAATCATTCCGGCCACCTCTTCAGGCTGACCGTAGCGATTGAGCGGAATCAGGTTTAGAATGCCTTCCGCCTTTAAGTCGGCAGTCATGTCGGTCGAAATGAATCCTGGAGCGACCGCATTTACGGTAATGCCGCGACTCGCAAGTTCTCTTGCCACCGTTTTAGTAAATCCAATCACTCCTGCTTTCGCAGCACTGTAATTTGCCTGTCCAGCATTACCCATTTGGCCAGCAACTGATGTGATGTTAACGATGCGACCCGAGCGCTGCTTCAGCATAATTTTGCTGACGGCTTTCGTACATAAAAACACGCCCGTTAAGTTCAGATCGATCACGGCTTGCCATTCTTCGGGCTTCATGCGGAGCAACAGGGTATCGCGAGTGATGCCTGCGTTATTGACTAAAACATCAATTCTTCCCCACTTCTCCATCGTGGTATTGATTAAAGCATCGACTTGATCGGCTTTCGAGACATCAGCGGCGATCGCGATCGCTTGCCCGCCCATCGCCGTAATTTCTTCTACAACGCTCTCTGCCGCACCGCTCGAACTTGCGTAATTCACAACTACCTGTGCGCCTTCTGCTGCAAGAGCTAGAGCCGTTGCACGTCCGATACCTCGTGATGCTCCGGTAACGATCGCGACTTTTCCTTGCAACTGTTGGAGTGCTGCTGGCAATGCTTCCATAGAGAGTGTCCCGATAAGTATGCGAATCTCATGATACTAGGGACAGGGGAGACAGAAAACTAGAAGACGATAACGAACAGAATTCGCAGTATCATAATCCCTCAGAAGCGTTAGTCGTGTTGTAGACCTGTGGTTGAACGATCGCATCGTTCTTGTAAAGATGGAATTAAGTGCATTTCCATACAACATCACATTAAAGCTGAGCAGTAGTTCCGTAACCCTAGGAAACGCTTTAGGCGCTCTTATAACCTCTCTTCTTCTATCCCAAGACAGATTTAAATTTTTTTGAAAAGATGATTAAGTCGAGAAATCAAGTTGGATTTTTTTGGGATGCAGAGTAGGATCGCATCTATTGCACGGTTGTATCAAAACCAGGGCAATAAACTGCCGTTACTGATAAATTATGACCAGAAATCGCGGTGTTCCAAATCGGATTCCAAAATCGTCAGACCGACGCTCATTAAGGCAAGGGAATTCGCGACGGAACGTGCGTTCTGAGTCAGAATCGACTCAGCCGCTATTAGACTCAAAGGCTTCTGGTCACGCCATTCAAATGAAACTAACTCACTGGGGCAACCAATTTGGAACTGCGTCTGATACGGCTCGGAAGTGGCTAACCAGCGATTGGAGAATTCCGGTCACGATTAGTTTAGCCGTTACAGGAGGATTAACAGCACTCTCGATCGGATTTTTGCTAAAGTTGCCTGCTGTCCCTAACTGTCCCTCTATTTTTTGGCCCCTTGCCTCTGGCTCGTTGCGCCTGCATTGCGCTCAGCTTGCCGCCGGAAAACGGACAGCAAACGATCTATTAGAAGCGATCAGTCTGCTCCACACGTTGTCGCCGGATCATCCGCTATATGACGAAGCGACGCGCATGATCGGGCTGTGGTCAAAAGACATTCTCGATCTGGGTGAAGAAGCATTTAATGCTGGAAAACTAGACGAGGCCATTAATACCGCGAAGAAGGTTCCTCAGCAGTCTATTGTACGGGCTGAAGTAGAGGGAAGAATTAAGCGATGGCAAGGCATTTGGGCAAAAGCTGAAACCATTTATCGGGGTGCAGAAGACGCACTCCGCGCAGAGAACTGGCGTCAGGCATCGACGAATGCATCTCGGCTGTTGTCGATTGACAACGTATTCTGGCAGACTACCAAGTATCAGGAATTAGCTGAGAAAATTTCTATTACTCGCGACGATATTGCAAAACTGGCAAAGGCGAAAGATTTACTCGATCAAGGAGGCTTGAAGAGCCTTCAGGAAGCAATTAAGCTGGCGTCTGAAGTGCAGGACAAAAGCTATGTCTATCAAGCGGCTCAAGAGGTGCTGGCAAAAACAGGGCACAAGCTGTTTGAGTTAGCCGAAGCAACGATTAAGCAACGAGATTTGAATGGCGCATTAGACATCGTGAAGCAGATTCCGGCAGCCGCCAAGTTACAAAAGGAAGCTGAGGATTTTGAAAAGCTTGCGATCGCTCAATCTAGAACATGGAGCGGTAATGCAGCTGACTTTGATTCTGCGATCGCAACGGCTCAAGGCATTGCCGCAGGTCGTCCGCTTCATGCGCAAGCGCAACTGTTGATTGAGCGCTGGCAGCTAGAAAAAGGCGATTTGGCACAACTTGACCGGGCTAGAGAGTTAGCTCAGTCAGGTCGCCCGGAAGATTTGCAGGCTGCGATCGCAAATGCCGCTCAGATCCCTAGCTCAAATCCTCGCTCTGCTGAAGCCCAAAAACTCGTCAATCAACTGACTACGGATGTACAGACCAAACAAGACCGCCCAATTATAGAGCGAGCCGAACAACTGGCAGGTGCAGGAGATTTGGCATCGCTTGAGAACGCGATCTCCCAAATCGATCGCATCGGTTCTGGACGGGCGCTCTTTGCCGAAGCTCAGGATCGACGGCAGCAATGGCGGCGGCAGATCCGGAAAATTGAAGAGCAAGAGCGGGCGCTAGCCGCCCCTCCTCCGAGTGAGGCTCCAATCGCGTCTGCTTCGGGCGTAAATGGATTGTCGCAAGATCCCCAATCGATTCAAAGTCAAGAAATACAGGCGGATCAACAAACATTAGAAACCGCTCGTAAGGCAGCGAATGGAGGCACGATCGATGACTACGCTAACGCCATCCGGTTAGCTGACAGTGTGCCTGCGACAAGCTCGATCCGGGGTCAAGCTCAGGCGTTTATGAATCAACTGAGTCAGCAAATGTATGTAGCTGCCCGCAGTCAAGCAGATTTCGATATGTTAGGCGCGATCGCGTCAGCAGAAAAAGTTCCGCCGGGAACCGATTCCTATGCTCAAGCTCAACAGCTTGTCCGATCGCTAAAACGGAGTTTAGGCCAGTAATTGCTTCAAAAAAAGCAATTGCTCCAAAACATTAGAGGCGCGATCGCTTGGGAAGTGATCGCGCCTCTGACATTACAACATTATTTTTAAGCGCCCATTAACCTCAAACATCAGGGGTTGGAGCGCGGTTAATCGTCGGCGCTAGAAAGGCAACCAGTGCCCCGATCGCAAATCCTGAAATATTACGAACTAACGGCAGCCATTCAGACGTTCGGGTGACAACCGGGCCAATGCCAAATGCGAGAAATAAAATTCCCCACAACGGCGAAAAGATCAGCGCCCACTGCCAAGCAAAGACTTGACCTTCTTTACGAGGCATTCCTGCAAATCCGAAAATCACACCGCCTAGTGTTGAAGTGATTAGGGTTAAAACCCACTGCTCTCTTGGCAATCCTGGAACAACGTTACATCCGCCTTGCCGCAAACAGCCTTGTACCGATTCGAGAGCTTGAATAATAGACTGGTCTTCGCCATGCTCCCGCACAAAGAACTGATTTCCAAATCGAGTTTGCAACTCAATCCAGAAGGTTCGAGACAGTAATGGATAGAGATCATCTCCAACGCTGAAGTTTAAAATGTTGCCGCCCCGCGAATCTGCAACCAGCATGACACTCTTGTCATCAAGTCCCCAGAATTCCTTAACTGCCCTTCCAGGAGTGCGATCGAACTGAGTCAGAACCCGCAACTTCCAACCTGTTTCTGCTTCAAACTCAGACAGGTTTTTAGAGAGGTTCTCTTCTTGAATCGAGGTTAGAGCATTGGCTAAATCAATAACGTTTGTGGGCTTGTCCGGTAACAAGTCCGGGTTGTTGAAAGCCTGAGCCGCAGGTGCGATCGACCAAACAGAAATAAGAACCAGAAAAGCCGCAAGTCCTTGGATCAAACGGCGTGCCCATAAGTTTTGCATTAGTTGTTGCTTCACGATGACCTTAGAAGAACCATCAATAAACAAAATAAAAGCCTGAACAGGATTACTAAAATGTGATGTCTTTTAGCTTACCATTCGTTACATTTGTTAACCATACTCTAATATTACAAATATTACAGGAATTAACAGATCGGGTACGAGAGGTGAAAGGTTGAAAAACAAGAAGGGCGTCCCACCAAGGACACCCTCTGTTAAAAGTAATTCTATAAACTCCTTTCCTCTCGTTCTCGCTCACCGGATGCTGAAGTTGCAGCTCAAGAATTTTAGAAGCAGTTAGAGTGCGCTGCTCGCTCTAATACTCATTCTCTCGCTGGGCAGGTTGGCGATCGGGAGAACGAACCGAGCCTTGATTTTCAGAAATCCCATAATTTCCATTATTCAAATTCTGCTCAACTTGAAGCAATTGCTCCTCTAGTGGCTCATCTACTAGCTCGTCTAAATCGTCGTAGTCCTCTAGTTCTAGGTAAGGCGGCTCAAAATCAGAATCATTTTGATAACGCTCTCGTTGAGAAGAACGTTGCGTTTCTCTAATTAACTCAGAACGACTTGAGGGTAAGCGGGGTGAGTTGCGATTGTCTTTGCCAAGCTCCGAAGGATCGCTAGAGAATTCGGCGCGGCGAGACTGGGAAGCACTTGTCCCTGGCGCTTGAGTAAAGGTACGCCACGCCGTTTTTACTCCTGCCAAAACACTCCGGCTAGTCACTTGAGCCTTCTGAACCTGCTGTTTTACCCCGGTAATACTCTGATCAACTTGCTTGACCACTTGCCCCGCACTCTGAACGCCCTGACTCATATCATCGGTCAACTCGCTCACCTCTAGACCCGTTAACCGCATTGCTTCTAATGTCGGCGGCAACTCTCGATTAAGTGTGTCAAATAGTTTCTCAGCGCTGCGAGCCGCCCTGCCGAGTTCTTGCAGCGCAGGCACAGCGACGATGAGGACAGCCGTAAGGCTAACTGCCACTAAAAGAATAGATAATCCTAGCCAAAAGATGGGATCAATCACCAGCATGTGCCTACCGCAAACGATCGCGCAGGGGAGGTTGAGAGTCAGATTTTCGCTCAGCATCGCGATTGAGCAACTGGTCTTCACGAGTGGCTTCGACGCCTGCTGAAATGGCTTCTCGCAAGCGTCCTAATGTTCCGTCCCAGTTTCGCATTGCTGTTTCAGACAAGCGATCGGCTTGAAGTTGAACGGTGGTAGATAAATCTTCCGCTAAGTCAGGAAGGGCATCTGCCGATTTTTTGAGCAGTTGCCGCGTCTCTTCCCCCGTTCGAGGGGTCGCCAGTATTCCAGCGATCGCGCCGATCGCGGCACCCACAATCATGCCTCCTAAAAACGCTCCAGACCGATTGTTTGACATATCCCGTTTCCTTCCTTAACTCAGCCAAATTGTGCTTCTGGGTGCAAACCTACTTCATGGAGCTTATCTTATTCTGCCAGATCCAAACGGCCTAGCTTCGATACCTCCGTCTTCCAGCAGATTTTCTAATACGGCGAGGCAGCAGCCCACGGGTTAATAGGGTTTGACTCAGGTTAAGCAGAGCCAGCGCTTGTTTCGCTTGACGAACCTTGGGCTGGAGTTGCTGGTAGGTTCGACGCAGTTCTTGAGTGCTAAGTTGCCCTCGTAAAATCGCTTCAGGTGCTTTATGCAGAACCCGGTGAGTATTGCGCTCTGCCACCGTTAGAGCATCAGCAGCTTGAGAGAATGCTTGACGTAGCCGCCAAACTCGCCAAGCCAGGTAGAAGCCCAACAGCGCGATCGTCAGGTTAATGACTACAACTACCATGACCATAAGGTGTCTCTCTAGGTAGGTTAAAGATCCATAGGTTAACGATTCATGATTTAGAAATCGCATGATTTAGAAATCATGGGTTTAGCTCATCGCCCATCGGTTCCTTCTCATAATAGCTGTGGCTTTAAGAGTCCGACCGTGGCTAGAGACAAATTTGATGAGACAAATTCAATTTTTACAGGTAAAAAGATATTGCCAAAGCGGTGCTATCTCAGTAGCGCTCAGTATCATGAGGAACTTGTGAATGCTGGGTTGTAAAGGATTTTCACTCCTTGTTTGCGGCTGAGACAGGTTCAGCAACCTTTGTGTAGAACATTTCTGTGTAGAACATCGTATATTCGGAACGTTTGAGTTATGGTACAGTCCCCGTCATCTGCCCTTTATGTCAATTCAGCCAGCGGTAATGATAGTGCCGCAGGAACTCAGGCTGCGCCCTTCAAAACGATTGCCCGTGCGCTTCAACAAGCTAGATCTGGCAGTATTCAGCTTGCGCCCGGAACCTACGATGTATCGAGTGGCGAAGTGTTTCCGTTGGTAATTCCGAGCGGTGTCACGGTAGTTGGCAATGAATCAGCTAAGGGGAACGGCATTCTAGTTAAGGGCGGCGGAATCTATGCCAGCCCAACTTTCGCC
This sequence comes from Myxacorys chilensis ATA2-1-KO14, assembly GCA_019359275.1. GTDB lineage: Bacteria > Cyanobacteriota > Cyanobacteriia > Leptolyngbyales > Leptolyngbyaceae > Myxacorys > Myxacorys chilensis. The sequence goes on along the minus strand of JAHHHP010000116.1, from coordinate 9,045 downwards.
GGACAAAATGTGACGTTTCGGATGGAAACGAATGCCCAGTTGCGTGGGGTTACGGTGACGAATCCCAACACGCGTGGAACTGGGGCTTGGATGGAATCGACGGCTCCCACGATCGCAGGCTGCACCTTCACTGAATGCAAGCGAGAAGGTGTGTTTGCAACAGGCAGCGCTAATCCGATCGTGGTGGATTGCGTATTTATTAGAAACGACGCTAACGGAGTGTCGATCGTCCGCAACACGAAGGGAGAATTTCGGCGCAACGTCTGTCAGAACACCGGATATGGATTTGCGATCGGTGATAATGCCGCTCCACTGCTGATCGACAATCGCATTTCTGAGAACCGCAATGGTATTGTCCTCTCTCGATCTGCCCGTCCAGTTTTACGCAACAACATCATCGAAAAAAGTACTGAGAGTGGCTTAGTGGCGGTAGAAAGTTCAGTGCCAAACTTAGGCAGTCCTCAAGATCCGGGCGGGAATATTTTGAGAGATAACGGCGAGTTTGACCTTCAGAACGCAACAAATCCACCGATTACGATCGCTTCTGTCGGTAATCAACTCAACCCTGCCAAAATTTCTGGCCCTGTAGATCTATTGGTTAGTCAAGTTCCGACCCCTACTCCTACACCGATCCCAACGCCCACTCCCAGTCCGACCCCTACTCCTAGTCCCTCTCCAACTCCGATTCCCGTCCCGACTCCAACCCCTATTCCTACACCGACCCCGACGCCTACTCCGTCTGGTGGATTAGCGGATGTTCGCGGACACTGGGCAGAAAGCTTTGTTCAAGGATTGATCAGCCGAGGATCAATTAGCGGTTTCCCGGACGGCACGTTTAAGCCTGAGTCTCCTCTAACCCGTGCAGAATTTGCCGCGATCGTGTTCAAATCTTTTGATTTGCCGTTCAAACAGGAAGCTCCTAATTTCTCTGATGTCCCGCAAAACTACTGGGCGTATGAAGCGATCAGGCGAGCGAGCCGGATGGGCTTCATCACTGGGTTTCCGGATGGATCGTTTCGTCCAGGATTGAATATCACGCGGGTTCAAGCCTTGGTTGCTCTGGTGAATGGATTGGGGTTAAGTGGTGGAACTCCGTCAAGTTTGGGACTATATCGCGATCGCGAGCAAATTCCGAGCTATGCCGTAGATAAAGTGGCAACCGCAACGCAGCGCCGTTTAGTGGTGAATTATCCGAATGTGGCTCAGCTAAAGCCGTTGCAAGATATTACTCGCGCTGAAGTGACGACATTTATCTATCAAGCTTTGGTAGCAAGCAATAAAGCAACTGCGATCGCATCCAATTACATTGTCAATCCTGATACATCAACAACAGCATTCGTTGACATCAGCAGTCATTGGGCAAAGGATTTTATTCTTGGTCTCTCCAGTCAAAACTTTATTCAAGGTTTTGCAGACGGAACGTTTAAGCCTGACACACCCATGACTCGCGCTCAATATGCCACACTTCTTGCCAAAGCCTTTAACCCAACCCCAAAACGGCAGGCATCTACCTTCTCGGATGTTCCAGGGAATTTTTGGGCGAAAGGAGCCATTGAACAAGCTTACCGAGCAGGGTTCATCTCTGGTTTTCCTGACGGAACATTCAAGCCCAATCAGAATGTAACTCGCCTGCAATTGGTGCTGTCGTTAGTGAGTGGGTTCGGGTTGACACCCGCCAGTTCAAACGTGCTGGCGGTTTTTGACGATCGCACTGCCATTCCATCCGCGTTTCAAGATCGCGTGGCGGCGGCAGCTCAAGCCGACATCATTGTGAACTACCCCAATCAACGCCAGTTTAATCCTAATCGAGAAGCCAGCCGCGCGGATGTGTCGGCAATGGTTTATCAAACTCTGGTGCGAGACGGACGGGTGGCTGCGCTCGATTCGCCTTATGTCGTAACGGTCTAAAGCGGCGGTGGCTCAATGTTAAGAAGCTAGACAAATATAAATCGCCTGGAAGTCTATAATGTGCGGCTCTCCAGGCGATTTAGCCAATGCTAATTTCCATTATGACGTTTTGTAAAGTTCCCTGAGATGGGAGAATAGACTTTACAACGTATTGCGATCGCACCACTATGGCTAAAATCCAATTTTCTCAAGGCATTGACGAAGAAGTAATTCCTGATGTGCGTCTGACCCGTGCCAAAGACGGCAGCAACGGAACGGCAACATTCTATTTTGATAGACCTAAAGCCTTGGAACTGACAAGCACCGACAGCATCACAGGCATGTACATGATCGACGAAGAAGGCGAAATCGTCACTCGTGAAGTCAATGCCAAATTTGTCAACGGACAGCCGACTGCGCTTGAAGTGCTTTATCTTATGAGATCGGTCGAAGAGTGGGATCGATTTATGAGATTTATGGAACGCTACGCCGAGCAAAACGAGCTAGGCTTCTCCAAATCTAGCTAAAGGAATGGCACATCCTCATCCTGATGCGCCCGATCGCTCGATCTGCTGCGCCGTGATTACGGTGAGCGACACTCGAACGCCTGACACCGATCGCAGTGGTCAACTCATTCAGCAGGTTTTAACGGAAGCAGGTCATGCGATCGCTCATTATGCGCTGGTCAAAGACGAGCCGGAGCAAATCTGCGCTCAACTCGTTGCCTTGAGCGCGGACTCAACGTTAGAAGCCCTAATTTTCAACGGTGGAACTGGGATTGCGCCAAGAGATACGACCTTTGACGCGATCGCAGGTCTGCTCGAAAAAACGCTGCCTGGATTTGGCGAGCTTTTTCGAATGCTGAGCTACGAAGAAATTGCCTCACGGGCGATCGCTTCACGCGCGATCGCAGGCATTTACGGAGGCAAACTCGTTTTTTCTGTGCCCGGTTCATCCAATGCTGTGAGACTGGCAATGGAAAAATTAATTCTTCCAGAACTGGTTCACCTGGTCACACAGCTAAACGACGAACACTAAAAATCCCCTTCCTCTAGACCTAGAAGAAGGGGATTAAAGCTTCTCTCAACCTGACTTATTTGATGTTTAAGCTTTGTTGAGCAGTCTGCTTCATCCCTGGCTTCGCTAATGCCGTGCGCTGAATAACAGAAATAGCACGGGCATACTGCGGGTCTTGCGGTGTGCCAATTAGCTTAGGATTCGACGCTAAGAATTTTTGTTGCGCCTCAGATAATTCAATCTTGACATCGGGCGTCACCCCTTTGTGACTAATGTCGGTTCCTAGAGGCGTGTAGTAGTGAGCGATCGTTACCGCTAAGCCAGAACCATCCGACAAGGAGTGAACAGACTGCACCAGCGCTTTTCCAAAGGTTTGGCTACCAATGATGGTTGCACGTTTATTGTCTTTGAGCGCTCCGGTCACAATTTCACTAGAGCTTGCCGATTGACCATTGACCAAGACGGCTAACGGCAGCTTAGTCAATGCCGTATTGCGAGCCGTAAACTCTTCGCTACCGCCCAGACGATTCACGGTTTTAACGATCGCGCCTCGATCCATCCACATGCGGCTAATTTCGATGCTCGATTGCAGCAAACCACCCGGATTTCCGCGCAGATCTAGCACAAACCCATCGACTTTCTGAGTCGATAGATCCTGAATCGCCCGACGCATTTGAGTAGAGGCATGACTGCTAAATTCGTTCAATCGAATGTAACCAATTCGATTTTTGCCTTCTTGCTTGAGGCTATAGCGGACGGCTTGCAATTCGATTCTTGCTCTCGTAATGGGCAGATCGAATGCACTGGCATTCCGTCCAATCTTCAGCGTCACCTTAGTTCCAACTTCCCCACGAATCAGGTTTGACGCATCTTCAACGGTCATTCCTTTTGTGACTTTGCCGTTGATCGCCAAGATGCGATCGCCCGATTTAATGCCTCCCTTAAACGCCGGGGAGTTCTCGATCGGCTCGACAACGGTTAATTCCTTTGTCTTTTCGTTCAGTTCTAGCCGAATTCCAACCCCAGACAATTCCCCAGAAGTCTGACTGCTTAACGATTCAAACTGCTTTGGATCCATGAAGCGCGTGTAGGGGTCGTCCAGCTTTTTCAGAGCGTCTCGCAGCGCATCGTAGGCCTGCTGGCGAGACGTGTAATTTTTGCTGAGTAGCTCCTGACGAATCGTTGACCAGTTGTTTTTGTTAAACGTTCCGTCTACGTACTCGCGATTGACGATCTGCCATGCCTCATCAAGTATTGCCTTGGGGCTATCTTGCAGTGCGGCGCGGACCGAACGACCAGGACCAAACAGAGTTGTGGTAGCTGTAGCGGCGATTACACCACTGCAGAGGGCTACTTGGAGAAGCGAGGGTCGATTCATTGAGGGTGGTGCTGATTTTAAGGTGGACAGCTACATACGGATGAATTCAAGATGTTCTAGCAAATTTAGTTAGTCTTGCAAAAGGTTTGGAAGATCTAACTGCTTTGGTTAGAACTATGACTATCAGTATGACCGAAAATATTAAGGGTGCGGAGCAAAAAAGACCGCAATTCGACGGAGAAGAATATGAACAGAGTACACAGGTGGCGTGGAGGAATTGTGACAGTTTCAGGACAGTTTACAAAGTGTCTTGGCTGCAAGAGTAATGTAGCTCAATCTGACGCAAATCGCACACGGTGATTGCAGTCTTCACAACAATTGCATCAAATCCGGGCATATTAATCAGAATATTTGCCTCATTTAATTCAATTTGTTGCGAGGTTGCCCTGTGGAGTTTAGTGTTAGGCCGTCTGTTCTTACCGCTGTCAAAGCTGGGATCACCATTGGGTTGCAGGCTGCGATCGCCCTGGCTGCGATCGCGGGGATCATTTCTATGCAACGCACACAGCTTCAAAAACCGTCACTTTGGGTCGAAAATCCGACGCAAGCGCAAAAACAGGAATCGCTGCGGTTAGACCTATTGAGCAAAGCGCCGAGCTTCGGGTTTGACAATCTGATCGCAGACTGGGCGTTTCTCAACTTTTTGCAGTACTACGGAGATGAAGAGGCGCGATCGCAGACGGACTATTCTCTTAGCCCAAAGTATTTTGATATTGTCACACAGCGCGACCCGCGTTTTGCCGACACCTATCTCTTCCTATCGGGCACAGTTTCTCATCAGATCGGACAACCTGAACAAGCCTTGACTCTGATGCAACGCGGAATGAAGGCGCTATCGCCGCAAATTACCCCAAAGGCGTTCGTCGTTTGGCGATTTGCCGCCCTCGATCAACTGTTGCTGTTAGGAGATGTTCCAGGAGCGATTCAGTCTTTAGAAATGGCCGCTGACTGGAGCGCTAAGACGCAGGAATATCGAAATCTTGCCCCTGTTTTTGCGGGGTCAGCGACGTTCTTAAAGACAGATCCAGACAGCAAGCTGATTCGCTTTCAGGCATGGGCGGCTGTGTACATGCAAGCCGGAGCAATGGGCGATCTCAAAACTCAGGCGCGAGCAAAACAAGAAATTTTAGCGCTGGGAGGAGTGGAAAAAGTTGATGAAAAAGGACGACCGATCTTCACGCTTCCCCAAGCGGCTCAGACTCCGAAAAAGCAGACTGAAACGCCTTAGACTGCTTCCTGCGCTAGGGACGGGATTACTGCTCTGGTTTGCCTCAGTTTGGCTCTCGCTTTGGTTGGCGGCTTCACATCCTGTAGATGTGGTATTGGTATTGGGCGGCAGCGTTCAGCGAGAGATCGCCGCCGCGCACATAGCAAAGCAATCACCCACAACGCCGATTTTAATTTCTCAAGGTTCTCTTGAGCCTTGCATTCGCTCCATATTTGAGCAGGCTGAAGCGCCAATGGAACAGATCTGGCTAGAGAAGTGTGCCCAATCGACGTTTGACAATTTCTGCTTTAGTATTCCAACCCTCCGCCAGTGGAAAGCTCGTCATGTAAAACTAATTACCTCTAAAACCCATCTGCCAAGAGCAATGTGGTTAGCGCAAATTCTGCTCGGCTCTCATAGGATTTGGGTAGAATCTGCGATCGCGCCAGAACCAGGCATTCCTGGTAATCGAGAATTTGCTTGGAAGACAGGATTAGATGTCGGTCGGAGTTTAGTTTGGGCGTTGGTGAGCCAGGTTTATTCGCCAAACTGCCCAAATATGGTTCGGCTCAGTGACGTTAATTCGAGCGATTGGTCACAGCAAGGGTATAGCTGTGAGCGTCAAGGGCGGCGCTCAAGCGAACCTAACCGTTTAAGATCTGCTCCATCATTCGATTAGCTTGAGCGGCGTACCCGCCTCCAAACAAGTTGTAATGATTGAGGACATGGTAGAGATTATAGAGAATCTTCCGTTGCTGATATCCCGCATCTACCGGAAAAACCTCGTTATAGCCTGCATAAAACTCCGATGGAAATCCCCCAAATAGTTCTGTCATGGCGAGGTCAACTTCGCGATCGCCCCAATAGGTCGCCGGATCAAAAATCGTAGGTTGCCCTGACGCTGTAACTGCCGCATTCCCTGACCATAAATCTCCGTGGACCAACGAAGGGTTGGGCTGGTGTTGGGCCAGCAGTTTTGGAATGAAAGCAAGTAAGCGGTCTTGCTTGGGAAACCGTCCGCCTCGCTTATTGGCAAGCTGGATCTGATAGCCAATGCGATGCTGGGTAAAAAATTCACTCCAATCCGATGTCCAGGGATTGAGCTGAGGCGTAGACCCGATCGTGTTGTCTCGCTCCCATCCAAACGTGATCGCCGTTTGAACCTGATGAAGCTGGGCGAGTTGCCGTCCCATATCTGTCCAGGCTTGGCTACTACCTCGACCCAAATCCAACCATTCTTGCACCAGATAAGCCGAACCCTCTGCCACTCCCCAGCAGATGGGTTGGGGGACTAAAATTGTCTGCGTCTCCCGCATCTGCTGCAAACCAAGCGCCTCCGCCTCAAACATCGCAACCTGATCGGCTCGATTGAGTTTTACAAAGAACGCCCGATTGGTGCCAAGCTCGGAAGGATTGCCATCAGAAACGCGATAACCTCGATTGATGCAGCCTCCTATGACAGAACTGCGATCGCGAGCTTCAAACAAGCGTCCGGTTGCTTGAGAAATTTGAGCGTCAATGGAAGACCACATGACAAGACCACACGACGGAATTATTCACCGGGTTTGATAATAACGATGCCGTAAGCGTCAGTTGGGAGGTACTGTTGAGCGGCAGCCTGAAGATCAGCGGCGGAGAGGGATTGAATATAGGCGGAGTAGCTGAAGGCGGGTTCTAAATCGCCGACCAAGGTTTGGTAGTAGCCGTATAAACCCGCGCGATCACTGGGCGTTTCATTGCCAAACGTAAAGTGATTGGCAACTTGAGTTTGAACGCGAGACATCTCGGCTTCGGTCACGCGACCGGATTGTAGCTGTTCGATGTGAGATACGATCGCGGCTTCTACAGCATCAACATTTTCTACGGGCAACTGCGCTGATACCGCGAAAACGCCCTGGTGCAGGTAGGTCATATTACTGACCGACACGTTAGAGACTAATCCCCGCTCTTCGCGTAAGTCTTTTACCAATCGAGCCGTTCTGCCATGACCTAGCACACTGGTGAAAACGTCTAGCTCGTAGGTATTTTGTAAGTCCGTCAAGCCCGGAACTCGCCATAGCAGCATCAATCGAGCTTGCTTGAGAGTTGGGTCGGTGTACTCTTGGCGAACGATCTCAGTGAAAGACGTTTCAGCAGAGGGAGAGGAAATGTAAGGTGTGGGGCGAGAGGTGGAGGGCGCAAGTTGAGTGAAGCTATCTTCAATGATTTGGATCAAGCGATCGACGGGCAGATTGCCAACGGCTACAGCCGTCATGGACTGGGGCTGATACCAAGTGGAGTGAAAATCTCGCATCTGTTGCGGAACGAGTTGTTCGATCACCGAAGTAGGACCCAAAACCTGGCGGCGATAGGGCAGTCGCTCAAATGCCAATTCTGCCATCCGCTGATAGGTGCGACGGCGCGGATTATCCTCAGAGCGGCGAATCTCTTCTAAGACCACTGATCGTTCTCGCTCAAACCCATCATCTGGAATGCTGGCATTGAGTAACACATCCAGTTGAAGCGGCGCTAACTCGGCAAAATCTTGGGGAGCCGTTGTGATGTAGTAATGCGTATAGTCTTGGCTCGTCGCGGCATTCGTGACTGCGCCGCGTTGCTCGATTTTCTGCTCAAACTCTCCGCTCTCAAGGCGCTGAGTTCCTTTGAAAATCATGTGTTCTAAAAAGTGAGCCATGCCGTTGATTGGAGCAGACTCGATCGCAGAGCCGACGTTAAGCCACATATTGAGGTTGACGGCATCGACGGGGATCTGTTCGGCAATGATCGTTAAGCCATTCGACAAACGATGCACTGTAGGAGAGTTTAGTTTCGGAGATTTAACTAGAATCGAAGTCATGTCTCGCCCAATATCAGCGTTTGCTTAGTCCATCTTACTCCGTAGTAAAACTTAAAACTTCTTTTAGAAGATCTTTCATGAATAGCGAAGAATTCCCTCTTCTGGATCTATCAACTCGTTGCTACCAAATTATTCAATAGCATTGTAATTATTCATCTAATCATTACTTCATTAAGGGATATTAAGGATTAAAAAAGATTAAGGGAAACGCCAATAACTACTCAAGCCAGTGCGATCGCTCTTGCAATCTAAATTTAAGTGCGGCTCAATATCGATCGGCGATTTTGAAGAATTAGGTGGCGCGACTACTCAGAATTCGGTGATCTCTTAAGAATCTACCAAAAGGAGGAGTAGCACCGAAGTGAACGGAGATGTTAAGTTTTGCGTCTCTAAAAAACAGGGGTGTGAAGGACACCAAGGATGGGGATCGTAAGCGCTCCTTCAAGGCTTGGATAGCTTGCCCTGTGCAGTCTGCGCTTCTAGCGGTAGTTGCTCTGGAGTTTTACGTGCCCCCATTTTGATCCGTTGAAATGGCTGTTCTATCTTAGTTGTTAAAATCTGTCGCTAGAGCCACTAGGATTTTAAGGCTCAGCGCTAAAGTGAAATTAAACATTTAAGTAGCTTAAACAGAGAAGAACGCTATTTTGCATCTGAATTCCTACATCTGAATGTAGAGCGTTCTGAAGAACATAAAACGAGGTAATTCTAATGACTCAATCA
>JAHHHP010000115.1 GCA_019359275.1 Myxacorys chilensis ATA2-1-KO14 | reverse complement strand
AATGTTGGGTTGGTAGCGTAAAAGTTCAAGCAGTTTGTCCCACAGGTCGTCGCTTAGTAACATTGGGGTTGACATCGCCTTTTAGCTTATTCAGCCCAACTTCACATAATTATCAACACAACCTAGAAATTGGAGATCTCTGCTCAAGGGGAATGCAATTCTAAACGATTTATTTCACACTCAACCAAGCTTGCTGTATATGCCTCAAGTTCCATTCGATACGATTGTTTCCGCTCTTTTAGAAGGCAATCATCTTGCAAGCTTTCCGACCGATACTGTTCCTGCTCTCGCGGCTAGACCCGATCGCGCCGATCTGATCTTCCAAGCTAAACAGCGTAGTTTTACTAAACCATTGATTTTGATGGCAGGTACAATTGCGGATCTGTGGCAATACGTTACGGGCAGCGATGACGAACTGAAGATTTGGCAGCAGGTTGCAGAAACTTATCTTCCTGGTGCATTGACGCTGGTTTTGCCCGCGAGCGATCGCGTTCCGGTCACAATGAATCCAAGCGATCCAACAACGATCGGTTTGCGCGTTCCAAACTCTGCGATCGCGCAAACAATTCTGGTGCAAACTGGGGCTTTAGCTACGACGAGCGTGAATCGATCCGGGCAACCTGCGCTACTGACCATGCCTGAGATTGAAGCCCAATTTCCAGACGTGCTTACCCTGTCGCCTAGCGAATTTCCAGTTCTCAATGCTGCTGCATCTGGGACGCCTTCTACAGTGGTGAAATGGGTCGATCGCGGTTGGCAAGTGCTACGCCAAGGGTCTGTTCAACTGAACTTCGGCGACCCTGGTTGATAGCAATCCCAACGTTCAACGATTTCAAATCTCCGATTTCTTGAAGAAATTGGAGATCGCTGCATGGCGGAAAATGCAGTTTAGATTTAGTTTTAGATTTCCTGAACAACGATCGCTTAGTCTCAATCTCGAACATTGATTTTGAGAACTGCAAACTTGATTTTGGAAACTGCAAACTTGATTTTGAGAACTAAAAACTTGATTTTGAGAACTAAAAACTTGATTAGCAGTTCAGATAACTTGATTTTGAGAACTGATAGATAAGTTTTGTTTAAGCGAAATCTAATTACCTATAAACAATTATTGATTTTGAGTAAAGCTTTTCTAAATTTGAGTCAAGCTTTCTTAAATCGCTTCAAGCTGAATTAGATTAGCTCAAGTAGATCAATCGGCGCAGTGAAGGATCAACTCAGGATGGCTATGGGTTATTGGTGATGGGTTTTCAGAAAGTAAAAAGAAGCTGGCCCTAATTCTTTTTTCACCCCTCATCCTGCCCAGTTAAAGGGGGTATTGTTGTGCAACAGTTCATGGATTGAATGATCGATTTATGGTTAACAAGCGGCGGCGCGTCATCTTAGGACTGACATCAGAGCGATTCTCTAGACGCGCCCAGACTCCATCTCAAGACTCAGCCGAGCTAACACAGCTAGAACTCGCGCATCGAATGGCGATAGAACTCGCCCAGTTCAAAGCCGGGTTTTTGGCGCGAACCTCTCACGAACTGCGATCGCCTCTCAACGGTTTGATCGGCGCTCACCAACTAATCTTGTCTGACCTCTGCGATAGCCCTGAAGAAGAGCGCCAATTCATTGCGCAGGCACACGAATCTGCTCTCAAACTAGTGCAGTTGCTCGACGAAGTGATTCACGTTTCAAAAGCAGAGTATGGCAGCAGTACATTAGAGATTCAGCCATTATCGTTGGCGAGCGTTCTCAATGAAGTTTACGGCTTAACTCACCTGTTAACAGAAAACCGTAACCTTAAATTTCAGATTGCCTTTCCCGATGACTCCCTTTACGTGCTTGCCGATCCAAAATGGTTGCGCTATGTGCTGGTCAGTTTGATTAGTGGCGCGGTTTCACTCATGCAAGAAGGCGCGATCGCGCTGACGGTGCACTGTGATTCGCAGTTCGCTCACATTCTAATTGAGGACGATCGCCCCGCCGAAAGTTGGCAGGAAGCGACCAATTTATTGCAGGCAGCATCGTCATCTCAGTCTGTCACGGCTTCATCGCTATCCAGTTCAAAAGGATCGTCCCCTAGCCCTAAAGGAGCATCCCCAGGCTTTTCGTTGCTGCTGGCTCAAACAGTCCTAGAATTTATGAACGGTCGCTTAGCGCTACTCTCTGCTCCGTCTCAGTCAAAGGAAAACGCCACTCAGATTCAGTGTTCGATTCCCTTGGTGGAAGAGGGTGCCTAAAATAGAACGTAGCGATCGCACGTTTGGCTGTCGCTCTGAGTCCCTCATTCCCCTTGCCTGATGACCTCGCTGATTGGTAAATCGTTACAAAACGGCAAATATACCTTAACTGAAGAACTCGGTCGGGGTGGCTTTGGCATCACGTTCAAAGCCGTCCACCAATATCTTCATCAAGTCGTTGTGATTAAAACGCTGAATGAGGCGTATCAGAGCGAGTCGTCTAAAGGAGTAAAGCATCGCAACCGGGCTGAGTTTGAGCGAAAATTTCAGGATGAAGCGCGCCGGTTAGCAATGTGCGTGCATCCCAATATCGTGCGCGTGAGCGACTTTTTTATTGAAGCAGATGTGTCTTACATGGTGATGGACTACATCCCCGGTGAGACGCTCGAAGAAGTCGTGTTTCCTGCTCATCCGTTGCCCGAAGCGATCGCCATCCACTACATTCGTCAAATCGGAGCGGCAATTCGTGTGGTGCATCAGAATGGCTTACTGCACCGAGACATTAAACCCCAAAACATTATTCTGCGAGAGGGAACCCAAGAGGTCGTCCTGATTGACTTCGGCATTGCCCGCGAATTCACTCCCGGCTCGATGCAAACCCATACCAACATGATTTCAGTCGGATATGCTCCGATTGAGCAGTATCTCGCCCACGATAAACGCACTCCCGCCACCGACGTTTATGGACTCGCGGCAACTCTCTACGCCCTCGTCACCGCCGAAGTCCCCGTAGCATCTGTGTTGCGGCAACATCAGCCCATGCCAGAACCTCGCCAATTGCAACGGCGATTAAGTGCCTCCACCAATCAAGCCATTCTTCGAGGCATGGCACTAGATGCTCAACACCGTCCAGCAACCGTAGACGCCTGGCTGGCACTGCTTTCTAACTCAATATCTGCCAACAGTTCTGCGGTGGTCATACCGTCAGAACGACCAAGAAGTGTACAGCCACAGCCCAACGCCGAAGAACTCACGCAAAATTCAGAAACGCTACCTCCACCGCTTCCAGCGACCGTTGCGGTTCCTAAGGAGTTGCGCTCTGCGCCAACCGCATCTCCTCAAGCAGAAGTCCTACCGCCTAACTCCGATCGCAAGCCTAGTCGCGCCATTCTAATTCTCATGGCGGTATCGGGGCTAACGCTCGTTGGCGTGACGATCGCGGCGGTTTGGCTGCGATCGCAGCCCGAACCTGCCCCCATTGTCGCGACGAGTCCGACACCAACAGTTACGCCCTCAAGCTCTCCCTCTGTCGAAGCAACGCCCGATCCTCCGCCTCAAGCTTCTCCGTCGCCCGTTGCCCCCAGTCCTAGCCCAACTCCGCCTCCATCGCCAGAGCCGACCGCCACGCCAGATAGTTCGGTAGAACAGATTTTAGAGCGTCCATCGAGTTCTGCTAAAACCTCGTCTCGCATTCCCGGCTTTCCAATTGGAACGTCGGTACAGGAGGTGCAAGCTACCCTAGGACAGCCCGTTCAAACCAAACGTGGCTACTGGGGCGATACCCAAAGTGCCCTGTATGAACCTGTGCCCAATCAAATTTCGTTGGCGTATCTGTTCGATCGCACCTCTGGTCAAGTCCGCCAAACCGAAGCTTCATTTGCCCCGTCTGTTGATTCGCTGGTGATGCAAGTCACCGTTAATGGCATGTTGGGTAGCCAAGCTCCTCCAGACGTGCTTGCTGCCCTCAAGCGGGTGGCGCGTCGGCAAACGAGTCAGTACACCTTCGAGCAGGGCGGTCTAGAGGGCGTGATCGAGCGAAACAGTAGCGATCGTGTCTACATCGGCATTTGGGACGCGGATCTGCATTAAAAATCCGTAATTGAGGGGAGTCTCAATTACGGATTGAAGCTAGTCAAACGGCGAATTAGTAGCGCAGCGAATTAGTAGCGATCGCGGGGGGTAGAACTAACAGCATCAGGATCACGGTACGCGGTCGTGTTGGTTTCATTGCGGTGGCTCTTGCGTCCCATTAGACCGAACAAGCCGAGCAAACCGAGCAGACCCCAGTAACCGTTCCGTCCTTCATCGTTATAGTCATCATTGGTTTGGGTGGTGGTTGTGGTATCACCAGGAGTGGTGGTGGTAGTGCCACCGCCAGGAGCAGTTTGGCTGAAAGCGGGCAATGCGCCAGGTGCAACGAGGAGAGCAGCGATTAAGGCAAATTTTGCAGCAAATTTAGACATATTTTTGATCCTTGGTTAAATTCAACTATGTGATCAACTCCAGAATATTAATTGGCTTCAAAATGTTAATCATTCTTAAGGGATAAAAGCTTGGAAACTTGAGGTAGAGAAACGCCTACATTTCCCTCCGTCTCTATTATTTCAAAACTGTTACAAACCCTGACTTAACTACAAAAGCGGCTACTCACGGTGATAGTCTAAGGAGTGGACAAAACAAAAGATTTGATTAAAGCAAAGAGGCTGAAATGACGGGTTCTTCCCAACTTCCACTTTTGTTAAGAGCAGCGCGAGGCGAAGTGTTAGATCGTCCTCCGGTCTGGATGATGCGACAGGCAGGGCGCTATATGAAGGCGTATCGGGATCTGCGGGAGAAGTACCCTTCGTTTCGAGAGCGCTCCGAGATTCCAGAGGTTGCGATCGAGATTTCGTTGCAGCCTTGGAAAGCCTTTCAGCCCGATGGCGTAATTTTGTTTTCCGACATTGTCACCCCGTTGCCCGGTCTGGGGATCGAGATGGACATCGCTGAAGGAAAAGGCCCGATTATTGCAGACCCGATTCGATCGCAGGCTCAAATCGATGCGCTGCGGGCCTTGCAGCCGGAGGAGTCGCTGCCGTTTATTAAGCCAATTCTGAGTGCACTGCGGGCAGAAGTCGGCAACCAATCCACGGTACTCGGCTTTGTGGGCGCACCTTGGACACTCGCTGCCTATGCCGTAGAAGGCAAAGGCTCGAAAACCTATTCGATCATCAAAAACATGGCGTTTTCGACGCCTGCCATCTTGCATAGCTTGCTTGAAAAACTGGCAGACGCGATCGCGGTCTATGCCCGCTACCAAATTGACTGCGGCGCTCAGGTCGTGCAAATGTTCGATTCATGGGGCGGTCAAGTCAGTCCGCAAGATTACGACACGTTTGTTTTGCCCTATCAACAGCGCGTCTTCCGCCAGATCAAACAAACTCACCCCGATACGCCGCTTATTCTCTTGGTTAGTGGCAGTGCGGGCGTTCTAGAGCGGATGTCCAAATCGGGCGCAGACATCATCAGCGTCGATTGGACGGTAGACATGGCAGATGCACGGGCACGCCTCGGCAAAGAGATGAATGTTCAGGGCAACATTGATCCCGGCGTGCTGTTTGGGTCGAAAGAGTTTATCCGTGATCGCATCCTGGATACGATCCGCAAAGCTGGTCATCGGGGGCACATTCTCAATCTTGGTCATGGCATTCTGCCAAAAACCCCAGAAGAAAATGCGGCATTCTTCTTTGAAACGGCGAAACAGGTTGATCAGTTCCTTGCACCATCAACTCATTAGAAATTGGGGGTTTAGAGTAAGGATTCGAGAGTTTTGCGGTATAAGTTACGGGTTTTGAGTTTATTCTGTTAATTCATAGCTCTTACTGATGATCCATGACTCATCGCGCTTCCTCGCCTTCTAACCTCTAGCTTCCCCCTTTCTCATGACCTCAAAGCGAATTTTTGTGACGGGTGCAAGTGGATGCATTGGTCACTACATTGTTGAATCATTAATCCAGAACACGCAGCATGAACTATTTTTGCTTGTTAGAAGCCCTGACAAGCTAAAGTTTGACGTTCAGGCTCGCCCTGGAATTACGGTTCTGCAAGCAGATGTGCGAGAGATTGAGCAGTACAAAGACTTACTGCAAACGATCGATTGTGCAATTGTGGCTCACACCGACTGGGGTGGAGAGGACGTTCATGAGATCAATGTGGTCAGCACGATTAAGCTGATGAATCTGCTCGACCCCGATCGCTGTGAGCAAGTCATTTATTTTTCGACCGCGAGCATCTTGAGCCGGGAGAACCAAATTCTCAAGGAAGCCGATGAAATTGGCAGCCCGTATATTCAGTCGAAGTATCGGTGTCACGAGAAACTATCCGAGTTAGCGATCGAAGGAATTGCGCCCAAGCTCACGACGCTGTTTCCGACTCTTGTACTCGGTGGGGGAGACCGCTATCCCTACTCGCATCTCTCGTCCGGCATTGCTGATGTGATGAAGTGGATCAAGCTGATTCGGTTTCTCAGCGCCGAGGGCAGTTTTCACTTCATTCATGGCTATGACATTGCTCAAGTGGTGCTCTACTTGATTCAGCATCCGGCAACCAAGCGCCGCGATCTAGTCCTCGGCAATGAAGCCCTGACTGTTGATCAAACGATTGAAGCCGCCTCTACCTATTTCAGCCAGCGAATTTATTTTCGTGTTCCGCTCTCGCTGCGGTTAGCCGATTTCCTGATTTTCTTATTTCGCATTCAAATGGGTGATTGGGAACACTTTTCGCTCCACTACCGCTATTTCACCTATCAAAATGTTGTCAGTCCGGCTACGTTTGGCATGACCACGTACTGCTCAACTCTATATGACGTGTTTAAGCTGAGCGGTCTTCCAAACGGTCGCTCACAGAAGAAACGCAGTTCGTAACCTGACTTGAGCTACGAACTACGCCAGATGCTCTAAATTAGCTTGATAGCACGGAAGGCGGTATAAAGTCCGAATGCAAGCGCGATCGCACCGCCTACCAAAGCTAAATAGGTCACAACAGCCATACGTTTTTCTCCAATAGTCCTAACAGCACTATACAAAAGTTTGGAGGACTATTTACAGGAGCTTACAGATGAATCCTTGATGTTCTTCGAGCCAAACCGCACCCCAATGTCCACTGAGCAAAATAAAGCGATCGTCCTTCAGTTCTACAAAGCGTTTGATACCCGCAACTTAGATCAAGCCGTAGCGCTGCTGTCATCTGACTTCATTGCCCATCAAGCGGGTGTACCTAAGCCCCTTGACCGTGAAGAGTTTAAGCAGTTTGGAACGACGTTTTACTTAGCCTTCTCAAACGGTCAGCATCGGTTTGATCAGGTGATTATTGAGGGAGATCGCGTGGTCACTTGCGGAACATTTACCGGTATCCATTCAGGCAATTTTCAAGGTCTTCCTCCGACGGGTAAGCCAATCACGTTATCGATTATGCATATTGATCGCGTCCGGAATGGGGAAATCGTAGAACATTGGGGACAAGGTGACGCGCTAGGATTAATGCAACAGTTGGGCATTGTCTTTCTACCAGGTCC
Source organism: Myxacorys chilensis ATA2-1-KO14 (assembly GCA_019359275.1). Classification (GTDB taxonomy): domain Bacteria; phylum Cyanobacteriota; class Cyanobacteriia; order Leptolyngbyales; family Leptolyngbyaceae; genus Myxacorys; species Myxacorys chilensis. The sequence goes on along the minus strand of JAHHHP010000115.1, from coordinate 9,196 downwards.
TACCTTGATTCCTCGTATTGTTAGGAACCTCTTAACTAAACCGTTTAAGAAAAGTTAGAAACATAAGATACGGCGATCGTCACAACGAGGCTACCCAGTCGCAGCACAATCAATAACAAACAAAAAAAGCAATATTACAAACAGTAGGTTCTAGAGCAAGTCTGTACAGCGTAAGATCGGTAAGGTGTTTTTGCGGAAGTTGTGATCATGCAAGCTGTCATTCCGGTTTCGTTGCCTCAAAACTCGTATGAGATTGCGATCGCATCCCATAATCTCGACCAGATCGGCGCACAAATGACAAGCGAGACGATCAAAAAGTTGGGCAAAAAAGTTCTCGTCGTCTCAAATTCAACAATATTTAAACACTACGGACAACGGGTGATTGATTCGTTGACCAACGCTGGATTTACCGTTAGTCACTGCATTTTGCCTGCGGGAGAACGATACAAAACTCCGGCAACGCTTCAGAAAATCTATGATGCAGCGTTAGAAAATCATTTAGAGCGATCGTCTACGATGGTGGCGCTTGGTGGCGGGATTGTGGGCGACATGACTGGGTTTGCGGCGGCAACGTGGCTGCGTGGAATTAATGTGGTTCAGGTTCCAACGTCGTTACTCGCGATGGTGGATGCAGCGATCGGCGGCAAGACAGGAGTTAACCATCCCAAAGGTAAGAATCTAATTGGGGCATTTCATCAGCCGCGACTGGTGTTGATCGATCCGCAGGTATTGAGTACGTTACCTGCTCGTGAGTTTCGAGCCGCGATCGCGGAGGTGATCAAATACGGCATCATTTGGGATCGCGAACTGTTCGAGAAGTTAGAGAACACGGATCGACTCGATCAAATTCGTTTTGTCAGCGAAGATTTGTTGCAAGAAATTCTGACTCGTTCGTGCCAAGCCAAAGCTCATGTGGTGAGCAAAGACGAGAAAGAATCAGGATTACGAGAAATTCTCAATTACGGACACACAATCGGACATGCGGTAGAAAGTTTGACCGGATATCGAGTGGTGAATCACGGCGAAGGGGTTGCGATCGGCATGGTAGCGGCAGGATTGATCGCGGTTGAGATGGGACTTTGGGATCGAGAAAGCAGCGAGCGACAAGTTGCTTTAATCGAGAAAGCAGGATTGCCGACTCAATTACCTGACGGTATGGATCTTGATGCGATCGTGGATACCCTGCAATCGGACAAAAAGGTAAAAGAGGGCAAAGTCCGATTTGTGCTGCCAAGACAGATTGGAACGGTGATCGTCATTGATCAAGTTGAAGCGGATGTAATTCGAGCTGTCTTGCGACAAATGTAATTTGCATGGGCAAAAAGCATTTTCAAAGCGATCGGAGCAATACCAATGCAAACTAGCGATCGCTAACTCTCGACATCAAATTCTACACTCAACGCCTTGATGATTTGATTGCTGTAGGAACTGAACTTAGAAGCGTCAGCACCTTGTAATCCAGTACATAAGGTGAGAGAGAGAACATTCGTGATGCGCATTTCAACTCAGAGTCGTGGGATTAAAGCGACAGCAACAAGCGATGATGAGTGAATGGTTTAGAACAAAGAGTCATGATAAATCCAATTCCGATTTCAACTGTTTTAATCGGTATCCACGGATTAATTGCCTTCGGGCTAACTTACCTTGTCGTGATGGAGCGCACCAGCACTAAAGTTTGGCACGGCGAATCGCGCACTGATATTGCGAGCCAGCCTGACTACCTAAAAAATCCGAATAAATGGGCGGCTTTGGTCGATCAAATAAGCCAAAAAACAGTTGTTACCAAAGCGATCGAAGATGGTGTGCTGCAACGAACGGTAAGAGCGCACGCCAATTTCACAGAACATGTTCCGTTAGCGCTCCTATTTATCATTGCCTTAGAATTAGCGCCGTCTCCAGATGGGCTCGTGTGGCTGCTGGGCGGAATGCTTGCGATCGCTCGAATCTTTCATGCATGGGGCTTAATTCAAACCTACGGGCCATCTCCTGCTCGTGCAATCGGCTTTTTTGGAACTTGGTTTGTCTACATCGTCGGCAGCCTTGCTTGTCTATACTACGGCATCACCGGACTTGCATGAAGCGGTTCTTTCAAAATTACGCCACGCAACCCACTCTAACGAAGGCTAATTGGTCGAAGGTAAAATCAGCCGAGGAGTATCTTTGCGGCTCTCTAGCGTTCCCTTCGCTGATGAAGCAGACTTCTTCGGCGGTTGCAAGGCGTCTTTACCCAACTGAATCGTGATGTCTGACTGCAAATCCCCTGTATTTTCAATGCGGACTTCACCATAGCCTAGAGAACGTCGCACCGCTTCAGCACTGCTAACATCACCCCACTCTGCCACAATTCGCGTCACGCTTAAAGGCTCACTCCACGGCTTGCCCACATAAACATCGTTATACCCCGCATCCTTCAATGCTCCCATTGCATTTTGCAGTCCCTTCTCTTGATTCGTGCTGTCTTGAACAGCAATTTTTAGAGCGCTAGGATCGGGGGTTTCAAGATTGTTTGTGCCAAAGTCAAAATGTTTTGCCATGAGCTCTTGAATCTTTGTCGGTTGCGGCAACCAGTAGCTCGCTGTGTATTCTCCTGGAGAACTGAACTCGCCAGGAACCATCAGCATTTTCGTGTTTGACCGATTTACCTGAGTGCCGAAGCCAACGAGCGCCACTAATTCTTCCACGGTTAGATTGGTGTCGATGTGAGATTGCACAACCGACAAAATTTTAGGAAAACGAGCTACGGTTGCTGGATTCAACGCTTGCTCCATCAAGGCACGCATGACCATCTGCTGGCGTTGAATTCTGCCAATATCGCCGTTCTCGTCGTATCTGTAGCGGAGTAACTGAAGCGTTTGATTGCCGTTGAGGTGTTGGCGTCCAGCTTTGAGATTGATGTAGAGATGTTGGCTATCGTCTTGATATTTCATGTCTCTTGGAACATGAACGGTGACACCGCCAAGGGCTTCAAGCAGAGCTTCCACTCCCTGCACGTTGATGGTGACGTAGCGATCGATGCCTACCCCGCCGAGCAATTCGCTGACAGATTTGGCGCTTAGGGCAGGACCGCCGTAATAATTGGCTTCGTTGATTTTGGTCATGCCGTGATCGGCAATATAAGTCCGGGTGTCTCGTGGAACCGACAGCACGCTGAGCTTGCGCTTTTCGGGGTCAAACCGCAGCAGCAACATGGTGTCGGTGAGACCCTCAAACGAATTTACCAGCGCATGATAGGTTTGATTTTGGGCATTAGCCGGAGGATTTTTGAGATCTGAGGTGAGAACTTTCACGCCCATCACTAGGATGTTAACCGGGCGAGTCAGTTCTGGTAGGCGCAAACTAGCGTTGCTTGAAAATTTCTCTCCTTTGCCAAAAATTGAGGCTTCGGCGGGGCTGAGTTGTCGCTGCATCAGGGGAGTGCTGGCGAGAGAGACGGCTAACAAAGCGCCTGCGGTTGCAGAGATCATGGCGACGCCCGCTAAGCAAAATGTCAACCAAAGTAATCGTACTCCTTTGGGCTTGGCAGGTTTACGAGACTTTAGGGGAGCTTTTTTAGACGGGGGAGCTTTTTTAGACGCAACAGGACGCTTGTTCGTTTTCACAGGTTTCCTCAACACACACCAAGACTAAAGCTACAAGGTTTTTAAAAAGGGTCGAAGTCAGATTGAGACTCAATTGTAGGCAATTAAATAATTCTCGACGTTTTTTTTCACAAAGTTGTTGCCGTTTCTACTGACAGTCTCTTTAAAGAGGCTAAACAGCAGCACGTTAACCATATTTCCCCAATTTTGCTCATAAAAACAGGATGAATTCAACTGTTTGCGGAAATTTGGGTCGAATTCATCCAAATTTAGATGATTTAGCGGGATTAATTTTGAATGTAGCAGATTGTCTAAGGGTGAAAAATCGGGAAGAGACGTTTCGCCGAAACGTCTGTACGAGATCGGGTAAGTCGATCCGTTGGCGCAGGCATCGATCGATTTAGTAGGGTTTATTTGAAATAGATTAACAAGTTCAATCCAGGAATGGTTCTAGAAAGTGTCCAGAGCAGCAGCGCGATGTAGAGCGTTCCTAGCGTCCACTGATACCACACTAAAGTTGCGATTAGGCTTGGAAGATGTTCGTCGCGCATTCGCAGATCGTTGAAGCCGAAGCGGAGAAAATTATTGAAACTGAAGTCAAAATAGTTGAGCCAGTTCCAGCGTTTGTTCCAGGGAATGGGAAGATAGCGTTCTCGAAAGAGGGGATAACGGGGAATCGTGGGCAAGCGTCCAATTAAGATGCGCAGTTGACGTAATGTGCCTTCTTCCATGAAGTAGCTCGTTTCAAGGAGAGGATGATAGCGTCCTTGGCGGTAAAGCAATAGCAGCAGCAGCAAGGGAATTGGAACGGCGACGATTGACCAACTTAAAAGCGTGATCCAAGGACGATCGGCAGTTTGAAAAATGGCAGTGAGTCCTAATACAGTCAAAACAGTTGCTAAAACGATTACCCAAATGGTTTCTTCTAGCGTGGGCAAGATGGGTTTTGGATACCGTCTGCGTCCGCGATCGCTGATCCAAAACAAAATGCTGAAGTAGGCAACGGTGACAAGTCCAATTCCAAAAATTAGCCAAAAACTAGTTCCATCTCGGCTCAGTAGCAGGAGTAGACTTAATCCGAGCCATGAGATCGCGGTAGAAATCCGATTCCAGGCATCCAGTAGGGGGGGAAGCGGCTCGGTCGTGATGATGCGATCGCGCACATTAATATAAGTGGCGATGCCAATTTCATCGAGACTCAGCAACTCCGTGCGATTGCGAAACGGCTGCTGATCTCGGCGTTGCACAATCACATTCGCTTGTTTTGACGTAAATCCGATGCGTTGGAGTTGGTCAAAACTGGCGCTGTTGAGATTTGTGCCGATTACCTGTTGGAGCAGGAGACGCGATCGCAGTTGTTGCCGCAAATAATCAATTTGATTGGCATCGGCAATCTGTTCTAAGCGGCGGAAGTTGCGGATTAGCTCACGCAACAAATTTTCGTTTCCAGACAAGGTTGGCACAGAGAGGACGCGCCCAATTTGTCCTGGATCGCCAAAGATTTTGGCTTCATCGGCATCAAATCGCAGTCCTGGAACGTTGAGGTAGGCATTTTTGCTAAATGTGCAGTAGCTAAAGTCAGCGCGATCGAGAATTGTGGCTCCGCGCAGATTTGCCGGACGATCAAATTGTGCATCTCGAAACATCGCCGATTTCTCAAACGTGGCATCGGTAAGAAAAAGCGATTGGCTAAATTTTCCTCTGCTAAACTGCACCTGTTCGCGCCAGCGAGTTTGAGCAAAGTCGGCGTTGCCTTGCCACTGCACGCGCACAAAGTTAGCGGGCTGATAAAACACCGCTTGATTAAAGTTTGCGGTGGTTTGAAACTCGCTGCCCTGAAAATTAACATTGCCGCGAAACTGCACTTGATTGAAGTCGGCTTTGCCAAAAAAAATGCTGTTGCGAAGCTGAACGTCTCGCCCAAAGTTGGCGCTGGCAAAACTGGCAGGTAAACTAAACCGAACTTGCGTTAAATTTGCTCCTGCGGGAAACTGTGTTCCTTGCGATTCGACGCGATTGAGAAAAAATGTGTTGGAAAAGTCTGCAATTCCGCTCACACGGGCTTGCATTAGCTTGAGCGAACCTCGAAAGACTGTAATTTGCAGAGGTGCGGTGAGAGTTGTGTCTTTTGCGGGAGTAATGAGCAACGATTGTGAGAGTGTGCTGAGGCGATAGAGACGGCGACGATCGCGCTTTAGTTGTGCCTGTTCTGTTGGGGTAAAAATCGGCGAAAGTGCTTCACCGTCGTAGAATGGGGCGCGTAATCCTAACTTACTAATTGTTAAATCGCCTTCAATGTGGGAGTAGCTCAGATCTAAACCCATGGGTGCGCCTGGTCGCTGAAGATTTGCTTGTAGCAAACTGTAAAACTGGTCGCGAAATGCGCTATTTTCGGGACGCAAATCGATCTCCATACGCCGCAAGTCAAGAATGCGTGTTCCTTCACTGGGAATGGGCGATCGCAGCCGTTCTTGCAGAAGTTCCAGCGTTAACGGTGTGCGATCGGGTTGCGCGATCGCCGCGATCGCGGGTGTACTGAAGATAAAAAAGGTCAGCCAACTGATAACAATCGAAATTAGACACGCAAAAGCTTTAGATCGCACAGGAAGATCGATGCAACGTAGAAACTGTTTGCTCTTTATACCTCGATCTCTACCCAGAAGATAGCGCGTAATAGAATAGGCACATCTCGAATAAAAATATTTTTATGCAGCCTAAGCATCCTTTACTGCAAAAATCTTTGAAGCAACTTGAAGCGTTGCCCAATTTTCAGGCAAGGGTTGAGGCAATGCCGTACATGACGCCCAAGGTTTTGGCAGATGGTCAACTGATTTTAGACAATTCTGGACGACGAGTTGAATATATTTGTGAAATTAAGTCAAATGTGACCAGTGAAACGGTCGACTTCATTGTTGAGTATTTCATCCAACTCAAGCACCGGTTAGACGATGGACAGCGATCGCTGTTAATCACACAAGACTTACCGGATCAAGTGATTGATCAGTTGCTTGAGCAAAATATTGAGTTCATTGACACAGCAGGTAATATTTATCTCAACAGTCCGAGTCTATACACCTTGGTGCGGCGTCAACACTCTTCAAAAATAGAAAGCGAATCGTTTGAAATTACTACTAGCTCACTGCAAATCATTTATGAAATGCTACGAAACCCAGGAGTTTTGAAGATTTCTGATCTTGAGCATGTTCTCGCTGAATTACATGAGGTTTCGAGCCACATAGTAGAGAATGACTTAGAAAAACTTGCTCGACTTGGTTATATTCAGCGCAAACACAAGCGCTATTACATCGTGAATTACATCAAACTCTTAGAGCGTTGGGAGATGGGCTATGTCGAAAGCTTGCGTTCTAAATTGCTGATTAATACATTTACTCCAGTTGGGCAGCGCACGTTTTCTGAAGTTGCTGATGCTATTACTCAATACGCAAAGGAGTACAGATATCTTGTTGGCGGAGAACTGGGATCTGCGATCGCGACAGATTATCTGCGTCCCACAACTGCAACGCTGCATGTACCAGAAGACTATCGTCCCATTTTTGTGAAACTCAAACTTAGACCCAGCCCTAGAGGAGAAATTTCGTTTGTGCGGCAATTTGGCATGACTAACGCCTGGAATAACAATCAATTTTCAATTCTTGCTGATCCATTGCTAATTCACGCTGAATTGCAGATGATCCAGGATGATCGGGTAGGTGAAACAGCTAATCGTCTATTCGATGAGTACATTGCTCCGAGGGTGAACGATGCTGGAGCCTGAAGACAAAAAAGTTTTGGCAGATCTCAAAGAAGTAATTGATTCTTTAGAGTTACCCATGCTAATTGTTGGGGCTGGAGCAAGATTACTCGTGTTTGACAAGCAGCAGAATATTCAAGGACGAAGCACACGAGATTGGGATATTGCGATTCCGGTTACAGATTGGTCAGACTTTCAAACGGTACGCGATCGCATGACTCAAGGAGTACCTCCTCGCTTTAATGCGACCCGCATTACTCATAAATTTATTCATATTGAAACGAATACAGAAGTAGACATCGTGCCTTTTGGGGCAATCGGAGAGCCAAATCAACAAATCGAGTGGTCTGACGGCAATCAAATGAATGTGATGGGGTTGGAAGAAGCGTTACACAGCGCAAGCACTGAATTAATTGATGATCTTGAGTTTCAGGTTGTGGATACACCTGCTTTTGTGGTGCTAAAGCTGTTTGCTTGGAGTGATCGTCGAGAGAAAACAACTAAAGATCTGAGCGACATTGAGTTTATCTTGAAGCATTACAGCGATGACGAGCGAGTATACGAGGAACTTGTTGAAGAACTCTCTACTGGAGAACTTGAATATCAAGATGCTGCAATTTATCTACTCGGTCAAGATATTCGGTCTATTTTTCGAGCAGAGACAGTGCATCAGATCGATCTTATTGTGGCTCAGTTACTGCTGAAATTAGATGATGCCTCTGATTTCTTGGCTGAGAAACTGCAAGTTCTGAGGCAGGGCTTGCACAAGTAAAACACCCAACTCAATTGAGCAAATCTTACAAAGCAGTTGCGCATTTACTGCTTTAACCAGTGCGATTCTCAAAACGAAACTCTGAAGTATGAAATCATTTGCGTAATTTACTGAAATATTAATGAGAATTCGTATTGAAATAGAAAGATCACGGCAGTACATGCCGCGATTTGTTCAATACGATCGCGGCATCGTAGAGTTTGACTCTGTGATCTTGTCATTCAATTTTCGATCTTGGCGTTAATTCTGTGCTCTAAAAGATCAACATCTGCGATCTTTCCAAACTTGCAGAGCGATCCTTCGGAGCTTGCGGAGCAATCGCAAGCAAACGTTTTAGAAAACAAGTCTTGATCGCAAATTTACTGAAATAAACAAAGTTTTTTATACAATGACGCTTAATTTACAGATGAATCCGGGTGGAGATTGCTCCTTGCACTGATTAGGCTCGAAGCATTCTTTATTGCAAAGGAAAATCTACCTTTATGGCGCGTCAAAGAAACTCAAAAACGCTTGAGCGAGCGCAACTTCGGATTGCCAGCTTGAAATCCATTGATCCGTCCCTCGATTTGGGCAAGGGACTCACGATCGCAGCACTCTCAACTCTGATTGAAGAGACCCGCACAATTGTTGAATCCTACAACACCGCATTGGCAACGATTGATCAAACCTCCAGCCTCGTGCGCGAGAAAGAAAAAGCGATCGCAGACATCAGTGAGCGAATGTTATTCGGCATTGCCTCTCGATACGGCAAAAACAGCGAAGAATTTCGCATGGTGAACGGCCCTCAACGCACTCGTCGTCGGACTACTGCCAAATCTGGAGAACCGACGCTGAATAGCGCAGATGCTGGAAAGAAAACTCGCAGCGTGAAGAGTACACCAGAACCGGAAGTGTCTAAAAACGGATCACACCATTAATCAATTCACTAGAGCAGGCAGCTTGCCTGCTTTTTTCTTAAAATTGCTCAGTACTACAGTTGTAGATCGTTCATTGGCAGGTTGAAGGGCTGTCCCCTTCTGAGACAATCGCTCTCAAGATTGCGTGGGGCTAAAATTGGACTGACCATCAAACTTGCAGCAGGCTGTAACGCATCAA
>JAHHHP010000114.1 GCA_019359275.1 Myxacorys chilensis ATA2-1-KO14 | reverse complement strand
CAAGCAGTTTGTCCCACAGGTCGTCGCTTAGTAACATTGGGGTTGACATCGCCTTTTAGCTTATTCAGCCCAACTTCACATAATTATCAACACAACCTAGGTGGTTACATAGAGTAGAACGAGCCAAATCAGCTCAAACAGAAGTTAAACCAACAAGAAAGCGGGAATCTTAGACCTATGCAAACTCCTGTGGGGCTAGAGAAGGTTGTATGATGCACCACAAATTAGGACAACGCCTATCCAGCCTCAGAGTTGGGCAAAAGATCGGTTTAGGATACGCTCTTGCTCTAGGCATTGTGGTGTCTGGAACAATTGCTAGTTCTGGCGTTGGGCATCACTATCAACAGCAGGCTGAAGAGCGAGAAGAACACGCCCGTAACGAGGTAGAGCTTTTGCATCGTCTACAATCTCGTGTTCTCCAAACCCGCACTCACCAACAGCAACTCATTCCTCTAGCGCAGTACCCAGAGAAATTTCAGGATGAATATGGTCATCTATTGAGGCACAAAACTGAAATTCAAGAAATTTGGACTGACCTGAAGGCATTCGCGGCAAAGTCCCACACCTTGCATGACCAGGCACACCATGAGGAGATACCAGCCTTCTTGCAGACCTACGAGCGCACAGCACAACGCTATTCACAGGAATTAGAACGCCGAGTTCAACAAATTCGTAATCTGAATCTCGCATTACCTTCTAATGTTGAGCAAGCACAAGCGGTCATGCTGGAGTTTACTAACAGCGATTTAGCGCTTGAATTCGACGGTATTTCGGATAACTTAGTGGGTTTGATTGACGAAAGTTACCAGGAATTTGAGATAGCGAAAAGGTCACATGAGCAAGCTAACGAGGTCGCTGAGAAAATTGTAGTTGCGAGTATTGGATTGTCTGTTGCGATCGCCCTTCTTTTGGCAGTTTTGACTAGCCGAGCGATCGCCCGACCGATTACAGCGTTGACCAACATTGCCCGACGATCTACCGAAGAGTCTAATTTCAACTTACGAGCGACAGTTGAGCAAGATGATGAAATTGGGACGCTTGCCAATGCTTTTAATCAACTCATTCACTCCGTTCAACAACTCTTACAGCAACAGCAAACAGCCAACGAACAACTCGAAACTTACAGCCAAACGCTTGAATCTAAAGTTGAGGAAAGAACCCAAGAACTGAACGACAAAAATACGCAGTTGCAACAGCTTTTAGAAGAACTGCAACGCACTCAAGTTCAAATGGTGCAGAGCGAAAAGATGTCTGCTTTGGGGCAAATGGTGGCCGGGATAGCACACGAAATCAACAATCCGGTTAACTTTATTCACGGCAACCTGACGCATGTGCGGGAATACACCCACAATCTATTGGATTTTGTGCACCTTTACCAGAAGTACTATCCCGCCCCAGTCCCCGAAATCCAGGCTGAGGCAGAAGAGCTTGATATCGAGTTTGTCCAAGCCGATCTACCCAAAATGCTGGATTCTATGAAGATGGGCACCGATCGCATTCGTCAGATTGTCTTGTCACTCCGGAACTTCTCACGAACCGATGAAGCTGACTTCAAAGCCTTTGATATTCATGAGGGCATTGATAATTCACTGTTAATTTTGCAACATCGCTTGAAAGATAGACCAGAGTGTCCAGCAATTCAAGTTGTGCGTGACTATAGTAGTCTACCGCCTGTGGAATGCTATCCTGGTCAACTCAATCAGGCGTTTATGAACATCTTGGCCAATGCTATTGATGCGCTGGACGAAGCCAACGTCAACCGAACCTATCAGGAGATCCAGGAAAATCCTAGTCAGATTACTATTCGGACTTCCACAATTGATTCAAAATGGATAAGAATTGAAATTTCTGATAATGGAATGGGAATGCCTGAATCTGTTCAAAAACGGATTTTTGAGCCATTCTTCACTACAAAATCTGTCGGTAAAGGAACGGGCATGGGAATGCCAATCAGCTATCAAATTGTCACTGAGAAACATGGCGGTAAGTTAGATTGTTTTTCAATTCTTGGCAAGGGAACGGAGTTTATTATTCAAATTCCTGTCCAGCAGCACGTTCGTGCTACGGCCTAAAGGCTCTATCAGTCGGCTGTTAAAGAGTTTTCTGTTGGATGTTTGAGGTTATCTGTGGCGTGTGATGAGGAAGGTAATGCCGCAGAGCTATCCTTTAGAGTTAACTTTAGAGTTAAATCGGTGTTTAACTTGAATGGTGTTTAACTACGCCTACTGTTAGAAGAATTGTATGAAGCGCTTTCATATTGCTCTTGCCGTCAACGATCTTCAAGCCTCGATCGCAGACTATACTCAGCGGCTTGGACAAGACCCCACCGTTGTTGTTCTGGACAAGTATGCGATGTGGCGAACCGATTTACTTAATTTCTCGATCAATCAATTGCCAGAACGTGCTGGACAACTAAGGCATCTAGGCTTTGAGGATGAAGCCGCACAAGGATTCTCTAGCGATCGCGATGCCAACGGCATTGAATGGGAACTCTTCTCACCCCAAGCGCAAGATGAGAAGATTGCAGAAATCTATGGAGTCGTAAGCGATTAGCGCCGAGCGCAACAAGGCAACGCTTTGCAAGTTCCGTCGCTTTAGAAGGACGATAAACTAGAACAGTAATCAACGGCGCTGCGATTCGCTATAAACGGCTTCATGGCAACTAGAGACATTCTACAAAGCTTCAATCCAAACGATCTTGGAGTCGATAACGGCAATCTGTTAGGACTGCCGTTCGACTACGAGTCTGCCAACATCATTGTGTTTGGGATGCCGTGGGAAGTAACCGTTTCCTATCGTGCGGGCACTGCTGCCGGTCCTCAAACGGTGCTGGCTGCTTCTCGCCAACTCGATATTTTTGACTTTGACAACCCCAACGGGTGGCAGCACGGCATCTTCATGGAGCAGATTCCGAGCCACCTGCAAGAAAAAAACGATGCCTTGAGACGCGACGCTGCTCGTATCATCGAACATCTAGAGCAAGGCAAGTTGGTCGAAGAAGATGCCGATTTGTCTGAGCGATTGCATCGGCTCAATCAAGAGTGCCAAGCGATGAACCAATGGCTATTTGATCACGCGATCGCGGCGATGGATCGAGGAAAGCACGTCGGGGTGATTGGCGGCGATCATAGCGTTCCGCTGGGGTACATGCAGGCGTTAGCAGACCGCTACTCTGACTTCGGCATTTTGCACATTGATGCCCATGCTGATTTGCGCGACGCTTACGAAGGCTTTCAATTCTCCCATGCATCCATCATGTTCAACGCCTTGAAACTGCCGCAAATCTCCAAGCTAGTGCAGGTTGGCATTCGGGATTTGTGTCATGACGAAGTGGAGGTGATCGAGCGATCGCAGGGACGCATCAGTGCCTACTACGATCCGATATTGAAGCAGAAGATGTATGCAGGTGTTTCGTGGCTAGAACTGTGCAAACAAATGGTGTCGGAACTGCCACCACAGGTTTACATCAGCTTTGATGTGGATGGACTGGATCCTAAACTCTGCTCAAATACGGGGACTCCAGTTCCAGGCGGATTGGAGCTAGAGCAAGCGTTTTGTCTGTTCCGCGAAGTGGTGCAGAGCGGACGCCAAATTATTGGCTTTGATGTATGTGAAGTCGGCGATCAGGAATGGGATGGAAATGTCGCGGCGAGAGTGGTGTATAAGCTGTGCAATTTGATGGATCTATCGCATTCGTGAGCAAGCCTCAAGGGAATTCTGAATTTGCTCGGATATGACAAGATGGAACAAGGTGTTTATCGCGAGCCGTAGTCTGATGTCTTCTACTTCCTCTTTCGATATTGCCCTTAAACGCTTGATGGACACACGCCTTGCGTTGCTTCGGCTGCACAAGGCACTGCTGGACTCGGAGCGCGGGGAATATGAGCAAACGCATGGTCCCATCCGCTCGACGGGCGAATTTTTTCAGCTAGTTCTTGACGATGAGTGGTTTAGCTGGCTCCGTCCGATGTCGCAGTTTATTGTTCAGATCGACGAGGCATTGAGCGCGAAAGAACCGATGGTTTTAGATCAAATCAAGGAACTGCTAGAGCAAGCCCGTCTACTGCTCCAGCCGTCTCAGCAAGGCACGGCAGCGGAGCAGAAGTACGATCGCGCCATTCAACGCGATCCGGATATCGCTTTTATGCACGCTGAACTCGCGAATCTGCTTGCTTCTGAAATTTCTTCTGAAACTTGAGTCAACAGATAGTAGATTGTTGGAGATTGTTAAAGCGGGATATGAGGTGCAAGATCTAAGAGCGAGCGTCTTCCTAGTTGCATCCCATATCCCTAATTTAAGCGTCAATTTCTGACAGTTCTAACCATCGCTCTGTCGATGTATCGATCTGCTCACTCAGCGTGGCTAATTTTTCGGACAGCGTTTGTAGCTCTGTAAACCCTTCGGGTGGGCTATTGTACAGCACGTATTCAACTTTAGATTTCTCATCTTCTAGTTTAGGAATCTGAGCTTCAAGAGTTTCTAGCTCGCGCTTCTCTTTAAATGTAAGCTTGCGGGGCTTTGAAGACTTTGCCAGCGACTCTTTCGGCGTTGAGTCGTGCTCAACGTTTTTAACCTGTTTTTCTTCAGATGCTTCATTGGCTTCTTCTTCGGCTTTTTTGTAATCTAGATAAACTGAGTAATTACCAGGATATTGGCGGATAGCGCCGCCGGGTTCTAGTGCAAAAATGAAATCGACGGTGCGATCGAGAAAGTAGCGATCGTGGGAGACAACAATGACACATCCGTTGAAGTCTTCCAAATACTCCTCTAGCACTGACAAAGTTTGCACGTCTAAATCATTGGTTGGCTCGTCAAGAATTAGAACATTGGGCGCACTCATCAACACCCGCAGGAGAAATAGCCGTCGTTTCTCACCGCCAGATAATTTGTGAATTGGCGCGTACTGCTGATTAGGCGGAAACAAAAATCGCTCCAGCATCTGCGAAGCGGTAATCACTTCTCCATCAGATGTTTTAACGAGTTCTGCAACGCTTTTAAGATAATCAATGACACGCTGATCTTCATTCAGTGCATCTTGCAACTCATCAGAATGCTGGTTGAAATAACCAATGTGAATGGTGCTGCCAAGTTCAATGGTTCCAGTATCGGGTTTCACTCGCTCGGTGATCAGATCCATCAATGTCGATTTACCTGCGCCGTTGCCACCGATAATGCCGATTCGGTCTTCCGGATTGAACAGATAGGTAAAATCTTTAATTAGGGGGCGATCGTAAGATTTAGAAACATGATGCAGTTCAATCACCTTTTTACCGATCCGTCGCCCGGCTGTCGAAATTTCAACTTTGCCCTGACTCTGCTTAAAGTCAGTATTCTGCATGTCGTGAACTCGGTCAATGCGAGCTTTTTGTTTGGTGCTTCGCGCTTTGGGTCCGCGTTTGAGCCATTCTAATTCTCGTCTTAGCACCCCTTGATGCTTGCGTTGAGTACTCGCGGCTGAGGCTTCTGCATCTGCTTTTTTTTCTAGATAGTAAGAGTAATTGCCGCTATAGGTGAAGAGATCGCCGCGATCGAGTTCGATAATGCGGTTGGTGACGCGATCGAGGAAATAGCGATCGTGAGTCACCAGCAACAGCGCCCCACGATACCGACTCAAATAACTCTGTAACCACTCGATCGAGAGCGCATCTAAATGGTTGGTCGGTTCGTCCATCAGCAACACATCGGGTTCAGACAACAGTGCTGTTGCTAGAGCGATGCGTTTGCGGTAGCCACCAGAAAGCTGACCAATTTTGACATCTAAATCATGGATGCCCAATTTGGTGAGAATGATTTTGGCTTTGGTTTCAAGATCCCACGCTGCGATCGCATCCATTCGTGCCGTCACGCGAGAAAATCGGGCCATCAGCGCATCGGTATCGCCCTCTGCATGAGCGAGTTGTTCTGTTAGTTGCTCATACTCTTTCACCAACGTCATCTGCTCACCACTGTCGGCAAACACCTGCTCTAAAACGGTGAGATTTTCGTTGAGATCGGGCTGTTGTGGAAGATACACAATGCGGGTGCTGGACGATGAGACGATTTGCCCACTATCGATCGGTTCTAGCCCTGCAATCATTTTCAGCAAGGTAGACTTGCCCGACCCATTTGTGCCAATTAAGCCCACTTTCTCGCTGGCTTCTAAACTAAAGCTGGCATCACGAACCACTTCTTTGATGCCAAAATCTTTTTTGATCGATTGCAGGGTTAAAACACTCATGCTGACCTAAGACGCGAATCACTCTCTCAAACGTTAACACCTGTTCCACTTCTTAGACTCGTTGCGGCACGGTCAGACCTGCGTGAAGGAGTGAGGCTATTCTCAATCTTTCAAGGACTTCTAATAGCCTCCTGATCTCGACACAGTTGTGTGGCGCGATCGCGTCCCCTAATCAGACCTCTCATCAATTGAATCTAATCAATTGAAATCGATTGCGGGCCGCTACCGTTTCCAGTGTCGGTGGTTGCGGACGGATAAACGGTTGATCCCGTTTGTTGATCCAGCCAGCTTTTCACTGGATCATCGGCTAGGCTCAACCGCAGGAAACCCGACGCCAAACCACCCAAAAATGCGATCGGCTGTTGGGACAGTTCTTTAAGAAAGGGGGATAATTCGGTCAGAAACATAAGGCAACACTGACTAAACGATATAGTTGAATCGTAACGTTTCTTGAACGCGATTGACTGTGCCAGAAGCTAAGTTCAACCCTTTAAGTTAGCTTGTTCAACTTACTCTCTGCTAACCAGCAGCGCAACCGGAAACTGGCTAAGCACGTCACCTACGGGTAAAGCCTCGTCGTGTTGGATAATCTGACCCGTAATCGCATCTTGCCACCCTGAAGACGAGCGTGCAGGCAACTTCACTTTGGTATCCGACCACACTTGAGTCCCGAGCGGATGTTCACCAGGTTGCACGATCGCGGTTAGAAAGCGGGGGACAACGGTGATCAGGGTCGTGCTACCTTCGCTTCTAGCAAACGCAATCACGTGGTCGTGCAGCGCACCTTCGACCTCTAACGGCTGGTAGCTTCCCTTTTGAAACACAGATAGATATTTTGTTCTGGCTTTCAACGCTTGCACCGTCAGAAACAGCTTGATTCTGCCATCTTCTTTCGTTTCTAATAACTCGGTAACAAGGCTAGAAATGTCAGATTGAATTCGCTGTTGAATATCGTCTAGAAACGCTTGGCGCTGTTCAAAGTCAACAGGGCGACGATTATCTGGATCAACAAGACTGAGATCCCAAAGTTCACAGCCTTGGTAAAAGTCTGGAATTCCAGGCGATGTTATTTTTAACAGCGCTTGTGACAACGAGTTGAAAATTCCATAAAACGCCACCTTCTTCTGAAACGGTAACAGTGACTGAAGAAATGGATTTTCCTCAGACGGCTCAAGCACCGCGTCAACAAATCGCATACAAGCGTCTTCATAAGCGGCATTAGGACGTAACCAAGCCGTGTAAACCTTGGCTTCCCGAATTGCTTTTAACAGATAATCTTTTGCCCGTTGGGTAAAGCTTTCTTGCTCTTGCTCTAGAAAGGGAAACGCACCGATCAAGGTTTGGTAAAGCGCATACTCGTCGTTGCGATCGGGGAACAGAACGTTTTTGACTTTGGTTTTGTGCTTTCGGTTTAGCTCAAGCCAGGTGCGAAGTTGCTGCTGCCATTCATCAGGAATTTCTGACAGGACGTTGATGCGAGCGCGAACGTCTTCACCCCGCTTCGTATCGTGAGATGAAGTGGCACTCATAGCGTTCGACCAATGCGCCTGACGATACTGGTTGTAGCCGTGAAACTCAGCGATCGCAATGCCAAACCGATCTGGATCGCCTCCGACTTCATTGAGAGAAATCAATCGGTTATAGACATAAAATGCAGTATCTTCAACGCCTTTTGCCATTAACGGCCCCGTATACTGCTGCACTCGCATCACAAAGTAAAGCCACTGCTCTTTCTCGGTTTGCGTTAGAGAACTGTCATAATCTAGCAGCAACAATTTTTCAATAAAGTTGAGTTCATTATTTAGCAGAGAGGCTTGCTCTTTGGCATTTTGAATTACGTCTTGAATGTAGGGGCGATCGCTGTCCAAAACACCCTCTGCTGTGGTGTAAGTTCGATAGATCGAAAAGCGCGTGAGAACCTCTGCGATCGCACGCTTCAGACCATTGATTGTAAAGTCATTTCCGTAGCGATATCGGCCGGAAATCTTTTTCAGCAAAAATGCTAGATTATCAATATCACCTGCTAGATTTTTATCAATAATTAAGCCCTTCTTATCAGAAACAACTTTCTCAAAATCTGCTTGAAACCCAATCAGATTTTGATAAATTTCGTCAAACTGCTCCTGATTTTTGGTTTTACAAAAGACACTATTCACGTAGTTCAAATAGTCGTAGCCAGACGTTCCTTGTGTATCCCAAACAGACGGTAAATCTTCTCCAGGCTGTAAGATCTTTTCAACCGTGACGTAGGTATCTCCTACTTTCTCGCGAAGCGAATGCAAATATTGAGTCGGATCATAAAGCCCGTCAATGTGATCAATTCTTAATCCTGTAACCGCTCCATCTTTTACGAGCTGAGCGATTAAGTCATGAGTGTGATTAAACACTTTTGTCTCATCGACCTTGACCGAAATCAGTTCATTTACGGTAAAGAAGCGCCGATAGTTAATTTCTTCTGCTCCAACTTTCCAATACGCAAGGCGAAAGAACTGTTGAGAGAGTAAATTGTCCAGAAGATTGAAGCTTTCGGAATTGCTGGTTTCTCCGTTAAAAGCTTGAATGTTTTCATCAACAAAGCTTCTAACTTCTGCATTGTCACTATACAGTTCCCATAGCAATCCTTTGACAAACTCAACTTGGTCTTGACGCTGCTTTCCGGTAATATCAGAAGCTACGTTTTTAACCAGATAAAGTATACCTAATAGCTTAATAAAGTTTGGCTCCCTGCGACCTAACGCCTTTGCAAGTTTGCCTAAGTTATGGGTGAGAAATGTTCCATAAGACTCTAAATTAAGCGGAATGCTCAAGCTGTAGTAATTAACGCTCAATCCATTCTGGTCATACTTTAGCTGAATCTCGCCATTCTCTAAAGACTGCCCATAGAAATTACCCAATAGCGGCACTAAAATTGCTTCATCGCTGGATTCAAACGGAGAGTTCCAAGCGACATCAAAATAAGCAACGTAGTCTGAGTTAACGCCATTTTCAAGCAGATCCATCAACCACTGGTTTTCACTGCTGTATGCCATGTGGTTCGGCACAATATCTTGCAACCATCCCATCTCATGCTGCTGCAAGTCTTTAACTAAAGCATCAAACGATTCTCGTGTACCAAGTTCAGGATTTAACTGCGTTGGGTCAACAACATCATATCCGTGCGTGCTGCCTGTTGTTGCTTTGAAAATTGGCGAAGCATAGAGGTCAGAAACTCCTAACTGCGCGAGATAGTTCACGATTTGATTTGCCTGATCAAACCGAAAGTTGGAGTTGAATTGAATTCGATAGGTAGCTGTAGGAATTCGCATAAAGCTAAAAATTTAGAGGGTAAGCGTTAGATTCTGTAAAGCACAAAGCTCTGCGATCGCACAGCTAATTCTTGCTCCGCATCTATCTTTTCGGGTAATTGAGAGCCATCGCCCATCCATTTCTTATCAGTAGAATCCAGAAATTTCTCCCAACCGCTCTCTGGCAGGTTAGGGGCATAAACCACATCGTTTTGATTGAAATTCATCAGACAAAATACTTGATTATCTTCGCTCCATCTACGCCACCAAACCAGCCTTTTCTCTTCATCAAATCCTGCTTTTAAGTGAGTGCGATCGCGGTTCACCAGGGCAGGAATCGTGTTGCGTAATTCAATCAGTTGCTGATACCACAACCACAGCGCACGATGTTTTCCTTCCTTGCGTTTATCCCAGTTCAGCTTACACATTTGGAATGTCTCTGCTGATTCGGGATCAGGAGGATCACCTTGCGCATGGAACGCCGCAAATTCCCGCTTTCGACCTTCTCGAACAGCGTGGATCAAATCTGGATCGGAGTGACTCACAAAATAAGTAAACGGCGCTGGTTCTCCATACTCTTCTCCCATAAAAAGGAGCGGAATAAACGGCGACAGGAGCAGCGCACCTGCACCTAACTTTAATCCCTCAAACGAAGTCAGTTGCGTCATTCGCTCGCCCAGCATCCGATTTCCAACTTGGTCGTGATTTTGACTGCACACGACAAATTGGCTCGATGGACGATCGGGGCAGCGATCGCCGTGAAAGCGCTGACGGTGAGGAGAATACTGCCAGTCATACACGAAGCAATCTTCATACGCCTTGGCTAACTGTTCGCATTTACCAAAGTCCTGGTAATAGCCAATCTTATCTCCCGTCAACAAGGCATGAAGCGCATGGTGAAAGTCATCGCTCCACTGAGCATCCATGCTATATCCGCCGCGATCGATCGGACGAATCACACGCGGATCGTTGGCATCACTCTCAGCGATTAAATAAAGTTTCTGTCCCCGCTCTTTTGACAGCACC
This sequence comes from Myxacorys chilensis ATA2-1-KO14, assembly GCA_019359275.1. Lineage (GTDB taxonomy): Bacteria > Cyanobacteriota > Cyanobacteriia > Leptolyngbyales > Leptolyngbyaceae > Myxacorys > Myxacorys chilensis. The sequence continues at coordinate 6,239 of JAHHHP010000114.1, read as the reverse complement.
TCCACGTTTTCTGCCAGTTCTGCCAAGATGTGTTTCGCACCCAAATCGAAAATTGCGTGAACCGCATCTAGCCTTAACCCATCTAGGTGATATTCGCGCAGCCAATACAGCACATTCTGAATAAAGAAGTTGCGAACGTGATGGCTGTGAACATGGTCGAAATTAACGGCACTACCCCAAGGGGTGCGATACGACTCGGTAAAATAAGAGCCAAACTGACTGATGTAATTTCCTTCAGGCCCAAAGTGGTTGTAGACCACATCAAGCAGGATCGCCATGCCTTGAGCATGACAGGCATCCACCAAGTGTTTAAGGCCGTTTACGCCGCCGTAGGAATTTTGCACGGCATAGATGTACGCGCCATCGTAGCCCCAGTTGCGGTAAGCAGCCGGATCATCAGTGGGAGAATCTCCCGGAAATTGGGCAATCGGCATCAACTCGATCGCGGTGACGCCTAATTCTTTTAACGTTTGAATGTGCGGAATGATTGCCTCAAACGTTCCTTCTGGTGTAAACGTACCGACATGCAATTCATAAATGATCATGTCTTCTAACGTCACACCTGACCAGTCATAGTCTGTCCACTCAAACGCATGATCAATTACTTGAGACGGACCATGTACCCCTTGGGGCTGCGACTGCGAGGCGGGATCAGGCCGAGCGTCTTGATTGTTTAACTGATAAAAATACAGCGTTTCTGGCAAAATGTCTTCTGCCGTTACCTGCCAATAATCCCCCTGCGATCGCTGCATTGGAATCTGTTGAGCCGAAGACACAATTTGCACCGACATTGCCTCGACGTTTGGCGACCAAACCGTAAACTTACACTGTCCATTGCCCAGATAACGAGCGCCAACTTGCATGTCCATATTCAGATGTTTGGAGGTGATGCTGGTTTATTGATGATTTACAGACGGAATTTGAATCAGTAGAAGGATCTACTGCAACTGGCGCAAAACTACGATCGCTCGACCGATCACAGGTACAGCTTGATTTCCGGTAAAGATGCGATCGTCCGTTACAAACCGGGGTTCCTTCGTGTCAATCAACATCTGCCACTGATCCGCCTGGAATCCTTCTGGAAGCGTAAACTCGATCGTCTCGTAGTGAGCGTTAAAGAACAGCAAAAAGCTGTCATCGCTAATACGTTGACCTTGAGGACCCGGACTCGGAATCTTATTGCCATTGAGAAACAGCGCCATCGACTTCGCGTAACCTACGTCCCACTGCTCTTGCGTCATCGCCATGCCATCGGGGTTGTACCAGCCAATATCCGCTTCCGTTCCTCGAATCGACTGACCTTGAAACCACTTGCGCCGTCGAAACACCGGATGTTGACGCCGGAAATAGATTAACTCACGGCAGAAGTTGATAAACTCATCAGATTTCTCTTCTAGCGACCAGTGCAGCCAAGAAATCTCGCTATCCTGACAATAGGCATTGTTGTTGCCCTGCTGCGATCGCCCTAATTCATCTCCTGCCAGCATCATCGGAATGCCTTGCGACAGCATTAATGTGGTGAGGAAATTGCGCTGCTGGCGATCGCGCAGTTGCAGCACTTCTGGATCATCCGTTTCTCCTTCGGCTCCGCAGTTCCACGAGCGATTATGGCTCTCTCCGTCCCGGTTCCCTTCGCCGTTTGCCCCATTGTGCTTTTCGTTATAGCTCACCAGATCTCGGAGCGGGAACCCATCATGAGCCGTGATGAAATTAATACTGGCATTCGGGCGGCGTCCATTGGTTTGAAAATATAGGTCAGGACTGCCAGTTAGTCGGTACGCAAACTCGCCTAAGGTACTGTCGACACTGCGCCAAAAATCTCGCACCGTGTCGCGATACTTGCCGTTCCATTCTGACCACAGCACCGGAAAGTTACCCACTTGATAGCCGCCGTCGCCCACATCCCACGGCTCAGCAATCAGTTTCACACCCGCTAGAACTGGGTCTTGGTGAATGATATCGAAGAACGCGGCAAGGCTGCTCACCTCAAATAACTCCCGCGCTAATGCCGATGCCAGATCAAACCGGAAGCCGTCTACGTGCATTTCGGTCACCCAGTAGCGCAAGCTGTCCATCACCATCTTTAGCACTTGCGGATGCCCCATAAACAGGGTATTGCCGCATCCGGTGAAGTCCATGTAGTACCGCTGGTTGTCCGTCACGGTGTGATAGTAATTGCGGTTATCAATGCCCCGCAGCGATAGCGTAGGACCGAGACGATTGCCTTCACCCGTGTGGTTATACACCACATCTAGAATCACCTCAATGCCTGCTTTGTGCAGCGCTTTCACCATGTCCTTAAATTCGTTAACCTGCTCTCCCAGCGAGCCGCTTGCGCAGTATCCCGAATAGGGCGCGAAGTAGTTAACCGAATCGTATCCCCAATAGTTCTGCAGTCCTTTATCAGCAAGATAGCCTGGATAGGCGAGGAAGTGATGCACGGGCATCAACTCAACCGCCGTAATTCCAAGTCGCTGAAGATGCTCGATCGCGGCGGGATGCCCCATTCCAGCATAGGTTCCCCGCAGTTTTTCCGGAATGGCTGGATGGAGCTTTGTAAAACCCTTGACATGCACCTCGTAAATGATCGTCTCGTGCCACGGCGTCCGAAGCAGTGTGTCGTTTCCCCAATCGTATGATTGATCGACAACCACCGATTTCGGCATCAAGGGCGCACTGTCTAACTCCGAGAAGGACAGATCTTCTGCCGGATCGTTCCAACGATAGCCAAACAGTTCGGGACCATTGCCCACATCCCCGTCGATCGCTTTGGTGTAGGGATCAATCAATAATTTGTTTGGGTTAAACCGATGCCCGTTTTCCGGCTCGTAGGGTCCCTGTACTCGATAGCCGTAGCGTTGTCCTGGTCCGACTCCTGGAATGTAGCCGTGCCAAACGAAGTTACTAACTTCCTTTAGCGCCACGCGGGTTTCTTGACCAGATGCATCAAATAAGCAGAGTTCTACCCCCGTTGCATGTTCCGAAAATAGAGCAAAATTAGTTCCTTTTCCATCCCAATATGCGCCCAGTGGATAAACATTTCCGGGCCAGAGTGCAAGGTGCATAGACTTTTATTTTTTATAGAAGCGAGTTAGGGCTTTGAAGAACGGTGTGACGTAACTAATCAGGATAATGTTTTGTTACAAATTTGATTCTATCCAGAGACAGAATTGGCACAGTACCGTCTGCATTACGCGCGATGAGCACCTACAATCGTGCACCGAAATCTTCTCTCGAAGAAGTCAGAGGTCATCGCAGAGCGCGATCGCAGGACGAGGGATGCAATTCGCTTTGCCTTTGCTGATGATAAGACTTTACCTTACGCGATCGCAGTTCTTCAAATCGGACCTTCAGATCGCAGACTCTACCAGAACCCATTTCCACAGGGCATTTTTTAAGCGCAAAAGCTCTATTTTTGCTGGGTGACTTCAAGTTCTTCAATGTTCCACAAGCCCCAGCTTGGCAGCCCAGTATATTTCAAGCCATCGACGCGATCGCGCACTGCCATTGATGCAGAATCATTCACTAAAAGAATGACAGGCAATTGCGCTTGCACTAGCTCTTGAAAATCCCCGTAAATTTTCTTCCGTTTTAGAGGATCTTGTTCTCTAGCTCCTTCAATAAAGAGCCGATCGATTTCTTTTTCCCACTCGGCTGCTTGCCATCCTTTAAGCTCAGGTTGACCTGTTTGTGGCGCTAGATTGAAATAGTGAGATGCCCCGCTTGACATCCAATAGTTAGCTAAACCATGAGGTTCTAACCCACCCGTAAACCCGATGATGTGAGCATCCCAATCGCGAGTCGTACTCAGCTTTTCGCTCAAGGTGTTGAAGTTAACGGTGCTGTAATCAACCTGCATTCCGAGCTTGGAGAGGTCTTGCCTAATCTGAGCACCAACTCCAACCCGGACTAAATTGTTTGAGTTGGTTGTGAGAGTAAATCGGACGCGATGACCTTCCGCATCAAACAGTTGACCCTTTGAATCATATTTAAAGCCTGCATTTTTAAGTAAGTCTTTGGCTTTTTGCAAATCATAGTTGTATACTTTTAGTCCCTCTTTTGGCGACCGAAAGAAAGAACTCTGCACCGAAATAAATGAGTTCTGAATTACACCCAATCCGCGAAAAATATTGTTGTTAATTCGTTCGCGATTAATCCCATACGCAACGGCTTGGCGAAACGCAAGGTTATTAAACCAGCGGGATTTAATAGGATCAACAATCGGCTTACCGCCCTTGGTAGCTTGATTGAGGTTAAACGCCATATACAATACGCCAGACCAAGGGCCGCCATTGTAGACCTTAAAATCGCCCCGCTTTTCCTCTTTTTTCAACAGCGAAAAATACTCTGGGCGTAATGGACGAACATCTCCAATGACATCGAGTTCTCTTGAGCGAAACTTCAGCAATTGTGTGTCTTGATTTTCGATAATTTGCCAAACGATGCGCTCCGCTTTTGGTAATGGATTGCCTTGCCCGTCTTTGCGCCAATAGTAGGGATTGCGCTTCAAGATCATTCGCTGTCCCGGAACATAACTTTCCAACTGATAAGGGCCATTTGTGACAATTTTAGACGGCTCCGTATCGGCTGCCCACGTCGAAATAAATTTAAGATTGCCGTCTTTCCCGCGCGATCGCACTGATTCTTCTAGGGCATGTTTCGGCATAATTAAAATGCCCGTCGGTCCCGCTGTTGCGGCAATCAATGGTGCAAATGGTTCGGGTAAGGTAAACTCCACTCGCCGCTCGTCTAGCTTGCGAATCTTTGGAAACACTTTGTTGACGCCAATCTGAATTCCATCCTTCATGTCGGTTGGAACATCAGGATTAAAGACCACATCTTGATACGTAAAAACTACGTCATCTGCCGTTAATGGCATTCCGTCCGACCATTTCAAATTAGGTCTTAACGTAAAGATGACTTGCTTTTTATCTTCAGAAATCGTCCATGATTCAGCTAAATCTGGCTCATATTTGCCCGTTAATCCATTCTCTTTCGTTAGTCCCGCATAGGTAAACAGAAAGATATTGGGAAAGGATTGATTATTAGCGTAGTTAAACGTCTGGGGATCGCTCGGTGCTGTTAATACGAGTTGAGAAACCTGGGCGGCTTGAGTTTTGTAATCTTGAGCATTACAGCTTGCTAATGTAAATGGAAGCAAAAGCGCGATCGCAAACAGAAATGCAGTTAGCAATCCTTTGGAACTTGACTTTGCCAATCGCGCGATCGCACAAACCCAACGCCAACCTCTTTGAACCGTCAATCCTCTAACTGTCATAGCAGGCAAATATCAACAAAGGACGCACAATCTATTTATCTTCAATGACTTGCATCTTCGCCACATTCCACATCGTTTGTTCATATCTCAGTGGTGACAGTTCAACACCTTTAACTGTGTTTCGCGCCGCCGAGAACGCTAACGAATTGACTAAGTGAATCAAGGGAAGCTTTTCTTGAGCAATTTGCTGCATTTTGACATACAGCGCTTTTCGTTTCGTTTCGTCGTATTCTCTCGCTGCCTGAGTAAAAATGCTACCAATTTCTGCTTCCCAGTCGGCAACCACTCGCCCTTCAACTTTCCCAGTTAAAGGCTTTTGATTGAATAGATGAGATTCCCCATCAGGCTGCCACAAGTTAGCCACACTATTTGGATCAACATCATTGCCAAAGCCTAAAAAGACGCAATCAAAATCCAAACTATTGGTAATCTTTTCTACCAAAGTTCCAAAATCAATAATTTGTGCATCAACCTGAATTCCAATCTTGCTCAAATCTCCTTTAATTTGTGAAAGCAAGGCTTCGACCGTCCGACTTCCAGAGTTGCCGTTAATGGTAAACCGGACTCGATTGCCGCCCGAATCTAGAAGTTGACCTTGAGCATCGTACTTAAATCCTGCCGACTTTAGTAATTCTTTCGCCTTTTGCGGATTATAGTCATACGCTTTCAAGCCTTGTTGAGGAGACAAATAGTAAGGACTTTGAGTTGCAACCGGAGAATCTTGAGGTTCTGCTAATCCCCGATAAATGTTGTTAATCATGGCAGAACGATTGATGCCATAAGCAACCGCTTGCCGAAACTCAACGGTATTAAACCAGCGAGATTTAATCGGGTTGAGAAGCGGTTTACCATTGCGTTTTCCTTGATTCAGGTTAAATGCAATAAACGAAGTGCCCGCCGAAGTTCCGCCATTGTAAATAGTGAAGTTTCCTCGCTTCTCTCCTGCTTTGAGGAGCTGAAA
>JAHHHP010000113.1 GCA_019359275.1 Myxacorys chilensis ATA2-1-KO14 | reverse complement strand
CAAGCAGTTTGTCCCACAGGTCGTCGCTTAGTAACATTGGGGTTGACATCGCCTTTTAGCTTATTCAGCCCAACTTCACATAATTATCAACACAACCTAGAGCTATTCTCCTATGTTAGAGATATTCTTCACTATGTAATATTTCTTTGAACTACCCATACGGGTGAACCTAACCCAGCATTCATTTTCTAAATTTGTAAAGTATCCTGACAGAATTGTGTATCAGTGCTGTTGCGGGAACATCAGTAGGCTAAGTTATTTCTTAACGGCTGGTACGACAGAGAAGGCAGGTTACACCGAAAGTTGCGTTGCTAATGTTTGATTTTTACTGGAGCAATAATTCGGATTGTTCTTCTACACGCTGAATCACGCTTCGCCAGCTTAGACGCTGGAATCATTCACGCATTCAAAACTTTTTAACAACCATGAGCAAGCCTTCATTCCTTTTACTGATGGTTCTGACCCTGTGCTTTTCGATCGGATGCACATCCTTTTTTGAACGCTCCTCTAGAGCCTACAACAGTTCAAATAACAGGGCAGATGGAGATATTTTGCACGTTGCTCAAGCACAACCTAAACCTGCTCAACCTGCGCTTCAAAAACCTGATCTCGTTCAGTGGGCTCTCGATCGCGGCGACGTAGAAGACGCAATTTATCAGATCGAGCTGAGATGGAAAAAGCAGTACGAAGACTACTTTCAGGGGAAGTTTACCACTCACGCGCTCCCCGCCCCGGATATGGCTCGTGCCCTAGATCAAATCGGTCGAGAAACAGGTCGTAAACCAGCATTAGTCTATGCCATTCCAAGCCCGACTCATCTCGACGTGATGCTTGTTGCCCCGACCGGAAAAGCGATCCATCGTCGCATTAAAGCTGCCAATAAAGCCGCACTGACTGAAACGGTTGATGCGTTTCGGATGGGTGTAGTGAATTCGCGTTCAGATCCAGAAGATTATTTGCAGCCTGGACAACAACTCTATCAATGGATCGTTCAGCCGATCGAGTCTGATCTGAAGGCAAACGGCATTAATACGCTGATTTTTTGTTTGGGCGGCGGACTTCGCAGTGCGCCGCTTGCGGCGCTTCACGACGGTAAGCAATTTTTAGTAGAACAGTACAATTTAGGGATCATTCCCGCCTTTAATTTACTCGATCGCCAAGCCCGAAATTCGCCGGAAACTCAGATTTTGGCAATGGGCGCTTCAACGTTTCGGCAGCAAACTCCTTTGCCCGGAGTTCCGCTCGAAATTAACTCAATTACGAAAACTCCTTGGCAAGGAACCTCATTGCTGAACCAAGACTTTACGCTGACAAATCTCAAGTCTCAACGAGCGAAATATCCCTACGGCATTGTGCATCTCGCGACTCATGCCGAGTTTGCGGCTGGAGCCGTTCAGAAATCGTATATTCAGTTTTGGGATCAGCAGTTGCGGCTCGATCAACTGAAAGAATTAGGGCTGCAACAACCCGCCGTACAGCTTTTGGTATTGAGTGCTTGTCGAACGGCGCTTGGGGATGCCAAAGCTGAAATTGGTTTTGCAGGGTTGGCCGTGCAGGCAGGCAGTAAAGCGGCGATGGCGAGTTTGTGGTCGGTTGATGATGGCAGTACGGTGCTGCTGATGCAAGAGTTTTATCGTCGACTCAAAACGGCTCCCATCAAAGCGGATGCTCTGCGAGAAACGCAACTGACCATGATTCATCATCCGAAGACCTTGATCAATTCGCTGCGCGATCCTTCGGAGCTTGGTGGAGCCAATCGCCAGAATCTACCTCCAGAACTTTCAAGAATCGCCAAGTCGAATCTGTCTCATCCCCACCATTGGGCAGGATTCACGATGATTGGCAATCCGTGGTGAGCCGCAATCAGAAAAATGGATGGCTGCATAAAATCGCGGTCTCAATCGTTGTAAGAATATGATTGAGACCGCGATCGCACTGGAACGATAGGGATAACAGATGGAACATTTAGTTGTCTTAAATTTAGGACAAGGCAACTGGCGAGAAGGGTTTCCTACGGTAATTGCTCAACTGTGGGAATCGGGTCGTCAAACGCCGATGCAATTTACAGGTAGCTTGCCTGCAATTCACGGCTTAGCGGAGTACTATCGACGCTGGCGATCGCTGTATTTGGCGCTCTATGCTCATTTAGGATGGCGACGCTCTAGCGCCCCGCCTGAGTTTGAATTTGAGTTAGACAAAACCGATGTGACTCACATTTCAGCCGCCGAATTTGCTACCCTTTCTCAAGACCTACAAATTCAGCTTAATGCGTGGCTCAGCGCAAATTCGTTTCAATCGATCGATCGACAACTGCGAACGCTATTATCTCCTGCCGATGCAATTCGCATAGCGATTGTGGCTAACGATCCGCAAGTGTTGCAATTACCGTGGTGTTTGTGGGATTTTTTGACCGATTATCCCAACGCTGAAATTGCGCTGAGTTTGCCAACGTTCACGCGATCACTGCAAACTCCAATTCCAAATCGACGCAAGACGGTTCGGATTCTCAGTATTCTAGGAAACTCCCAAGGAATTGATGTAGACCACGATCGCGCCCTGCTACAAACCCTACCCAATAGCGACATTCACGTTCTGGTTGAACCTGATGCACAAACCTTGCATGAACACCTCTGGCAGTCGCACTGGGATGTTCTATTTTTTGCTGGACATAGCTCTAGCGATCAGAAGGGTCAAATTCAAATCAATCAAACCGAAACCCTCACCATTGAGCAATTGAAATACGGATTGCGTCATGCGATCGCACAAGGACTGAAGCTAGCCATTTTTAACTCGTGTGATGGCTTAGGACTAGCGCAAGATTTAGCAGATTTGCAGCTTCCGCAAGTGATTGTGATGCGTGAACCCGTGCCTGATCGCGTCGCTCAAGAATTTCTCAAACAGTTTCTCACCGCGTTTACTCGTGGAAAAACCTTGTATGGATCGGTGCGAGAAGCACGGGAAAAATTGCAAGCACTAGAGTCAAATTTCCCCTGTGCCACGTGGTTGCCAATTATTTGTCAAAATCCGGCTGAGGTTCCTCCGCTTTGGCAAGACTGGTGCGGTCAAAAACGTCGTCTCTTTCCCCAAATGACGCGATCTCACCTCCGGACGATCGCGCTTGCGAGTGTGATCGTCACTGGATTAGTCACAGGCGTTCGCTGGCTGGGTTGGCTGCAACCTTTAGAGCTGCAAGCTTTTGATTTGTTGATGCAGCATCGCCCAACCGAGTCGCCCGACCCTCGACTGTTGATTGTGCGAATTGATGAAGAAGATATCGAGAAAGAAACTCAAAGCGCAGGCTCTCTGTCAGATGCAACGCTGGAGCGATTGCTAGGAACCCTGGAGCGTTATCAACCCAGCGTGATTGGATTAGATTTGTATCGCGATTTTCCAAGTCGAAATCCGGCGCTCAAACAACGACTCACCCAACTGACGAACAACAGTCAACTAGTTGCCATCTGTAAGCGTCCTGATACGGCATCTAATGACCCAACTGGAATTGCCCCACCTCCGGGCATTAACAAAGCGGATATTGGATTTAGCGACTTTGTACAAGACGCAGACAGTGTGGTGCGGCGGCACTTGCTGTTTGTGAGTCCCAAAGCGATCGCGGCTTGCACGACTCCCTATGCTCTTAGTGCCCAGCTCGCCTTTCGCTATTTGGCTGCCCAACAACCCAGTATTCAGCCTACCTTCACAGCAGATGAAGACCTGAAACTTGGAAACACTGTTTTTCCAGATCTCAGCCATCAAGCAGGAGGCTATCAGCAGTTTGATGGGCGCGGAAATCAGGTGTTACTGAACTACCGATCGCTCGAACCCCAAGACATTGCTCAGCAAGTTACCGTTCGACAAATCTTGAATGGACAGATGAATGCTGAAGCGATCAAAGATCGAATTGTGTTAATTGGGGTAACAGCTCCCAGTGGTGGAGATTTCTTTGCGACGCCTTACGGCGAAAGCTTTCCTAAAAAGGTTCCTGGTGTTGTGATTCATGCTCACATGGTGAGTCAAATTCTCAGTTCGGTGTTAGACAACCGCCCCTTATTGTGGGTTTGGTCTACTTGGGGTGAACTCTTCTGGATCGGCAGTTGGTCTATTGTGGGAGGGCTGGTGGCATGGCGCTTTCGTCAGTTGAAGGGATTTGGAATTGCTCTAGCAGGATGTACGATCGTGCTGTCCGGATGCTGCTGGGTCTTATTGGCACAAGGCGGATGGATTCCATTCGTTCCATCGCTGATTGGGGTCATCGTCACAAGTGGTACGGCTGCATATTACTTCACCGTTAATCGTAAAATTCAATAACTGATTGCATACAGCGATCGAAGATTTTAATGACTTCACTCGCCTAGTTTCAAGTAAGGTATCAACTATGTTGTTCTCTAAACAATCAGGACTGTTAGCTGTTGCATTCATCGCATTGTTGATTCACAATGTCGGATTTATTCAACTTGCTGAAGCACAACCCCAACAGAGATCACGACGAATTCGCTTTGATCCCCCTTCGCCTCCCGATCCGGGTGAACCAAGCGATCGCGGTCAAGGTGGAGGACGCCGAGGAGAGTGTAAAAACTACGAATCGTTTACTGCATTAGTCCCGACGCCGCAGAAGACCCGACCTGACCAGCAATGGGGTTTGACGACCAGCGATCACCCGACAGTTTGGTTTAATGCACCCAAGGGCATGGGTGCAGGTCTTCCAGTGGAGTGGAGACTACGCAATGCTCAAGGTAAAACGGTTTACAAAAAGTCACTCCGTCTGCCAGCGACTAAGCCTGGAGCGGTCAGTTTCGCGCTGCCTCAGACGGCAACTCCGTTACCCGTTGGAACCTACCAATGGGAACTGGCGATTTTCTGTGATCCGCAGATTGATGCACCGCTATTTTGGGAAGGACGACTTGAAAGAATCAACCCCTCTCAAGCATTGCGACAAGAACTCGCGATCGCAAAAACGCCTGTAGACCGAGCAGTGAGCTATGCAAAATATGGCATTTGGTATGATGCGATCGCAACGCTGGGAACTCAAATTCGTTCTGCACAGCCTACCAATACAGAGGCAATGCAAGCCTGGAATGAATTGCTGAAACAACAGAATCTCAGCACTCCGACTACAACAACGCCAACGTCTTGTTGTACCATTCAATCGGTAACGCCACAACTTCGATCGACAACCATTCAACCGAGTGTTGTGAGCAGTGGATTATTCCCTAACTTGCCATTCGGGGCTAAGAGTTGGAACTTCCGGTTTCCCCTCTTTGGGCAAGGCTAAGCATTGGCGAGGAATGGTGTCATTTCGCGATCCTTCGGAGCTTGGCAGAGCCAATTTCTCTGAAGTTGCGCTCGGCGCTAATCGCTAGTTTTTGGAACAGTTTTATGACTAGAGCAGCAAAGGCACGATTACACCATTACGATTAGGAGAACAGTATGGCATCAGGAATGATGGTCAAAGGTCAATGGACGATGGTGCATCAAACTAATGTGGGATCAAACTAATGTGGGATTGGTAAAGTAGAGGCAGATCTCTTCTGAAACTCTATCAATGGAATGCCCCCTGTGCAGACACCCAAACGTTCACAAACATGGCAAGATGCCAAACGGTCCCCAACGCTACCTCTGTCCTGCTTGCGATCAAACGTTTTCAGAAAACTTCGATAGTCTCTACTATCGCCGTCATGTGAGTTCTGAGCAGATTCAACAAGTCCTGCAAGCGCACAGCGAAGGCAGCAGTCTACGCGGGGTGAGTCGGATCACTGGCTTACAACACGGTCGTCGGTATTGTTCGAGCGGCAAGTGGGCGAGCGCAACTGGTGCATAACGCAGAAGTTCAAGCGGTCGAAACAACCGAGGTGAGTGCGGATGAACTGTGGTCATTTGTCTCAAAAAACAAAAGCAATGTTTGACTCAAGAGCGAGAAGCCGGAGATTGCTGGATTGGACTGAGCTTAGCGAACAGCAGTGGATTGATTTTGGCGGCACGAGTGGGCAAACACACGGATGAACTGATTGAGCAGTTAGTGATGAACACCGAAGGTAAAACAAACTGCAAGCGATTCAACAGTGACGACTGGGGCGGCTATGAGCGATTGCCTCTCGAAATCGAGCATCACATCGGCAAAGACAACACCCAGCGATTAAAGTGCACCAATGGGATTGTTCGATAACAAACTGGGCGATGGCATCGACGGCAGAACAAGTTTGGCAAGGTGTGGGAACAGACGAAAGTGACAACTCGGTTAGTCGTGAGTTATTTCAATTGGATTTGGCGGCACAGTCGTTTCAAATCCACCGCAGCACAACGGGCAGGATTAGCAACTCGTCCTTGGACATGGCATGATATAGCAGTTCATCCCACATTATCTTGACGCACTACCCATATCGCTGGACTAAAAACATTTGCAAAGTTAGCACCTTGATGACAGTGCTAACTTTGCGATCGCTTTAGAGGTGAATAGCTTTAGTCTTGAGTGTTCTACTGCTTGAAGGTGTATCGAGCGTTCACTTTTTCACCGCCAATATCAGACTGAACTGCTACTTTATACTCTCCTGCCGCTGCACTGGGCAACATAGCTGTGTAGTGTTTTCCAGCAGCATCGTAAGTCATATTTACCACATTCTGGCTACCATCCGGGAGTTGCACTTGCGCCGTGACTTTTGCATCCGGAATTGCCTCATGGTTGTCCCCTTTTTGCAAGAACAAGTCCAGATGGGTTTCGCTACCTTCTTTCTCAGGGACTAACTCCAGGTGGTATGCGCCTGATTCAACCACGATACCGCCACCTGCCTTGTGATCAGCATCGTGATTTGCTGAAGAACTCGCTGTTGATGGACTCGCAGCAGGACTACTACTCGCAGCAGGACTAATCACTGGCGCACTCGCTTGATTTCCACCACCGCTGCATGCGCTAAGGAACAGCAGACTAACACTACTAGCTGTGAGCAAAAGAACTTTGAGTGTTTTCATTTTTGTCTCCTAAATTATTTCAAGACTCTGCAATGTTGAGATTAGAAGCACGATCATCACCCAGGGCAACGAGATCAGACTGTTTTGGAACTAAAAACTTCCCAAACAGTGAGTACAGGGCAGGCAGCACCAGCAGCGTTAGAGCAGTGGAGGTGAACAATCCTCCTAATACCACCACGGCAAGCGGTTGCAGAATTTCTTTACCTGCCCCCGATCCAATCACTAGCGGCACCATGCCCAAAGCCGAGGTAAGAGCAGTCATCAGAATCGCCACTAGTCGTTCCATTGAGCCTTCCGTAATGACCTGCTTGAGTGGCATTCTGTTGGCAAACTTGGTGTTGTAGTTGTCTACTAACAGCAAGCCATTACGAGTCGCAACGCCGAATAGAGTGATGAACCCAACCAGCGACGCAACTGAAATAACGCCACCACCGAGAGCGATCGAGAAAATGCCGCCCACCAAAGCTAATGGTAAGTTGACCATAATCATCAGCATGGCAGGGATAGATTTCACAGCAAAATACATCAACACGGCAATGATGATGAGTGCCAGTCCGCTATAAAGCAATAGTTTTTGGGTGGCGCGTTCTTCCGATTCAAACTGTCCACCATACTGAATGAAATAGCCAGATGGCAGCGTGACATTTTGACGAATGTTGGACTCAATTTCATTAATTGCCGATCGCAAATCTCGTCCTGACACATTGGTAGACACCACCAGTAAACGAGACACATTTTCCCGATTGATGGTGTTGGGTCCGGTGCCGTAATCGATGCGGGCAACCTGTGCCAGCGGAATTTTTTGTCCGGTGGGAGTGTCTACCAGTAAATTACGAATCGTATCTAGATTGGTTCGAGCTTCTGGCTTGAGCCACACCAATAGATCAAAGAGTTGTTGGTCTCGCAACACTTGAGACACGACCTGACCATTGAGCGCTGTTTCGATCACTTTCGCGATCTGACCGACGGTGAGTCCATATCGAGCCGCGTTTGCTCGATCGAACTGGATTTGGATCTGGCGAATTGGCACCTGGGGTTCCAGTTGCAGATCGACTAAACCGGGAATATTCCGCATGGTGGCTTCTGCCTCTTGCCCGATCGCCCGCAGTTCTGCCAAATCAGGACCAAAGATTTTGACGGCGATCGCACTGCGGACTCCAGATAACACCTCATCCATCCGATGCGAAATAAACCCGCCAATGTTGGGAGCTACACCGGGTAGCTTGTTGAATTCCTGGCGCAATTTTTCAATGCTGCCTTTGCGATCGTTGATCCCTTCATCACTGAGTTCCACATCTAGGTGCCCCAAATTCACGCCGCCTGCATCCGCGTCACCGGGGGCGCGTCCTGTCCGGAGTTGAACAGTCGCAAACCGAGGATCATTTTTCAAGGCATCCTGCATGGCTAACCCTGACTGGTTGGTGGCCTCCAGAGAACTTCCAGGATAGAGCAGCATTGCATTAACCAGAGATCGCTCCTGGAACTCTGGCAAAAATTCTCGCCCTAGAGAGGGTAAGATTACGAGAGCGGCAACAAGAGTGGCAATGGCTGTCAGCAGAACTAACTTAGGATAGGTGATTGCTGAGGACAACAGTGGGCGGTACACCCGTTGCGACCATCCTGCAACCCAGGTTTCATCAGAGGGTAAGCGGCGATGCGCTAGGAGAATTGCACACAGCGCTGGAGAAAGAGTCATAGCAACAAATGTTGAAGCCAGAATTGATATCAGGTAAGCAATTCCCATGGGAGCAAAGATCCGCCCTTCTACGCCCGTCAAGGTGAAAATTGGTGCGAATACAACAGCAATGATGACTGTAGAAAAAATTACACTCACACGAACTTCTACAGAGGTGTCATAGACGATCTGAAAGGGATGCTTCGGCTGGTCGCTGGCCTGATTTTTTCTCAGTCCTCGATAGGCATTTTCCATATCCACGATCGAGTCATCTACGACTGACCCAATCGCTACTGCTAATCCTCCTAGCGTCATTGTATTGATTCCCTGCCCAAACCAGGACAGAATCAACATGCCAACTAGAATCGAGAGCGGAATGGCACTGAGTGTAATGGCAGCCGTACGCCAGTTCATCAAGAACATCAGCAAGATGATTGAAACAATGATGATGCCATCCCGCAGCGAGTCTCGTACATTCTCGATTGCAGACTCAATAAAGCTTCCCTGACGGAACGTTTCCAACACTCGCACCTCTTTGGGCAATCCGGCTTTAACCTCCTCCATTGCCCGTTCAACGGCACGGGTCACGGTGGGCGTATCGGCTAGCGGTTGCTTATTAATCACCACTACGACTGCCCGCTGTCCATTCGCGCTGCCGTCTCCCCGCTGTAAAGCGGCACCGATTTGTACCGCTGCCACATCTTGCAGCAGGATGGGTTTCCCCTCTCTAGCGGTCACAACTGACTGCGCCAATTGCTCGATCGATTCAATTCGCCCCACCCCTCGAATAATTTCTTCCTGATCCGGCGTAATCATGAATCCGCCTGCTGCGTTCACATTCGCTTGTTCTGCTGCCTCGGTCACATTTTGCAATGAGACATTGAATGCCGCCAACTTTGCCGGATCGACCAGAACTTGATACTGCCGCACATCCCCACCATAGGCAATCACCTGAGAGATTCCGGGAACGGCTAATAGACGATTGGTGACATCGCGATCGACAAACCGTCGCACTTCCATCAAGGATGTATTGGACGTAGATTTTCCTGTCTGCTGCCCCTCACCTAGAGAAAAGGCATACATCAGGATGGTGCCGATCGGAGAAGTAATCGGTGAGATTTGGGGTGTTTCAACTCCGGTCGGCAATTTGGATCTAGCTTGTTGAAGTCGTTCAGTGACTAACTGCCGCGCCTGGTAAACATCTGTACCCCAGTTGAAGATCACTTTGACTACCGAGATGCCAACTGCCGAGGATGATCGCACCGTCTCGACTCCGGGCGTTCCATTAACAGCACTTTCGATTGGTAAGGTAACCAACGACTCGACTTCTTCTGGTGCAAGTCCAGGTGCTTCCGTCTGGATTTCCACCTGGGGCGGTGCGAAATCTGGAAACACATCCAGCGGCATTCGAGTCAGGTTGTAGCTGCCCAAAACGGTAATAATGATGGCACCAATCACTACCAGCCAACGTTGAGCGATCGACCATTTCAGAATTGCATTCAGCATAAGCAAGAGATATTGTCGATGCCGTGAGTTTTAACAATCGTTGTCTATTAGTTCTGATGAGGCTTTCGTGCTTCTAGCGTTTCTGGGGGGGTGTGAATGCTAGCAGCAGACCCGTTCCTATTCGCATGACCGTTAGGATGAAAGTGAATTTCAGCGTCACGGGGGGATAGAGAACCCTCTGCTGCGAGCTGAAGCCGACGGTTGCGACGCGATGACCAAACCGTACCTGCCCAAAATGTACCTGCCGCGATCGCGCCTCCTACGGGCAACGTCACCCACCAAGGCAAGGCAGAAAGATTCGCTCCTTGAGCGGCTGTTGCAGGAGTTTCACTATGTTCCGCATCAGCATTTGTGTCACCCCGTAGTGACTGGGCGTACAGTTGCGGTGCGCGTTGTGTCACCACTTTATCGCCATCAAATAGTCCATTTGTGACTTCGACAAACTCACCAGATTCTCGTCCCAGAGTTACATCGGTGGATTGAAAGGCATTGCCGTTTTGCACAAAGACAATTTTCTTTTTATCGTTGGTTTCAACGATCGCAGACTTTGGAACCGCTATAACTGAAGCCGGGGTGCGATCGGTGAGTACTTCAATTTCAGCAAACATGCCAGGTTTTAATGCTCCATCGGCATTGTCTAATTCTGCTTTTACAGGCACAACACGAGTGTCTCCTTGTACCGTTGAACCTACAACGCTAATCCGTCCGCCAAAGGTGCGATCAGGCAATCCGTTCACGTTAATCCGCACGGGCTGACCAACCTGAATTTGACTCAGATCTTTTTCGTAGATGTTGCCCGATGCTTGCACACTGCTGCCATTCACGATCGTTAAAATCTTCTTTCCGGCATCTTCTCCCGATTCTCCAGTTGTGGTTTCTCGATCGGCAACTGTACCCGAAATCGGAGCCGTGATTGTAATGGTGCCATCTTTGTTAGCATTCGCTCCAAGTTGGCGCAGACGAGTTTCGTAGGTTTGTCCACTGAGTTGAACGCGCGATCGCGCGGATTCGAGTGCCGATTGTGCGCGATCAAGTTGAGCTTGTGCCTCTGACACCGCTAACCGACTTTCCGCTTTCGATAAGTTTGCTCGCGCTTCTGCTAATTTGGTCCCCGATTCGAGCGCTGTGCGTCGTGGAAGTGCGCCCGTCTGAGCAAGCTGTTGATCTTTGCTATAACTTTCTTGAGCAAAATTGAAGGCAGATTTAGCTTGCTGCACTTCTCGCTCTGCGATCGTGCGCTGGCGATCTAAATTCTGTTGTGCCAACCGCAGATCGGCTTCGCCAGTTTGGACAGCTGCGATCGCGTCAACTTTTCGATCTGAGGCTGTCGTCCTGAGTTCAGCTAAATCAGGACTTGTCATGACCGCCACTGCTTGCCCTGCATTAACCGTATCACCAGGTTTTACCAACAGTCGCAGCACGGTTCCACCGACAGGCGTTGTCACCTCAACCTGGCGGTTCGGTAAGGTCTCAATTTGTCCAGTCGTTTTTACCCCAAACGCCAATCGTTGGCGTGTGACAGGCTCAACCTTAAAACCGAGTCGCTGGGCTGTTTCTGCATCCACTTGCACGCTTCCACTAGACTGAGCCGATCCACCTTTAAATTCGTTACCATGCCCACCATGCGCGAGAACAACCGGGCTTCCCGCCAGTAAACCAAGCGTGAGTAGCGTGGCTGAGAGACGGCGAATTGAGGCGGAAACAGAAACAGCAGGACTCAGCATGGTAGAAGTTTCCTAACAGTGCATCAACTATCCAGTGTGACAGTCAAATGTGAGATCAGGATGAAATTCATTGGTTATACCAAGCCGTGCGCCACTGTTTCATTTGATGGATTTCAGCTTGTTGCGAGGAGATGATGTCCTGCGCCTGATGGATTTCAGCTTGTTGCGAGGAGATGATGTCCTGCGCCAATTTCTGGATCTCAGAACGCTTCGATTTCTGCAAAACATCCTCTGCCATTGTCACGGCTCCTTCATGATGCGGAATCATCGCATTGATGAACCGTCGAACTGCTCATCTGCCGCACCTAGATTCATGCTCATCTTCATAGCTTTGATTTGCTCTTTTGACAGTTGCTGTGATTCATACCTTGCATGGGGTTAGAGGATGGGGAACTAGCTGGGGCTGAGTTCTGAGCGATCGTCGATGAGCAAGCAGCTAATCCGCTCCCTGCAACGACTGCACCCAGGAAAAGTCCAGGAAGGTTAAAGCTCATCGGTTTCATGTTTACAGAGAGAAAGTATTTCAACAGCTAAATCTACGATCCGCCCCAATCAAAAACGAATCAACACTGATCTCTAGGACACCCCAAACGATCGCGCTCGACCAATGCTGCCCGTGGCGATGGAATATGAAATTTCGTGACTAAAAGCGGGCTAGACATCAGGCAGATTCATGATCTGTTTGATTCAATCCTATCTCTTCAACCCATCAATTTTTCAGCAGCCTTAGACCGCTTAGTGTTACCAGCACGGTTGATCCTTCATGTCCCACCACACCCACCGGCAGCGTAATCTGGCTCACAAAGTTTGCCACCAACAACAGCACAATAAAACTGAGCGCAAATACAATGTTTTGCTTCACAACGCGCTGAGAACGGCGACCGAGGCGAATTGCCGTCGCTAATCGTTCTAGCCGATCTGCCATCAATACAATATCTGCGGTTTCCAGTGCGACATCACTTCCAGCGATTCCCATTGCAATTCCAACAGAAGCTTGCGCCAAAGCAGGCGCATCATTGATGCCATCTCCGACCATTGCGATCGTTTGATAGCGGCATTGAAGCGATCGCACGATTTCTACTTTGTTCTCAGGTAGCAGTTCTGAATACACTTGGTCAATGCTCAGGTCACGAGCGATGCTGCGAGCGGTGCGATCGTTATCCCCGGTCAGCATCACGATTTCTTCAACGCCTAATTGCTTCAATCGAGCAATCGTTCGAGCGGCTTCGGGTCGGACAGTATCGGCGATCGCAATTACGCCCAACGGCTTTCCGGCATAAGCAACCCAGACCACTGTTTTTCCGGTTTCTTCTAATTGCTGTGCTGACTTCATCAAAGTATCTGACCAATCGTCAACGTATTCCTCTACAAAGGCTGCTTTACCGACGATCGCAAGTTGTCCATCAATTTCTCCGGTGATTCCCTGTCCAGTATGAGCCTGAACGTTCGTAGCTGTTTGCCATTCAACTCGCTGTTTCTGGGCAAATCT
Organism: Myxacorys chilensis ATA2-1-KO14; assembly: GCA_019359275.1. Taxonomy (GTDB): domain Bacteria; phylum Cyanobacteriota; class Cyanobacteriia; order Leptolyngbyales; family Leptolyngbyaceae; genus Myxacorys; species Myxacorys chilensis. The sequence goes on along the minus strand of JAHHHP010000113.1, from coordinate 3,877 downwards.
CACCACGGCTTCCCCGATGGGATGTTCTGACAAGCTTTCTAAACTTGCCGCCACTCGAAGTAATTGCTGTTCAGGTTGAGAATCAGTGATCACCTGAATAACATGAGGCTTTCCAGTGGTGAGCGTTCCGGTTTTGTCGAAGGCGATCGCACGGACTCGTCCGATCAATTCCAATTGAGCGCCATTCTTGAACAAAATCCCTTGCCGCGCCCCGTTTGCAATGCCAGATAACAGTGTGGGCATTGTTGCTGCCATTAATGCACAGGGAGACGCGACCACGAGAAAAATTAGGGCACGGTAGATCGTCGTTTCCCAACTCCATCCCCAGAGAAATGGCGGCACCACTGTCAGCAGAACTCCGGCAATCACAATGACTTTAGCGTAACTCCGCTCAAATCGTTCGATAAACTGTTGCGAAGGCGGCGTTTCGGTTTGCGCTTGCTCGACTAGACGAATCACGCGCTGAATCAAACTACTTTCAGGCGGTTGATGAATCTTGAGTTTCAAAGCTCCGTTTCCGTTGATTGTTCCAGCAAAGACTTCATCTCCAATCGTTCTCTCAACGGGCATCGATTCTCCTGTAATCGGAGCTTGATTAAGTGTGCTAAATCCTTCCACAATCAGACCATCGGTTGGTACGAGTTCGCCGGGTTTAACGATCACTTCGTTGCCGATTTGAAGCGATGAAATTGAGACTTCCTCTTCTTGTCTATTTCGCCAAATTCGTGCTGTATCTGAGGTCAAATTCATCAAACTGCGGATACTCCGCTCGGTTCGCTGCATGGCATAGCCTTCTAATGCACCGCTAATTGAGAAGATCAGAATGAGAATCGCACCATCGACAATGAAAGAGTATTCCCGTCGCCACAATCCCAACGCTGCTGCTCCTAAAGCCGCAACAATCATCAGAAGATCGACATCAAGTTCTTTTTCTTCAAACAGGGTTGTTAACCCTTCACGGGCGCTTTCGTAGCCACCAATTACATAAGCCGCAGGTAAAATCAGCAGCGCTAGTCCTAGCCAGCCAGATTGCAGCATGAACCAGCCGAGCAGAACTAGAATGCCGCAAACAACAGCAGCGATCGCATCGGGATGCTCTTTGAGCAGCGTCGAAACGCGAGGAAGAGTCAGGGAAGACATGAGCAGTAGAGACAAAACCACGCTTTCACTCTAAACCTTTACATTAGTGTCAATGTCAACCTCTTCACTTAAACCTCTTCACTTAAAATAGAGGAATGAAAACGCAGAATCTAACGATTAAAGAACTGACTGAGGCAGTTGGCGGTGACATTACGCCCCGGATGGTGCGGCATTACCACACATTAGGGCTGTTGCCACAACCACCCCGCTCTGCCAGCAACTATCGCCTTTATAGCCAGCGAGAGGTTCAGCAACTCAAGCAGATTGTTGCGCTGAAACAGCAAGGATTTCAGCTTTCTCATATTCAGCAATTGCTTAAAAACAATGCTGAAACAGATACTGAATCAACGCTGGTCATGCAACTACAACAGCAGTATCACACCGTTATTCAGCAGTTAGCTCGCTTGCGTCAGACGGCTGCCGCCCTAGAAGGAGTTTTGGGACGCGATCGCGACTGTCAAATCATTCAAGCAGAAGCTTTAGCTCAACTGAGATTGCTCGAAGTCGAAACCCAAGACGGTTCTGGAGAACTGGAAAAACTCTGGCAGCACTTGGATGCAGAAACAGCGGCTCATCCAGAAACGTTTCAAGAATCATTGCAACAACTGTTGCCCGATCTGTCTGACCGTTCTGAGATTGAAGTTGATTTACTATCGAAGCTTGTACTCGCTTGTGGCGATATCAGCTTGGTGCAGTTTGTTCGACTCAGTAAAACTGCGATCGCGGCTGCACGAGATGCCCTTAAAGCAGGATGTCATATTGTTGGCGATGTCATGCCTGTAGTTGCAACGTTGGATCAAACTCGTCTCGCCCATCTTAAGTGTTCAGTTACAACGCTGATCGATGACTTGCATATTACTGATGTGACAGAAGCAGAACAAGCCTTTTGGAACAATGGGCAATGGAAAGATCAGCTACAGCAGCTTCCGAGAAACGGCGTTCTGGTGATTGGATATGCTCCTTCAGTCTTGATGTCTGTCTGTACCTTCATCGAACAGGGACAGCTTCAACCTGCGCTTGTAATTGCGATGCCGATCGGATTCAGTCATGCACCTGCTGCAAAGCGGCGATTAATGAGATTGGGCGTTCCTTATATTACGATCGACAGCACGCTCGGCGGCGGACTGTTAGCAGCCGTAGCATTAAATGCGCTCGTGGAGTCCCTAATCGAGAAGCCAGACTGCCACTGCTACTTATCTACCAGATGAGACAAGATATATCCAGAAAGGGTTAACTGATCCCTCTTCTGTTACTTTAGTGAGATAGAAATTAGACTGAAAGAAGCTGTGATTCAATTGAGATTCTGATGCTACGACCACCCATCGCCACGGTTGGTTTCATCGATGAGTATTGCCTGTTCTACCGCTCAGGGTTTGAGGATGTGAGAGCGTATGAATGCTTCAAATGGCTGCACGTTGGCATCGTGAGTTCACTGCCGCGCAAAACGCTACCGGAGATCGCCAAATTGAACGGACTCAAAGATGGACAAAGCTTGCATCACTTTTTGCGCGATGGTCCGTGGGAAGTCGGCGAAGTCCGAGCGATTCGGTTACACCTGATTCGGCAACAAATCGGCACTCGCCCTATCAGCTTGTGCATTGATGAAACGGGCGATGTGAAGAAGGGAACAACGACCGATTATGTGGCGAAACAATACATCGGTAATCTCGGCAAGACCGAAAATGGCATGGTTAGCGTCAATGCCTACGCCGTGGTCGAGAACATCACCTACCCGTTGTTGTTCAAAATCTACAAGCCGAAATCTCGTCTCAAAGCGAATGACGAATACCAGAGCAAACCCCAGTTAGCCGTACAAATGATTCAAGAGATCCAAGCTTTAGGGTTTGTGATTGAACGCGTGTTAGCCGATAGCTTGTATGGCGAAAGTGCAGCAGTGATTAGCCGCTTGGAGAAACTGCAATTGCCCTACATTGTGGCGATTCGCTCGAATCATGGAGTGCTGATGACCAAAGGGCAGCGAGTGCGCTACAACCGATGGCGGACGTATGATCAGCCCTTATCAGAACATCCCTCAGAACGTCGCTACATTCGTGAGATTATCTTTGGACACCGCCGCAAGGTGCGGTACTATCAAATCACCAAAGGTAGCATGAAGAGCCGGACAAAGCAGATAGCTGGTTCATCATGACTAATTTGAGTGGAGACATTCTATTGAGTGTTGCCACTCAATACAGTTTGAGAATGTGGATTGAATACGGGTTCAAACAGGTAAAACATGAGTTGGGCTGGCATGATTATCGCCTGACCGATTACAACAGCATTGAGCGTTGGTGGGAGGTCGTGTTCAGCGCTTACCTGTTGGTCAGCCTACACGCAGAGCAGTTTAAGCACCATCAAAAACACACTTCGACGACAATAAGTGCAGCACCACAGCTCTTGCCATTCAGCCAGCACCTCCATTGGGAGGCTGGAACCACCTGGAAAAGTGCCTTGAATAACTTACGGTTACTGCTGCAACCGTATTGGTGCTGGGGATGGTTAGAAGTTTGGTTACAGATCTTTCCGGTTCCCGGACTCAGGCGTGGACTCCATCAGTTGATGAACTGGATGGATACCTTTTGTATCTTGCCAATCCCAGACCAGAGAGCAGCTTAATGTTGCTTGAACAATTTCTACAGCCTTTTCCAGCCTAATGAGGTACAAGCTAGAGTAATGTAAAGTGCCATCTCTAAGCTAGCGATTATGCAACCCTACTCGCCCGACCTCCGCCAGAGAA
>JAHHHP010000112.1 GCA_019359275.1 Myxacorys chilensis ATA2-1-KO14 | reverse complement strand
CGATGGCTGCTGCCAAACGGCAGTTCGCCAATCAGTTGGACAAGGTTTTTCCCCTACTACAATGAAACAGCCCTGCCAGCAGGGCGATGAATATCAAAGCAAACCGCAAATTGCTGCCAAAATGATTCAGCAATTGCAAGCGATGGGATTTCAATTTGAACTGGTATTGGCAGATAGCTTGTACGGTGAAAGCAAAGTCAATTTCGTCAATGTCCTCGACGAGTTAAAGTTGCCCTACATCCTGGCGATTCGCAGCGACCGTGGACGCTGGTTACCCCAAGAGGAGGAGGTTTACCAAGAGCCTTGGCAGGAGTTCAAACGCACCTTTATCAATGGCACCACTGAAGTGCGCTACATGGCAGAGGTAATTTATGGGAAGCGCCGTCGTAAGCAGTACTGGTTGCTGACAACAGACCCACAAACCTTACCGGACAATTCCACTTCGTTTGTCATGGTCTGTGCGCCTGCGATTGCTTTGAGCGAAATTGGCAACCAGTATGGGTTTAGAACCTGGATTGAATATGGTCTCAAGCAAGCCAAAGATGCGCTCGGTTGGGCAGACTTCCGCATGACTAGCTATGAGCAAATTGAAAAGTGGTGGGAGATGGTGATGAGTGCCTTTCTGATGGTGAGTGTGGTTGCTGACCAGTTTAATGACGCTTGTCCATTGTTGTATCGTCACTTTGCTCAACATCCTTGGTGGGACAACCAACGGGGCTGGACTGCTCAACAATCTCCGCTTAATTGTTCAACCGTTAATCAGCGCCAACCTAGTTGCAACCTTGGTTGACGATATTGCCGATGCCTTAATTGTCCACAGGATTGGCTCAACTGATTGAGCAGATGGATCAGTTCTATTGTCCGGTTATACACGAACTGAACTTGTACAATCTCCCCTTTTCTTCTGCTTAGAGTGACTGAAAAGGGCTAAGTCATCCAAGCAGCGGCAAGATTCCTCTCTCAATGGAACAAGGAACAGCTTTTGTGTATCTTAATATACAGAGAGAAACAGGTAACTACGCCTCAATACACTATGACCTGATCATGCGACCTTATGGGACATTGCTCATGTCTGAGCTAGCTACTGACTTTCTAGATTCGACTCGACTTTTATTCGGGTTACAGCAAGGCAATGACATTGCCCAAAGTTTGAGTGGCTGTTTAGAACCAGAGGCAATCGCGCATCGAGTCACAGAAGGATTGGTTCAGAAGTTTGGCTGTGCCTTTGCCCGGATTTGGATTGTAGAACCTGATTTTAAAATGCTGCGGCTCGTAGCCTCGTCAGGCATGTACACGCGCCTTGATGGATCATTTGCCCGCGTGCCAATGGGAGCCTTCAAAGTTGGTAAAATTGCTCAGCACTGCATTCCGTTTCTCAGTAACCATTTAGCCGAAGAGACATGGGTTAAAGATCGAGACTGGGCGATCGCGCACAACATTCGAGGATTTGCAGGGTATCCGCTCACCGCTGCTGGAAAAGTGGTGGGCGTGTTAGCGGTCTTTAGTCAGCAAGCGATGGAGCCAGAGTTTCTAGAGATTCTACAGGGGCTATGTACCACGGTGACAGTTGCGTTAGAGACGGCACTGCAACATCAGCAAGAAAAGCAACTCTGGCAAGTGTCATCTCCTTCGTCTGCGGCTGCGCCTCTGTCAGAGCAGTTAGCAACTCTGCTGCACAATACTCGTTTGGTCTTACTCGGCACAGAGCGACCGTTGACAACTTCTTTGACTTGTCTGTTTCTGCGATCGGCGGAGATCCTCAGTCAACTGCCGTGCGTCTACTGTCGATTAAATTATGGAACCGAGCAAATTTCGCTAGAGGCAATGGTTTCCACAGGCGATCAACAGCCCGAAGATCAGATTGCTAACTTTAGCGAACTGGTGCTTACAGCCTCGTGTCTTGGCGGCGACCTTCAAATTCACACCAGCGACAATCAAGGCATGGTTCAAGTGTTACTGAATGTGCCGTATCCAAACTGTCGATTAGGCTCACGCTTACGAATTGCGTGTCGATCCTCAATTTTGCAACTCGCATTTACTCATTTAGCTTCTCTCGCAGGACTCACCGTTTGCCTATCCGACGATCGCTCGATTCCAGTCATCACAGACGATCTCACCCATGTCCAAGCAACTAACAGTCCCATCCTGTGGATTAATGCTGCTGAGCAAGCCGCTCCTAAACAGGCCAAAGCCAAGCTGGAGTTATCGATTAGCCCGGAGCAATTGCAGGATGCGATCGCAACGGTGATACGGGGTGAAGAGTGGGGCATCGAGCCGCAACCGCAGAAGCTGTCTGATCGAGAACAGGAAATTATGGCGCTATTAGTGCAAGGATTGCGCGATCGCGACATTGCCAATCGGCTGATCATCAGCGAAAGCACCGTCAAGTTTCACATGAACAATGTCCTGGCCAAGCTAAAAGTGCGAACTCGCTATCAAGCCATTTACCAAGCCATCTTAAATGGCTGGGTCGCGCAGTCCCTTCCACCTTATCCAAATCAATAGATGTATCCGAAAATTTGTAAGCGAAACTGTTCCTAGGTTTGCGGGCGATTTTCTCGGAATAGTTCTGATACACAGCCATCGGGGTTTGAGGCAGTTTCTGATAGAAACTCCAGTGCAACATCGAATCTTAGTAAAACTAACTGCTTCAAGTCCCTAAGTGGTTGGGTGACACCTTAAGTAAGTCAGCCTGAATTCTCCTCAAGCACGAGATTTCAGGCGTTTTCTTTGGAAAAAGTAATTTTCTTTACAATCACATCCAATGATTTCATTCTAATTTCATTTTCAAGCGCCATGCTAACAGCAGGGAATATTGACGTTCCTCTGACTGCTAGGAGAACACACATGCGACGCTTCATATACATAACTGTATTAACCACAGTATTTACTTCTACGGTTCTTTCTGCATTTGCACAAGCACCATTCTCTAAAGCAAGTGCTGTTATTCACAGTGCCGCCTATCCCAATCAAGCTAAAGTTACAAGTGCAACTTATCATGTTGGCATTCAAGTTGGCAGATCTTCACTCTCAGAAATTCGCTTGATTGTGCCTGAAAATGCACCCGGAAAGATTCGGATGGGTCAAATTGCGGTCTCTGATGCAACGGGACAACTCATCAAAGCAAATCGCTCATTTAATGGAAAAGAAGTGACGATCGCATTCGCTCAACCTGTTGCTGTGGGAACAATGCTCGAAATCGATCTCAATGGCGTAAGAACTTCAGACCTGCTTGGTCGCACTTGGCTATTCCCGATCTATGGTAGAAGTGACGGAATGAATCAAGAGATTCCTCTCGGAACAGCACGGATTCAAACGTATCAGTAAAGGAAGCTAGAATGCGGATTCTGCTTGTAGAGGATGAACCAGATTTGGGTGCTGCGATCGAGAAAAAGTTAACGCGCGATCGCTACATTGTCGATTGGACGCAAGACGGCAATGAGGCTTGGGCTTACCTTACTCAGTCGCATACTCAATACACACTAGCCGTGATTGATTGGATGCTGCCTGGGCTATCTGGAATTGAACTCTGCCAGCGGTTACGAGCGAGACAAAGCACTATTCCAGTCTTGATGCTGACCGCACGAGATAGTATGAACGATCGGGTTACTGGATTGGATGCGGGAGCCGATGATTATCTCATCAAGCCGTTCGGGATGCCAGAACTCCTTGCTCGCATCCGAGCGTTGCAGCGTCGATCGCCGCAACTTCAACCTCAAAATCTACAGGTTGGTTCGCTCATGCTTGAGTACAGTTCGTCTAGTCTGCGATCGCAGGAGTCAGCCATTAAAATTCTGCTAACCGCAAAGGAATTTCAGTTACTGGAATATTTGATGAAGCACGCCAATCAGATCGTCAGTACTGAGCAAATTCGCAATCAACTTTGGACTGTCAACTCAGACTCTGCAAGTAACGTCGTCGCTGCTCACATTCGATTACTGCGTCGTAAACTTTCTGAGCAAGGAATCAATAACGCGATTGAGACAGTTTACGGACTAGGTTATCGTTTGAATATTGCTACCTGAAAATTATGCGTCAGAACCGACTGTTTAACCGGACGCGTCTGAAGCTCGCTGCTTGGTACGCAGGTGTGATGGGATTGATTTTGAGCGTTTTTGGAGTAGCGGTCTACTCGCATTTAGCGCAGAGTCATTTCAGCGCGATCGATAGCGAAATCCAAACTCTGGCTGGCACTCTGCACGACAGCCTTGAGCCTGTGCTACAGCAGCCAGGACAACTTGATTCGAGAGTAAAGCAAATTCTACCCGGACTTTGCATGGGCAATGTGCCTTGTCAAACCCCGGTTCAAACCTCGCATATTCATGTATTAGGTGTCGGTAAACAGGACTCTTACTATGTGCAGTTTGTCGATTTGGCGTCGCGGCTGTTAGCAACTGTGAATACACCACCACAAACAACTATTGCGCCCCAAGGCGAGACTTGGCAAACAGTCAGCGATTCACAAGGGCAACGCTATCATCAATTCTCATTGTTGCTTAAAACAGCAACTGGACAACCGTGGGGCTATCTGCAAGTGGGACGATCACTCTCCGATTATGACAATCATTTAGAGTCGCTTAAGGTGTTTTTGCTACTCGGATTACCGATCGCGATGCTATTAGTTGGAGGCGCAAGTTGGTGGTTAGCCGGACTCGCAATGCAGCCCATCTATAATTCTTATCAACAAGTCCAGCAATTTACAGCAGATGCAGCGCACGAACTTAGAACTCCCCTTGCCGCCGTTCAAGCGACGGTTGAATCTACCTTGGAGGTAGAAGATTTAACCCTACCCGAAGCTCGGACGACTTTACAAACCATTGAACGTCAAAATCAAAGGCTTTCTCAGCTTGTCCACGACTTAATGATGCTATCGCGAATGGATCTTAAAGTGTTGCCGATGAAGCAGCAAACTTGTTGCCTAAATGAATTGCTTAACGATCTAGCCGAAGAATTATCAGCGTTGGCAGTTACGGCTCAAGTTTCATTAGTAATAGAATTCAAATCTCAGTCGCTACTTTACGTGGTTGGTGATGAAGAGCAGCTTTACCAATTATTTACAAATTTGATGATCAACGCAATTCAGTATTCCATGCCTAAAGGATTAGTTACGGTGCAATTGCTGAAAGAAGATTACAGTGCGCTAATTCAGATTCGGGATATCGGTGTTGGGATTGCGCCGAGTGATCAGGCTCGCATTTTTGATCGGTTTTACCGAGTGAATCGCGATCGCTCCCGTAAAACTGGGGGCGCAGGGCTGGGGTTAGCGATCGCGCGAGCGATTGTCAAAGCTCACCACGGCAGTCTTCAAGTTCAAAGTCAATTGGGCAAAGGCAGCACCTTTACAGTTCGCCTTCCACTTCAGCAAATGCGCCATTTGTCGTAAAAAAAGCCTATAACTTCCAGATGGAATTACAGGCTTGAAAAAGGTGTAAGACTAAGACAAAGTTATGTCAAACCTTGCTTGAGTTCTACCTGAAGATTGTACTTACCAAAGATGAAATCTAGATGAAATTGCTTGGCTTGGCAATTTGAGTCAATCAGAATGCCAAAAATGGTTGAAGTACGCCATCGATAACATTGCAGTTACTCTTGCATCACCGCCCATAACTCAGGCTCGTTCCCATATTCCTCAAACAGACTCCTCCTAGTCTTATCGTTAGACTTAAAGTTTTCGTAGTAATCAACACAAAAATCAGTTTGATCTAACACATACGCTTACACCATACTCTGCACAACAAAGCGAGATAGCGAATGGCAAAACATTATCCGGTCATCATTGTCGGTGGCGGTCAAGCGGGGCTATCGATCAGCTACTGCTTAAAAGAAAGAGGCATCCAGCACATCATTTTCGAGAAGAATCGAATCGGGTATGCATGGCGGTCAAAACGCTGGGATTCGTTTTGTCTTGTCACTCCAAATTGGCAATGTCAGTTACCAGGCTATGCCTATCCAGGGAAAGACCCGCACGGATTTATGAAAAAAGATGAAATTGTCACCTATATCGAAAACTATGCTGCATCGTTTGATCCGCCAGTCGAAGAAAAAGTTGAAGTGTTGAAAGTCTGCAAAAGCAGAAATGAAGATGTATTTGAAGTCGCAACATCGATCGGAGACTACACGGCTGATCAGGTCGTCATTGCGGCAGGCAGTTATCATCTGCCCAACATTCCAAGACTTGCAGAACGGCTGCCTAAAACCGTGATGCAGTTACATTCGTCGGAATACAAAACTCCAGAGTTGTTACCCGCTCAAGATGTATTAGTTGTGGGAACCGGACAATCGGGATGTCAAATTGCAGAAGATTTGCATTTAGCAGGGAAACAAGTTCATTTGTGTGTTGGAGGCGCACCGCGATCGCCTCGCCGTTACCGGGGTAAAGATGTCGTCGATTGGCTTGATCAGATGGGATATTACGATCTATCCGTTGATGATCATCCCCAAAAAGAGAATGTCAGAACCAAAGCAAATCATTATGTAACAGGTCGCGATGGTGGGCGAGAAATTGACTTGCGACAGTTCGCCCTAGAAGGCATGAAACTGTATGGTCGCATTAAAGATGTTCACGTCAAAGATGAACAGAGTGGCACACTCGAATTTCGCAATGACCTCCAGCAAAACTTAGATCAAGCGGACGCCGTTTCTGAAAGCATTAAGAAGACCATTGATCAATTCATTGAGAAGCATCAAATTGAAGCCCCTGTAGAGCCTCCCTATTGCCCCGTCTGGCAACCAGAAGAGACTCTGGAACTCGATTACACTACGATTGGTGCTGTCATTTGGTGCACTGGCTATCGCTCTGACTTTAAGTGGATCGATATTCCGGTTTTTGATGGCAAAGGCTATCCAGGGCATGAGCGAGGCGTGACCAGCGTGCGAGGACTGTACTTTTTGGGATTACCGTGGCTCTACACCTGGGGATCAGGAAGATTTTCAGGCATCGCTCGCGATGCGAGTTATCTCGCAGATTACATTGTTGCGAGAAAGAAAGTCTCTCCTTCTAACGCTTGGAGCGTTGTGAATGAGTTTTTGCTCGGATCATAGTGGTCGATACCCTGTCGATTTCGATAGGGGTCTAACCGCGTGAGGGAGGGTTTGAAGCTGGCGCGATCGCACTCCCTGTTTCTATGATTAGACCTGCAACTTTTGTAATGAAAGACACAAACCCTTCCTTTGGTCAGCACTTACGCTGGCAGCACAACTCAATCAGGAGAAAATCATGCCTGAAGTAACAGCGCCCGCCCATCAGACTGGAGACTTCTTTGTTGATTACGAAGAGAAAGTTTTTCCTGATGTCAAAGCCGAACCGGGTGAAAAAGCATTGGTCACGTTTCACACTGTTGCATTTGAAGGATCGATCGGGTTAGTGAACATGTTGCAATCATTGCGATTGCTGCGTAAAGGATTTGAAACGTCAATGCTGTTGTACGGTCCGGGTGTGACGCTAGGAGTACAACGCGGATTTCCAAAGCTCGGTGACGAAGCCTTTCCGGGGCATCAAAACTTTGCAAATCAAATTAGTAAGTTCATCTCAGAAGGCGGCAATGTTTATGCGTGTCGCTTTGCGCTTCAAGCCCTGTACGGACACGGCGAACCGTCGCTGATTCCAGGAATTCGTCCGATTAGTCCCTTAGATGTGTTGGACTTGGTGTTGATGCACCGCAAGGATGGCGCATTTATTCTCGATACTTGGACGCTGTAAGAGCGGTAGGACTGGCGCATTGGCAACGGCTTTTTAACAGATGTGCTTTTTAACAGATGTAGCAGATGACCAAGCCGTATTCAGAACTAATCTGCTACATCCGCGATCGCATCCACTGCCACCAAGATTCCAATAGCTGTCCGCGTAGTTGCAGTTCTTAGTGGAGTTGCGCCCTGCGCTTCGCGGCAATGCTCTAACCGAAACCGGAGGACATCGTGGATTACTCACGCACCATTCGTGCCGCCGCTGTTCAAATTAGTCCTGTCTTATTTAGTCGGGACGGCACAATCGAAAAAGTACTAACTGCGATCGCATCGGCGGCCCAACAAGGCGCACAGCTAATCGTCTTTCCAGAAACCTTTGTTCCCTACTATCCCTACTTTTCATTTATTCAGCCTCCGGTGTTCATGGGCAAAGAGCATTTGCGGCTGTACAAAGAGGCGGTAGAAGTGCCGAGTCCTGTGACTGATGCAGTAAGTAGGGCAGCGCGATCGCATAGTATTGTTGTCGTTTTGGGTGTGAATGAGCGCGATCGCGGATCGCTCTACAACACCCAACTGATTTTCGATGCAGACGGTTCGTTAGTGCTAAAACGACGCAAAATTACGCCGACCTACCACGAACGTATGGTGTGGGGACAGGGAGACGGGTCTGGTCTCACGGTTGTAGATACAGCAGTGGGAAGGCTGGGTGCGCTGGCGTGCTGGGAGCATTACAATCCGCTCGCTCGATTTGCGCTCATGGCACAGCATGAGCAGATTCATTGCTCTCAGTTTCCGGGATCAATGGTCGGGCAAATCTTTGCCGATCAGTTAGAAGTGACCATTCGCCATCATGCCTTGGAGTCAGGCTGTTTTGTCGTGAATTCCACAGGCTGGTTAGCACCAGAGCAAATCGAACAGATTACCACCGACGAGAACCTGCAACGAGTACTGACCGGAGGGTGTCATACAACGATCGTCAGTCCTGAAGGCAATCATCTGTGTTCACCGATTACCGAAGGAGAAGGGATTGCGATCGCAGATCTCGACTTTTCTTTAATCACAAAGCGTAAACGCATGATGGATTCGGTTGGTCACTACGCTCGCCCGGATCTTTTGCAATTGCAGATGAATACGGAATCTAGAACAGTAACGAATCTGAGTATAGAAACAGTAGATAAACCAATAGACCTAAATGATTTTCCATCTATGGCAATTCTAAATCAATCGTGATGCTTTCACGATTACCATCATTTAGAACTTTATTAATATCTATTCTGCAAAAGTAAATCGCTCTTAGAAATGATCTAGCTAAACTCATGCTAATGGCTCAAATTCATGAATAAACAACACCTGATTACAGATATTCAATCTCATGGATTAAAGTTAATTGAACATGAGACGGGAGCATCTGGACGCAAAGGCGGAGCAGGTCCGTCTGATCATAAAGCGATTACGATCGACAATACAACAGTGATGGTTCCTATCTTCACTAGCGTAGCGGCGGACTCTCCTTACACAGCCCGATTTGATGCTGCAACAGAGCAGACCATTTTAGAGTTGAATGGAGAAACAATCTCGTCTATCGATTTTCCGACTCAGCCCAACTTTTACCGCCTCGCCACAGCAGATGGCATTCCTTACTGGAAAATTGCGCTGTTGCATAGCCGCGATGTTTTAGCGACCACCGTCTTGCAAACTTGTATGCGGTATAACGACACGGCTACATCGTGTCAGTTCTGCGCGATCGGGCAATCCTTAGACGCCGATCGCACAATTGCCCGCAAAACTCCCGATCAGCTTGCAGAAGTGGCAGAAGCGGCGGTGAAGTTGGATGGTGTGAAGCACATGGTCATGACAACTGGAACCCCCAACACGCGCGATCGCGGTGCTGCTTATCTAACTGACTGCGCCAAAGCCATCAAAGCTCGTGTCAATTTGCCCATCCAAGCGCAATGTGAGCCTCCAGATGAGTTTGTCTGGTTTGAGCGGCTTCAGAATGCAGGCGTTGATAGCTTAGGAATGCACTTAGAAGCGGTCGATCCAGAGGTGCGATCGCGGATCATGCCAGGTAAAGCAACGGTTCCGGTTGCCTATTACTTTGAGGCGTTTGAGGCAGCGGTTCGAGTCTTCGGCTGGGGTCAGGTCAGTACGTATTTGCTAGCTGGATTAGGAGATGATCTCGATACCTTGTTGGCGGCGTGCGATCGCTTGATTGCAATGGGAGTTTATCCGTTTGTGGTTCCCTTCGTGCCCATTAGCGGCACGCCTCTCGCTCATCAGCCGCCACCTAAGAGCGCGTTTATGCAAGCGTTGTATCAACAGGTGGGCAGAATGCTCGATCGACACGGAATGTCGTCTAAATCGATCAAAGCAGGCTGTGCAAAATGTGGAGCGTGCTCTGCTCTTTCAGAATATGAATCTTAAGTTTTGAATTCTAACGTCTTGCTTAACGTCCTATGGTTACTACTCCTGGTTTTCGCCTTGGTATTTACGTCTTCAAAGATGCAGAAATCGTCGATTACGCTGCACCCTATGGCGTCTTTTCGGTTGCCCGTCGATTTGATCCTGAACTAGAAGCCTTTCTGATTGCGGATGCTATGCGCCCTGTGCAAACGCAAGCCGGATTTACGGTTCTACCCAACTACAGCTTTGCCGATGCGCCCTACATGAATGCCTTTCTCATTCCAGGCGGGTTTGGCACACGTCAAGAGATGCACAACAAACGCCTCCACACGTTTATTGAGAGCCTACCCGCTGATTGCCTCATCACCAGTGTCTGTACCGGATCTTGGATTTATGGCGCGATGGGATTGCTAGACGGATTAGTGGCCACCAATCGCAAAGAACCCGATCGCCTGGAAGCTTCGGGTGCAGGTAAAGTGCCCATCGATCGCTTGGCTGAAATTGCGCCTGCCTGCAAAATCAGTCGATCGCGCGTCGTCGATACAGGCCGCGTCATCACAGCAGGCGGCATTGCCTCTGGAATGGAGATGGGCTTTCACCTACTCCGTCGGGCAGGCTATGACGAATCGTTGATTTCTGATGTGGCCCGAGTGATGGAATATGGCCAAGCCTATGACCTTTATCGCTCGGATCTTGAGATTGCTCATTAACTTGTCCTTACCATGTCCTATCAATTTAAACTCGCGATCGCGACTGACGAAATAGCGGCTTATTTTGCGCTGCGTCGCTCCATTTTTGTCGAAGAACAAGGGGTATTTCAAGACAGCGATATCGATGAACTGGATAACATTGCTTACCCGATCATTGCGCTACCTGCGACCTCTGATCCAACGGTGTTAGGTATCGTTCGGATTTATGAACCAGAACCCCAACTCTGGTATGGCGGCAGACTTGGCGTTCATCCTGATTTTCGGCGAGCGGGTCGAATTGGTAAAGGCTTAATCTACAAAGCGGTGACAACGGCGAACACCTGGGGATGCCAACGATTTTTAGCCACTGTGCAACTTCAGAACGTCCGCTTTTTTCAACGCCTGCACTGGGACTCTTTGGAAGAAATAACGATTTGCGGATTGCCCCATCATTTGATGGAAGCAGATCTCAATCACTACCCTCCCCATGCCGAACCGCGCCCGGTATTATCAATTGCAGAATGGAAAGCGTCGTGAATCTCACAGATTTGGTTACACAACTACAGCAATCGGTGGGAATATTGCACAAGCAGGATATCCAAGCGATCGCGCATCCACTCCTAGCCGATTCATCTACCATTCCATCGACTATTCAACTCGGCGATGATTGTGCGGCGATTCCTGATGAGATGGGCTATCTGCTGCTCGCCGCAGAAGGAATGCTGCCGTCACTGATTGAAACCGACCCGTGGTTTGCGGGCTGGAGCGCCGTGATGGTGAACGTCAGCGATATCTATGCGATGGGCGGAAGACCAATGGCGATCGTAGACACAATTTGGAGCCAATCCACCACCCTGAGGGACGCTGTTGTTGCCGGAATGAAGGCCGCGTCTCAAGCGTACAACGTTCCGATTGTGGGCGGACACACCAATGGTCACAGCCCTTACAATGCCCTGTCTGTTGCCATTTTAGGGCGAGCGAATCACCTGATCACCAGTTTTCAGGCTCAGCCAGGCGATCGCTTGCTGGTTGCTACCGATTTTCGAGGCAAACCCCATCCCACCTATCCGTTCTGGAATGCCGCAACCCACGCTGATCCAGTTCAACTGCGAGAAGATGTAGCTATTCTGCCCTTCTTGGCCGAATCGGGACTATGCGACGCTGGGAAAGACATTAGTATGGGCGGAATTGTGGGGACGCTGCTCATGCTGCTAGAAACATCTGGCTGCGGGGCAATGCTTGATTTAGATGCAATTCCTTGTCCTCCTGAACTAGCGCGAGAGCAGTGGCTCCTTTGCTTTCCGAGCTATGGCTTCTTGTTGAGCGTTCGTCCTGAAAAAGTAGCGACGGTTCAGGCGCAGTTTCACAAGCGAGATTTGGTTTGTGAAGTAGTTGGAGAAGTTCAGCCCACGCAGCAGCTTTTTCTACAGGCTCAAGATCAGACCGTCCTACTTTGGGATTTAGCCCAACAAGCATTAACCGGATTTTCGGCGGCGAGGATGCCGTCATGAAGCCTGCCTCTCTGAAGATTGCGTTATTGACCTATTCGACAAAACCGAGAGGCAGCGTTATTCACACCTTGGAACTAGCAGAAGCATTACAGGCGTTAGGACATCAAGTGTGTGTTTACGCGCTCGATAAAGATGGTGCAGGATTCGATCGAGTCCTCTCCTGCGATGTCCAACTCATTCCTGCTAAACCTGCTCCTAATCATGTTGATGCGCTCATTAGTAAGCGCATTGAAGAGTTTGTTGAATATTTGAGTTGCTCTAATCAGATTTATGATTGCTATCACGCCCAAGATTGCATTAGTGCAAATGCTTTAGCTATCTTAAGAGCGCAAGGAAAGATCCTTCATTTTATTCGCACAGTTCATCATATTGAAGATTACAAAAGCCTCTACTTACAGCAATGCCAGGATCGATCTATTCGTGATGCAACTCTTTGTCTAAGCGTTAGCAATCAGTGGCAAAAGGCATTGCAACAGCACTATCAAATTTTTGCTCCTGGCGTTATCAATGGCGTCAATACTCAGCGTTTTTCTATTGCTGCTAATGGTTTAGAATCAGCGTTGAAGCAACGACTAGAGCTAACTGGAAACCCTATTTATCTAACCGTTGGGGGAATTGAACCCCGCAAAAATTCGATTGCTTTATTAGAAGCGTTTATTCAAGTGCTATCGGAGTATCCTAGCGCTCAACTTATTATTGCTGGAGGTGCAACGCTTTTTGATTATCAAGACTATCGCGATCTCTTCTTTGCGATCGCAAGCTCAGCTAACCTCAACCAAGCCCTGGTCTTACCGGGTGTGCTTCCAGATTCAGAATTATCGGCGCTGTATCGACTTGCTGATGCCTTTGTATTTCCGTCGGTTAAAGAAGGTTGGGGACTAGTATTGCTCGAAGCGATCGCATCGGGTGTTCCTGTCATCACCTCCGATCAACCACCCTTTACCGAATTCCTCTCCAAAAACCAAGCCTTAATGATTGACCCTAGTTCACCTAGCGCGATCGCACAGGGCATGAAGACAGCGATCCAGCCGTCTGTTGCTCAACGCCTTGTTGAACAAAGTCGTTCCATTTGTGAACAGTACACCTGGACAGCTTCTGCCAAACTGCACCTAACCCACTACTACAATCTCCTGAGCCAGTATGCCTGAAATCCGGTTTCAAATTGAGTTACCCGATGGGTCTCAAACGACGTGCTATTCTCCCTCGCTCATCGTCAAGGAGTACTTCACACCCGGTCATGACTATGCCTTGGATGATTTCATTACGAGATCGCGCACCGCTTTGAACATTGCGAGCGATCGCGTCCGAGAAAAATACGGCAGACCCTGTGGTTTAGCGCTAGGACAGTTAGCAGCAATTGAAGCCCTAGCGACTCAATATCAGCACATTGCTCAGCCTCAGGTGAAACTGATTCAATTTATCGAGTAAGGTATCGTCTGTTCTCTATCACTGGGAGCCGAATGTCAGGAGAACGCTTTGACAGGGATAATACCAATTTCATTAATGCGACAGAGCCGCGCAGGGGCGCGACACTGCCATGCCCTTACTGGTTCCTACGGAGTTGCGCTCTGCGCTAATCGCTCATCTGTAACGAGTATTCTTTAAACGGGTATCAGGTTTTATTGAATTGAGTGGCCTAAAAACTGCTCATATCCCTCCCTAAACCTTTGCTTTCCGCCAGTTTCGATAATGCTGCCGTGAGCCATAATCACTCGTTCAAAGTTCCACGCCAATACTTTTTCAACTGACCGTCTAACCCTCTCTTTCTCTCGTGTAGCAACTCGTTCCAATAGTGATGGACTCAGAGTTTTATATCCTCCAAGCACTCTCGTTGCAAATTGCGTAATCAGCGGAAAACGTTCATCAAAATGAAAAGCGATGTCTGTTAATATCACGCTGTGACTCTCAGCATGAAAAAAAACGCATTCATTCAATGCTTCAAAACCCGTTAAACCTACCGTTCTAAATCCATCAAACACTACATACTCGACCTCATTCAGCAATCTATTTCCATCCTTGCTAATCGTTTGATCAATAGCAAGATCTGGTTTTTTAAATTCTAAACCCGGCGCAGCCCAAAACGTTGCCTTGGGATAGAGAGCTTTGCAGTTTGCTGCAAATAGATAGTGATAGAGATTTGGAGCAATAATATGGCTGACGGTTCCTATTTCATCTAATTGGCGAGTGAGCGCATCATCCATCTGAATTGGAGAGATAATAGCCAAAGTGCGATTGGCTAAACGAATGACTGTCATTCTCGTTCCAACGCTAAGTCCAAAGTATCTGAATGGTTGTTCAGCAACCCAAATATCTGTGTCAAGTTGTCTAAGCATCATCAATTGAAAATCGCCGTTTTGCTCACCTTACCTTACCTCGTTCACCCTCCCCAGTAGCCGAACGATTTGATTGAGCGCGATCGCTACCGTTTCCGTTATGAGAGCTTACCTGCCAAGAAATCCTAATCTAAGAATTATTCTGGCGGGACAATTTGTTAAGATAATTAAATATTTCTGAAGTTTCGCCAGCATCACCGTCTGGTGGCACGTTCTCACAAAACTCTTACTCCTCCACTAGACATTCTTTCGTTAGACACTTTAAAGTACCGGAGGCTAATGGCAGTATCTAGACAGATCTGAAAAACTATTAGCAGAAAAACCACATCTGCCGACCCCCTGAACGATCCGAAACTCAATGGACTTCAATTTGCTACCGACTCACTTACTGATTCAACTGATGCTGGGACTGGTTTCCATCGTCTTTGCCGATCTCGTGCGAGATCTTTATCACCTCGCAGGGCACTACTGGCAACCGTTACAGAAATTCCATACTCTGCATCACAAAGCCTATCGCCCTGATTTAACCATCACGAGTCTAGAAACCTATCAGAAAGCGCAGTGGTACAACGACGTACCAGAAGATCTGTTCATGGTCGGGGCAACGGCTGTATTGGCATACCTGAGCCAAGGTTATGGAATGTGGCTGGGTTGTCTATATTCGATCAGTTTTTTGATTCCTGCGATCGCGCGATCGCAAGGATTTTGGCTTCAGACCGATCTAACCCACAAACCGGGTGATCTCATCGAAATTCCGTCTCATTGGCGCGTCAACCGCAGTTACCACTGGCGACACCATTTCGATCAGGGCAATGCCTACTTCTGTAGTAACGTGACGCTACTGGATAAACTAATCGGAACCAGTCTGTCCTTAAAGGGGAAGGTCGTTGCAATCACGGGAGCTTCGGGTACGTTGGGACAGGCATTAACAGAAGAACTGTTGCTTCAAGGGGCAAAAGTGGTGGCGTTGACCACTAATACGCAAGCAGAGCTTAAGCCAGGAATTGAGGTGATGCACTGGCAGTTAGGATCTGAGACAGATCTAAAGAACCGCTTGCAGGGCGTTGACATTTTAATCCTAAATCACGGCGTCAATGTATATGGTGATTGTTCCTTCGCTGCGATACAAAAGTCATATGAAGTGAACACGTTTTCTACTTTGAAATTAGCCGAACTATTTCTAGAAACCGTCACAAAATCTTCTCACAAAGCCCTTAAAGAACTTTGGATCAACACCTCGGAAGCAGAAGTAAGTCCTGCTCTGAGCCCGCTTTACGAGTTGTCTAAGCGAACGTTGGGAGATTTAATTACGCTCCGCCGCCTTGATGCTCCCTGCATTATTCGTAAATTAGTGTTAGGTCCGTTTAAGAGTGACCTCAATCCCCACGGTGTGATGTCGTCTAGATGGATCGCTTGGGCGATCGTAGCTCTGGCAAAACGAGATTTTCGGAATATTATTGTGACGATTAATCCACTGACTTACATTGCCTTGCCAATCAAAGAACTTTTTCAGTCCCTCTATTTCCGCCTATTTACATCTAGTGGAGATCAGCGTTGAAATTGCCGCAGATTTGAACAACAATACAGCTAGCATGTGCAAAGCTGCCAGCTATTGTCCCTCTGTTTAAGTTGGGCGACTAGCTGGTAAGTAAGCGGCTTCAATTACTGAATGAAATCTAGGCAGGAAAGCAGACTCGAATGCGGCGCAACAAATCAGCGTTATCAATGGGTTTACAGAGAAAATCATCTGCGCCTAATCTCCAGCCTGGTTCTATCATCGATTCGTCATACGCCGTTATCAACACAACAGGAATCGACGAGAGGCGACGATTGCCCCGGATTCGCCGCACCACTTCAAAGCCATTCATTTCCGGCATCATGACATCTAACAGAACTAAGTCAGGCGGCTCAGCCTTCATATGTTGTAGCGCCGCTTGACCGCTATCTGCTACATCCACGTCATACCCTTCGGCTTCCAAAAGAGCTTGTAGCAAGAAATAGTTATCTGGATTATCATCGACGACCAGAATGCGGTGGGTCTCAGAAGTTGGGTTTAACGCTTCAGTCATATAGGTAAATTAGGCTGAATGGTTCATATAGCCCCACATCTTAAAATGTAATCTTTCAAGCACACATCGCTCCTGTGGAATAGGTAGAACTCGATGCTGACTGTCCAATCACAGATATACGAACCTACTGTCGCGCGGCAGCACGTCGTAAAGATGAAGTCATCCCTCATCGCTTTCCAAACCCATTATTCTAAATTGGACAGGTTATACATTTGACAGACTACTAGCTCACTTATTCCTAAATCCCTTTTAAGAAGGAAGACATAAAATGACCACTGCAGTAGGGTTGGATTACTTTTTATCCTAGCCCCCTATGTTTAGTACTCAAGATCAGTTTGTTAAAAAACAAGTCAGTATTAGAAATATGGCTGGCTCTGGCAAGTTCCAAATGGGTTCGCCAA
Organism: Myxacorys chilensis ATA2-1-KO14; assembly: GCA_019359275.1. Classification (GTDB taxonomy): domain Bacteria; phylum Cyanobacteriota; class Cyanobacteriia; order Leptolyngbyales; family Leptolyngbyaceae; genus Myxacorys; species Myxacorys chilensis. The sequence goes on along the minus strand of JAHHHP010000112.1, from coordinate 333 downwards.
GCGAAGTCCACACGATTACCTACCTAGAAGCGGGCACAAATCATGGTGCAACGCCAATTGTGTTCTTACATGGTTGGGCGATCGCGGCTAAACCCTATCGAGAGATCCTGGATTTGCTGTCGCAGCGACATCGAGTAATCATGCCTGACCTGCCTGGATTTGGCGACTCGCGCGACTGCGGACTGCTAGAGAGCAACGATCGCTATGCTATTAACCCGGCAACTTGAGAGAATGCAGAGCGAGTGAGCAATTTGTACAATTAAAGTATGAACAAGCCTGATGCCCGATTTCTCAATCCAACGACTCAAAACTACCTCCGTCAACAAGCGATTC
>JAHHHP010000111.1 GCA_019359275.1 Myxacorys chilensis ATA2-1-KO14 | reverse complement strand
TCACCTCGATTCCCGCACAATCAGGACAATGAATTGGCTCTAATACCATGATGCTGAAGGATTAGATAAGTTCACCCTCTATTTCAGCAGATTCTCTCAGTCACAACAACATATCTGGGACATTACCCTCACCGTACTGAGGCGATGAGCAATCACAAAACTAGTCCGCCCTTGTAGTAGACGTGCGATCGCAGATTGTACCAGCGTTTTTGTTCGCGTATTGATAGGGCATAAGGGCTTGCAGATACTCAGTTAACTGCGATCGAATTCTTGTCGCTCAAAATTCTATTAATACAGATAATTTGGCATAAGCAATTTGTCCAGTTGCGTCACAACCCTAGCCAACCTCGGAGAGACTGCTCTAGTTGCTCAGCATCAGAATCAGCTAATTTGCCAATCACTTTCACAACCAAAGTTTGATGTACGGTGTATAACCCTCGCTTAACTGCCGTAGCTACGTTTAGCCCTGCTGCTGACCACTCAGACAGCACAAACTCTCCTTCCAGTAACGATGCTATTTTGCTAGTTAACGGTGTGATTATCAAATCTTGAGAAACGTGTAGTGCATTGACAACAACGGCGGGTCTGACCTTTGAACTAGACAAATCTGAAAAAGGGTACTGAACCAAGATGATGTCATTTTTGAAGTAGTTGAGCATACACATCATCCTCATCATTGTTCCAAACCGCATCTAGCGAGACTTGGCTTGTCCCGAGCCAGAACTCGGTTTCATCATCAGGAAAAATGGTCACTAAAACTCGCGTCCCATCTGGAACTTCTATTTGCTCTAGCAACTCAACTTTTCCTTGACGGACGGTTGCCCAAACTGTTTTTGGCATATAAACCTGCGTTTAACAATGCGAGGATTACATCTCAGTGTATCTAAAGATGCGCCTGCCGTTTTCTTAGCCAGAAGTGATTAGACCGCTCGTGATTAAGCCGCAGTTGCACTGCCTAATTGCAGGGCATAGAGATTAGCATAAATGCCTTGTTGTGCCATCAGTTCAGCATGAGTTCCCCGCTCTACAATTTGTCCTTGCTGAATCACAAAGACTTGATCAGCTTGGCTCACCGTACTGAGGCGATGAGCAATCACAAAACTAGTCCGCCCTTGTAGCAGACGTGCGATCGCAGATTGCACCAGCGCTTCTGTTCGCGTATCGATACTACTCGTTGCTTCATCGAGAATCAAAATACGTGGATCAACTAAGACAGCACGAGCAATACTCAGCAGTTGTCGCTGTCCCTGACTCAACATTGCGCCTCGCTCACCCAACTCAGTCGCATAGCCTTGCGGCAAAGAGGTAATAAAGTCATGCACATTCGCAACTTGAGCCGCCGCTTCGATCTCTGCTTGCGTCGCTTGTGGCCGCCCAAACGCAATGTTTTCTGCAACCGTACCTCGAAAGAGAACCGTATCTTGCAGAACAATACCAATCTGCCGTCGTAAACTCGCTTGAGTGACCTGACGAATATCAATATCGTCAATCTTGACCGCGCCGCCTGTAACATCATAAAAGCGCAAGATCAAATTGATAATCGTAGTTTTACCTGCGCCTGTGGGGCCAACAAGCGCGATCGTTTGTCCTGAAGCCGCCCGAAAGTTGACGCCATTGAGAACTCGCTGAGTCGGCGTATAGCCAAATTGGACATTCTCGAAGGTTACATCTCCATCAATAGGAGGCATCTCGTAGGCATCGGGTGCATCTTTGAGTTGAGCCGGTTCATCTAATAGCGCAAAAATGCGTTCTAGACCTGCGATCGCAGATTGGGCTTGAGTATAGAACTGACTCAAAATCTGAATTGGTCGAAAGAATTGCTGCACATAAAGTAAAAACGCAGTGACAACTCCAACGGTTGCTTGTCCGGTAACGGCTAGATAACCACCATAAGCTAACACTCCTGCGGTCGCTAACGTATTCAACACATCGATCGACGGCAAAAACGCCGCCGTGATTGCAACGGCTTGAATATTCGCATCGCGGTTCGCCGCATTCAGTTGTTGAAATTCTTCAATATTGAGGCGGACTCGATTAAAAGCTTGCGCTTCTTTAACACTACCAATATCTTCTTCAAGCTTCGTAGACAAATCGCCAATCGTCCGACGGGTGACTCGAAACCGTTCTCTCGCCCACCGAGAAAACAAGCTCGTCGTCAAAATCATCAAGGGAACAACCAGATTGCTCAACAGTCCGAGTTGCAGATTGATCGCAAGCATGGCAATGATAATGCCAAGCAAACTAAATAAGTTTCCCAACATCTGCGCGATCGTTTGTCCAAATGCCTGATTGACGGTGTTCACATCGTTTAGCAAACGGCTCATCAAATCTCCAGCTTCACTGCGATCAAAGAAGCTAAGCGGCAAACTCTGCACTTTAAGGAAAATGTCTTGTCTCAATTGCGCCAAAATTCGCTGCACAATCCAACCCACGCGCAAGATTTGTCCCCGAATCGCTTGCACGCCAAAAACATAGTTCACCGTCAAAAGGGTCAGCATGAACGCGAGTCCGCGCACGTTGCCTGGAATGATTAAGTTATCAATTGACCAGCCGATCAGAAACGGGCCTAACGCTTGAGTTGCGGCTCCAAGTGCTACTAGTCCCAGCGCGATCGGAATCTCTTTGCGGTAGGGACGGACATACTGTAGAAACCGTTGCAGCGTCGATCTAGGTCGCACATTTGCTTTCGGGGCAACTGCTTTAGGGGCAGCAGAATCTGGTTTCATTGCTGTACTCCTTGCTGCGTTTGCTTGACCTGAGATTCTAAAATCGCGCCATACAGTGGACTCATTGCCAGCAACTCTTCATGGCTACCTTGAGCAACTAGCCGTCCTTGATCCATCAGCAAGATGCGATCGGCGTTTTTGACCGTGCTAATGCGTTGAGCAATCACAAACGAAGTACAGGTTTTGCGCTGCATCAGATCATCTAAAGAATCTTGAATTTGGGCGGCAGTTTTGGCATCTACAGCAGAGGTACTGTCATCGAGAATGAGAATGCGATAGTCGGTTAGAAGGGTTCGCGCGATCGCAATACGCTGTTTTTGTCCGCCTGACAATCCGACTCCTCGTTCGCCGATGATCGTGTCGTAGCCGTCAGGCAAGTCTGAAATGAAGTCATGAATGTGAGCCGTTTTCGCCGCGTCGATAATCTCATCGAGTGTGGCGTCTTGTTTGGCGTAGGCGATGTTATCACCGATCGTTCCCGAAAACAGCGTGGTGTCTTGAAAGACAATTCCGATTCGCGATCGCAAGCTCGCCAACGAGATATCCCGTACGTCTCGTCCATCAATTCTCACCGCGCCAGATGTGACATCATAAAATCGCGGAATCAGGTTAATGATCGTGCTTTTGCCCGAACCCGTCATGCCTAAAATAGCAATCAGTTCTTTCGGTTTTGTCTCAAACGAAATTCCTTTCAACGCTTCGGTCGTTGAGCCAGGATAGCGGAATCGCACATTTTCAAAGGTAATTCTGCCACCACAGCGATCGAAGGTAGCGGCTCCGGGACGATCACGAATTTCAATCTCGGCATCGACGACTTCATAGATGCGCTCAGCCGATGCCTCCGCTTGCGCGATCGCAGGAGCCGCAAATCCAATCAGCAAGATCGGCTGAAGAATAAAGAGTAAGTAGGAATTAAACGCAACCAGTTCGCCAATCGAGAAGCTGCCGTTAATAACCTGCACGCCTCCAAACCCAATGACAACGACCGTGATCAAATTACTCAATAAAAAGATGATGGGAAACGTTCCCCGAATCGCACGAATTGTTTTCATATTCGTGTCGATTAATTCTTCGTTGAGGTTGGTATAGCGCGATCGCTCGGCTCGTTCGCGAACAAACGCTTTAACCACTCGAATTCCCAACAAATTCTCTTGTAACACCGCGTTGAGGTCGCCTAACTGCTCTTGCACTTGCCGAAACAAATCTCCGTTGCGCTGCAAAAATCGAATCAGTACCCAACTCGCTAAGGGCACGATCGCTAATGTAATCAGCGCTAACTGCCAATTCATGATCAGCAAAATAACGGCGATGCTCACCAAGGTGACCACTGCACCGATCACCTGAATTAAACTCGTTCCTACAAAGGTGCGAATTTGCTCAATGTCGCTCGTCACACGGGTCAGCAGTTGCGAGGTTTGAGATCGATCGTGATAACTGAAGCTGAGATTTTCAATTTTGCTGAAAATTTGATTTCGCAGATCGTAAGCCACTCCTTGAGAGACGCTTTCTGCCCAGAAGGTTTGGCCAAAATTGAAAATTCCTCGGGCGATCGCAGCAACGACCATCCACGCACCACTAATCAAGACAACGCGAAGATTTTGCTGAGCAATTCCTTGATCAATTCCCCAGCGAAAGAGTTGGGGCGTAATCGCATTGGCAACGGTCAGCAAAAGTAGACTTGCGATCGCGCCAAGGGAAATCAGCCGATAGTAACTTAGTTGATGCAGCACTCGATTGAGAGGCTGCCTTGGAGCATTTTTAGAGCTTTTTAGTTTAGCCAAAAGGATTCAACCTAGCAGATGACATCAGAAAAACAGCGAACGGACATTTAATAACACCGCTCGCCTAATTCTCCCTACAAGGCTTTTGTAGATCAAGTACTAGGTAAAACTTCTATCGATAGAGTGAATTTTACAAAGCGATTTACTGAAAAACGATCAAAGCTGTTATGGATTGGTTTAAAGAATTACGGGTCGCCAAAAACAATGTAGGGAGAAGCGATCTTGGGAGCTTTGCCAGAAGCGACGAGGGCTTGATAAATTGAGGCAGCGACCTCAGCACGGGTTGACGCTCGATTTGGGTTGAGAAAATCGATGTTGGGATAGTTCACGGCGATCTTCCGAAAGACCGCAGCCGAGACGCCATCCTGGGCATAGAAAGGAATTGACTCGTAGTCGCGGAAACCACCAATCACTGAGGCATTGGTTCCTTGAGGCTCAAGCTGCAGCCCACTCGCAAGGGCAACCAGGACTTGAGCACGAGGCATTGCTTGAGCAGGATTGAAAACACTGCCGGGATAGCCACTCAAAAAGTCTTCTGTGTAAGCGGCTTGGATGGCGCTAGATGCCCAGTAGCGGCTTGGCACATCTTTAAAGCGAATAGCACTGCGGACAGCAGGTCGATCGAACGCTTGATCCACCATAACTGCAAACTGGGCACGAGTGACTGGATCGTTTGGGCGAAAGCTACCATCCGAGAAACCGCGGATTACACCCCGATCTGCCAGTGCTTGAATAAAGCCTGCTGCCCAATCGCCCGGTTGCACATCTGAAAAGGTGGTCTGCGCCTGAACCGGAATTTGCAACACCAGCGCTGCAAGCGTTCCGACGGTCATGCTCAGCGCCATGAGAATAGTACTACTAGACAACTTAGATCGAATAGACATTAGCGATCGCTGGGCCATGAGGCAGAGCTTGATTGGAATGGGCGAATCGGTCGAGTAGTCTTTCTGGGCTGAGGATCGACCTGTTGTCTCTGCTGCCCGAAAGGGTCGCGTAGGCATGGCAACGAATAAGTCCTACTCATGGTGAGCTAGGTAGCGAGAACTTACTATCCTGTAGCACCGGAGTTGAACCAGGCTGCGGCAACTCAAACGGTTGAACCGTTGTAATCGATCGCAGGGCTGGAGCCGGAAACAGCGCTTGAAATCCTGCTTGTCGGTAGTTCGCCTCTTCTGGAGCCTCTTCCCAAAGACTTTCATAGTAGAAGAAAGAGACGCCTAAGCCTCGGTCTTGCGCGGCTCGCACTTGCTCCTGAATTTGGGCAATTCCGACTGGGCTAGTTCTCAAGCCCGTTAAAATACCAACGCCTGTCGGAATCTTCTGTTGCGTTTCCTGCATTTCTGGGCGAGAAAGCTGACTAATAAAACTCTGTAGGTTCGGGCGATAAACCTGCACAATCAACTCGTCGGCGATACCTTGTCGCACCCACGCAAGCCAGTCTTGCAGATGAAACTTGTAGGCGAGATCATAGTAGTTGGGAGAAATCGAGAAAATGGCGTAAGGCTTTCGCTCTCTCACCGCTTTTTTTAGCTGCGCCATAAATGCCGTAATCTTATCAGCACGCCAACGCATCCATGCTGGATCAGTTGGACTTAATGGTGTTTTCTTGGTTTCTTTTTTGTAGAGCGCAGTAGTATAGTCGTCAAATCCAAATTCTCTCGGCAGACTCATGTTGTCATCAAATTGAATGCCGTCAACATCATATTGAGTCACAACTTCTAACACGAGATCGGTAATGAATTTCTGCACATCAGGGCGGAAAGGATTGAGCCACACCACCTCACCTGCACCACTAATGGAAGTCTGACTGCCATCGCGCCGTTTGGTAATCCATTCTGGATGATTCAGCACCAGTTCTGAGGTTTCGGGAGCCATCAGACCAAACTCAAACCAGGGCATCACGAGTAGGCTGCGCTGATGTGCTTTGTCAATCAGGTCTGCAAGAATGTCGTGTCCATCTGACCCCTTGTAGACGAAGGGCTGAATGCCTTGTCGTTGAGCGATCGCGCTAGGGTACATGACGTAGCCAGAGTTCCATACAACGGGATAGATTGAATTAAAATTTAGCCTCCCAAGCTGATCTACGGCATCTTGCACTTTGGCGCGATCTTTAAGGACATCTAAATCGTTAATCGTCATCCAAACGCCGCGAATTTCTTGGCGAGACTGAGCGACTCCAGGAGTGACGCTGCCGAGAAGCACCACGGTGACGAAGGTGATAACAAACAGAAGGGGGAAAAGATTTTGGATGATTCGTCGCCAACGTTGAAGAATAAACCGAGATTGCATAGGTATAAATGGTGAACTCATGAATTCAGACGTGTGCTTCTTTAACAACTGCTCCTGTCGGTGCTTGTGCTGAAATTTAGGTGTTCAATTGTCTGCAAACGTTTAGTTTACAAACATTTAATACACCTTCTTTTAATACACGCTGTGTTTACACACATTTAACACACACGATAAATCAAGGAATAAGCGGTTCAACAAATTAGGAGCGCTTAGTTTTGTGCAGCAGTAATTGCTTGGACAGATGATTTGACGTTGCCAAGTGATGAATAGTGCCCACCAAAATTTAGTGTCCGTAAAAATATAAAACCCCTTCTAAATAGAGATGTGCTGTTCGAGATTTTCTGAAACTTTTTAACGTTGCTATAAAAAAATTATGGAATGGGCATTTTGCCTAACCTTAGACAAGATACCCATCCCATAGAAAGAAAATTTTAGTTGATATTGACAGATTATCCAGCGATCGCTTCAAGCTCCGACTCTGCATCTTCAGCAAAATCGCCAGACATATCTTCGGCGTGGGCCTTGCGCGATCGTCGGGTTCGACGCGGTTGAGCGGGGTCTTTTTGGCTCATGGCAAGATAGCGCTTGAGAGTGGAAGGGCTAATATCGATCTCCTGCTCAGCGAGGACGTGAGCAAGTTCATCATAGTCATATCCCTTGTCAAGCGACTCTCTTAGATCTTGCTGTAGCATCTCGATCGCTTGTCGCAATGAGATGGTTGAGTCTGGCTTTTCAGGCAAGTCTCCTAATAATGATGCAGCTTGGTCAAGCATGGTTGTTTGCACCTTGACAGCAGCATTCGATTTTCTATTCACCATAAAAATTCCTGAAGTGTTAATGAATGTAATTCCACTTATTCTAATTGCTGATTCCCTTCGATATCACTAGTCTATACTCTTATCTTAGATAGATATTGATTCATCTTTTAGGTAGAAATTTTATATAAGTTGCTGCAATTAGCCCCAAGCGCAACCAAAAAGCAGCGCTGTAGAAAATCCTCAACGCTTAGTCTGCTGACTTACTTGGCCTGCTGATTTAATTGATCGCCAAGTTGAGATTCATGCTTCTCAAGGTTAAGACGTATCGCTCTCCGTCATAATGGATGTGCAACCCGCGATTAGCGTGACGCGCAACTTTAACGGAAACGAGGCAAGATTGAGATGCAAACCTTAGACAAGCCCCTAGACACAACTTTGGATGATTCACTCATCATTGCAGGGCGATCCTTTAAATCACGCTTGATGACCGGAACAGGCAAGTATCGAACGTTTGAAGAAATGCGACAGAGCATCGCGGCGAGCGAGTGTGAAATTGTCACCGTCGCGGTTCGCCGAGTCCAAACTCAAGCCCCTGGACATGAAGGACTTGCAGAAGCATTAGATTGGAGCAAAATTTGGATGCTGCCCAATACGGCAGGATGTCAAACGGCGGAGGATGCCGTTCGAGTCGCTCGACTAGGGCGAGAAATGGCAAAGCTACTTGGTCAAGAAGACAATAATTTCGTCAAATTAGAAGTGATTCCCGATGCAAAATACTTGCTGCCCGACCCGATTGGCACTCTAGAGGCAGCTGAACAACTGGTAAAAGAAGGGTTTGCCGTGTTGCCCTACATCAACGCTGATCCGCTCTTGGCAAAGCGGTTAGAAGAGGTGGGCTGCGCGACCGTAATGCCGCTTGGTTCTCCGATTGGATCAGGTCAAGGGATTAAAAATACGGCCAATATTCAAATCATCATTGAGAATGCAACGGTTCCGGTTGTTGTAGATGCAGGCATTGGCACTCCTAGCGAAGCTGCACAGGCAATGGAAATGGGAGCCGATGCTCTGTTAATTAATACCGCGATCGCACAAGCCGTCAACCCTCCTGCAATGGCACGCGCTATGAAGCTCGCCTACCAAGCTGGACGCCTTGCCTATCAAGCTGGACGCATTCCCGTGAAAGCTTATGCCAGCGCCAGTTCTCCTCTGACTGGAACGATCAGCAGCTAATTTACACCTTCTCCACCACCCCGATTATTACGATTTCCTCCTTGCGTTAGAGAGTGATTCCTCAAACTTTGTTACAATTGCTAAAACTATTGAGGAAAAACGCTATGCGATACACAGAAGAAGAGGGCGGTCGCTTAAACAACTACGCGATCGAGCCGAAAATGTATCAAGCAGAGCCTCCTACCGCAACGCAGAAGCGGAATTTTGTGGTTTTGGGTGTGGTTGGTACCGTATTAGTGAGCGGATTAATGTTTGTTGCATTTGCTGTGTCGTAGGTCAGCAAAGCTAAGAATTGTCGAAGGTGTTGAAAAATAAGCGCTACTGTAGCGTTCATTTCACCAGGTCACTTACTGTATTGAGTCACCTGGTTTTTTAGTAGAATTTTTCGTCTAGTGCTGCATCTAGAGGGTTTGTGTGTAAACTCTATGTCTAGCAAGGGTATGTCTAGCAAGGGAAATTGAGCTGTCAAAGCTTAATTTATGCCTTCAACCTTTAAGGATCACTTGTTCTGTCCTGACATCAGCCAAATTGCGCGAAGAGATCAATAATTCACAATCTTTTGAGGTGGCTTGACAAGCCTCCGTCCCTATGCTGATGTCTCCTGTTGATCAATCTGTTTTTCGCCCACCTGTGACTAAGCTTGCTTCCCATTCTCCAAGCTTGAATCATCACATCTACCTGCGATTAAGGTTGGCATTGAGCCTTAACCTCCGGCGGCAGATTTTCATTGCAGTATGTGATGACGTCGGGCTGCGCAATCAATTTGCAGCTCATCTACAGTCCGATTTAAGCAGTCCTGCTCTGAGCGCGGATAACATTACGGTTCCGCCAAACCGGCGCGGTACGATTAGCGCGCAGCACACCACAGAGCATAACACCCATGGAACCGTGACGCAGGACTCAGCAAGTAGCGATGCTAATGGACTAGATGCTAATAGACCAACAGATACAACACTGCGGCTGATTCCTCTGACGCTTGAGCTAGAAAATCCAGATGTTTTGGGGCAAATAGGACTTTGGCTCTCACAAAATAGCATTGCAGAAGCGGACAGAAGCGAGATTTTAGGCTTTCAAATTACAGGTGTAGAACATCTGACCCGTCAGCCTGCTCACCTCCAGCGTGCATTTCTCGACGCGCTTCAGGGAATTGCCGCTCAGCGATTGGCTTTGAACTTCAATCTTGTGCTGTGGGTGACCAGGCCGTGGTGCCGCTCCATTCAACAGTCTGCACCCGACTTTTGGCACTGGCATACAGCACTCTTTGAGTTTGAAGGTGATCCGACTCCAGAGCGCGAATTTGACGATGTGCGCGCGATCGCGCCCAACCGAGACCTGTCTGTTGCCTTGCCGCGTCAGTCCTTGATTGATTCTGAGTTTCGGGCATTAGTTCTCGCCACCCTCAAGCAAGATGGAGAACTTCAGTCTGGGTTGGCTTCTGTCAATGAACACAGCGCGATCGATTTACTCAACACTCCAAATCTGCAACCCGTTCGTCTATTGCAGCAAATTGAGAAACTTCATCGCGATCGCGCCTCGTCTGACCTTGTTGGAACCGCATACCGGGAACTAGGAGACTGGTATCGAGATTGCGCTCAACAACCCCAGGCGGCTCCGTCTACTTACACCGTCGCGATTCGAGCTTACGAGCAGTCCCTGCGATTCATTCCCTCCAAGTCGACTCAAGTGTCAGACATTTTGAACGACATTGGCAACCTCTACTGGATGATGGCACGGGCGTCAGCTCAACCGATGGTTAATCTTGAGAAAGCGCTGAAAGCTTATCAGTTTGCGCTAGAACGAACTGATGCTGAGACGCAGCCTGACATCTGTGCGATGTTGTTGAATAATTTAGGCTCGGTCTATAGCGACCTGTCCTATCGGGATGCACCTGTCGAGAACTTGCAGCAGGCGATCGCGGCCTACCAGTCGTGTTTGCAGTACCGAGTGGCAGAAGAAGATCCCTCACGCTACGCTGCGACGCAAAATAACTTAGGAACGGCTTTCTGGAATCTGGCTCAACATCAGCAGCCGGTTGTCAATTTGCAGCAGGCGATCGCGGCCTACAACGAAGCGTTACGCTACTACGACCCTGAACGGGAGCCGCTCCACTATGCGATGCTGCAAAACAATTTAGGAACAGCCTATTGGACGCTCTCGCAGTGCGATGAGGCGATGGAGGCACTTGGCACACTGGCAGAAGATTTTCTGCTGCTGGCGATTGGAGCGTACCGAGTCGCGCTGGTCTATCGCACCCTAGAAGCGGCTCCGGCGGCGTTTGCCGCGACGCAAAACAATTTAGGAACGGCATACTGGCATTTGGCGAATCAGCCCACGACTCATTATGAGGATCGGCAGAATTATTTGCACTGCGCGATCGCAGCTTATCAAGATTCGCTGTCGGCGGTGCAGTATCTCTCAGCCGCGAGTACATCTCACGCTCCTGCTCTCAGCTTTGATACGTCTGCAACCCATTACAACTTGGGAGCCGCGTGCTATCAAACCGCAATCGACGATCGAGCGCCGCTCAGTTCAAGCGATCGCTCTAGCTATCTCGAAACTGCTCTTCAGCATCACGTTCAAGCGCTGCACGGCTGGCAAAACGACCCGGACTTCTATACAAATGCCCTCAGCGCGATCGTTCAGACCGTGCGAACTTTCCACGATCGCTTCGGCATTCAAGGACAAACCCTGGCACTCTCGCGCGTGCCAGCAAACTTGTTGCCAAGCATCATGAAAGAACTTTAATATGAGCGAACTTTAACAAACGAGGCTCAAGCAGGCATAGAGTGTGATGAAGATGCTAATTGGTAGTTAATCATCCTTTATCCTGGCGCTAAATTTCTTATGCTTAAAGAAAGCGAGTATCTCGAATCTGCTGAAATGCGAGTCCGTATCCTGAGCGAGGCTTTGCCCTATATTCAACGATTTGTCGGACGCACGATCGTCGTGAAATACGGCGGTGCAGCAATGAAAGACAGTAGCCTTAAAGCAAAAGTCATTCGCGATGTCGTGTTTATGGCGTGCGTGGGGTTGCGTCCTATCTTGGTGCATGGCGGCGGACCTGAAATTAATTCTTGGCTCGATAAACTGGGCATCGAAGCACAGTTTAAGAACGGGCTGCGCGTCACCGACGCCGCCACTATGGATGTCGTGGAAATGGTGCTAGTGGGTCGTGTCAATAAAGAAATTGTGTCGTTGATTAACCAAGCAGGCGGCTCGGCGATCGGGCTGTGTGGCAAAGATGCCAGCCTAATTGGGGCGCGTCCTTCCGATGAAGAAGGCGTTGGATTTGTGGGCGAAGTCAACAGAGTCAATCCTCAAATTCTCGAATCGCTAGTTGAATCCGGTTACATTCCTGTTGTGTCAAGTGTGGCCGCAGACGAAACGGGACAGGCGTACAACATCAACGCAGATACCGTTGCGGGAGAAATTGCGGCGGCACTAGGAGCGGAAAAGCTAATTCTGCTGACGGACACGGCGGGCATTTTGAAAAACTACAAAGATGCTTCAACGCTGATTCCTCGCCTGGATATTCAAGAAGCTCGTCAGTTAATGGATCAGGGCATCGTGTCGGGGGGCATGATTCCCAAAGTCAGTTGCTGCGTCCGCTCGCTCGCTCAGGGGGTCAAAGCAGCGCACATTATTGACGGACGGCAGCCGCACTCGCTGCTTTTAGAAGTCTTTACGGATGGCGGTATCGGCTCAATGATCGTCGCGTCAGACTTTACCTTCTAAGCGATAATTCGTAATTCGTTGATGAGCGGATTCTCTAATGGTTGAAGTGAATTAGGATCAAAAGTCAAAGGGTTACGTCTTCTGATCACTAGATTCATCGAGCTAAATCACGAATTACGAATTATCTCAACGTTATTTGATATGAATTCTACTCAAACTGAATATGCGATCGCGGCGACAGTGATTCCGCAACAGATCCGAGCGGAAGAAGATCGGCTCCCCGTGAGAAATGATCAGTGTCGATCGCAGTTTTTCCTTCACCCAACGCCGACTCCAAGCGTTTGCGTATTTTTTCATGGCTTTACCGCCGCGACGTATCAATTCGTGCCAATGGCACAGGTGTTTTACGAAGCAGGCTACAACGTGATTATTCCCCGATTGCCTGGACATGGAATAGCCGGAGACTGGGATCGAGACAATCCACCGCCCCTGCCTACGGATGCCGATGAGTATAAAATTTTTGCGCTGCATTGGCTGAGGCAGGCAAAAGCATTTGGTGACAGGGTAGTTGTTGGTGGATTGTCGGGCGGAGGAACAATGGCGGCTTGGTTGGCGCTAGAGCATCCCCAGGAGATTGAGAGCGCGTTGCTGTTTGCAACGTATCTTAGCGGCAGCAATCGAGTTGTCGATTTGTTCGTCAATGTGTTCAATCGGTATTTTGAGTGGATGACGGATGAATCGGTAGAAGAAACCATCGGCTACAAAGGCTTTGAGCTAGAAACGCTGCGCGTTTTCTTAAAAATGGGAAGTAAAGTGCTAAACCGGGCTAAAACCGACCCGGCTGCGCCAATGTTCATCGTGTCCACAGAAGCTGATCTTGCAGTGAACAATGCCGACCACCAAGAGCTATTCGAGCAATTGCTCGAACATCAGCCAAAGACGTGGTACTACTCCTTCGATCGCGCCCTCAATATTCCGCACACGATGATGACTAAAGCCGAGGGCAACCCTTGGCAAGATCTGCTCAATGTGATGGCGAAAGCGTTTGTTGAAAGTGACCTAACCTGGGCAGATATTCGAGAGATTGCCGCACGACTGAGGCAAGGCGAAACGTTTGATCAAGCGATCGCAGCCTTGCAGTTAACTGGCAAAGCGTCGTCGGATATGAATGCTGTGATGACGCTACTCGATGAACACGAGATGGTGCTTAAAGATCAGCCAAGCTAGTCGTAGTCCCATTCATGGAAGTCAATCTCATAGTCACGACACGTAGGGACGTTCTGGCGGAACGTCCCTACGTCGTCGGGTAAATTCACCCTTTGTCGCATTGATGGTTTAAATTGCTATTAAATAAGAACGTTCATCGTGCTGTCTAAGTGCTATAGCACTTAGACAGCACGATGAACGTTCTTAATGCTCTCCCGTCTTACGCATTATTGTTTTGAAGTTCCGCCGTTTTGACGCCTAACTGTTGTGTTTGGTCGCCCCGACGAACCTGTACCTTTAGCGTTTGCCCCAGACGGCTATTCTCGACAATCGTTTGTAGCTGATCAGCTGTTTTAATGGCCTGCTGATCAATTTCAGTAATCACATCGCCTCGACGAATTCCAGCCTTCGCTGCCGGAGTATTGGGCAACACTCGCACGACAATCACCCCATCGACTTCTGGCACGGTAAACGCCGAGTTTGGATCGCTGTTGTTTTGTCTAGCAATTTCTGGAGTCAAGGTTGTCATCTGCACACCCAGATAGGGATGAGGAATCTTTTCGCCTCGCGCCAAGGCATCTTTAACTGATTTTGCCTTGTTGATCGGAATCGCAAAGCCAATTCCCATCGCATCCGCCCGAATTGCCGTATTGATGCCAATGACTTCACCACGATCGTTGAGCAACGGTCCCCCCGAATTACCAGGATTAATGGCAGCATCCGTTTGAATGAAGTCCAATCGCTTATCCACTAACCCAACCTGAGCGCTAGAGCGGTGCAGGGTACTCACGATGCCCAGCGTTACCGTATTATCCAAACCGAGCGGATTCCCTACTGCGATCGCCCAATCCCCAACGCTAACTTCATCAGAATCGGCCAATGCCGCAAACGGCAAATCGGTTCCGTTAATCTTCACAACGGCTAAATCACTGACATCATCTGATCCGCGCACCTTTCCTTCAAACACCCGTCCATCCTTTAGCGTCACCGTGACCTTATCGGCTCCGTTGACGACGTGCGAGTTGGTCAGAATGATGCCGCTTTGATCAATCACAAACCCCGATCCTTGTCCGCGCAGAATTTGTTCGCTCGGGGCTTGAGGAAACACATCCTGGCCAAAGAACTGACGAAAGGGATCATCAAACATCGGATTCGGCATTGCCCGACGAGTCACAGTTCGCTCCGTATCAATCCGAACAACTGCCGTTCCTACGCGCTTTACCGCATCCGCCACAAAACTTCCCCGAGTCACGGCACGCGGAGTAGCTTGAGCCATTTCAGTTAGAGGTTCGGCAGCCACAGACGGAGTGAACCCAAACGCCAGCGCAATCGCAAGACAGAGTGCGGCAACCCGACGAACTCCACGTCGCCAGTCCCGTTGGAGATGAGCAAACCCGATCGCCTCCAGCCAATCCCAATTAGAAAAGTTTGAGCGTTGCATAGCCTTCTTCATAAGCCTTCGACAATGCCAGTTAACTCGCGCCCACAAAAACGCAAGCCCCAGCAAACCTCATCTCTTTTATCGTAAGCAGAATAATAATTCTTGTGCTGGTAGAGATTCCCCCACCCTGAACCGCACCGTTTTCTACCATGCATTAAGATCATAAATATCTTAAGTAAGCAGCACAGACGATTAATGACAACCTCTGAACTTCCCGGCAAGCAAGAAGAACTCAATCAGATTCCAGAACACCCTCATCACAGTCACCATGCGGCTCATCCTCACATCCACAGCGAAGAATCAGTGCGACGGCTAGTCAATCGTCTCTCTCGAATTGAAGGACACGTGCGGGGCATCAAAACGATGGTTCAAAACGATCAGCCGTGTCCCGATGTGCTGGTGCAAATTGCCGCTGTTCGAGGTGCGTTAGATCGAGTGGCACGCATGATTTTAGATGAGCATTTGACTCAGTGCATCGCCCGCGCCGCCCAAGAAGGCAACATTGAAGGAGAAATTGAAGAACTCAAAGCGGCGCTTGATCGGTTTTTGTGATGTGGCGATCGCAAAGGGCGGCTCCAAAGAGATCGCCTCTAACGAGCTGCCGCGCCGCGACTAAGGCGTGCCTTTCTAGCTAAGGGTTGCGTCCTTGCACTCTTCCCGAGTCACACCCTAGGCTACGCCCGCAAACAGGGTGTCAAATGACTGTTGCGGCGCGTCTGGGGTTGCCACAATTTCGACAATCTTGTTTTGGGACTTTGGCTCAAACACTGATTCCACACAAACCTGAGCCACCTTCGTTCGAGGAATGCTGCCTTCCGATAACGTGTCCGCCGACGACATCACGATCGCATTGTCGTTGTCTTCGTTCTTCAACCCACCCGGACGCACGATCGTATAGGTCAGTCCACTACGCTGAATATATTCCTCCGCTTGCTTCTTCCACACCAAAATCAGCCAAAACAGATTCAACGGATGGAAGAACTGAGACGTACAGAGCGACGAGACGAAGACAAACTGCTGGACTCCATTAGCCTTGGCAGCATCGACGAGATGCTTTGTCCCCTCATAATCCACTTTATAAGGTCCCGTCGGGTCAAAGCTCGGACGCGCACCCGTCGCACAGAAGACAACCGTTGCGTCTGCGATCGCCGCTTTCAAATCCGACTTCAACACATCGCCTGTCACCAGTTCAACTTGCGAGGGCAGAATGGCTCGTGCTGCATCTGCATCTCGCACCAGTGCCCGGATAGGAATATCCCTTGCCAATAACTGCTGGACAATCCGCCGCCCTGTTTCTCCAGTTGCCCCTGCTACAAATGCTTTCATAGGACTTCTCGCTAAACTTGTTCGACTCTTGTTTTCGCTCGAATCGATTCTCTTAACATCTGATGAAGGGTAGAGGTAGAGCAGACTTGAACAACATCAGGCTTCTGACTTTAATCTTTATAGGCTTTGCACAAAGGTTCGTACTTCCTTAAAATACTTTTCGTAACCATTCGATAAAATACATTTCGTAATGATTCGATAGGATTGATCGATTAGAATCGAGTTCGTGCTGATTTCCACGGATAGGGCTAAACCCTCCGAAAAAACCGTCTCAGAGATCACCGCACACCTGTGCCACTCAGTATAGATTGTATGAACTTTCAAGGGACGCGATCGCTTAAACGTGAAGCACCAGATACCTTCAGGGAACCTTGGATCAAGACCAACGGCGTAAATCAAGAGAGAGCATGCAGTCCTCACCAACCAACTCGTTTTACGAAGCTTCGCAGGATCGTCAACTGACTCACACTGCCGATCACGGTTTGCACTCGATCTCCACCCATTGTCCAGCCTCCGAAGGCACAAGTTCAGTTGCACCAATCGGGTCAACTGAATTTCGGAGCCACTTCGTGGACTTCATGGAAATGGGTGCCGATGTGCAAACTGTAGAAAAGTATCTTGATGGCCATTCTGAGTGGTTTCATCGCTGCGCCCACCCCATGGTGGTAGAGTCGATCGGCGCGAATAGCTATGCGATGACCGTTGGGCGGTTTGGCGCATTCGGCTTCGATGTTGAACCGAAAATTGGACTAGACCTACTGCCTCATCAGGAAAGCGTGTATCGGATTGAGACAGTTCCGGTGCCAAACTACACGGAGATTGGCTATGAGGTTGATTTTCGCGCCGCGATGGAGCTAATTGATCTAGGTAACGATACTTCTGGGTGGGCAACAACCCGAATTCAGTGGGAATTAGATCTGGCGGTTGCCATTCAGTTCCCAAAATTCATTCACGCTCTGCCAGAGACGCTGATCCGGCGCACCGGCGATCGCATTCTCAATCAGGTGGTTCGGCAGGTCTCCCGTCGCTTAACTCACAAGGTGCAAGAAGACTTTCATTCATCTCATTGCCTCCCCCTGCCAAAACGGGCTAAAAAGCAACGCTAAGGAACGTGGATTAAATAAGACCGGCGGAAAAGGGAAAGGTGATAGGCTTGGAAGCAGCCATCTCACTGCTGTGCTGCTATGCAACCATACTCCCCTAAAGTCGAGCAACAGA
>JAHHHP010000110.1 GCA_019359275.1 Myxacorys chilensis ATA2-1-KO14 | reverse complement strand
AGCGACCCGAATCTCACTGAGCGTTCGATCTTCTTCAGGAGTCAGCGTAATCTGAAGGGGAGCAGGCATTTTTAGTACAAGGTGACACTCCTACTCTATCTTATATTTAATTGCACCTCTCTACTTAGCAACGATGGAACGATTCAGGTTTGGAAGCTTTTTCACAATTCGGACAACCAAACTGTAGGAGAAGCACTACACACATTGCCTGTAAAACCATTATCTGGAAAAAGTGTCGTTGCGTTTAGCCCTGATGGAAGAACGATTGTAGCGAGCGGCGAGCAAGGAAGTCTCAAGATTTGGAATCGCAAGAATATTGAGTTTGAAGGGTGAGCTTACTAATTTTGGTAAAGCCAATCGACAATACTTTCTCTGCTACTTGGCCTTTGGTTTTAGCTTTAGGGCACCTCGAAAAATCGGGAAAGAGTCTCTCAAACTGAGACTGTAGAGGTAATATACCCGTAGACTGGGTAGCCGAGAATCGCTAACTAAGGACGGAAAGATTTACAACAACACTTTCTGAACTAGAGGTGCATTATAACTTTCCGTACGATTAGGTGAAACGTTAAAAGATCCCTATGACCCCTCAAAAACATATTGTCTTTGTTTCGCTGCCACTGCTAGGACACACGAATCAGCTGCTTGCGATCGCAGAAGAACTCGTGAGCCGTGGGCACCGTGTTAGCTTCGTCATCAATGATGCTGTTAAAGTATGGGTGGCTCAAACGGGTGCTGAGTTCATTGCTTGGAATCCTCCAATTGATTCAAACAGCGCGGCTCGTTCGTCAGCCCTGATGTGGCAAACAGCGTCTCAGAGGGCTAACCGTTGGCAAGGAGATCGCTTGATGCTGAAGCAGATGATTGCTGTTTATACGCCGTTATATCACAGCATTGCCTCGATTCTGCAAGCGGCTTCCCCGGATTTGTTAGTCATCGATCGCGCCGTGTTTCCCGCAATGGATTTCGCTCAGCAACACCAAATTCCCTACATTGTTCAAACTCGATTTCTGGGCAACTTTGTCAAACTTCCTGCTCATGCTCCTCAGTTTGGTACTGCTTATTCCCAACAGATGAACTTCTGGGAACGCTGCCTCAATCGGCTTGCACCTACAGCGTTACAGACCTATCTACTCCCCACGTTGTTAAAACTCAATCAGGTACGAAAAGCTTGTGGAGGCGGTGAGGTAGGCGATCCGTTTGAGCACCAGATCACGATCGTTGGCAATACCTTTGACCTAGAGATTCCTCGTCCGCTGCCTGATCATGTTCACTTAGTCGGACCGATTTTTGCGAAAGCAATGCCGGTATTAACGGAGAGCTTGCAGAACTGGCTCGATGCGGCACAATCCGAAGGGGGTGTTGTTTACATTGCCTTTGGAACGCTGGTAACGATTCAAGCATGGCAAGCTCAAGCCCTGATCGAAGGACTCACTAAAACTGGGTTGCATGTGCTCTGGTCGTTACCGGAGGCTCAGCGCTCTCTACTGCCGTCACTGCCAGCCTCAGTCCGGGTGGAATCGTTCGTCCCTCAGCCCGCAGTTCTCTCACACCCTGCTGTGCGCCTGTTTGTGAGTCATTGCGGCATGAATAGTATTCTAGAGGCGCTGTATTGGCAGACTCCGATTTTGGCATTACCATTTTTCGGAGATCAGCACGATAATGCAGCTCGGTTAATTGATGTGGGTGTGGCGCGACGGCTACATAAACAACAATTTGACGCGGCTGAAGTTACTGCCAAAGTTGAAGCTTTGCTGCATGATCTGAATATGCAGAATGCAGTCGATCGCATCTCCAGCAAGTTTAGGCAAACGAGTGGGCGCGATCAAGCAGCAAATCTTGTTGAAACGGCACTCATGAGCCGATGAGTAGCAATGAGGGTAATCGTTGCTGAACAACAATAGGTTGAGAAGTGAGTACCGTTGTGTTCGACAAGGACTAGTCTGAATCTCTATTCTTTTGATTCAGTCACATCAGGCTTTTGCTCTTGCTTCTTCGGCTTGCGGACAAATCGCAGCTTCAGGTCTGCCATCATCGCTTCCAGACTTGCGCCTCGACCACTAGCTTTGGCATAACGATAGGCTTCTAGTGCCTCTTCGTAAGCTTCTGAACCAATTGCGATCGCGGTTGCATCTACGAGATCCCGGAGTTGATTCAGTGCCATTAAAGTAGTAGACAAGCGATCGAAGGTCGTCAAATTCTGTTTGAATTGATCGACATCAAAGGAACGCGGCAAGAAGTCAGCGTTTTGCTGGATCACCTCTAAGACTTTTCCGGCAAAGACGCGGTTTTTATCGCCCATGCCTAATAGACTTTTTCGCTCTTCTGCGGTGAGGTCTTGCAAGAAGGGTAACAGGTTGCGCATCTGAGTAATCAAACTCAGAATGGTGTCGCGATCGCTTTGGCTTAGGGGTTCAGAGCCAGCAGATGTCAAGGATTCAGACAAGAAGGATGTAGCGGCAGCAGTGGATTGAGCGGGAGTTCCGTTCCCCTGACTCGTACCATTGCCATTACTTGTTGTTTTCATGGTGCACCTAATTTTAGTGAAGGGCAAGGTTGCTGTACGTGGCGGGGGTAAGTTGAGTATTCCCGGATGGGGTGTTGGGATCACAGAACAAACGCGAAATTCACTTCAATAAGCTTCCATAGCTGACGCACAAGCTTCCAAAGCTCACACGCGGACTACCAACACTCATTGCATGAGCTTCCATAGCTCACACACGAGCCTCCATAGCTGATGCACAAGCTTCCAAAGCTCACACGCGGACTACCAACACTCATTGCATGAGCTTCCATAGCTCACACACGAGCTTCCATAGCTGACGCACAAGCTTCCAAAGCTCACACGCGAACTTCCGAAGCTCAGACACGAACTTCCAAAAATTATGGAGGGTGCATTAGGTTGATGCGCTTTGAGGGATAAGAACAGCAATTACCCGGAGGGGAACACCACATTGTTCTGCTAAAGCGCGGTTTCTGCGGAGTTGCGCTTTGCGCTAATCGCCTCTGAATGATAAAAGTTTGCTGAAGGGATTCAAATATGCTTCAAAAGCGGAGTTATTATCGAACAGCTTCTCTGTATAACATGCTGCACAGGAATGTTATATCGATCGTTGTCTGCCTAATCACCCATTTTGGAGTGTTATGTAGATCTCTGTCTGCATAACACTCCAATTCGGAGTGTTTACGGGTATTCCTTTGCCTAATCACCTATTTTGGCGTGTTATACAGATCTTCGTCTGGATAATGTGCTGATTTGGGGTGTTATACAGATCGACCTCTGCCTAAGATCCCAATTTGGAAGTGTTATGCAGAATAGGAGGGAGCAAATCCATCTAAAAAAGAGTTGGGTCGCTTCTGACCTTGCAATAGTTTAAGTAGAAATTGTGTGGAATTGATGATACAAACTCACATATGCACGAAGTTGAAATTAGAAATGCCTGTTTGGATGATTCTCCAGCAATCGCTTGTCTGATGTCTCAGCTTGGATATCTAACATTTCCCGATGAAATGAAGGAGAGGTTAGTGGCTATTTTGGTTGATCCTAGCTACATGACTTTTGTGGCAGAGTATCAGAAAGAAGTTGTCGGTGTAATCGGGGTCGGAGTTGGTCGTTATTATGAAAAGAACGGGACATACGGGCGGCTCTTGGCTCTTGCTGTAGATGAAAAGTGGCGTAGTCGAGGTATCGGAGCGTCATTAGTGGCAGAAGCCGAGCGCTGGCTGAAAAAGCGTAAAGTCACCTCGATTGTTGTCAATAGCGGGAAACAGCGCAGTGCAGCACATCGTTTTTACGAGCGGCTTGGCTATGAAGAAACGGGCTTGCGCTTGGTAAAGTTGTTACTGTAATTGCTACCCAACAAGTACTATGCAACGGGCAAGCTATAACCGCTGACGTGGATGCGAAGATGTAGGTTGCTGCTGATGGCGATCGTTATGCAGCTAGTTTCGCTGTTGAGGCGCACTTGAGAAGATTTTTGTTACTGTCCAAAACTGGAATCAATCCAATTATTTTGATGGTCTGGTAATTGCCAATGTCATCTGTTGCCTGTCTGCATCAAATCTCACCCTATTTACTTGAGCGTTTCAAGGCATATCCAGCCCTTGTTGATTTGTATCTAAACGCCTACTCGTTGAAGAGCCGGATGAGATCAGGGGTTGAGCAGTGGTCAGCCATTCAAGAGTTACAAGACGAGCTTGCTGACATCTGCCAAGGAAGTTGTGAGTTTCGTTTGCACATCCAAGATTTTGAGCACATCAAGGCAGATATTCCATTAATTTTTGCAGAGTCTAGATTCTCAAACTTTCAATTGGGAACTCGCAGTGCGGTTGGTGGAGGGTGGGAATCTCTGCATATTTTTCTGGCTGGTACTCATCAATTAAATCCATCATTTGTTATTCGTAGGGATGAAAACCTAAATAATTTTCTACTTGTTAATCTCATAGGTGGTGGTCAATCAATCGGTAATAATTTGGGTTATGGGAAGCCAAGTTACTTTGAGCCAAATATAGTAGAAGAACTCAACAAGGCTTTGAGAGAAATTGACAAGGATGATTTTCAGAAGCGATGGCACTTTATTTATGAAGCAAATAATTTTTCGGCTAGTGAAATAACAGACGAAGATATTAAGGAGTTTGTGCAGTTCTATCGTGAATTAAAGAAGTATTTCAAAGGGGTCGTGAAGGAAGGCGATGCATTGCTGTTTTCAGTAGGTTAGAAGCAGTATGTTGCGATCACTGCATAACTTAGATACGCTCGCAGAGGTTCAAACTTATGTGCAGTGGGTGGAGTGGAAACTGAATCATCTAAGGTGAAGGGTGAATCAATCGCCGCTGCAAAGCTATAATTTGATCAATATTCAGATACTTTTAACGTGTGAATTACCGAAATTACATCACGATCGAACCCAATAAACGTGGTGGGAAGCCTTGTGTCCGTGGCTTGCGAAGTTGACTTTTAATGAACAATTTCGCCTTCATACAGACGAAGGTTCTGCAATTGAATTCAGCGACGGATTTTGTACTTATGCTCGTTATGGAAAATTAGTCATTGAGACTAATAAATGATACGAGTTAAAATCAAGAGGCTTGTGATCGGTTGTGTATGAGTGAAACCGTCTACATAGAAACCAGCATTTTGGGCTATTTGACTGCGCGACCCAGCAGAGATCTTGTTGTAGCTGCCAATATTGAGATCACGAGGGAGTGGTGGGATACGCGCCGCAGTGATTTCCAGCTCTACTCCTCCCAAGCTGTCGTGAAAGAAACCTCACAGGGAGATACCGAAATTTCATCTCGACGCCTCGAAATCATCCGCAACCTCGCGTTACTCGATTTGAACCAATCCGTATTTGATTTAGCAGAGCAATTTTTGGAACGCAGTAGCCTTCCCGCAAAAGCTGATGTTGACGCTGTTCATATTGCAGCAGCAACTGTTCACGGTATGGATTACCTACTCACATGGAACTGTAAGCACATTGCCAATGCTCAAATTCAAAGAAAACTGGCAGAAATTAGTTTTGATTTAGGATACGAGTTGCCGATTCTTTGTACACCCTATGAACTTCTCGGAGATTGACGATGTATCAAGATGCAATT
This sequence comes from Myxacorys chilensis ATA2-1-KO14, assembly GCA_019359275.1. Classification (GTDB taxonomy): domain Bacteria; phylum Cyanobacteriota; class Cyanobacteriia; order Leptolyngbyales; family Leptolyngbyaceae; genus Myxacorys; species Myxacorys chilensis. The sequence continues at coordinate 12,158 of JAHHHP010000110.1, read as the reverse complement.
GTAGAAGAAATTCACAGAATTCGGGAAGAGTATTCTCGGTCATTCAATCACGACTTGAAAGCCATCTTTGCTGATTTACAAAAGCAGCAAGCGGAAAGCGAAAGAGAAGTTGTGAGCTTATCGCGAAAGCCCGGTCTAACAAAACGCTGGAGCGGACGGGCGAGAGATCTCGGTGAGGATACAAAGGATATTAGCCGCCGCTCAACTTAGCCGTTATTGCGGATTTGCGATCGAATAACTCTCCAAAGCGCCAGCGAAGCGGAGTCGCATGTTGCGTTTCTCGAACTTGCTCGATCGAGAACTCAATCAATCGCTGTGCGCCAACAAAGCGCTTTAATTGTTCTGCATCCCAAACAATCTTCGCCTGTCCACTCAGTTGCAGCGTATGTCCTTGTTCAAAATCAATCAATAACAATCCTGCATTTGGGTTTACGCTCAAGTTGCCCAATGTCTGAAACATGTTGTTACCCACGTAATCGGGAAACACCAGCGTGGTCGCGTCAATCACTCGGACAAATCCTGGATAACCGCCTCGGTGCGAAACATCTGCGCCCTGTTGAGAATGCGTACTGGCAATGAAAAAGGTATCCGTTTGAGCGATCGCATCTCGATCTGCATCAGTCAATAAGTTCCTAACTTGAACTTTAGGAGAAGGTAATGGCTCAGAACTAAACTCTACCTCACGAGTTTGGATGTATTTTGGACAGTTGAAGAAAGCCTGTTGTATCTGTATCTGAAGGTAATCAATAGTAGCGATCGTGACACGACCATTCACACGCAGTCGTCTTCGGTTTGCTAAATCGATGATTAGTAATCCAATTTGGGAATTGCTCTGTAAGCTTTGGTGCAGTGGATCTGTAGTAGAAAAATTAGTTTTGATTTGAATCGTCTGTGGGTCAATGCTCTGGACAAATCCAGGAACGCCCGTCAGGAGTGATGCCCAAACACGGTCATCGGGTGAGATTGAACCTGCGATCGCAAACGGTTGAGCGCGAAGAAACTCTACGGCAGCGGGTTTGAGCGTCTTGCTAATCACCCGACTTAATTGTTCAGCTTCAGCCCGCACCCCAGCACGAGTTTGAACCTGGATTTCTCCATCATGAAACGGAATTACTTCTTCGTGAGCCATAGTTGTTAAAGTCCAGGCATCGCTTCATACCCTGGCAATTGTTGAATCCGCTCAATCTATGCGCTGACGTAGCTGTAAGGCTCTAGAGATTGCCTTCAGGGACTAAGGGGACAACCCATTTTCTCTGTTCTTCAGCCTGAGTAATCACGAATTCTGTTAATTAAATTGACACAATCTTGCAGGTTGCTAAGCAAGTGCCCCTTCAGGTAGTCGCTTCAGATAGCGCCCTTGTGGTGAACCCAATACCTGCCCTCGATCGTAAATCAAGTTCCCGCGCAAGAATGTATGCTTGACCCGTCCCGTTAACTCCATTCCCTCAAAGGGGGTGTACCCTTGCTTCGACTCGGATTCAGTAGCCCGGACAACAAACGTTTCATTCGGATCTACGAGCGCCAAGTCAGCATCATACCCGATCGCGATGTCGCCCTTCTGCAAGAGACCAAATCGCTGCGCGGGATTCCAACACAGTAACCTTGCCATGTGGTTGTAGGACATGCCCCGCTTGCTCCCTTCGCTGACAATCCCTGAGAGTAGATATTCTGTACCTCCAAAGCCAGCTTTAGCGAGCCAAATGTTGTTCGGATCCTGGAGGCTGGCTTTTTTCTCTGCAGAACAGCAAGCATGATCACTGACAATCCAATCTATCTGATTCTCCATCACGGCATTCCATAGATACTCAACATCCGATCGAGGTCGAATTGGAGGATTCACTTTTGCCCATTTACCTGTAGGGGTTTCAACATCGAGAAGGAGATGCCCCACTGTGACTTCTCGCCTGAAGTTGATGTGGGGAAATGTTGTTTGCATCATCAGAGCCGCTTCGACGGCTTTGCGAGAACTGAGATGGAGCAAATTGATGTTCACACAGTTCGTTTCGTGAGCGAGATAAGCTGCAATACAAATGGCTAACCCCTCTGAGTGAGGAGGACGAGCGGCGCTATAAGCACTTAGTCCAGTGAGGTTCGAGTCTTGCTGCACTATTTTGGTGTAAGCATTCAGGATGTCGGCGACTTCACAATGCAGACTGAGGCTAATCGTATTCTGTAGAGCGGGATAACGTTCCCTCAGTTGAGACAAGCCCCGCATAATGAATTCAAAGTGAGCAAAGTCGTAGCGCTCTTCTTTGTTGATCATCAGAAATAGATTCTGTTGATCGGAAAGGCCATGAAGACCGTATCCTCCGTAAAACATAAAAATTTTGAATGAAGCAACGCCATGCTGCTCAAGCAACCATTGCATTTCGTCAATATGCCCAGCGCTAATCGGCGCTATATGGTAGCCATAATCCACAAAAAAGTTGCCCTCTGATAAGGCAAGCACTTCTGGAAAAAACTCTTTATAAGAGCCACCTTTATTCAGATAATACTGACCTGTGCGGATGTAGTTTAGGCTAGTTGTTACTCCTCCCATTGCGGCGGCTTTGCTCTCAGCGATCGCATCTTGGTCAAGCGGCTGATAAATTCCGATGTGCATATGGGCATCTACGACACCTGGAAAGCCAAGCAGGTTCTGAGCGTCGAACACCTCTTTCGCCTGATCAGCGCTGATTTCGGGCGAAATTTGAGCGAATTTACCATCCTTAATTCCCAAATCTAGACGCTCCACGTCCGATTGGTTTGGACGAACCACGCGGACGTTTTTGATCAGTTTATCCAGAGCTAGAGTTTCGGACACAGCGCCTCCTGCAAAATTAGTGAGACCAATTCTAGAATGAGAGAGCGAGTTGAGTTTAGCGTTGTTTAGGAGGAAAAACGATGGAACAGTTTAACGAGTATCATTTAAACCCCAAACAGTTTCCTTTTTTGAACATTCTTCGGGAGAACTGGCACGCGATTCGAGATGAATTTATATCATTTAGGCAGAACGCCTCTGGGGAAGAGGTACAGTTTGTTTTTGATGTCATGGCTCCTAAAAGTAAAACAATTAAGACCAAAGGCAAGTCGAAATATAGTGCTTTTGGTGTGTTGTTTCAAGGAATGTTTATTGAACAATATATTCAAATGCATCACATTCGGTATCCGCAGTATGAGTTACAGAACGTTCCAGAAAAAGCACTTGAATTAAAAAAACGATATTTTCCAGCGTTAACTGAAGCGATCGACAAAACCAATGCGATCGATGACGTTCTTAGAAATGTGTATTTTGGGACATTCCTTCCAAGATTGGATGTCAAACTGCATGTAAACTACAACCCTCACATGAATCGCGGCTATTTAGGGTTGATTGTGCCTGAAGGCGATATCGCTATGAAAATATGCCATGACACGCTTTATTGGCATGAAGGCGAATTCATGGTTTTAGATCACAGTTATCCTCACTGTCCGCATAATTACACGGACGATGAAAGAACCGTTTTAGTTGTAGATTTCTTCAAAACAGATCGGCCTAGGGACGAAGTGAGACAGTTCGAGCAGGAATTAGTCAGACAGCGAATGCAAGAAAATCCTTATAGCTTGGGGGTTTTTGGTAAGAATGATCAAGCGAAAACAGAGGATTTTATTGAGTATGGCTTAAGTCATCAATTGGAATGGGATAAAGCGTTAGGCGCGTAATTCAAGTTGATTTTTGCTTCGTTTAGCCCATTCGCTAACGCGATCGCTTGTTGTTTTCCTGTTTCCATCAAAGGGGCATCAGGTTATTGCCCGGTTGCCTAACAATGCCTGACGAGATACAAAACTTGGCTCATGTGCGATCGCCTGCTAGCTTTGCACTTTCACAGATAACATTCATCGACTGTCACAATCTAAGAACGAAACCGTCTAACGATCGTGTTGAGCGGTTGACAGAGAACTTGCGACACATGCGGATATGAGTAAATCCGCTCCAACACGATCGTTAGCCTGCGGGTAACAGGCGCGATTACACTCCACCCCCTGTTGAGTTCAGCACTTGTCCAGTGATCCACTGTGCATCATCCGTCGTTAGCCAACCGATTAAACGGGCAGCATCTTCTGGTTGCCCCCAACGCCCTTGAGGGTTTAAGTCTCGGATTGATTCATATAGCTCACCACTCGCCCAACCTGTATCGGTCGCACCAGGATTTACAGTATTCACGGTAATCCCTCGCCGAATTAGATGCGCCGATAAACTCAGCGTGAGTTGATGCAATGCGCCTTTCGATGCAATGTATGACAGTTCACTGGGCATGGGATTCAAATGTTGCCCAGACGTTAAGAGAATGACCCGACCACCAATAGGGCGACAATGTTGAACCGCAAACGCTTGCACTAACAATAATGTCCCTCGCACATTAATCTGCAAATGTGTATCAATTTCTGCTGCGGTGAGTTCTTCCAGATTCCCCATTGTGCTGTAAGTATGATTCGCAACCAAAATATCGATGTGTCCTAAGGCTTGAACAGCAGCATCCACAATTTGGCTGGGCACAGCAGGATCGAGAAAATTCCCTTCAGCATTTGCGATCCGTGTACCATGTTTCTGAAGGGTCAATATTAACCCAGCAATTCCATCAGGGTCAGCTCCCCATTCTTGATTAGCGTCATAGGGTGAAAAAGAGTGAATAAAAACGTCTGCACCCATTATTGCTAATTGTTGTGCGATCGCAAAGCCAATTCCTTTACGCCGACTCACCCCTGTAACGAGAGCAACACGATCTTTTAATACTAATTCAGGCAAAACAAGAACACCTCTATCCCCTACTTGTCATATCTATCACTGATGTAACTTCAAACACTTTACTAGAAACTTTCAAATCACCGCCGTCGCTCGAAACGAAGCAGGCTAACGATTTATTAGACTGACGGTTTCCGCCTAACTGCCAACCCTCGGACATTAGCCCGAAGTTTGTCTTTCTAATTTCCCTATTAGGCGAGTTAGGCTGCTCAGCCTCGGATAACGTCCCACATCAAGCAGTTAGACCGACATCTTCTGCCTAAGTCCGAAATTTGGAAGATTAGATCGACCCATGTTCCGCATATTACCCCTCGACAGGGACATTAGGCAGAAATTTTCTGTATTTCTTCTCAAAGAAAGCTTGTACTATTCTGTCTCAGATCCCATTCAACAGAACTCGGTTGATGAATCGGATCAGGCAGGATGAAAATGCCGCCGAAGAAGCTTTTAGACCAAGTACGCGATGCGATTCAAGTGCGACACTACTCTTACCGCACTGAAGAGGCTTATGTACAGTGAATTCGACGGTTCATCCTCTTCCATCACAAACAGCATTCTAAGGATATGGGTGTTTCCGAAATCGAAGCATTCCTAACCCATTTGGCAGTTCAAGAACGAGTGGCAGCTTCGATACAGAATCAGGCGTTCAGCGCTGTGCCGTTTCTGTATCGCGAGGTGTGGCGACAAGAACTAGATGAGTCAATCAACGCGATTCGAGCTAAACAGCCACGACAACAACTGCCGACGGTACTGACAAAAGCGGCAGCGCGATCGCTCATTCAGCAACGATTAGGAGTGCCGCTCTTCATATCGTTTCAATTCGATTTACCATCGCTGCCTAAATACTCTCGGTATCCACAAATTTGATCGTCACGAACATCAAACGAAACAGCGACTCGATTTTTGTAAGGGTTTCCCCACATGAGTCCCTCATCGCGGAACTCAAAAACAACCGTTGTTTCATTGCTAGTCACGCGATCGAGGGTCAACGTTAGCCCGTCGCTATACACTTGGGAGACATAGTTAAAGAATTCGATCGCGCGTTCTTTTCCGACATTCAATCCGTGAAACTGACCCAGCGGAAACCAGAATGAAAAATCGTCGGTGAGCATGTCGAGGAAGGCTTGCCAGTCTCCGGTCGCAAGTCCATGTTCAAAGTGAGCAAAGGCTTGCTGAGCAACGGCTAATGTATTGGCTGATTCTGTGGTCATAATTGCAGCCTTCGTAACAGGGTTTTGAATCGATCTTCAACGGCGAGAAGTTGCCCGACTAAGATTATATCGGGTTGGCTTGGATCAATGGAAGTTCGGTAATGTCTGTGCTGAATGGTGCGATCTCTTCGCGATCGCACCCCAACTTATAGCGCAACCATAACGCTATTTCTTTCAGTGCGATGTTTTTGCGATCGCGACTCGGAGGGCAGCGGTTCCTTTGGAGTTGCGCAAGGCGCTAATCGCACGCAGCGATCTGGCGGTAGCTGATAGGCTTTTCAGTGCTGCTGAGAAATAAGGTGATGACGAGCGCTCAGGAGAACGGATTAGGGTTTTGGTCGCCTTTGAGCAGTTCATCGAGTAATTCAGGTCGAAAGGTCATAAGTGTTGTGTCTCTCATTTCAGGATTTATTAGATCAAACTTTTGACCCTCTTACACAATTGATTTTATGTACCAAACAATCACGATCGCACGATTGATAAACTAACTGATCCCGGATCTCCTAATTCAGATTGCTCACCTAACACGGCTATATCGAATTAATCTTAGAAGAATAATCCCTGTAACAAAGCTACTAATTAGTCCTGAAATGATTCCGATCATTCCCAAATGAATTGCCAACTGTACAGATACAGATAACAGTTTGAGCCGCCAGTACCCCCAAATACCTATGAGATAAGCTGTCGTCCAACCCGCACCCCAACCCATTGACCAAGCGTAAGCATTTGTCAGGCACCAAATCACACGAGTACGAAGCGTCCATCCTTGAATCCCGCCTAGAATTGCACCTTCAATTAGCCCACCAGCAATTCCACTATGGGCAACGCGCTGAACTGATTCTGCAAAAGTCGAAAGTTTATTAAAGCTACCCCATATAGATAGCTCATTAACCGCTAATCCAATCTGTGCAATGAAGAAGACACCAAGCGTTGTGTCCAGAATCCACCGACGTGGGATGGGCATCCCTTGATCTTTAAGCTGCAACCATTGAACGACCCCAAGCACAAAGCCTGCAAACAGGCTACCGAGAAGACTAGGAGAATCAATGTTAAAGTCGCGAGTCGGAGGATGATAGACCCCTTCAAGCCAACCCGCTAACGCAAAACTCAGTCCTAAACTCAAGCTGCTTGTACTGATCCAAAGTAATGGTACCTAAACTCTCTTAATTGCATAATTCTGTCTGGGTGATGTTCTAGACCCGTGTATGTCATGAGGGAATGGAGTAGTTCTTAGCTGCTCATGTTGATATGGTACTTGAACCCGTTTGCTGTCCAAGTTGCAATAGTACGAACGTCGTGAAAAATGGCAAAAGCGATGAAGGTAAGCAGCGCTATCGTTGCCGTAATGCTGAGTGTCCCCGCCGCTCTTTCATTCGAGAGTACAGTTATCGGGGCTATCTACCGGAAGTGAAGCAGCAAATCAGCGATATGGCAGTCAACAGAAGCGGGATTCGAGATACAGCACGAGTGCTGAGAATTAGCCCCACAACCGTCATTGAGGAATAAGAAAACGGTCGCCATCTCGAACGAGTTAACACCTCTCTACTCCAACAGATGGAAAGTTCACCGACGAGTGCGATCGTAGTCAAAGTTGAAGAAGCGGAAATGGACGAGATGTGGAGCTTTGTGCAGTCCAAGAAACAGCAGCGTTGGTTATGGCACGCTATTGATCATCGCACAGGTGCAGTGTTAGCTGATGTCCTTGCTCCGCATGAAGATGCAGCACCCAAAGAACTTCGGCAATTGCTTGCTCCATTTGCCATTAAGCGCTTTTACACCGATAGTTGGGGTGCGTACTTGCGCTTGTTAGAGTCTCAGAAGCACACCGTAGATAAAGCAAACACTCAACGGATTGAGCGCAAGCATTTGACGTTCCGTACGCAGATTAAGCGGTTAGCTCGAAAAACGATTTGCTTTTCTCAATCCACTTGGCTGCACGATGTTGTGATTGGATTGTTCATCAACCGTTATAAATTCGGTCGGGCTGTGTGATAGTTCATCCGCCGGTCTAGAACATCACCCAATTTTCGAGTGCAGCGCATTCCCACCATCGCTCGCCACCCTCGGTGCTTGACCGCTTGGAGAAACTCAATCGTGCCGAATCTCAGTGTCAGTCAGCACAATCACGGGTGCATCTAGAGTCAAGGCAGGGGGCACACCTGCCAGTAACTTACATGCCAATTGAGCGGATTGGTCTGCCCCTCACCTCGTCAGACCCGAAAACTCCACAGAATTCGCCAACTGTCAAAGTTGAGATACAACACGACCAGATGCAGTCTACACTTGCCGTTAAGCATTCGCACCCAAGGGTCAGGCGCAGCGGGGTTCTGGGTCGGGGTACTCAGATGCAAAAACTGACCGCACTTCTCCAATGTCGTCAGGTCAATCAGCACTTGCAGGGGCATATCTTTACGCGGACGATGCTGCCCCAGTTGTTGAAGAATGATCTTGCGCGTGGCTCGAATCACGCGGCGAGTAGACCACGAGTAATGGTTCAAAAATCGACTAGGCGAACTCGCAGATTTTACTTGAGTGTGCTGAGGTAAGGGATGCCCCAGGGCGTCGAGAAACAACCCAAACACTGCGTTTAGACTGGCTTTTTTCCGAGCTAGGCATCAAGTATAGCAGGCTATAAACTAGCGATTGGGCGTGTACAACGATGGTTTCCATAACCGTCTCATGTTTTTTCTACACCCTTTCTTCCAAATTTTGACGCTTTTGGCAAGTCCTATTGAGAATGGTGCAAGACCTCAGCTAACGCTTAACGAGCTACGAAACCTTACAATTAGGGCCGCTTAGTAAGGTGTGCCACAGCGGGCTTGTAGATCTGCTTCAGCCAACCCAAAGTTTTGTTGTCGGCAGAGCAAAACTTGTGCGGTGCGCTGCTGCGCATAAAGGCGATGGACAAACCAGCCAATAGGTGCTCCCGCAACCATACCAAGCACAACACCTATGAGTAGACTGGAGAGCAGATTTTTTCGGGTAATCTTACGTTCTGAATGCCGATGGGCAACCGGAGTTTCTTGCATTGGAGTAGCTATGTGAATCTAGAGTCCTCACAGTTAATTGAAGAAAAAAACTAAGTGCAGATCATCCCTCCCTCTACAGACATTTGTAGCGTTTCAAGGTAGAGATGACAGCCATCAATAGTCCTATCTATCCTGGGTTGAGTCTCGATACTCATCATCTAGAGCAGAGAGGCATTCTTCTATTTGATTGACCTAAAGCGACTAATTTGGCACGAGTCCAAAATATGACAGTGAATGTGTCAGTCGCTAGCAGGTTAGTGAGGTAGTGAAAGGGTATTGAAATAGTTGCAGCGAATCTCAGTTAGTCTCAGTAGATCAAAAATTTTCTAAGAAAGGGGTAGAGTCAGGCAAGAAAGCATTGAAATTGCGCCATGACTCCAGCATCCCCAAGTTCATTATCTGCTCTTCTCGCATTGACCGATGCAGCCACATTAAGTGCGACCTTGGACTGTTTAGTCGAACATCTGACTATTCCGCCTCAGGGCGATTGCACCGCTGCAACCCTGTTCCAAATTCTGATTCGCGCTGCGAGCCAACAAGTCAGCATTGAGCATACAACTCAACAGCTAACAGGCGTGCCAACGGGCAATACCATTCGCTATCATCTCGACAACCTAGATAACATGGCAGCCTTGGAAGCGCAATTGAATCAAGCCTTGCAAAGCCGAGTTCCATCATGGATTCGCGGTGGCAAGCAGCGGCTGGCAATCGACCTGCATCTCATTCCGTATTATGGAACACCAACCGCCACAGAGCTGCCTTACATCTATGGTTCTCAAGCCAAATCAGGCACGACTTCTTTCTTTGCCGATGCCACCGTCTATGTGGTTGCTCGAAATAAGCGAGTCACTTTAGCCATTCATGCGATACATCGCCAAGAAACCTTGGTAGCAACGCTCACCTATCTGCTGGCGGCACTATCTCGATTGCGCTTGCGCGTCAAGCGATTGTATCTGGATCGCGACTTCTTTTGCGTCCCTGTGATTCGCGCTCCTCAAAGCGCTGAATCTTCCGTTTGTTATGCCTGCCCTCATTCGAGGCAAGCAAGGCGGGACTTGTTCCTTACTCAAAGGGCGCAAAAGTTACACGACACACTATACGCTGAGTGGTTCGCATGGAGCAGTGAACTGCACGATGGGCATCGTTTGCCGCTATCATCAAGGCAATCGGGGACGACGGGGAATTCAGCATCTGCTTTTGTCTCGCGTCAATTACTTAAGGGTCTTCCAAGCTTTTGGTGATCCTGCGTCATAATGAAATTATTCGCTTTTTCAGAGTTCTAGAGGTTGTGAAACTCCTCCAACATTTTCTGCCCAACCCTCAAAAACTTCGGCTCGAACGTTGGCAGCTAGAGAGTTCTGAGCATCACGTGTGGGCAGTGGTCGCCTCGGCTCAGACAATGGCTCGATGTCCTGTTTGTAGTCAATCTAGCCGACGAGTGCATAGCCGTTATGAGCGCACATTAGAAGACTTATCATTGGCGCAGTATCGCATGACGCTTCAGGTCAAAGTGCGGAAATTCTTCTGTCTTAATTCCGCTTGTCTGCGTCGAATCTTCACCGAACGGCTGCCAGAAGTGGCAGCACCCTGGGCAAGAAAGACGGTGCGTTTGGTGCAACAATTGCAGCAAATCAGTTTAGCCTTGGGCGGTGCTGCTGGCTCACAGTTGGTCGAGCAACTTGGCTATCAAGTCAGTGGCAGTAGTCTATTGAACTATCTCAATCAACTCACCTTACCGTCGATTGAGATTCCCAGGCATTTGGGTGTGGATGAATTTGCCTTTCGACGGGGACGGCAGTACGGCACGATTCTGGTTGACATAGAACGACACCGACCGATTGCCCTGCTTGCAGACCGCAAAGCTGAGACATTAGCAGAGTGGCTGCGGCAACATCCTGGAGTCGAAATCCTGTCTCGTGACCGCTCCAAGATCTATCGCAGTGGCATGAACCAAGGAGCACCGACATGCAGTGCAAGTGGCAGACCGATTTCATCTGGTGCAAAACTTAACGGAAACCTTGGAAAAGGTGTTCAGATTCTATCAGGCTGAGTTGAAAGTGATTGAACAGCAGCATCGCCCCACGACGATTGCACCTGAAGTCGCAATGGTACGAGCGAAACCCACAGCAACTGCCGCAGAGCAAGCTCGATTTCAAGCCAAGCATCAACGACGAATTGACCAACAACAGCAGATCAAACGTCTATCTGAACAATGCTGGACACAAGCTGCAATTGCTCAGGCGGTCGGCGTAAGTGAGAAAACGGTGAGGCGATATGTGAAACTGCCTGACTTTCCTGCGATTCAACCCCGTCGTAGAACATTTGGCAAAAGCGTTCTCGACCCTTACAAAGCCCGATTCTTAGACTGGTGGAACGACGGAATGCGCCAGCCTCGACTGCTGATGAGCTTACTGCAACAACAAGGCTACGAAGGCTCCCTTCGCACCGTGACTCGATACATCAGTGCATTGCGGACAGCTCAAGGTTTACCCGCCAAAGTCAGATGTTCTGCTCAGAGTTCAGTTAAAGTGTATGATCTGCGATCTCCACCCTTGACTGCTCGACGTGCTAGCTATCTTGTCGTCACGCGCCCGGAGAATCGAGATTCAGAAGCGCAAGCCTTGGTCGAAAAGCTCACAAATCAGCATCCTGATCTGGCAATCGCGATTGAGTTCGCTGACGAATTCTTGCAGCTCATTCGTCAACGGAAAGCAGAAGCATTTGATGCTTGGATCAGCAAAGTTCTCAAAAGCTCATTGAAGCCATTTCAAGCGTTTGCAGAAGGGTTACTCGATGACTATGATGCGGTGCAGGCAGGCATGACCTTGAGTATTAGCAATGGGGTTGTAGAGGGGTTAAACAATCGTCTCAAGCTGCTAAAGCGGAGATGTACGGACGAGCAGGATTGGCGTTACTCAACAAGCGTTTTGTCCTAGCTGCTTAAGATTGCTCTATCTATCACTTGTAGCTCGGTCGATGACGCAGGATCACCAAAAGCTTGGAAGACCCCTTTGTGCTTGACATCTAATAATCGTACTGCGACAACTCACCGTTGCGGTGAGCACCTCATAGTCCGGCACTCGATATTTGGGCAATGGCTGCAAATATCGTTTCTCTTGTTCGATCTTGTCGGGGTGAAGATCGTTCAATTTGGCA
>JAHHHP010000109.1 GCA_019359275.1 Myxacorys chilensis ATA2-1-KO14 | reverse complement strand
CGGTGATGGCGTAAATCGCTATAAGGTCGTTAAGCATTTTTTCTTCTCTTTGAGGTGTCCAACTCCTTGAAGAGATTTTATTTGCTTTGCTTCCCCTGCCGCTTCTAACTAGCAACTTAAGTTTTTAGATCAGCAACAAGTTGATTCTGGTGCTGATAAAGCTCCTCAGCAAGCTTGACTTCTTCGGTCTCAAACCCTACCGCTTGTGCTGCTTTGCTGTTAAAAGTAACGATGTGAGTGTCGTTATTGAGCTTTGCAAACTTATCGAGCTTTCGCAACGTCTCATCGAGTTTTTCGACTGGTATGGTATCAAGTGCGGTTACTGGCAGTTCAGCAGAGGGCGGATCGGGTTGTTTCTCTTTTTCCGGTTTTGGGTTTTCCTCAACAAAAACGGGTGCAACATTCGGGCGGGTTTGGATGGGGTTAGATGTATCGATCGCGGGTCGCGATTGAGACCGAGCAAGACCCACACCACCCAACACAAAAGCCAATGCAGCAATTGCAATTAGATTTTTTCGCATGGAGATTTTCAAAGAACGTCTCTATTCTATTGCAGGTGGTTGAAAATGTCCTGTGTTGCCTGATATAGCGATTCTGACGCGATCTCACCTTTATTTCAGCCTTACAATCCTACCAAGTGGTGAAATTAGCAATCGTGATTGCAAAGCTCTAGGAATCGATCCATAGAAGTTTTCCTAACAATCGATAGACCCTAGGGAAATTTCTAAAACAGTTCTAATTTTACAGTTGCGAAAAGACTATATCAACTAATAAGAATTGATAGGGTCTTTGGCAATTTTCTAAACCGTTTCAAAAATTAATAGGTCTTGTTAAGCAAACGCTTAACTTTTAGGAAACATTGTTGATACCACAGGAGGAGCGCACGTTACGGCTCTATCCTGATTTCCTTTGCTGCTTTGATGACTGCAATCACGGTCATTGCAGTCATCAAAGCAGCAAAGGAAGATTTTCCGAACTTAATGGTTTCACACTGGATTAATGGTTTAACAGTGGCACCAACAGCCTGACCCAAGCACGAGGACGACGATCCCGCCTATTTAAGCGCAAAGCTCATTTCCAATCCAATGCCAATTCAGCACAACTCTCACTCTTATTGGAGTGCTGATACCGTTATGAAAGTAAGTTATCGACTGATACCGTTATAAAGGACTTCTTATAACGTGCAAAAGCCGCCCTCCTCCCCCAAGCCCAAGAGGGAGTGAGGAACTTCCTCGGGAGGTCTAGCTATGCGGGCAGAGTGTTGAGGTCAGAATGTTGAGGTCAGACGTGATGCGATCGTTGTATTTTTTGCTTCCAGGAACAACTCAAAAATTTGCCTGTGGTGGATTATTTGCCGAATTAAAAACGCTCGCGATCGCCCAGTCGATTTGCCCATCAGAGATTGTTACCTACCGGCAGCGGGAACCAAACCTCCTATTTTTAGACGATGTACTGAAGCAACCGTCGCTAAATCATGTCATTTTTGTCGCCAGTTGGGGGTTTGATGTCCCTAAGTTAGTGGCTCGATTGAAGCATCACCACGTTCTATATCACGCTCACAGCAGTGGCTATGGGTTTCGGCTTCCAGCTAAAATTCCGATCATGGCAGTGAGCCGCAACACGATGGGATATTGGGGACAGCGATCGCCAAATTCTCTCATTTATTATCTTCCCAACCAAATTTCTGATGAATTTAGCAACTTCAGTTCTCATCGCGATATTGATGTTTTAGTTCACACTCGCAAATCATCAGAATATTTAGTACAGCAGCTAATTCCCGCTTTGCAGAAACGCTGCAACGTTTGTGTTATCGATACTCACGTCGATAGTCTTGCAAATCTGTTTAATCGCACGAAAGTTTACCTTTATGACTCGGCAGAATACTGGGCGCAACAGCGAGTGAGTGAAGGATTTGGATTGCAACCAATGGAAGCAATGGCATGTGGATGTCAGGTGTTTTCGAGCGTCAATGGTGGACTGTCTGACTACTTAGATCCAGGCTTCAACTGTCACAAAATTGCAGGCTATTCGACTGATTTTGATGTGTATCGAATTCTAAACAGCGTTAATCAGTTTGTACCAAATAAATTGCCGGAGTCGTTCCTTGCACAGCATCGTACCGATCACATCACCAAGCGGCTAGCGCTGATTCTACAGGAAGTCAACGAGTTTTTTGATCACTCGCAACAGCAGCCATCCGATATTCCTGAGCTAACGCCGAGCCGAGTCATCAGCCTACGATCGCAGACCCTATTCGTTAAGCTAAAGAAAAAGCTTTTGTCTCGCAGATAGAATCATGGCAAAACTTCCTCCCAAACTCATTATTCAATCGGGCAAATTCGTTTGGACGACCCTTTGGCGTGTGATGATGTCAAACCTTGCACCGCGATCGCCATCCGGGGCGTATACTCGTCCTGAAAGTGAATTTAGAAATGTCGTTAGTCGGAACGCAGATGCCCCCTATCCGGCTGAATCGGGACGCTACAAGCTCTATGTTGGAATGAGTTGTCCGTGGGCACATCGAACGCTGGTTGTTCGAGCGCTGAAAGGATTGGAACATGCGATCGCGGTTTCGATTGTCTCTCCTTCTCCAATAGAAGGCGGATGGGTATTAGATACATCAGAATATGGATGTCGCCCATTAGCAGAGTTGTATCAAGTTGCGCAACCTAATTACACGGGACGTTGCACTGTTCCGGTGCTTTGGGATACTAAAACCAATACGATCGTGAACAACGAGAGTGCAGAAATTATCGTGATGCTCAACGATCAGTTTAATGAATTTTCTACAAATTCAGAATTAGATTTATATCCAGAGAATCTGCGTGAGAAAATTGACGCTTGGAATGATAAAATTTATCCTGCCATCAATAATGGCGTTTATCGCTGTGGATTTGCTCAGACGCAAGAAGCATATGAAACCGCCTGTCGTGAACTATTTGCGGCATTAGATGAAATTGATAGCGCTCTTAAAACTGGGCGTTATCTGTGCGGCGATGCCCTCACGCTAGCAGATATCAGACTTTTTACAACGCTATTCCGATTTGATATTGCCTACTTTGGGTTGTTTAAATGCAGTCTTCGTCGCATCAAAGATTATCCCCATCTTAGCGGTTACTTACAGCAGTTATATCAACTGCCGGGAGTAGCAGCCACGTGCGATTTAGATGCTGTAAAACGCGATTACTACGGTAACTTGTTCCCCTTAAATCCAGGAGGAATTGTTCCCTTAAGCCTAGATGCTAAAACCTTACTAACCTCTGGCAATTAATGGTTTAACAATTAATGGTTTAAACTCTGGCGTGTCAGCTACTCACCGTATGATTCGCCAGATACTTTGCCCCGAAAAACAATGTATTGGTACACATTGTAGAACACCATCACCGGAATCAGAAACCCAATGAGAATAATCATGATTACCAACGAACTTGCATCAGCCGACGCCTCATAGATCGTAATCTGAGTAGGAATAATGTAAGGAAACACAATGAGTCCTAAACTCAAAAATGTGAACACAAACAGCAGAATTGTCCAAACAAAGGGAGCGCGATCTTCTTTACGGTTGAGACTCCGCAGAAGTTGGGCAATTAGTAATACACCAATGAATGGAATCGTTGCAAAAACATAAGCAAGCGGCGGATCAAATAAACGAGTTCTGGTGCTTTCGTAAAAGATTGGAGTCGATACCGTAATGAATATTGCACCAATCAACGTCGTCCAGGCTGCAAGCTTTGCGGTGCCATAGTGAATGTCCTGTAGCTCTCCGCTCGTCTTCCAAACCAAGTAGGTCGAGCCAATCAACACGTAACCCTGGATCAGCGTCAGTGCCACCAGCACCGATTGCCAGGTTAGCCAATCCCACGTGCCGCCAATAAAGTGTCCCGTCTTGTCAACGTTGATGCCTGATAGCACGGCACCGAGGGCAAACCCTTGCCCCAGTGCGGCGGCAAAGCTGCCAACACCAAAGGCAATATTCCAGAAAAATTTACGGTTGGCTTGTTCGCGGAACTCAAAGGCGACGCCTCGAAACACAAAGCCAAACACCATGAGAAAGATGGGAATGTATAGCGCACTTAAAATCGTGCCATAGGCAAGGGGAAACGCGCCAAACAGACTGCCGCCCATTAGAACCAGCCACGTTTCATTGGCATCCCAAATGTTGCTTAGACTGGTCATTAAGATACCGCGCCGCTCTTCATCGGATGAGGTGAGCGACAAAATGCCGACTCCCAAATCAAATCCGTCAAGCATCACATACAGCAACAGAAATAATCCTAAAATCACAAACCAACATTGAGGCAGAAAATATTGCAGGGTTTCCATAATGTTTCGTAGGATTGGACTTTCTACCCATGATTTGTTGAAGCATTTGTTGAAGTGATCGCGGCAACCGGCTACTGTTGAGCCTCGACAGGACGTTCGTCGGGAACAAATTCGCCAGGTGAGGTATCGATCGCAGGTCTAGTTACCTCAGTACCAGGAATAGGCAATGCTAAGTCAGGACCTTTGCGAACAATCCGGCTGCCGAAATATAGCGTTGTGATGAATAGCAACGTATACACAAGTGCAAATGCAGTGAGCGATGTTAACACGTTGCTAGCAGGAATGTTAGAGACCGAATCGGCTGTCCGAATTTTCCCATACACTGACCACGGTTGCCGTCCAACACAACGTACGATCCAGCCCGATTCGACTGCAATGTAGCCAAGCGGGCCGGAAAATAGCCAAATTCGCATTAGCCACTTTTGATCTGAGATCGCAGCGGCTGACAATTTTCCTCTAAACCATTGCAGTACAGTGAGTCCCATCAGCACCGCCAGAAAGAACCCAATCGCAATCATCGTGCGAAAGGCGTAATAGATCAATCCCACCGCGTGAGGTCGCTCGTCAGATTTAATATCTTTCAACCCAACCACGGGATGAGTTAATTCTTTTCTGAACTCTAAGATGTAGCCTAAAGCGTTGGGAATTGTGATTTCAAAATCGTTCTTCTCTGCTTTGTCGTTCGGAATGGCAATCACGCTCCAATCGGCGGGTTGACCAGCAGGGGAAGTATTCCACTGGGCTTCCATCGCAGCGAGCTTTGAGGGTTGATGCTGCTGAACTTGTTCGCCGCTCATGTGTCCGAGGTAGATCTGAAATGGTGCGACTGCGATCGTAGCTGCCAGCACAATTTTGAAGGATTTGGCAAAAAATGCTTCGTGACGACGGTTGAGAATATACCAAGCGCTAATGCCGCCGATGACAAACAGCGATGTTTCTAGCGTCGCAAAAAACATGTGCGAAACACTGTTGAGCCAAAACGGGTTAAACATCGCCTGAAAGTAGTCGTTGACCACGAATTTGCCATTGACCATATCGCCGCCGGTCGGCGTTTGCATCCAGGAATTGGCAATCAGAATGAATACGGTCGAAAGATTTGCGCCAACGGCAACCAAAATTGTAGACATAAAGTGAATCGCTGGATTCACGCGTTCCCAGCCAAACAGCATGATGCCGAGAAATGCCGCTTCTAGCATAAATGCCCACGATGCTTCAAAGCCGATGACGCTGCCGAAAAAATTGCCGACTGCTTCTGAAAACGGTGCCCAATTCGTCCCAAACTGAAATTCCATCGGAATTCCGGTTGCCACTCCAATCCCAAAATTTAGAACGTAAAACTTGCTCCAGAAGCGAGCGTGCAGGTAGTAGTCAGGATTTTTGGTTTTGAGCCAGAGTCCTTCTACGATCACTAAGTAGATGCCCATTCCCGTAGTTAGAACGGGCCATAAGATGTGAAAAATTGCCGTCAGCGCAAACTGCATCCGCGACAAAACAACGGTGTTGGAGAAAAGATCCATTACGACTTTCCTAAGCTCAGTGAGTTCTCCCTCGAATGGTAGTGATCGAATCGATTGAGGAGGCGCTACTTGAGGAAGTCTTAATGTTTTACGAGCCGTCGAAGTTCTAGAGCAAAGTTTGCTAGGAAATGCCAAGAATATTTTTGTCGACCCCAATAACTAGGTCAACGAAATTAGGTAGTGTTATGGACCCGTGATTGAGCGATTCATCGCCCTTGTAAAGACGCGATTCATCGCGTCTTTACAATGCAGCATCGAAGTTGAGCAGGCTTACAACAACACTACCCGTATTTTGTAGATGACAATGTGGACAAAATGTTCACAGCTGCTTCTCAGGACGCTCACACTCTATTACGCCTATTTACTTACAAAAATATTACTTCGTTAGAACTACCCTGCGTATGAGCTACACAATTTCGGCCTTGTGCTTTCGCTCGATATAGCTCTTGGTCTGCAGCTTTAACTAGAGTTGTGGAAACCGCTCGACTGTGGGGAACAGTAGTTGCAACACCTAAACTAAGTGTGATGAACGGACTGACTTGAGAACCAGAATGTGAAATTTGCAAAGCGTTAACATTGAGTTGAATTTCGCGTGCGACCGCAATTGCCCCTTCTACATCTGTATACGGCAAAATTACCGCAAATTCTTCTCCACCATAGCGAGCAACTAAATCGGCTGGGCGTTTCACTGCCTTAGCGATCGCTTTGGCAACTTGCCTCAACACATCATCCCCCGCCAAGTGCCCATACGTATCGTTGTAGCGTTTAAAGTAATCAACATCACATAAAATCATAGACAAAGGCAACTGCTCCCGATCTAACCTCTGCCATTCTGAGTTGAGATATTCATCAAAACAACGACGATTTGCAACCTGGGTTAAGCCGTCAGAAGAGGCAAGGCGCTGTAGTTCCTGGTTTGCTTGTTGCAGTTGTTGGTAGAGCTCAGATTGTTGAATCGCGATCGCGGCTTGACCAGCAAGTTGGCTAAACAAGCTAACCTCAGAAGGTCGCCATTGCCTAGGACTTCTGCATTGATGGGCAATTAACAACCCCCACAATCGTTCTTGCTGCAAGATAGGAACGACGAGATTGGCCCGGATTTGAAATTGTTGCAGCAGGTCAAGATGGCACGGCGTCAAATTCGCGGCGTAAACATCCTCGATCGCTCTGGAATGTCCCTGTCGGTAGTAATCAGCACGAGTGCCTTGGAAGCAGGTATCCATGAAGTGGAGTCCGAGAATTGGCAACCACCCCTCTGCAACTGACTCTACAACAACCAACCCGCTCCAATCCGGCTCAAACCGATAAATCACAACTCGATCGACTTCAAACAATTGCCGGACTTCGGCGGCGGTATTTCGCAAAATTTCGTCTAAATCTAACGATTGTCGAATCCGTTGTGTCACCGAGGCAACAATCCGTTCCGATTCGCTTTGGCGGCGGAGGTGGTCATCAACTGGATGATGCTCAACGGTTGTCACAGGGGCGCTGAACTCATTGACAACAAGATGAGGGGTTGCGGTAATGGGAGAGGCATTGGGTTTAGAAATCAGGTACCCTTGGGCAAAAGTGGCTCCTCGCTCCCGTAGCCAGCCCAATTCCTCCACGCACTCAATGCCTTCCGCTACAGTTTGAATATTTAGCTTCTGAGCGATTTCTAGAATTTTTTCGGTAATCGAAGCTTTGTAGAGGTCTTGATGCACATCCCGAATCAATCCCATATCCAACTTGATGAAGTCAGGACGTAATTGATGCAGTAGGTTCAAGCCAGAATAACCAGATCCCAGGTCATCAAGTGCGATTAAAAACCCCTCCTCGCGGTAGTATTTGAGGACTGCTTTGAGATGGTCTAAATTCTCCGGATTGTCTGATTCGACCACCTCAAAGACGACGTGTTCATGCGGAATCCCAGCTGCATTGATGGCTGCAACAGTACTGCGCAAACAGGAAACCGGGTCGTACAACGCGGTTGATGCAAAATTGATGAAGAGGTGGCTTTTGACCTGATGGTGGCTGGCTTGCGCGATCGCGCTTAAACGGGCTGACTGATCCAATTGTGACAGCAGTCCAGCGTCGTTTGCTAGCTCGAAAATGGAACCTGGCATCACCAGATTTCCCTGTTCGTCTAGTCCACGCAGGAGCGCCTCATAGCCATAAATTTGAGTGGTGTCGTCAATATAAACAATGGGTTGAAAGTAGCTGGTGAATCGACGGTCTGCCAGCATTCCTACCAGCCAGTCAGACTGACTGAACTTGATGAAACGATACAGCGATGTCATATCGCTAAAGTCGTAGAGCTTGGGTTTGGCACGCCCACCCATAAACAGAACTTGAGTTTCTCGCAACTCTTTAGGGGTGAGCAACCCCGCCAGATTTCTAGCTAACTCTTTGGCTTGTCCATCACCACAAACTACGCTAAGACCGTGTCGCTCCTGCATTGAGTCATACTGAAGTGGGGTATTTTGCAGGTACGACGTTACCTTATTGAGCGTGTGCGGCACTGGAAACCACAGAAACAGTGTACCCATCTCCTTAGCGGAACAACGGGTTACTTTGCTGCAAGTACAAGAATGAGGAACGGAAGGGGTGCGATCCACGAATACCCTACCTTAAATTAATTTATTTCTCTCAGTGTTCCCTAGGTTCACTGGAGCGAAAGCAACGCTTCTTAAAGCTAGCTTCCTTTTAGAATAAAGGTTCTGTGAATTTATCTGCTCTCATTACTTTACAATACTCTGGACAGCTTTCGATGCTGACGATGGGCGGCGGATCTCAGCTCTCTTCTTCATTCTAGAGCAAAGCGACTAACCAGAAATCAAGGGTGTCAGCCCCTTTTCAAAAAAACAAGCTGACTGTTGACCTTAGTATAGAGCGATCGCCTAGGAGCCGGACTCGGTAGGTACAGAATTTGTATATCGAGGATGGAGACGGGGATGCAATAGGTGGTCTACAGGATGACCGTGCTGGAGGTGCTGATGGGCGATCTCAGCTACATCTTTCGGTTTAACGCGGCAATACCACACTTCATCTGGCAATACGCGCACTGTTGCTCCTAGGTGACACTGCCCTTGGCACTCACTTGCACTGATCGAAATATCTGGAGTCGAACCTGCTAAAAAAGCTGCCAGTACTTCGGCTGAGCCATTGGCTAGGCAGCTTCGAGACTGGCAAACAAGAACTCGCTTATGCATGAACGTGCTGTGCGCTAAAGAAAGAAGTTCTTAGTGCTGAACTCCTGTCTTTAGCATTCCCTCATTTCCCAAATCCTTTCCCTTTGGTTGGCGAATGCACTGTAAAACAGGCTTCGACCTGCGATCGCAGAGTCTCTTTGTCCAGATTTTGCCCAATCAGGACTAATTGATTTTTGGGTTTGCCTTTCCACTCATCATCATCGAGCGAAAATCGCTTGCCGCTCAAATGGAAGATGTGACGCTTCGGGCTTTCTTCAAACCAGAGAATGCCTTTTGCTCGAAACACGTTGGTGGGCAATTGACTATCTAAGAAATGTTGGAACTTGCGAATGCTGAAAGGGCGATCACTGTCAAACGAGATTGACGTAAATCCATCAACTTCTAAATGATTGGAGTGATGATGATGCTCGTGATCATGGTCGTGATCGCAGTGCCCGTGGTCATGGTCGCACGCGGAATGGTCATCGTGCGCATGATCATGGTCGTGATGCTCGTGATCGTGATGCTCGTGATCGTGATTCTCTGTATCAGGATTGAAATACTTATCTGACTCAAATAACCCCACACTGAGCAACGCTCCTAACGGAACTTGACCTTTCACAGTGCGTAAAATTCGCGCGCCTTCTTTGACATCGCGCACCCGAACTTCTAGCGCATCGAGATCCGCTTCTTCCACCAAATCGGCTTTATTGAGCAGAATAATGTCGCCATACGCGATTTGGCTATGAGCCGCTTCACTGTTGAATAAGTCGAGACTGTAATTTTCAGCATCAACCACCGTCACAATCGAGTCGAGTCGAGTCAAGTCGCGCAATTCGGTTCCTAAAAACGTCAACGCCACCGGCAGCGGATCGGCTAATCCAGTCGTTTCGACCACCAAGTAATCAATTTGCTCTTGACGCTCCAATACTTTGTAAACCGCCTCAACCAGATCATTGTTGATCGTGCAGCAGATACAGCCGTTGCTGAGTTCCACCATGTTGTTGGAGTCATCAGCTTGAATAATCAGTTCATTATCAATGCCGATTTCACCAAATTCATTTACCAAAACGGCGGTTTTTAAGCCTTGCTGATTGGTCAGAATGTGGTTGAGCAGCGTTGTTTTCCCACTGCCCAGAAAGCCTGTGATAATCGTGACTGGAAGCCCTACTTTAGGAGCGTCCATCTTTGGAGAATCATTTGAAGTAGAATTAGTGGCTGCGGATTGCATAGCACGTTTGCCAGAAAAGTCTCTCTCCCATTATTGCCGATCTAGAATTGATTTATCATTGGCTATTGACGCTCCGCCGAATCGGAATGGGTCGGCGGACTTTTGCAGCGACACTGTGAGTGTCTCACTGCCCGTATTTTAAAATAATCCGTGTTTTGAAATTAAGTCGTTTGATGGTGCAGCGTCAATTCTTCTAAGCCCTAACTCTTTATCGCTATGTCCCTGAGTCTTTACAACACGTTGAGCCGCCGTCAAGAACCGTTTGAGCCGCTAGAACCTGGAAAGGTGCGGATGTATTACTGTGGGGTGACGGTGTACGACTACTGCCACGTGGGACACGGACGGGCATGTGTGGTTTGGGATGTGGTGCGGCGCTATCTGACGTGGCGCGGTTATGAGGTGCGCTATGTGCAAAACTTCACCGATATTGATGACAAAATTTTGAATCGATCGCGGCAAGAAGGCACGACGATGGAAGCCATTTCAGAGCGTTATATTGCAGCCTACTTTGAAGATATGGCGCGGCTCAACATCAAAGAAGCCGACGAATATCCACGGGCAACCCACACGCTTGATGGCATCAAACGTCTGATTCACGAACTCGAAACGAGAGGGTTTGCCTATCCCAGCGCAGGCGACGTTTACTACTCAGTCAGAAAATTCCCAGACTATGGTAAGCTCTCGGGTCAGAAATTAGACGAGCGCCGCATGGGAGCAAGCGGTCGCGTCTCCGAGAATGAAGAAGCCCAAAAACAAGATCCGGCAGATTTTGCGCTGTGGAAGTCGGCAAAGCCTGGAGAACCTGCATGGGAATCACCCTGGGGCAAAGGACGACCCGGTTGGCACATCGAATGTTCGGCTATGGTGCGCGAGTGTTTCGCAGATTCTGCAAGCCATCGCTTAGGCGAAACAATTGACATTCATGCAGGCGGCAACGATCTGATCTTTCCTCACCACGAGAACGAAATTGCCCAATCGGAAGCCGTCACTGGGAAACCTTTGGCAAAATATTGGCTGCACAACGGCATGGTGAACGTCAACGGCGAGAAGATGTCTAAATCGCTTGGCAACTTCACCACGATTCGGCAAATGCTCGATGCGCCTAACGCACCCGAGCCGATGGCAGTTCGGATGTTTATTCTGCAAGCGCACTACCGCAAACCGATTGACTTTACCGATGATGGCATTGCCGCGGCTCAAAACGGGTGGAACATCTTAAAGGCAGGGTTGCTGTTTGGGCATGAGTACGGTGAGCGCCTGGGCTGGACAGGAAGCGTAGAAACGCAAGCTGATGCGATCGCGCAATTTCGGACGGTGATGGATGACGATTTCAATACCTCTAGCGCCTTGGCTGTTCTCTTTGGTCTGGCAAAACAGCTAGAACGCGCCAGTAATCTACTGATTCACGAAGGCGAAACAGGTGAGCCGTCAGATCTGCTAGAGTCACAGTGGTTGACATTGGTTGAGTTAGCCAGCATTCTGGGTCTTGAAGCTCAGCCAGAACCCGAACAAGTCCCTTCAATTTCTGACGCCGAGATTGAAACGCTGGTTGCGCAACGCACCGAAGCCAAAAAAACGAAAAACTTTGCCGAAGCCGATCGCATTCGCAACGATCTGCAAGCTCAAGGCATTCAACTCATTGATAAACCGGGCGGTCTTACCCTCTGGCATCGCAGCTAAACTAGAAGATAAAGCGTAGATGGCTTCTCCATTAACTCTCCCGGCAAGATATGGCTGGGTTACCGCTGGCTGTTCATCCGTTACATCTGCTACCGAATCCGCTGCCACCCAAGTTATTAAAATGGTGCAAGAGAACTCATCGTTACAGTTTTCTTCATCCCGTTCGTGATAAAAACTGTTCGTGATAAAAGACGAATTCTCAGTTATAAACCAATAAGAGAAAATTACTCTATTTTTACCCGAATCGATGATTACAGAACTCACACATCTGCTTTCAACTCTCGATATTTCCGCAGAATGGGTCGGCTTACGAGCGACCAGAGAAATGTCTACCGCTCGTTCGTCTCGCGACGGAAGACCTGAGACCAATGGCACATCGACGACGCAGGGCGTCATGGTTGAAGTATTGGTGAACGGGCAGATTGGTTACGGGGCGACGAATTCATTAAAGCCTGAGCAGGTTCGGGAGGCAGCAGCAGCAGCCTATCGTCAAGCGATCGCGGCGTCCGAATGGACGATTCAGAAAACGGGGCTTTCGGCGCGTCCCAAAGTCGTCGGACAATATCTTTCCCCAATGGTCAAGCCGTTTGACGTGCTAACTCTGGGAGAAATCAATGATGTGCTGACTAAAATCTGTCACGGTCTCAAGCAATCAGACAAAATTGTCAAAACCAGCGCCACTGCCATCACAACAGAAACGGAGTCGTGGTTTGTAAGCAGCAACGGCTCCGAAGTCTATCAAAAATTTCTGCGGATCGGCACCGATTATTCTGCTACTGCTCAAGAGGGAGCAATCATCCAACGCCGATCGAGCAACGGGTTTTTAGCGCACTGCTATCAGGGCGGCATGGAATATTTCATCACGCCCGAACTGTGGAATCGCGTCCAGCAGGTTGGAGAGCAAGCATTAGAGTTACTCAGCGCAGAAGAATGTCCAACGGAAACAACA
The DNA here is from genome assembly GCA_019359275.1 of Myxacorys chilensis ATA2-1-KO14. GTDB lineage: Bacteria > Cyanobacteriota > Cyanobacteriia > Leptolyngbyales > Leptolyngbyaceae > Myxacorys > Myxacorys chilensis. Next base: position 4,902 of record JAHHHP010000109.1, on the reverse strand, counting down.
ACGCTAGTGCTATCACCCGATCAAATGCTGTTGCAAATCCATGAAAGCATTGGTCATCCATTAGAACTTGATCGAATCTTAGGAGATGAGCGCAACTACGCAGGCGGCAGCTTTGTGAAGCTTCAGGACTTCGGCAACCTCGTGTATGGGTCGCCCTTGATGAACATTACGTTCGATCCAACCGTCTCTGGTGAGTTTGCCAGCTACGGTTTTGACGATACCGGAGCGCCTGCCTCGCGTGAATATTTGATCAAAGCAGGCGTGCTGCAACGGGGGTTAGGTAGTCTTGAGAGCCAAGCCAGAAGTGGCGTTGCGGGTGTTGCCTGTTCGCGGGCGTCCTCGTGGAATCGTCCGCCCATCGATCGCATGGCAAATCTCAACCTCGAATCTGGCGATCAATCGTTTGATGATCTCATTGGCGGTATCGATCGCGGCGTTTACATGGAAGCCAATCGCTCTTGGTCGATTGACGATCAGCGACACAAATTCCAATTTAGCTGCGAATACGCCAAGCTGATCGAAAATGGAAAACTGAGTAAAACGCTCCGCAACCCAAACTATCGCGGCATCACTCCGCAGTTTTGGAACAGTTTGGCGCGCGTGGGCGATCGCAGCACCTGGCAAATGTACGGCACCCCCTTCTGCGGTAAAGGGGAACCAAATCAGTGTATTTGGGTTGGACATGGATCTCCTGTTGCTGCGTTTGCCAATGTTGAAGTGTTTGGGGGTGGGGCATGACAACGGTTGAACGAGGCGCATTAGAAACAAGTTTCAATTCTTTGGTTGAGCAGCTTCGGGCGGAGCTAAGCCCAGACGAGCAGTTCACCCTCACGCTCACCAGTGAACAAAGCCAATTCACGCGATTTAATCACGCTAAAGTAAGGCAGACTGGAACGGTTAGCGACGGCACGCTGCGGCTACAGTTGATGCAAGATCAGCGCAGCAGCTATCAAGAATTTCCCTTCACGGGAGATGTTGAGATTGATCAGCGGCAGGCCCAACATGCCCTAGACGCTCTCCGGCAAGAAGTACCTCAACTACCCAAAAATCCCTATCTTGTTTTGCCTTCTGGAGATGCAACCAGTCGCGAAAGTCACGAAGGCAATTTGCTCCCTTCCGATGCTGTGCCTTCAACTATTCTTGCCGCCGTGGCGGATTTCGACTTTACCGGAATTTACTCTGCTGGACTTGTAATTCGAGCTTACGCCGATTCGGTTGGGCAGAAACACTGGTTTGCCACCGATACATATTCGCTCGATTATTCGTTATTTACGGCTGAAGGGCAAGCGGTTAAGGGCACGATCGCAGGCAATCAGTGGAATCACGCTGCCTATCAAACCAAAATTAATCAGTCTAGAGAGCAGCTAAACCGGTTGTCTGATGCGCCAAAACCGATTGGGCGCGGACAATATCGCACCTATCTAGCCCCTGCCGCCGTTGCTGAACTGGTGAACATACTATCCTGGGGCGGCGTTAGTGAAGCGTCGTATCAGCAGGGCGGAAGCTGTTTTGCGGCACTGCGTCGAGGAGAAAAAAAGCTGTCGCCTAAGTTCAGCCTCAGCGAGAATTTCACTCAAGGTTTAGTGCCTCGATTTAATGAACTCGGCGAAGTTGCCCCGTCAGAACTGCCGCTCATCGTGTCGGGTGAACTGGCGAACATGTTGATTTCATCGAAAACCGCGAAAGAGTACACGCTGGTGGCAAATGGAGCGACTCAAGACGAAGGACTGCGATCGCCGGAACTGGAGGTCGGAGACTTGCCCAGCGATCGCATCCTCACTGAATTGCACACTGGATTGTATGTCTCGAATCTGCACTACTTAAACTGGAGCGATCGCCCCACGGGTCGTATCACCGGAATGACGCGGTATGCCTGCTTTTGGGTTGAGAATGGCGAAATCGTTGCCCCAATCGAAAATCTCCGGTTTGATGACAGCTTGTATCAGTTTTGGGGCGAAAATTTGGTGGCACTGACCGATTTTCAGGAATTTATTCCTGACGTCGGAACCTACGAGCACCGCAACTTGGGTGGCGTTTTAGTTCCAGGCATGATTGTCGAAAACTTTACTTACACCTTGTAATTGAAGAACCCAAAAGTGTGATTGGAGAACCCAAGAGTCTTACTGGCATCCTCTCTTAACGGCTTACACGTCAAGTACAGTAGCAACGGCGTAAATTAGTTCATCTGCCTGAATCGGTTTCGCCAGATGCTGCTGAAATCCTGATTTGAGAATTCGTTCTCGATCGTCGACACTCGCAAAAGCAGTCAGCGCGATCGCTTTGCAGGTCGTTGTGCGAATCGTCGGAATCTGGCGAGTTTCTTTCATGCTCGACTGGGCAGAAAGTAGATCCTGTGAGCCTTCTAGCGATTCGCTTCGCGAAGTCTCAAAGAGTCGCACTTTCTTAATTAAGCTATATCCATCTTCTTCTGGCATACCAATATCGCCGATGAGAACCTGTGGATTGAAGTTCAGAAACGCATCCAGGGCTTGACCTGCTGTTGATGCCGTCATTACTTCTGCCCCAGCTTGCTGTAGACTAGTCGCGGCGATTTCACGGGCATCGGCTTCATCATCCACGACCAACACTCGAATTCCATCGAGTCGAGGCATTGATTTTGCAGAGCAGATGGGATGGACATCGGGCGCTCGGCGCACCGACTGACTTAACAACGGTAGTTGGACGGTAAAGGTTGAGCCTTGTCCTTCTCCAGGACTTTCCACCCGAACCGTTCCACCGTGACTCTCAATCAGGTGATGCACGATCGCTAGTCCCAACCCCAAGCCACCATGCAATCGAGTACTCTTGCTATCTGCCTGCCGAAAGCGATCGAACACGTAGGGTAGAAACTCAGGCGAGATTCCCGCTCCAGTGTCAACTACTTGAATTTGAGCGTAAGACTCAACGCTAGAAGAAGAGGGGTGAGACACCCTAGTTAACTGAACCTTGATGTGTCCTTCAGGGGGAGTAAACTTGATCGCATTTGTCATCAGATTCCAAATCACCTGCTGAAGTCGAGTTGCGTCTCCCAAAACAGGACTTTCAAGCGGCTCTAGCGTGGTTTGGATGTAAATCTTTTTAGCATCTGCCGACGATCGCACCGTCTCGATCGCGGCATTCACAATCGGAGCTAACTCAACCGGATGACGCTGAAGCCGCAGCTTTCCGGTGACAATTCGAGACACATCGAGCAAATCTTCAATTAACTGATTGAGAGATTTGGTATTGCGTTCAATCGTTTCGAGCGCCCGAATCGTAGCCGCTGCATCAAATTTGCGGCTCCTCAGGAGCGAAGTCCACCCCAACATCGCGTTCATCGGAGTCCGCAATTCATGAGAGAGCGTTGCGAGAAATTCGTCTTTCAGCCGACTCGCTTCTTGTAAATCCTCGGTTTGCTGCCGCAATTGCTCGACCAAAGCCGCCCGTTCTATGGCAGCCGCAACTTGATCGCAAACCACTTGTAGCAACGTCAACTCATCTGGTGTAAACACCGAGCGATCGCGGCTACCAAACGCCAATGTACCAATCAACTGATTGCGAGCGATCAACGGATAACAGGCATACGCGGTTAATCCTTGCGATCGCAGCACCTCTGTATCGACGGTTTGATTCACTCGCTCTATTACAACTCTTTGTTTCTGCTGCGCTACCCGACCCGAGATACTTTCTCCAACCTTCAGCTCCTCTACATATTGCAGCATCGATGGGGACAAGCCGCTACTGGCATTTAGCCTCAACGTCTGCTGGTTTGCATCAAGCAAATAGTTCAAATACACCTCAAGATCAAGCTGCTGCGATAGTTGACTAAACAAACTCGCAATAAATACCTTTGGCTGCTCGTGCAGCAGTAAACTGCTCGACATACTATAGAGCAGAGCCAAACGCTCATTGCTGCATTGCAGAGCGATCGCGGCATCTTCGGCTTTTAGTAGCGATTTCACCTGCGATCGGGTCAGTAGAAATAACACCAAACTCACCAGGATGCCCGTTCCCAAGATAGGAAGCACGAAACTCTGCTGAGAGAAACTATCGAGTTCTGGTCGAGACGTGAATACTAGGCTCCAGGAACGTCCCGCCACGTTAGAGGTAACGGTTTTAGTAAAATGAGGCGTGTAGGAACCGTCTGATTGGGCAGTTTCTGATTGAACATTTTTAGAGCGGTAGAGTAATTGCGTTGGGTTTAACGGCGTTCCATCGTAAAGCTGGAAATCAACATATTGCAATTGCCCCTCTGGAAAGATGCCCGCCATCAGATCGCCTGTGCGGAAAGGACTGTAGACAAAGCCTTGAAGCGCGGCTCGTCGCTGGGCAACGGTGGTTAACGGCGCACCGTTTTGATAGACAGGAACGTAAATCAGGAAGCCTGTCTGCTTATCCTGCTCGGTCTCTTGAATCAGAGTGACACGACCTGTCGCAGACGGCTGCCCAGTATCTCGCGCCCGCTCCATCGCTGCCCGTCGCCTTGCCTCTGTGAACATGTCATAGCCGATCGCGCCTTGATTACGTTGGTCGAGCGGCTCTAGATGCAGAATGGCGTGATATTCGTTGCGGTTACCGTCTGGTCTTATGGCGAAATTTCTAATTCCCTGCTGCTTCATCTCCGCCAGTAACACCGCTTTCTCACTTGTCGAAAATCGCCGAGAGAAGCCAATTCCCTGCACACCCGGAAATCTCTCGCGGAGGTGCTGCTGTTCAATATATCTGCGAAAGTCGGCGCGGCTCACACGCCCATTGACGGAGCCAGGCTCGGAAGAATTGCTAACGGTAAACAGCCCGCTTCCTGCTTCTAACAGCGCAATATATGTAACTTAAGTTGCTAGTTAGAAGCGGCAGGGGAAGCAAAGCAAATAAAATCTCTTCAAGGAGTTGGACACCTCAAAGAGAAGAAAAAATGCTTAACGA